>JBCCRC010000070.1:0-17390 GCA_039208375.1 Pseudomonadota bacterium | reverse complement strand
GCCATACGTGTGAGCGTCCCCCCGGCAGACCAAGGAAGCATAAGCACCATTTTTCGCTCATTCATTTTTGGCCCGTGCCGCAGGTAGTGCGGTGAATGCATGCCGCCGACTACAGCCAGGGTATGTGGATCATGGTATGCTTCGTCGAACGTGCGCTCGGTGCGTCGCATATTGTTCTTATGATCTCGGACAATCACCTGCGGCGCCGGCCCGCCATATCGACCAGCGCCCTCGATTAGTCCGGCTTGCAGCCCAAGACGCAGACTTTCGCCCACCGCCGAGGTGTGCGTCATGTCGGCGCTGAGATATACGTTGAGCGGCGGATCATTGAGGACGGTAGACGCCACCGCAGAGCCCGCAAGGGTAAGCTGCAGCAGGCCAGTTATGAGGAACTGTTTCGTCGCTTTGGAAAGCCATGGCATTGGCGACCCCTAAATCAGGTTAAACCCGTCGGCCCGTGAGCCGTTGACGGAAGAAAGGGGCGGAATCGTTTAGCAACCTTTAGCGGCCAGAAGCGCTTTTTTAACAATTCGACGGGTCTGTACGCGCTCGCGGCCCGTACGAGTTGGCACTTGTGAAAGAGTGGGTGCAAACGATCGAAAACAACGAAAGCGGTTGCCACGGCGCGCCCGTTTCGTTGGAGCCAGTTGGAGCGATTGTGGCTGCGCGGTTTGCACTGCCCGGTGACGTCTTCCGGCTCACTCTGGTGAACTCTCTTGTGTCGTCACCCCATTGAGCCCCTTGTCCACTTCGCCTAAGGAGCGTGCACCTTTCGGCGGGGGGCGGTGTTTTCAGGAGAAACACATTCACCCGCGAGGGCGCTGGACGAGTTAAGGGCCTTGCATCTGTGGGGCCGCGAGACACCAAACGATCACTCTAGAATGGGCCTATGGTGCCGCTCCTGAGCACCGAACGCCCCGGCGGCTAAACGTGTCGAATTATCTGCATCAAAACGATCTTCCCGAGGGGCTCGATCTTGGCCCGATGGTTGCGATCGATTGTGAAACGATGGGCCTCAATCCGCATCGCGACAGGCTTTGTGTTGTTCAGGTTTCCGGGGGCGACGGCACCGCGCATATCGTGCAAATTGCACAATCGCAGGGTTCGGCCCCGAACTTGTGCCGCATGCTTGTCGATCCGGCTGTCTTGAAATTGTTCCATTTCGGGCGCTTCGATATCGCGGCGCTACTCAATGCGTTTGGTGTTCTGACGGCGCCCGTCTACTGCACGAAGATCGCCTCTAAGCTAACCCGCACCTATACGGATCGGCATGGTTTGAAGAACCTGCTTGATGAGCTTCTGGGCATTGATATTTCAAAACAGCAGCAGATGAGCGATTGGGGCGCTGCCGAACTGACCGAGGCGCAACTGGAATATGCCGCCTCGGACGTATTATACCTGCATCGCTTGAAAGAGGTGCTTGATGCCCGTCTCGCCCGCGAAGGCCGCACCGAGATTGCCGATCAGTGTTTCGCGTTTCTTCCGGCGCGGGCTAAGCTTGATCTTGCAGGTTGGCCTGAGATCGACATTTTCGCGCATTAATCGATCAGGGCGTGCAAGTTGAGCCGCGGCGAACGATTTTACTCGCGCCTCGTGCGTTGGTTGAAGGTCTTGCTGCCGCTCGCCGCGCTGGGCATTTTGTCTACCGTGTTCCTGTTGGCCCGCAGCCCCGATGCCGAGCGGCAGATCCCGTTTGCCACGGTTGACGGCATTACAGTGGGCGACAGCGACATCCTGTCTGACCCAAGCTACGTAGGCGTTAGCCCCAACGGATCTGCCATTCATCTTACGGCCGAAAGCGTTCAGCCGGAGAGTACTTCCTTGCAGCAACTCAACGCGCGCGCTCTTTCAGGGCTGATCGAAACGCAAACTGGGCGACGCATCGAAACCGAGGCGGCCTTGGGGCATCTCGATTTCGAGTCGCGGCAGGCGCGTTTCGATGGGGCGGTGGAGGTGATCACCTCTGACGGTTTCGATGTGACTGCGGAAGATCTCGTCAGCCATTTGGACCGGGTGGATATCGTGACCGAGCGCCCGGTTCGGGCTACCACGCCGTTCGGCACGCTCGATGCCGGGCGCATGCGGGTGAGCGAAGGGTCGAAGGCGGCGCTTGTTCTGGTTTTCCAAGGCGGAGTGAACCTGCTATATGCGCCGAAGCCGAAAGGGGATCGCTAGTGCGCTGGCTTGCAACTGGATTGGCCGCTACGCTTGCCTGCGCGCTTCCGCTCGCAGCTTTGGCGCAGGGCACCCAGATCTCGCTGGGCAACCTTGCTATCGCAGGGGATACGCCGGTGGAAGTTGCTGCCGAAGAGCTTTCCGTAAATCAGGAAGATGGAAGTGCGGTGTTTTCTGGCGGCGTCACCGTTCAACAAGGCGACCTGACGCTGACGGCGGCAGAAGTGGAAATCGAATACGAAACCGCGGATGAGTCGCCCGGCGGCGGCATCCGGCGGATGGTTGCCAGGGGTGGCGTGCGGCTTCTGAATTCCGGCGATGCCGCCGAGAGTGCCGAGGCGGTCTACGATCTTGAAGATGGCAGCCTGACGATGCTTGGATCGGTCGTACTTACTCAGGGCCAGGCCGTGATCTCCGGCGATCGCTTTGCCGTTGATCTTGAAACGGGTACCGGCCAAATGCAGGGCAACGTGCGCACCGTATTTCAGGCGCAGGAGAATTGATGACAGCCCCTGACCTTCGTATCGCTGCCGCGGCTGCTGGCCTCGAAGTCCGCTCCCTCCGGAAAAGCTATAAGAAGCGTCTCGTCATCCGTGATGTCAGCTTATCGCTGTCGCGCGGTGAAGTGGTGGCGCTTTTGGGCCCGAACGGGTCTGGAAAGACGACGTGTTTTTATTCGATCGCCGGCCTTGTTCGGCCAGAGGGCGGGCAAGTGATCGTTGATGGCCGGGATGTGACCACCCTGCCAATGTACCGGCGCGCGCGTCTTGGGATCGGATATCTGCCGCAAGAGGTTTCGATTTTTCGCGGGCTGTCGGTGGAAGACAATATCATGGCGATCCTCGAGATCACCGAACGCGACCGGACAACCCGGCATGAGCGGTTGGATGAATTGCTTTCGGATTTCTCGATGACGCATTTGCGGCAGGCGCCAGCCCTCGCGCTTTCGGGCGGGGAGCGGCGGCGGGTGGAGATTGCGCGCTGCCTGGCCGCTAACCCCAAATACCTGTTGCTCGACGAACCCTTCGCGGGGGTGGACCCAATTGCAGTTGGCGAAATCCGCACGCTGGTGGCGGATCTAAAGACCCGCGGGATCGGTGTTCTGATCACTGATCACAATGTGCGCGAAACGCTCGAGATCGTCGATCGCGCCTATATTCTGCATGATGGCCAAGTGCTTATGAGCGGTACGACTGAGGAAGTTGTGCAGGATGAGAACGTGCGCCGCGTTTACCTTGGGCAGCATTTCCGAATTGGATGAGCGGCTTGTAGTGGCGTTGGCGACATTCAACCCTACATCTTGTAATTGCAGACAAATTCGCCGCATGCCAGGCGCTTTGCGTTGACAAGCTCTGGCGTTGGTGACCCAAATACCCTAGAGCGCGGCCAGGCCTGAACGGGCTCGGCCACAATCATTGGATCGCGCCGGGGCTATGAGGGGCGTGCGCAGTTTTCCATACCATCGGTGATGGGGGCCGAGACGCGGCGTACGGCGGGGGCCGTGCTGCCATCGCATCACGCGGGAGGTTGAATGCAATACCAGATCAGCGGCAAACAGATTGATATCGGCGATGCCCTGCGCACCCATGTGGAGAATGAGCTGGGCGCGGTTGTTCAGAAATACGCTGAACGCCCCACCGATGCGCAGGTGGTGTTTTCGAAGAGCGCCCATGAGTTTGTCTGCGAGGCGACAGTGCATCTGTCCACCGGCCTGACGGCGCAAGCCAAGGCGCATGAGCATGAGATCTATGCCGCGTTTGAAAAGTGCGCGGACAAGATGGAGAAACAGCTGCGTCGCTACAAGCGCCGGCTGAAGGATCACCACCGCGAACGCGCGAACCCCGTTGAGGTTTCAGGCGCCGCGTCGTACATTCTCGCTGGCTCGGACCATGCCGAAGAAGCAGAGCCCGAAACGCTACAACCCATCATTATCGCTGAAATTGAAACCAAGATCCCCTCGCTGACTGTGGGCGAGGCCGTCATGCAGATGGAACTGGCCGGTGCGCCGGTTCTTGTGTTCCGCAAAGACGGGCAGGAGAGCGCTATCAATATCGTCTACCGCCGCGACGACGGCAATATTGGCTGGATCGATCCAAAGTAGACTGCCTCGCCCGGCCTTGGGGGGCCGGATTTCGCCACTGACAAGGGAAAGAGTACCAAACATGGAACTCCATTCGCTGCTATCGCAAGACGCCGTGCGCATCTTCTCGTCGACCACGAGCAAGAAGCGCCTCTTCCAAGAGATCGGTGAGGTGATGGAAACGATCACTGGTGTGCCTTCGGGCCGTTCCTTTGACGCGCTTCAGGAACGTGAAAGCCTCGGGCCCACCGGTGTCGGCCATGGCGTGGCGCTGCCACATGCCCGGATCGCCGGTGTTGATCATGTGGTCGGGGTCTTCGCGCGCCTGGAGAAACCTATTGATTTCGATGCGGTGGATCGGCTTCCGGTTGATCTGGTGTTTGCTCTCTTTGCGCCTGAGGATGCGGGGGTCGAACACCTCAAGGCGCTGGCGCTCGTTTCCCGCACGATGCGCGACGCAACGCTCTGCGCCAAGCTGCGGGCCAATGGCGACGCCGCCACGCTTCACGCCCTTCTAACTGATGTGCGGGCAACGCGGGCGGCCTAAGGCGCGCGCCAGGCCCCGAAGCCGAACATCATATAATCCCGCTGATAGGCGGCGCGGGCGGCCGCCTCGATCTCGTCATCATAGATCGCAGACAGGGGCAGGGGCCCTGGCGGTTCTTCGTCTGGCAACTGCGGGGCCTTGGCGCCATGGGCACGGGCAAGACGCGAAAGATCTTCCCCAAGCTCTGAGCTGCGGATCACCAAGTCGGGGATCACGGCCCGCGACATACCCTGAAGCACATTCACCTGAGACGCCCAAGCGCTGTCCACCCGAATGGCGGTCTGGCCGCTGAGATTGCCCTTGAGAAACCTTAGAAATCCCGCGAAGGCGGCCGCGGCTTCGTGGGGGCCGAACCCATCGTCGGAAGGGTCATCGGGCAAAACAAGCCCGTGGGATTTGATCAGGGTCGTGCGAATCGCGGTGAAAGCAGGGGGTTCGGCAGGTAGGATGAAACGGCAGAATGCCTCCCACGCCCGCGCAACGGGATGGGCGATTACGGTGAAGGCCGCGTGCCGCCCGCGCCGCCGCTTCCACTGCCGGAGCTGCTTTTGTGTGCGCCCGATCTCGGGGCTGCCCTCGGCCCCGCCATCCACGGCCCGCATCCACTGAAAGACCCGCTCTTCCCCCGCGCATTTGACGGGCAGGTACAGCAGGGGCGCGGTGAGGCAGGTTGCAAAGGCAGGCACGTTGGGGCCGCGCGTTGGCTCGAACTCCGGGGCGGCGTCCAAGCCGAACGGATCACGCCCCGCAAGCGCGGCCTTCATTTCCGCGAAGTTCGAAACCTTTTCTTCCATTGGCCGGGGGTTCTGGATCTTTCCTTTGCGGCCTGACTTTTCGGTGCGTGGGCCCGCGCCCAGAAAGCGCGCCGCACCGTCGATCACGTCGCTATTCTGCAGTTCTGAGTAGTCGATCAAGAATGCCGTTTGCCCGGTCTGCTGAAGCTGCTGTCGGATTGTGGCGAGGTAGGTTTGACGGGCGTCGAGATACCGGTCGAACTCATCGCCATTGAAGATCGCTCGCCCTGGCTTGGCGGTGCTTATATCGCCCAACCACCATTGTCCGGTGGCCCGCGCGATCTTGAGCGAGACGTAGCTTTCGGCCGGGTTGCGGGTGAGGATGATCTTGGCGCATTTGCGGTTTTTCAGGCACATCTCAAGTACGCGCGGATCGTGATCGCTGAAGAGGCGAAAGCCGGCGATGCCATCGGATGCGCCTCGAAGCGCGGCGATCATCGCTTCGGGATCGTCATCTCGCATCGCCATTGTGCGGCCGAGCAGGCTGGTTTGGCCCGATTTGCCGATGAACTGCGGGTTAAACACCTCGCCGTAGCTCTTCAGTCTGTCGTAGCCACTGAGCGCTTCTTCCAGTGCGTTCGAGCCGGTGCGCATGTCGGCCAGGATCACAAAGAAGTCGAAGCGCGGAGCCATTGCTTACCGGGTGGTGCGCTGCGCGCCATAGCGCGCCGGCAGCGCGGTGTCGGAGCGTTCTACGGCCGGCAGCTCTCCCATCAAGTGCGGGTGCATGCCCTCGTTTCGTAGGGCTTGAACGAAGCTGTCAAAACCCTCGAGGTTCTGCAAATGCGGCATCTCCGCAAGCGGCGGCCGCAGTTTGCCGCCAAGATCGGCGGCCACCGTTAGAAGCGGCTCGGCGGGGTTTTCGAGAAACTCCGCCATCGTCCAGATCCGTGCGCGGGCACGGGTGTGCGGGGCGCGCAGCCGTTTGAGGAAGGTGGCTTCAATCTTTTGCAGCCTTGCGGATTCTGCCCTGATATCACCCAAAGGGCGGCCGGAGCGGAAGAGCGGGATCGCCCATGCCCCGGTGACAAGCGCGATATGTGCGTTGGGATCGGCACATATGAAGCGCTGGATCTTCTGGGTATCGCGCGCACCGTATAGAAAACTCTGGCGTTCGCCGCGGGTGTTCCAGATCAAGTTCGCGAGGAATGCCTCGGGGTTGTAGTCGCGCAACCGCGGATCGCTGCTGAGCCCACCTGCGAACGTGGTCAGGTCGCCCGCGAATTCAGCCCGTTCGGGCGCGAAGAGATGGCCATGGGCGCGGCAGCCGGTTGTGCGGGCCAGCCAGTCCGGAAACGCCTCGCAGAGATCACCGAAGCCGCTCAGAATGCCGTAGGGTGCGGCGGTCTTTCCATTCTCCCAATCCCAGTTCGGGAACCGGCTTTGCATGTAAAGCCCCGGGCGGCCCCGCGTGCGCCGATCAACAGCGCGGGCAAAGATCTGATCGATCTGCCCGGCATTGGGCGGGGCGGCGTTTTCTTCGAATGGATTTGGCGAAAGGAAGCTATCATAGAGCCTGTTGGCGCGCGGCCAGATCTTGCGCGCCACAAAGCAATCGGAGCGGTGCAGAAGCTGCAGGTGGTCATCATAGAAGATGTGCGGCTTGCCCTGGAAATCGAACTTCGACAGCGTCAGTGAGCGGCTTTCGATCTTACGCGCGTGCAGGCGCGTGAGCGTCTGAAAATAGCTTTCATCGGGAATCCAAACGCGGCGGAAGTACCGCTCAAACGTGCCACGGCGGCGATCGCCAAGGATCGCCTCGAGCGTTCTGCGCGTGAGGCACCACCACTGCGACCCAAGATGGGGGTCAAGGCCATCAGGGATGGGGCGCTTGCGGCCCAAGAGGCGCTGCAGCCTGACCCAGCGATCAAACAAATAGCGCTGCCGTTTCCATGAAAACGGGAAACTGAAATCGAAGCGTTCGCTATCAAGCCCCCCAATCGTCCAAGGGACATCGGTGGTGGTGACGCTTTCGATGAAATCGCTATCGGGGTGTTTGGCAAGGAAGCTGCGCAACTCATCCACCGGCCGCAGGGGCAGGCAGGCGCCGGATGCGAGGTAGACATGCTGAAGGTCGGGGCACGCCGACAGCAGCTCTTCCGCCGCGGTTTGCGTTGCGTCGACGAGAGAGAACGTGCCCCATTCACAGCGGTGGCGCGCCGAAAATCGGATCTGCGGCAGGTCTTCCATGTCGCGCCGGAATGCTTCGAACACAGGCCGAGGCACGGCTTTGTCCACATGTATCATGATCGGGCAGCCCGCCGCAGCCCAATGCCGTGCCACTTGCCGCGCACGCTGCAGGGGTTCGTGCACTAGCATAATGAAGCCAACACTCATGCCCAATTGCCCTTCGACATGAGGCCCAGTGTCTCCATCTGCTGCCAGTTCACATATTTCTCGGACCACTCACACCACAGCTGGGGGTTCCGGCCCGCCGCGCGTTCGTAGGCGCGGTATTCCCGGCTTGCCGCATAATGCTGTTTGCGCACCAACTCTTCCGCCGATTTCGCAGCGAAGGTATCCAGAAACTTGGCATGCAGAAGGCAACCAGAAGCCTTCTCACCCCCCCACTCATCATAAACACGGTTCAGGCCCCGGGGGAGAATATTGTGTGTCGAGCTGACATAAGCGAACCTCCGCTCCCACCGCACGAGGGGAATTTTGTTGAGGGCCGGCGCAAGGGCGGGCTGTTCGGCAAAGAAAACACGCGCGCGCGCCCCCCCTTGGATCCAGAGATTTCCGAACTTCGGGTTCCGTGTGATCGTGTAGTTCCCGCTGTCGAACCATCCGGCGATCTCAAAAGGATTCTGGCCTGCGCGGTAGGGTTCGGCATCCACCGGCCCGCGCGGATACATATCGACGAGCAGCGCGCCAAACGAACGGATGGAGGAGGCTGAAAGCCAATCGGTGAGCGCGCCAAGCGAGCGGCTGTCACAAAACGGATAAATGAAGAACTCGTCGACATCGACGGTGAGCGCCCAGCGGCGATGGCAGTACCGGCTCAGGAGCGCATTCATCCAGTCAATGCCGTAACGTGCGCGCTTGTAGCTTGCCCCGGTTGCCCAGAGAGAAACATCAGCCTGGTCTGCCAGATACTCCCGCGACCCGTCGGTGGACCCATTATCGACCACCATGAAATGCCCGACGCCCAGTTGGCGATAGTAGCGAAGGAAGTAGGGCAGGCGCACCTTTTCGTTGCGCAGTGTTGTTACAAGTACGATGTCATCGGGGCGTAGCGCGCGGGTCCTGTCAGCGATGGCAGACAGCTGGCGGCCGCGTTTAAGGGCTCTGTATCGGTAGCGCTTGCGCTGTAAACGCAGGCCGTAGGCACCCAATACGCCCATTCTAACGCGCCGCTCCCGCGCTTAGATGGCGGCCAGGACCGTTTCGAGATGCGCGTCCCAAGTTGGATGGTGGGGCCGGATTTGCGGCCTGCATTGATCTCGCTGCTCGTGTTGAACCGCCTCTCGGACGGCGTTTGACCAATGATACATCTCGGTTGATCTCAGGTAAACGGGATAGGCGCCAAGTACCTCACGATGCGCAGGAATATCAGAGCAGATCACCGGAATGCCGCGTAATGCGGCGTCAAGCGGCGGAATTCCGAAGCCTTCGGCGTGGCTGGGGTGCAAGAGTGCCTCTGCTCCCTCGGTGAGCGCCGCGAGGGCGCCGTCGTCAAGACCCCTCAGTTCTACGACCCGGCCGCCCGCTTGCGCCGCCTCGTCAAGCTGAGCAAAGAGCGCGCCATCGCCCCAGCCGCGGCCGCCGGCCAGAACCAGCGCAGGTGCCTCAGGCCCGAGTTCGGCCCACGCTTTTAGAAGAAGAGCCTGGTTCTTGCGGGCGTCGATCGTGCCGGTGCACAGAAAGTATCGGCCCTCTGGGGTAAAGCGGGTGGCCAGTGCCCCAGGCTGCGGCGCTGCAAGTTTTATGCCTAGATGAACGGGGATCAGTGGCGGATGCCCGGGGCCCAAATGGGGGCGCAGGGAGGCGGCCACGGCCCGTGTTGGTGTGAGGATCGTTCGTGCGCGTGCTGCCGCCGCAAGCCTACGGACAAAGCGCGCAGGCGTTCCTGGGCGTTGGGTTTCGGGCAGGTCCAGCGGGATGGTATCGTGAATCATCACGGCGCTTCCTAAACCGGCATCGTGCACAGCCGCCAATGTGCTCCGGCTTAAGTTGCTGTGGCCCACGTTGAGATAGGCGGTGCCGGGCGCGACGTGCTTTGAAAGCATTGTGGCAAGCCGCATGCGCACGCAGCGGCCTTTGGCCCTGCGGCGCAGATCCGCTTCGGCGCGGCGCACCTGTTCGGGCCGCTTGCGGAAAATCTGGCCGAGGGGATCAAGCAGCCCCGGCGCCCGCGCGCCGCTGATGAGTGCGGTCAGAAGCTCCAATCCGTCTCGGCCAAGCAGCAAGTATCCCGCTGGGGTGCGCAGAAGGCCGTGAAGCGGCATATCCCGGCGAAGGAGCTCGGAAAGATAGGCGTTTTCGACACGGTCAATCCCGGTGAGCGCGGCGGCCCCGACGCGGCTGGTAAGCCGTGTTACATCGAGGACGATGCCCGCCGGTTGCAATGCCTACTGCGCGGCCTTCTGCTGCGCGACGACATCGTGCAGATAGTTGCGTAGATCGTCGTGAAGCTCTGGTCGGGCAAGGCCAAATGCGACGGTTGCCTGCAGAAAGCCCGCCTTCGATCCGCAATCGAAGCGCTCGCCATCGAAGCATAGGCCATGCACATCACGGCCCTCGGCGATCTCAAGCGCGATGGCGTCGGTAAGTTGGATCTCGCCGCCCGCGCCGCGCTCTGTCTTGCCAAGGTTGTCCATGATCTGTGGTGTCAGGATGTAGCGGCCGATCACTGCAAGGTTCGACGGCGCCGTGCCCGGCGCGGGTTTTTCGACCATGCCGCGCACGTTGAGGAGGGCACCTTCGCCCCCATTGACATCAAGAACACCGTAAGAGGAGGTTTCGGCCGGCGGCACTTCCATTGCAGCCACCATCACCCCGCCAGTTTTTTCATAGGCGTCGACCATTTGCTTCAGGCAGGGGGTTTTCGCGGCAATCACGTCATCTGTGAGGATGACGGCAAAGGGCTCGTCCCCAACAAGCCGCCGGGCGCACCAAACGGCGTGGCCGAGGCCGAGGGGCTTGTTTTGCCGAATATAGGCGATGGCACCGGATTCCATGTTTGTGCCGGTGAGTTCGGCAAGTAAATCATCCTTTCCCTTCGCCTCAAGCGCCGTTTCCAGTTCCGGTGCGCTATCGAAGTAGTCTTCGAGCGCACCTTTTCCGCGGGATGTCACAAAAATGAACTCAGTGATCCCTGCCGCGCGCGCCTCATCGATCGCGTATTGAATAAGCGGGCGATCCACCAACGTCATGATCTCTTTGGGAATGGATTTGGTCGCTGGCAAAAACCGGGTGCCGAGCCCCGCCACCGGGAAAACGGCTTTCGTCACTTTGCGCGTCATGGTCTGATCACCTCGTCACCTGAGCTTTTCCCACCCAACGCTTCGTGCCTCGCCTTGCGTTCCACCTCGTGTGCCCGCGCAGGCCCCTGGCATTGGCGCCATCAATGGGGCAAACCGCGCCGTTTCGCAACTCGGCGCCGTTCTTTTTGCAGACGGGTTGAAAAGAAATAGGGGGAAAAGAGCGGCTCTTTGCGCACGGACCTGCCGAAAAGGCCGCCCGAATGTTCCCAATACCCGGGGGCATAGAACCGGGTGTGGTGATAAAGCGCCGTTCGGCTGAATAGGTAGAGATCAACCTGATCGCCCGCAGATGCGGCGGCTTTGGCCGCGCCGCGCAGGGAGCGGGCACGAAACTCCCGGCCTGACAGCTCTGTTTGTGCAGCCGCGGAGCGATACGGGATGAACGATCGATCCGATGGTGCAAATCCAAGCGCAGGGCTTCGCCCCGCACCATCCCGCGCGCCCGTATCGAAGCCCACAAGCAGGCGCGCCACATCGCCGGGCATGCAGTTTCCGCTAACCATATGGCGCAAAAGCCGTGCCCGTTCGGCCAGCCGGGCTTCGGCCAATGCCCCCGTGGCAGCGCCATCAGGCGCGTGGCGGGCGAGGAAGTAGGCAAGGCTTGCGCCGATTTCGTGCAGGCTGCGCGGCATGCGGTTGGCCGCGCGACGCTCTGACGGGGCTGTAACATGCACCACCTGCGCCCAGGGCACGATTGCAGTGGCAGCACCCGCATACGCCGCGCGTATGTTCAGGTCGGCATCTTCGAGGTAGAAACGATAGGCGCCGTCAAACCCGCCCAGATCTTTCAGAACCGATCTGGTGACCGCCATGTTGGTGCCTTCCGTTTTGATCGGGTTCTCAGGGTCTGCCGGGAATGTCACAGGTGGGCCGTCGGGCACCGGTTCGGGGTGATGAAAGCCCGTGCGATCGATCCGCCGGGCGCGCCATTGGTAGGTGATGCCGTTGCGCCCGCGCACGAAACCGCCCGCAAGGCCGATCTGGCCGGCCTCGAACGGCGCAGTAAGCTGTCTCAACCAAGTTGGTTCGGCGTAGGCGTCATCGTCAATAAATGCGATCACGCTGCCGGCGGCAGCGGAAATCCCAAGGTTGCGGGCCTTCGAGATATTTGGTTCGTCGAACGCAACTTCGGTGGCCGCGAGCGCCGCGCCCCGAACGGCGGCAAGCCCGCCAGGATCGGCCACAACGATGACTTCGAAATTCGGATGATCCTGCCGGGCCAGGGCCGCAAGGCACAGCGAGAGGTTTTCAGGCCGCCCGCGGGAGACGACAATCACGCTGGCGGGCTGGGCCAAACCGGCGCGCTACGCTGGCGGCGCGAGGGCCACCCCCGGCGCGTAGGCGATGAAGAAGGGGTTCTCGAAGCCGGGCTTTCCGTAGGTCAGCGCCGTGTGGTCATCGAAGCGCACGACGTTGCCACCCGCACCCGCGAGCACGGCATGGCCCGCGGCTGTATCCCATTCCATCGTGCGGCCGAGGCGCGGGTAGAGATCGGCCTCGCCAGTGGCGACAAGGCAGAATTTTAGTGAGGACCCGGCGCTTTTCATGTCTCCTGCCGGGTAGCGCGCGATATAGTCATCGGTCGCTGCATCGCGGTGCGACTTCGAGGCGACGATGCGCAACGCCTCCGGCACCGGATCCGTAACGCTGATCGGAGAAATTGCACTCGGCGATGCGCCAAACGGCCCGGCTTCTTCCACGCTTGCGCCGCTGGCATCGGTGTAGAAAAGCCTTTCCCGCGCTGGGGCGTAAACCACGCCCCGCACAGGCACGCCGCCGTGAACGTAGGCGATGTTTACCGTGAAATCGCCGCGGCGCTTGATAAATTCCTTGGTGCCGTCGAGGGGGTCGACAATCAGGAAGTTACGCGCGCTTGTCTCGTGCGTGGCAGCCTGTTCTTCGGTCACAAGGGCCACATCGGGAAAGGCGGAGCGAAGGCCCGCCGCGATGATCGCGTCCGCGGCCTCGTCGGCCAACGTCACCGGGCTGTCATCACTTTTGCTGCGCACATCGAAATCGGGGCTGGCATAGACCTCCATAATCCGGGCGCCGGCCTCCAGCGCCAGGCCGCGCATCACTTCCGACAATCGCTGATAGTCCACTCCCTCGCCTCCAAAGGCAGAACGCCGCTTACGGCAATTGATTTGATGCACCTGTGCCTTATGATGCCGCCGCAACCGAACGGCAAGAAAACAAGGCGAAAATGCCGGCCGTTCGCGCAAGGAGTGGCAGGCGCATGTTCGAACGGCATCAGGTAACCGGGCGTTGGGGATCGGCGCGCAACGTTTTGTGGCTGATCTACCACAACACCGTGCGCAGCGTTCGCAAAACCCATGGAAGTGCGCTTTGGGCACTTCTGATCAACATCCTGCAGACCGCGCTGATGGTGCTGATCTTTGTGATCATGTTCGATCTGCTCGGCATGCGCCGGATGGCGGTGCGCGGGGATTTCCTGCTCTATATCATGACCGGGATCTTCATGTTCATGGTGCATGTGCGCGCCATGTCGGCGGTGATCGGATCGGAAGGCCCGGCCTCGCCAATGATGCAGCACCTGCCGATGAACACCGCGATTTCCATCGCGTCAGAGGCGCTGGGCGCGCTTTACATCCAGATCCTTTCGATCGCGGTGATCCTGTTCATCTACCACGTGGCATGGACGCCGATTGAAATCTACCAGCCCATCGGCGCCTTCAGCATGGTGCTGTTGTCATGGTTTTCCGGCGTCGCGGTGGGCCTCGTTTTCCTGGCGATCAAACCCTGGGCGCCGAATTTCGTTTCCATGACATCGCGGGTCTACATGCGCGCGAACATGTTTGCCTCGGGCAAGATGTTTCTCGCCAATACACTGCCCGCCTACATGCTGCCGATCTTCAACTGGAACCCGCTTTTCCACACGATCGATCAGACGCGCGGCTTTACCTTTATCAACTACAACCCGCATTTCTCGTCGATCACCTACCCCATCTATGTCTCGCTCGTGTTGATCGTGATCGGGCTGATGGGGGAGTTTTACACCCGCAAGAACGCCTCGCTCAGCTGGGGCGCGCGGCAGTAGGGCTCAGGTCACCACCCGCAGGGTCAGGTTGATCCGCCCACCGTTCGGCAGAAGCTGGGAGGAACCGGGGCGCAGCCGATCCACGCCGTGATAGGCAAGCCGCCCGTGATCCCGCAGGACCACGACATCGCCCGAGGCGAGCCAGAGGCTTTGGCTGGGGCGCGGGGCCTCTGCCGTGCCCACCCGAAAAAGCGCGTCATCCCCCAGCGAAACCGAGACAACGGGCCATTCAAACGAGGCTTCATCGCGATCCTGGTGCAGCCCCATCCGTGCGTTTGCATCATAGTAGTTGATCAGGCAGCTCTCTGGCGCCTTGCTCACGGTCGCGAATTCTCGCCAGACCGCCAGCATGGGATCGGGGATCGCGGGCCAGGGCACGCCGGAGGGGTGAGTGGGATCATAGCGGTAGCCGCGCCTGTCAGAGATCCAGCCGAAGGCGCCTGCAGATGTCATCCGGACCGACATTTGTTGCCCGCGTTTTGTTTCAGGGTGAAAAAACGGGGCTACCTTGGCCACCTGCCGCGCTGCGGCGACGAGGGCCGCCTGCACGCTGCTGGAAAGTGCCCCACGGTATACATCGACACCGTTAATCGAAAGGCTGGGTTTCATCACAATGCCGCTTAATTCGTTGGGCCCCGTTGGGCGTTTGCGCGCTTGCAGGCCCAAACACCCCTCCCTATATACCCCCGGAATGCGGCCGGGCGATGCCTCGGTCGAAAACTCTGGGATCGGAGGCTGGTGCCGTATCGGGCCGCGCCCCCGGACATCGCCAAAAGAAGAGGACTGACATGGCCAAAGTCATCGGTATCGACCTTGGAACCACCAATAGCTGCGTCGCAATCATGGATGGCTCGCAGCCCCGCGTGATTGAAAACGCCGAGGGCGCGCGCACAACCCCATCAATCGTTGCCTTCACCGATAGTGAGCGTCTCGTGGGCCAGCCCGCCAAGCGCCAAGCTGTCACCAACCCTGAGAACACCGTTTTCGCCGTGAAGCGGCTGATCGGGCGCCGGGTTGACGACGCCGAGGTGACGAAAGACAAGAAGATTGTTCCCTACAACATAGTAGACGGCGGCAACGGCGATGCCTGGGTTGAGGCCGGCGGCGAGAAGTACAGCCCCAGCCAGATCTCGGCCTTTATCCTGCAAAAGATGAAGGAGACCGCCGAAAGCTACCTTGGCGAGACCGTGGAACAGGCGGTGATCACCGTTCCCGCTTATTTCAACGACGCCCAGCGCCAGGCAACGAAAGACGCTGGCAAGATTGCTGGCCTCGAGGTGCTGCGCATCATCAACGAACCCACAGCCGCAGCGCTTGCCTATGGGCTCGACAAGAAAGAAACGAAGACGATTGCTGTTTATGACTTGGGCGGCGGCACCTTCGATATCACGATCCTTGAAATCGACGATGGCCTCTTTGAGGTGAAGTCCACCAACGGGGACACGTTCCTTGGCGGTGAGGATTTCGACATGCGGATCGTGAACTACCTCGCCGACGAATTCAAAAAAGAACATGGCACCGATCTCACGGCTGACAAGATGGCGCTTCAGCGCCTGAAGGAAGCGGCCGAGAAGGCGAAGATTGAGCTTTCGAGCTCTAGCCAGACCGAGATCAACCAGCCGTTCATCTCGATGGACAAGAACACGGGCCAGCCGCTGCACATGGTGATGAAACTCACCCGCGCGAAACTGGAATCGCTTGTCTCCGACCTGATCAAGAAGTCGATCAAACCCTGCCAGGCCGCGCTCAAGGATGCTGGCCTCTCCACCTCCGATATCGATGAGGTGGTGCTTGTGGGCGGGATGACCCGGATGCCGCGGGTGATCGAAGAGGTCACCAAGTTCTTCGGCAAGGAGCCGCACAAGGGCGTGAACCCCGATGAAGTTGTGGCGATGGGCGCCGCAATCCAGGCGGGCGTGCTACAGGGCGATGTGAAAGACGTGGTGCTGCTTGACGTCACCCCGCTTTCCCTTGGCATCGAAACACTGGGTGGCGTGTTCACCCGGCTGATCGACCGCAACACCACGATCCCAACGAAGAAGGGCCAGATCTTTTCCACCGCGGAAGACAATCAGAACGCGGTAACGATCCGCGTGTTCCAGGGTGAGCGCGAAATGGCTTCGGACAACAAGCTTCTAGGCCAGTTCAACCTTGAAGAGATCCCGCCTGCACCGCGCGGCATGCCGCAGATCGAGGTGACCTTCGACATCGATGCCAACGGCATCGTATCGGTATCTGCGAAGGACAAGGGCACCGGCAAGGAACAGAAGATCACGATCCAGGCCTCGGGTGGCCTTTCGGATGACGAGATCGATCAAATGGTGCGCGATGCCGAGGCGAACGCCGAGGCCGATAAGGAGCGCCGCGAACTCGTCGAGGCCAAGAATCAGGCTGAAAGCCTCATCCACTCCACCGAGAAATCGCTTGAGGATCATGGCGACAAGGTTGATCCCACGACCGTCGAGGCGATCGAATTGGCCGTGGCCGCGCTCAAGGACGAGCTTGAGAAAGACGATGCGGGCAAGATCAAATCCGGCATCCAGAACGTGACCGAAGCGGCGATGAAACTCGGCGAAGCCATCTACAAGGCGGAGCAGGAGAAATCCGGCGAGGCCGAGCCCGAGGGCGACGATGCGCCCCGCGGCGTAGATGACGATATCGTCGACGCCGATTTCGAAGATCTCGACGACGACAAGCGCGCCTCTTAAGGCGCTTTGCGAACGTATCGGGCCGGCCCGTTCCAATGGGCCGGCCCCCGCGTTCCCGGTTAGGTGAATACCATGGCAAAGCGCGATTATTATGAGGTTCTGGGGGTCTCAAAGGGCGCGAGCGCTGATGAGATCAAGAAAGCCTACCGTACCAAGGCGAAAGCGCTCCACCCCGATAGAAACGCCGACAACCCCAACGCCGAATCCGAGTTCAAGGAAGCCAACGAAGCCTATGAGGTTTTGAAGGATGCCGATAAGAAAGCAGCCTATGACCGGTTTGGTCACGCCGCATTTGAAGGCGGTATGGGCGGAGCGCGGGGCGGCCAGGGCCAATACGGCAGCGGCGATTTCGCCAGCGCGTTTTCCGATGTGTTCGATGATCTATTCGGCGATTTTATGGGCGGCCGCGGCGGCGGGCGGCAACGCGCCGCGCGGGGCTCCGACCTGCGCTACAACCTGCGCGTGACGTTGGAAGAAGCGTTCCAGGGCCTGACGAAAACCATTCGCGTGCCAACGTTGTCTACCTGCGACACATGTTCCGG
>JBCCRC010000069.1:0-17464 GCA_039208375.1 Pseudomonadota bacterium | reverse complement strand
CGCGCACAAAATTCTCGGCACCGTCGCCACCGGTTTCTGCCGAATCGGCTTGGGCGACCATGTCGACGGCGCGGTTGATCCACGCGATCGCGTGCGGAAATTGGTCGCGATACGAACCGGTCACGGTGCAGGTGACGTTCAAACGAGGCCGGGTCATTTCTTCGGCGGGAATCAACCGGAGATCCTCGATCCGACCGCGATCGTCCCAAATCGGCTGGACGCCCATGGCGGCAAACACCTGGGCCTCCATCACGCCCTGGTGTCGCATGGTTTCGCCGGCCCACAACGAGAACACAAGATTTTTTGGTGACCGACCGGATTCGATTTGCGAATTCCACCACTGGTCCAAAACCCCCTTGCCGATCTCCCAAGCCGCCGGCGTCGGCACCCGCATCGGATCGAAACCGTACAAATTTCGTCCCGTCGGCAACGCCGAGGGATCGCGCGTAGGCGCGGCCCTTCTCGGGATCGGCATCCAGCGCGCTCGCAACGAATGCAAAATGGCCGTCCGCCTGGGCGCCGAGGCGATGGGCCGGGCCGATCTGGCTGCCCTCGCCGCCGCCCACGATGCCCCAGTTCAGTTTGCCCGCCATTGCACGCTCCTCAAAACCCGATCGATGCCAGATAGGTGCGGTTCGCTGTGGCATCGCGCAATGGATCGGTGCCGGCAACGGTTGGATCGCAGTCCTGCTCCACCGTGCACCAGCCCGCAAACCCGGCTTCAAGCAAGATCTGCCGCACGCGAGGGAAATCGACATCGCCCTGGCCCAGCGTGCAGAAGATTCCCTGGCCGCACGCCTCGTAGAAGCCCGTGCCTTTCTCGATCACATCGGCCTTCACGCCTGGATCGATATCCTTGAAATGCATGTAGCTGATGCGGCCCACGTAACGCTCCATAAACGCCACCGGATCAAAGCCCGCATAGGAATGGTGGCCGGTATCGAAGCAGATCTTGAGGATCGCCTCATCCACTTCGTCCAGCAGGCGCTCAAGCTCAGGTTCGAAATCCAGAAACCCCGCGGCGTGGGCGTGTATCCCTACGGTGAGCCCATATTCCTCGGCCCCCATGCGCGCCACATGGGCGATCCGGTCGCGAAACTGCGCCCATTCTTCCGGGCCCATCTGTTCGGCCGCATTGGCCCGGCCTGCCGTGGGCGCGCGGCGGGGAGAGATCGAATCGATCAGCACCAGATGCTCGGCGCCGTGGGCGAAAAGCGCGCGGCAGGTGCGCGTTGCGCCGTCAAGCACATCCTCCCATTGCGCGGGGTCGTGAAAGGCGCGGAACACCACGCCGCCGATCAGGGTTTGCCCGAACTCATCCAACGCCTCGGCAACCTGCGGCGGATCCTCGGGCATAAAGCCCACCGGCCCCAGCTCGATCCCCGCATAGCCCGCTTCCGCGTTTTCGCGCAGTACGTCGCGCCAGCCGGGGTTGCGCGGATCGCCCGCAAATTCCACGCCCCAGGAACAAGGGGCGTTTCCGATCTGAATGCTCATTGGGGGCCCTCCACGCCACTTACGATCTGCCAGGCGCCGCTCTCCTGCGCCCGGCGCGCGGCTTCGATCACTTCTGCCACGGCCAAACCGTCTTTGAAGGTCGGCCAGCACGGTGCGCCTTGATCAATCGCGGCGAGGAAATCGCGGGCTTCGATGATGATCTGATCCTGATATCCGGTGCCATGGCCCGGCCCTTGGCAAAAGGCCAGATAATCGGGGTGCTCGGGGCCCGTAAGGATCTTGGTGAAGCCCCGCGTGGCCTCGGCCCCATCGGCAATGTAGAGCCAAAGCGCGTTCTGATCTTCCTGATCGAAGCGGATGGCGCCCCGGGTGCCCGTTATCTCATAGGCGTAGCCCATCTTCCTGCCATGGGCGACGCGGCTGAAGAAGAGATGCCCCATGGCCCCGGATGCAAAGCGGCACATCATCTGCGCCTGATCGTCATTGGTGACGGCAACGCCGCCGCGGGTGGCATGCACCGTCTCGGCCTCGCCCATCACCTGCGCCATCGGGCCGGCAAGCGCCAGCGCGGCGTTCACCATGTGAGGCGCCAGATCACCCAGCGTTCCGTTGGCGTCACCCGAAGTACGCCAGCTTGCCGGAAGCGCCGGGTCGGCCAGAAAATCTTCCGTATGCTCGCCGCGAAACCAGACAATATCGCCAATTGCGCCTTCAGCGATCAGCTGACGCGCGAACTGAGACGCAGGGGTGCGGATATAGTTGAACCCCACCATGTTCACACAGCCACTCGCCTCAGCCGCCGCCGCCATCGCGCGGGCATCGTCAATCGAAGCCCCAAGCGGCTTTTCACAGAAGACAGGTTTGCCGAGGGCGAAAGCCGCTTCGGCGATTGCGCGATGGGTGTGTTGCGGTGAGGCAATGACGACGGCCTCCACCTCCGGCGCCTCAACCACCGCGCGCCAGTCAGCGGCCGCCCGCTTGAACCCAAAGGCCACGGCATAACCTTCGGCGCTTTCGGCGCTTGAGGCGGCCACCATTTCAAGCCGTGGGCGCAGGACAGTGTCAAACACCGCGCCCACCGCCGCCATGGCCACGGCATGAGCCTTACCCATGTATCCACCGCCCACGATTCCGATGCCGATCTGCGCCATGGGCGAACGTCCTGAAAGAGTTTGCAACCGGTTGCAATTTGCGAGTATCGTTTTTCCCGCGCCCCGGTCAATATTCAATCGTCATCAGAACGTGCCGCGGAGCTTAGGGGAGAGACAGGCGATGCCAGCCGAGACCATTCGTTTGACCACCGCGCAGGCCATCATCCGTTATCTCGCGGCTCAGTTCATCGAGATCGATGGCGAGAAAACCCGCATCTGCGGTGGAGGATTCGGTATTTTCGGCCATGGCAATGTGACCTGCCTGGGGGAAGCGCTTTACCCGATGCACGATGTCTTGCCGCTTTACCGCGGCCAGAACGAGCAAAGCATGGGCTTCGCCGCGGCGGCGTATGCCAAGTACCACCTGCGTCGGCGCTTCATGTTCTGCACGGCCTCGGCGGGCCCCGGCACGGCCAACTTGCTCACTGCAGCCGCACTGGCCCACGCTAACCGGCTGCCCATGTTGATGCTCTGCGGCGATACGTTTCTCACCCGGCTGCCTGACCCCGTGCTGCAGCAACTGGAACACTACGGCAACCCCGCGCTGGGGCTTAACGATGGGTTCAAGGCCGTCTCCCGCTATTGGGATCGGATCACCCACCCAGCGCAGGTGATCCAGTCGCTCCCCGCCGCGCTCGCCACAATGCTCGATCCCGCAGATTGCGGGCCCGCCTTCATCGCGCTGCCGCAGGATGTGCAGGGCTGGGCCTATGATTACCCCGCCGCACTCTTCGACGAGCGTGTGCACCGCATTCGCCGCCAGGCGCCCGATGCGCAAGAGGTGGCCGAAGCGGCAGCGTTGCTGGCAGGTGCCGACCGCCCGATCCTGATTGCGGGTGGGGGCGTGCAATACTCAGGTGCCGTCGCGGAGCTCACGACATTTGCCAAAACGCACGGCATTCCGGTGGTGGAAACCATCGCCGGGCGGGCCAATATGCTGGCGACCCATCCGCTCAACACCGGGCCCATCGGGGTGACCGGATCGGATAGCGCAAATGCGGTGGCCGAGGCGGCGGATGTGATCCTGTCCGTCGGCTCGCGCCTGCAGGATTTCACCACGGGCTCCTGGACGGCCTTCGCTGCTGATGCGCGCATCATTTCCCTGAACGCCGCGCGCCACGATGCAGGCAAGCACCTAGCGCTGCCAGTTGTGGGCGATGCGAAGCTGGGGCTTGAGAGCCTCTCATCAGCTCTCGGCGCATACACGGCTCCGGAGTCGTGGCGCGGCTTCGCGGCGGAAGAGCGCGTGAAATGGGATGCCTATGTGACCGAGAACGTAAAGCCCGGAAACCGCCCGAATTCCTACGCCCAGGCCATCGGTGTTGTGAATGCACTTTGCGAACCGCGCGACAGGGTGGTCACCGCCGCAGGCGGCTTGCCTGCAGAGGTCACCGCCAACTGGCGAACGCTTGATATCGGCACGGTGGATGTGGAATTCGGCTTCTCCTGCATGGGCTATGAGATCGCGGGGGGCTGGGGCGCCCGGATCGCACAGGCAGAGCAGGAGCCCGCGGCGGATACCATCGTTTTCGTGGGCGACGGCTCTTACCTGCTAATGAATTCTGACATCTACTCCTCTGTTCTGACCGGCAAGAAGCTGATCATCCTCGTGCTCGACAACGGCGGCTTTGCAGTGATCAACAAGCTGCAGAACAACACCGGAAACGAAAGCTTCAATAACTTGATTGCAGATTGCCCAACGGTGCCTGAAGCCTTCGGGGTAGACTTTGCCGCCCACGCCGCTGCGATGGGGGCCCATGCCGAAGAGGCGGCCAACCCAACTGAATTGGGCGAAGCCTTCACCCGCGCCAAGGCGCGGGACCGTACGAGCGTGATCGTCATGAAAGTCGATGCCTACGACGGGTGGACGACCGAAGGCCACGCCTGGTGGGAGGTCGGCACACCTGAGGTCTCCGAAAGCGAGGCAGTGCGCGCGGCACATCTTGAAGTGGAAAGCGCCCGGACCCGGCAGCGGAAAGGCGTCTGATGCCCGGATTGATCGAGGCGATCCGGCAAAACAGTTTCGCTGTCTTCGGCCGCGCCGGGATAGACCTTTTTCCCGATCCACCGGGCACGCGCACGGCAGAAGCCGAGGTGCTCCGCACAGGGCTCGGCGGATCTGCGGCAAATATCGCGGCGGGGATCTGCAAGTTCGGGGGCAACGCCTCGCTCATCACCTCACTGTCGCAGGACGCCGTCGCCGAATTCTGCCTCACACAACTGGCTCACTACGGCGTGGGCACAGAGTACATCCAACGGGTGGCGGGCGAGTTCCGCACGTCGCTGGCGGTGTACGAAAGTCGCCTGACAGACCATCAAACCGTGCTCTACCGGAACGCTGCGGTTGATTTCCAAGTCACGCCAGAAGACGTCGATGCGGTTGATTTCTCCCGCTTCGGCGCCTTCATTACCGCCGGAACCGTCTTCGCCGCCGAACCCTCGCGCAGCGCCGCTTTCTATGCATTTGAACGCGCCGCCGCGGCCGGCTTGCCGATTATCTTCGATGTGGATTACCGACCCTATTCATGGCCGGGGCCCGAGGTGGCGGCAGAGGTTCTGAGCCGCGCCGGCGCTAAGAGCGATGTGATCGTAGGCAATGATGAAGAATTTGGCTTTATGGCCGGAGATATGGCGCGCGGGCTCCAGAAAGCACAAGATCTGGCCGCAAACGGCGCCGGTATCGTTGTCTTCAAGATGGGTGAGAAGGGTGCGATCACCTTTGCCGGAAAGGAAGTAATCCAAACCGGCATTTTTCCTGTGAATGCGCTGAAACCCACGGGCGCGGGCGACAGCTTCCTTGCCGGGATGCTCGCAAGCCTCGCCGCCGGATATGCGCTGAAAGACGCGATCCTGCGTGGTTCGGCCTGCGCGGCCATCGTGGTGTCGAAGCCCGGCTGCGCGCCTGCGATGCCCGACGCCGCCGCCCTAGAAAACTTTCTTTCCCAACATCCCGGCCCCCAGGCCACTTAGAGGTTCGCCCATGCATATCGCGCCCCATGACAACCAGAATGCGCCGATTGTGGGCGCGGGGAATGAAACTGTTCCCTTGAACTACTTCAACATCGTGCGCCTGACGGCGGGAGAGACGTTTCGCTATGCCGTTCCGGGCTATGAAACATGCATCGTTCCCGCGACCGGCACCGTTGACGTGGCCTGCAACGGTTTTGTGGCTGAAGCACTGGGGGGCCGCGGCGCGGATGTGTGGGATGGGGAGCCAGAGGGCACCTACATCCCCACCGGCCGCGAGGCAGAGATCACTTGCCAGTCAGACACCTGCGAGGTGTTCATCGCCGGCGCCAAGTTTGACGAGGTGCTTGAGCCCTTTGCGGTGCGCGCCGACGAGCTTGATCTTGTGCAATACGGCTCGGACGACACCAAGACCCACCGCAAGATCAAACACATCCTCGGCCAGAAACAGGCTGATCGGGTGGGCCGACTTCTGGTGAGCGAGCTTTTCACCGTGGGCCAAGGCGGCTGGTCGGGCTTTCCGGCCCACAAGCATGATACTGACAGGCTTCCCGACGAAACCCGCCACGATGAAACCTACAACTTCCGCTTTCGCCCGCCGCACGGATCGGGCCTTCAGCTTCTTCAGCGTGAAGATGGCCCGGTGGGCGAGGCTTACCACATCGTTGACGGCTCCACCGTGTGTATCGACAAGGGCTACCACCCCTGCGTGGTAATGCCAGGCTACGAGATGTACTATTTCACGATCCTCGGCGGCCTAAGCCAGCGCCCGTTGGTGCAGTATTTCCAGCCGACGCATGCCGATCAGCTGCACACCATTCCCGGCATTCTCGACATGGTTGCCAAATTCAAATGACGATGGCCACCCTGAGCTCGGTTCTGCAGCCAGCGGTAGCGGGGGGTTATGCGGTATGCGGGTTGGTCTGCCTTGGCTGGGAAGACGCGCGCGCCTTTGTGCGCGCGGCCGAGGCCGAGGGATTGCCGGTCATCCTGCAGGCGGGGCCGTCCTGCCGAGCACATACGCCACTTCGCGTGCTCGGCCCGATGTTCCGCGCGCTTGGGGAAATGGCCGCAGTGCCCGTGGTTGCTCACCTCGATCACGGCGCATCGCGGGAAGAGTGCCGCGAGGCGATTGAATGCGGCTTCACTTCCGTGATGTATGACGGCTCACAAACGCCGCTTGAAAAGAACATCGCCGACACCGCCGAAATTGCCGCGATGGCGCAGGCGGCTGGCGCGTGCTGCGAAGGGGAAATCGGGTTTGTCGGCTACGCGACGGGGGAAACCTCTCGCGGAACTGATCCCGACGAGGCGAAGCGCTTTGCAGCGGAGACGGGCGTCGATGCAATGGCGATATCTGTCGGCAATGTGCATTTGCAGGAACGCCACGAAGGCGTGATCGATCTGGCCCGGATCCGGGCGATCGAGGCGGTCACGAACGTGCCGCTGGTGATCCACGGTGGATCAGGCATTCCCCATGTCGAGCGCGGAGCGTTGGCGCGCGATACGCGCATCGCGAAGTTCAACATCGGCACCGAGCTGCGCCAGGTGTTTGGCCAATCGCTGCGCGACACGCTTTCCGGCGATGCCGCTCTTTATGATCGGGTGAAGATCCTAAGCGCCGTTGAAGCGCCGTTGCAGGTGGCGGCCCGCCGCGCCTTGCGTGCCGCAGCACCAGACGGCCTACGCCTGTGATCGGCAAAGCCCTCGTACCCACGTCATCTCCGTGGTGCATTGAGATCCGGGCGGTTTGGCGATGAGCAAGGGCATCCCGCGCGTTGTCTTCCCTGAATGGGATGCCCCTGCGATCACAGAGGCGCGCGCAAGGCTTCTGGTGGAAGGCATCTGTACCCCGATCCCGGTTGATACGCCGACCGCTGCGCAGGCCGCTGCGATCATGTCCACGCGCGATGTGCCAAAGCCGGTGGCGGAACGCATGCTTAAGCGGCCCCTGATCCGGGCGGCCGCAATGGTAGGCGCGGGCGATGCGGATGCCATGGTGGCTGGTATCGAGGCGCCGACGCGCCGGGTGATAGAAGCCGCCTCCCTTGCTATCGGCCTCGCCTCCGGCGTCGCGATCGCGTCATCGTTCTTTCTGATGCGCTTTCCCGACGGTCAGGAGCTTATTTTCGCCGACTGTGCCGTGACTGTTAATCCAGATGCCGATGATCTTTCTGCAATCGCGCGGGCCTCGGAGCGCTCTGCCCTAGCGCTGCTGGGCCACGCAGACGTCGCGCTTTTGTCTTATGCCACTGGAACCTCTGGCGCAGGCGCAGACGTGGAGAAAGTGCGCGAAGCCGCGGCGGCGACCGGGTATTGCGGCCCGATCCAGGTGGATGCGGCGTTGAACGCAGCAATCGCAGCAAAGAAAGGGGTGGCCGGCGGCGCGGCAAATGTGCTGATCTTTCCCGATCTTGATGCCGGGAATATCGGCTACAAACTGTGCCAAGAGCTTGCGGGCGCCAAGGCCATCGGGCCGGTGCTTCAGGGCTTCCGAAAGCCAGTTTGCGATCTCAGCCGCGGGGCGACGGCGGATGACGTGGTTGCTGCAACCGAGCTTACCCTCAAACTCGCGCGTTAGAGCGCCTCGGCCCGCGGCACCTCGGCACCTCGGCACGGTAGCGCGAAATCTCATCTGCAATTATGGCAATCCCTTCCGCGATCCGCGCCGAAGGGATCGAGGAATATGCCAGACGGTAGTGGCCATCGTCGGCGCGCTCGGGATCAAAGAACGCGACGCCAGGCTCCATCACCACCCCGCGGCCATGGAGTCGCCGGGCCAGATCAACCGTATTCACGCCGTCTGGCGCGCGCATCCAGAAGCACGAGCCGCCATCGTCGGGCGGCCCGGCCTGAACCAGCCCCTGCGCCGCAATCGCTTCTGCCATCACGGCGCGGCGACGTTGATAGGCCTTTCGCATCCGATTTACCTGAGCCTCGTAGTGCCCGAGAGACAGGAAATAGGCGGCTGTGCGCTGGATCAGGCCCGGTGGGTGGCGCAGAACCGTGGCTCGCAGATTGCGCGCCTCGTCGACAAACGCCGCGGGCGCGACAAGGAACCCAAGGCGCAAACCCGGAAACAGCGATTTCGAGAACGATCCCACATGGATCACCTGGCCCGCCTCATCGAGTGATTTCAGCGACGGTGACGGCGCTTGGCGAAACCCAATTTCAAACTCGTAATCATCCTCTACAATCACGAACCCTCGTTCGGCGGCGAGGCGCATCAACGCTTTCCGGCGCGCCAATGGCATCGTCACATTCGTGGGGCACTGGTGGCTCACAGTGGTGAAAAGGACATCGACGCCTTCGGGCAATTGTTCGGGCGGCAGGCCCTGCTCATCGACATCTATGCTGATCGTCCGGCAGCGCGTTTGTTCAAGGATCTGCCGCAGGCCCGGATAGCCAGGGTTCTCAACCGCGGCCGTGCGACGCTGGGTAAGCAAAAGCTGCGCGCAGATCCAAAGCGCGTTCTGCGCACCCATGGTGATCAGGATGTTCTCGGGGCCCGCTGAAATGCCCCGGCGCGTCAGGATCTGGCGCAGAATGTACTCCACTAGTTTGGGGTCATCGCGCTCGTAATGATCGGCCGTGAGCGAGGTGAACTCTTTCTGCCCAAGCGCCTGAAGCGCACAGAGCCGCCAGTTCTGATGATCAAAAAGCTTGGAGTCGGTCTGCCCGTAAATGAAAGGGTAGCGGTAGCTTTGCCAATCGGGCGGCCGCGTGATGGCTTGGGGGGCGGTCACGCGGTGGGCGAGGTGGCGCGACCAGTCGACCCGGCTATCGGGCGGCGTTGGCGGCAGATCGAACCGCGGCGCGGCGGGGATCGCATCGGAAATGAAGTAGCCTGAGCGACCGCGCGCTGCGAGGAAATCGTCTGCCACGAGATCGGTGTAGGCGATCGTCACCGTAATGCGACTGACGCCCAAATGCCGGGCCAGCGCCCGGCTTGAGGGCATCCGCTCACCCGGGCGGAATCGGCCACTCAAAATACCTTCCACCACCATACGCTTGATGCGGTGCTGAAGCGTGCCGTCGCCGGTATCGTCTAGGTAGAAGCTGTCTGCGTGTATCGCCATTCTGGCCCTATGGTGCCCCAAATTCGGGGGCACCGCTAGGTCCAGAAGATCAGGCGCGGCCTTTCCAGGGCACCAGCCAGTTTTCAGCCTTCCGCATCAGGATATCGATCGAATAGCCAATGATCCCGATCAGCACGATCCCGAGGATCACGATGTCGGTCAGCTGAAACTTCGAGGCGGCGATGATCATCATCCCGGCGCCTTTCTGAGCTGCAACAAGCTCTGCCGCGACGACAGTGCCCCAGCACACCCCCATGGCCACGCGGGCCCCGGTGAAGATTTCCGGCAAGCTGTTCGGCACGATCACATGGCGCATGATCTGCCACTTCGAGGCTCCGAGAGAGTAAGCCGCGTGAATCTTGGTAAGGTTCACGCCAGACACACCGGCGCGCGCCGCTATGATCATGATCCACAGCGCGGCCAGAAACAGAAGGATGATCTTGCCGGTTTCCCAAATCCCGAACCAGATGATCACCAGCGGGATTAGGGCGAGCGGCGGCACCGGGCGCATGAACTCAACGATCGGGTCAAACCAACCCCGGAACCAGCCGGAAAGGCCCATCGCGTAGCCAAGCGGAATACCCACGATCGCACCGGCCACGAAGCCCACGATGACACGCAGCAGCGACCATCCAAGATGCTGCCACAGAGTGAAGTTCTGGTAGCCCTGCGATGCGATTTCAAAGAATCGGGACACAACCGCTTCGGGGGCCGGCAGCCAAATCGGCTCCATCTGCATGCCCGTTGCCGGGGTGAAATTGAGTGAGCCTTTGGGCGTGAGCGTGACTTCTCCGTTCGCAACGCGCACCGTGTCTTCCGGTGCAATCGGCTGGCCCCCGATTTCTACGATGCGGTAACCATCCTCATCCTCGCCGTCATCATTGCTGACGGCGCGGATCAGTACGCTGCGCCATTTGGCAACCGTGGCGGAATCATCCTTCGCAAAACCATCGCCCGGCGCGACTTCGAGCGCGTCGGGGTTGGCCCCGACATCATGAACAAGCACACGCACGACCGCCGTATCGCGATCGCCGGCGGCATTCTCGGCAGTATAGGTGAACTCCACATCGCCCGTGAACGGCCCCGGCACATGGAGCGGTGCAAAGCGCGATCCGGTGAACGCTCCCCAGATCAAAAAAATCACGATGACGGAAATAATCGATGCTGCGCGATCAGGGCGCACCGCGCTCTCATCCCCAAATGTCACCGTCTTGAGCGAGGCAAAATCCTGACGCTCAGCCATCATCCGGCGCGCAAAGTAAACGCCGAAGAAGGCGAGAAGGAAAAGCGCGACATAGAAGATCAGAACAGTCATGCGTCAGCCTCCGCCCGGCCCATGATTTCTTCTTCCATTTCCCAGATCATGCTGAGGATCTCCTCGCGGCGGGTATTGAAATCGGGGTGTTTTTTCACTTCGCGCAGATCCTGCCCCACCCCAAGATCCGCAAACGGCAGTTGATATTCGGTATGGATGCGGCCTGGCCGGGGCGCCATAACGATCAGCCGCTCGCCGAGAAGCAGCGCCTCCTCTACCGAGTGGGTGATCAAGATGATGGTCTTGCCCGTTTCTTTCCAAAGCTTCAGAACGAGCCCTTGCATCTTTTCCCGCGTCAGTGCGTCAAGCGCTCCGAGCGGTTCATCCATCAGGATCACGTCCGGGTCGTTGGCCAGACAGCGGGCCAAAGCCACACGCTGCTGCATGCCGCCTGACAGCTCGTAAACGGCCTTTTCCTTGAAATCCTGAAGCCCGACAGTTTCAAGAAGGTGGTCGGCGATCGTGTCGCGTTCACCCTTTGGCATCCCCTTCATTCGCGGCCCGAAATCCACGTTCTCGCGCACACTCATCCATTCAAAAAGCGCGCCCTTCTGGAACACCATCCCACGCTCCGCGGCAGGGCCGGTCACCTGATGGCCGTTGATTTCCACGGTGCCTGACGTTGGGGCAAGGAACCCGGCGATGATATTTAGAAGCGTCGTTTTCCCGCATCCTGACGGCCCGAGCACGGAAAGGATCTCACCCTGCGCAATGGTGAGGTTAATGTCTTTCAGCGCCTGCACCCACGTGCCGTTAGGCAAGTCGAAGCGCATGGAAAGATTGGTTATTTTTAGCTCCGACACGCCAGCCCCCGTGGTCTTATTCTTGAGCAGCCCGGCGCACCGGGCTGCCGTTTGTCAAGCCTTATGCGGGATTACATGCTGCTTGCGGCCTCAAGCGGCCCGATTTCCACATTGTCTGCATAGCTATCGAGCTTTGCGTCGATAGAACCGGCATCGAGGAAGACCTGCGCAACGCCGTCCATGAAGGATTGCGCACCACCGCCGAGCCATTTTTCGGAAAGCTGATCGCCCACCGACGGGAACACAAACGTATCGATCGTGGCCTCTGTGGCATCAAGATCCATGCCTGCGTCCTGCGCGATTACTTCGAGCATCTCGGCCTTGTTGTCGCCGGCGTTCCACATCGCGTTGGCCTCGGCCGTCACCGCCAGGAACTTCGACACAAGTTCTGACTCTTCGGCCACGAAATCGGAGGGGGCGCTGGTCACGTCAAACACCAGAATCCCGAGTTCTTCCTTTTCGGCCCCGGTCAGAAGAACGTTGCCGTTCTCTTTCATGCGGCGAAGCGCACCTCCCCAACCGCACACCATGTCGAGGCTTCCCTGCGCGAACGCTGCGGCGCCTTCCGCCGGTGCCATGTCGACAATCTCCATCGTCGAAATATCGACACCAAAATGCGCCATCTGGCTGAGGAAGCCGAAGTGTGCGGCGGTGCCAATCGGCACACCCACCTTCTTGCCGGCAAGCTCGCTTGCGCTGTCTTTGTCGATCTCAAGCGCGCTTGCGACGACGCAGTTGTCGTTATCGGAATAGCTAACGGCCACGTCGATAATCTGAAGATCCTGACCTGCCGATGTGGCCACAACAAACGGCGGCACACCTTGGCTTACGGCGATCTGAACGTCGCCAGAGGCCATAGCGGCAGACATCGCTGTACCAGTGTCGAAAGACACCCAATTGATCGGGATTCCGAGCGCCTCATCATACATGCCGGTCTCTTTGGCGAACTGGAACGGCATCGGCCATTCGAGGAAGTAAGCCACTGTCAGTTCATCAACGGCCTGCGCCATATTGGCAGACCCGGTGATGGCGACGGCGGTTGCCGCGCACGTCATCAGAAGAGTTTTTTTCATAGTTCACCCCTGTAGGAGAAACGCGGTTGCAGCCGCGCCGTTGTGGTTTGGTGACGAAACTATGACGGCGGAAGGGTGGGCCGTATAGGTCCAAACCAGTAGGGTGCGTTAAGTCCAAAGAGTCATTTCAACTATGTCCAGTTTCTAGGCAACTGGCCTCATCGTCGGGCATCTTCTGGCCCTAACGCCGAACCCAGCGCTTTGGCACATCTCAAATTGCCTGCGAGCGTTTTCGCGGCCCCCAATTTCAAGGAAGAGGCCCTATGAACACGCAACTCACCCAGAACGATCTCACTCACGTGATCGAAGCCGATCGCGCGCACCTCTGGCACCACCTGATTCAGCACAAGCCTTTCGAGGGTGGCGACCCGCGTATCATCGTCGAGGGCAAAGGCCTTCGGGTGTGGGATCAGCACGGGAAGGAACACCTTGATGCTGTCTCGGGCGGAGTGTGGACGGTGAATGTGGGCTATGGTCGGACCCGCATCGCCGACGCGGTGCGGGACCAGCTCGTGAAGATGAACTTTTTTGCGGGATCCGCTGGCTCTGTGCCGGGCGCGACATTCGCCGAGATGCTTATCGACAAGATGCCGGGCATGAGCCGGGTCTACTACACAAACTCGGGCTCAGAGGCGAACGAGAAGGCATTCAAGATGGTCCGCCAGATCGCGCACAAGCGCCACGGTGGGCGAAAGCATAAGATCCTTTATCGGGAGCGTGACTATCACGGCTCAACGCTCGCAACGATGTCGGCCGGCGGACAGCTTGAACGCAACGCGCAATACGGCCCCTTCGCACCCGGCTTTGTGCAAGTCCCACATTGCCTCGAATACCGCGCGCAGTGGGACGTTGAGAATTATGGCGAACGCGCGGCCGATGCGATCGAAGAAGTGATCTTGCGCGAGGGCCCCGATACGGTGGGCGCATTGTGCCTTGAGCCTGTCACCGCGGGCGGCGGCGTCATCACGCCGCCTGACGGCTACTGGCAACGGGTAGGCGAGATCTGCCGTAAGTACGATATACTTCTGCACATCGATGAAGTGGTGTGCGGTATCGGGCGCACGGGCACGTGGTTCGGATATCAACACTACGGAATTGAGCCGGATTTTGTAACGATGGCGAAGGGAGTGGCCTCGGGCTATGCGGCGATCGCGTGCCTTGTCACCACCGAAGACGTGTTCAAGATGTTCAAAGAGGCGCCAGACGACCCGATGGACTATTTCCGCGATATCTCGACTTTTGGCGGCTGCACCGCAGGCCCAGCGGCCGCGATAGAGAACATGAAAATCATCGAGGAAGAGCACTTGCTGGAAAACACTACGGCGATGGGTGCGCGACTGATCGACAACCTACATGATCTAAAGGAGAGGCACGCCGTAATCGGTGATGTGCGTGGCAAGGGCCTTTTCTGCGGCGCGGAGCTTGTGGCCAATCGCGACAGTCGCGAACCCGCCGCAGAGAAGGCCGTTCAGGCCGTTGTCGCAGATTGCATGGCGCAGGGCGTAATCATTGGCGCAACGAACCGATCGATTCCCGGCTTCAACAACACGCTCTGCTTCAGCCCTGCGCTGATTTCCACCGCCGACGATATCGACGAAATCACCGAAGCCGTGGATGGCGCGCTGACCCGGGTGTTTGGCGCATGAGCGATCTTCCCTCAGCCGCGCGCGTCGTTATCATCGGTGGGGGCGCGGTAGGCGCTTCGGCGCTTTATCACCTGGGCCTCGCCGGATGGCGCGACTGCCTGCTGCTGGAAAAAAACGAACTCACGGCGGGCTCCACCTGGCATGCGGCGGGCAACGTGCCGACATTTTCGCCCGCATGGTCGATCATGAACCTGCAGAGGTACTCGACGGAGCTCTATCGCGGGCTGGCCGACGCGGTGGATTATCCGATGAACTACCATGTCACCGGTTCGATCCGTCTGGCCCATTCCAAGGAACGGGTGCAGGAATTCGAACGCGCCCGCGGCATGGGGCAAGCACAAGGCATGAATTTGGAGCTGATCGCCCCGGACGAACTGGGAAACTACTATCCGTTCGCCGAAACGCATGAGCTCGAAGCGGTGCTCTACGATCCCAACGACGGTGATATCGATCCCGCTCAGCTGACCCAGGAGTTGGCAAAGGGCGCGCGGAGCTTGGGCCAGCGCATTGAACGCTTTTGCGAGGTCACCGGCGTGCGGCGGGACGGCAGCGAATGGGTTGTCGAAACCCCGAAAGGCGAGGTGCGCGCCGAATACGTTGTGAATGCCGCAGGCTATTATGCGCGCCGCGTCGGTGAGATGTTCAAGCCGTTCGGCGGGCGTACCGTGCCGATGGTCGTCATGAGCCACCAGTACCTTCTTTTTGAAGAGGTCGATCAGGTGCGCGCGTGGTCAGAACCCAAGGGCCACAAACTGCCGATCCTGCGCGATGTGGATAGCTCATATTATCTGCGGCAGGAAAAATACGGCTTCAACCTCGGCCCCTATGAGCGCAACTGCAAGGCGCACTGGATCGAGAGCGGCGATCCGATGCCCGACGATTTCAGCTTCCAGCTTTACCCCGACGATCTTGATCGCATCGCGTGGTACATCGAAGACGCCATGGCGCGTGTGCCGCTTCTGGAAACGGCGGGGCTTGGCAAGGTGATCAACGGGCCGATCCCCTACACCCCCGACGGCTTCCCCCTTATCGGCCCGATGCCAGGGGTTCCGAACGCGTTTGAAGCCTGCGTTTTCACCTTTGGCATCGCGCAATCAGGCGGCGCGGGCAAGGTGCTGGCCGAGTGGATCACAGAAGGCGAAACGGAGTGGGACATGTGGTCTTGCGACCCGCGCCGCTTCACGAGCCTTGCGGACGAAAGCTACTGCATCGCCAAGGGGATGGAGGTGTATGGCCACGAATACGCGATGCACTTCCCTCATCACGAATGGCCCGCAGCGCGCGACCGCCGTCTTTCTGCGCTGCACGCCCGCCTCGCAGACGCCGGCGCTGTATTCGGCGCCTACAATGGCTGGGAACGCGCGAACTGGTTCGCAAAACCCGGCGACGACACTAGCGAAGCGGCCACCGAGACCTGGGAACGCGACGGGCCCTGGCTGCCCCGCGTCGGCGAAGAAGTGGCGGCTGTGCGAGATAATTGCGGGGTTATCTCGATGCCCGGCTTTACGCGGCTCACGGTGTCCGGCGATGGCGCGCGTGCCTATATCGACAGTCTGACCGCCTCGCGCCTGCCACAACCGGGTCGCGTGGGCCTCGCCTACTTTGCAGACAGCCGAGGCCGTATCGTAACGGAGATGTCCGTACAGGTCGTGAGTGACGACGAAGTACGGCTGATAACGGCCGCGGCCGCTGAATGGCACGATGCAGAGCTGATCTCGCATGGCGCGCCAAACGGCATCACCGTGACCGATCACTCTGCAGAGATCGAGTGCCTTCTCGTGACAGGGCCGAATACACGTGAGATTCTAGCGCCGTTGACTGCAGGCCACGACCTTAGCGCAAAGTGGCTTTCCGCTAGCAACGATGGAACGGTGGCGGGCAAACCCTGCAGGCTTCTGCGCGTGAGCTTCGCGGGCGAACTGGGCTGGGAAATCCATGCAAAGCCCGAAGATATGCCGGCTATCTGGGATGCTGTCACGGATGCCGGGGCTACGCCCTTTGGCATGTTCGCACTCGACAGCCTGCGCATGGAGAAAGGCTATCGCGCCTGGAAGGGTGATCTTTCATCGGACTACACTCTGCTTGAAGCTGGGTTGGACCGGTTTATAGATTTCGAAAAGAACACAGGGTTCCCCGGCCGAGATGCCTTGCGTGAGGAGCGTGATCGCGGGCCGGCGAAGAACGCAGTTGGCCTTGTGATCGACGCGGGGGCCTGTGATGCGCCCTACATGTCACTCATCTGGAAGGATGGTGAACAGGTGGGCGAAACCACAAGCGGGGCCTGGGGCCACCGGGTGAATGCCTCGATCGCCATCGGGATGCTGCGCGCCGATCTCACACAGCCCGGCACCACGCTTGAAGTTGAGGTTTTTGGCGAGCGCCGCTCCGCCACTGTGCATGCGTTGCCGTTTTGGGATCCTGCCAACGAAAGGCTTCGCGCGTGACGCCGCCCGCCGAGGCCCGCGCCGTCATCATCGGCGGCGGCGTGTCCGGCTGCTCGGTCGCCTACCACCTCGCCAAACTCGGCTGGCGCGACATTGTGCTTTTGGAGCGCAAGCGCCTCACCTGCGGCACAACCTGGCATGCCGCCGGGCTGATCGGCCAGCTTCGCCCCAGCCAGAACCTCACGCGGCTGGCCAAGTATTCTGCGGAGCTTTATGCCGAGCTTGAGGCGGAAACCGGCGTCGCGACGGGCATGCGGCGCAACGGGTCAATCACCCTAGCGCTCACCGATCATCGCTGGGAAGAGGTGCGCCGGCAGGCCACGCTTGCAAAAACCTTTGGGGTCGAAGCCGAGATTGCCACGCCCGATGAGATCAGCGCCCTCTACCCGCACCTGACGACACGTGACGCGAAAGGCGGGGTCTACCTTCCCGGCGTCGGCCAATGCGACCCTGCAAACATTGCTATGGCGTTGGCCAAGGGCGCCCGGATGCACGGCGCGCGCATCCTTGAAGGCATCGAGGTTACGG
>JBCCRC010000068.1:0-17578 GCA_039208375.1 Pseudomonadota bacterium | reverse complement strand
GCGCGTCGTTCTTGCGGGTCAACATCACGAAACGCGTCACATCCGGGCCCACCTGATCGACCACATCGCGCAGCGTCACGAACGTGCCCGCGCGTTTGGACATCTTGAAGGGCTCGCCATTCTTGAAGAGCCTCACAAGCTGGGTGAGCTTGATATCAAGGGGCACCGTGCCATCGGTCAGCGCCGAAGTGGCCGCTTTCATCCGCTTCACATAGCCGCCGTGATCGGCGCCGAAGACATCGATCAACTCATCATGGCCGCGTTGCACCTTATCGTAGTGATAGGCCACGTCAGGGGCAAAATAGGTCCACGACCCATCAGATTTTTTTACCGGGCGATCGACGTCATCGCCGAACTCGGTGGATTTGAAGAGAAGCTGTTCACGCGGCTCCCAATCCTCCGGCACCTTGCCCTTCGGCGGCTCCAGCACGCCCTCATAGAGCAGGCCCTTCTGCTCCAGCGTGTCGAGCGCCGCCTCGATCCGGCCGGTCTCGTAGAGGGATTTCTCGCTGAAGTAGACGTCCATCTCGATCCCGAGCGTGGCGAGATCCTCCCGGATCATCGCCATCATGGCCTCGGTCGCGAACTCCCGCACCTCGGCAAGCCAGTATTGCTCGCCCTTGTCGAGGAACTGGTCGCCGAACTTTTCCTTCATCGCCTGGCCCACGGCCACAAGATAATCGCCGGGATAGAGCCCCTCCGCGATCTCGGGGCTGAGCCCATGGGCCTCGCGATACCGCTCAAAGGCGGAGCGGGCGAGCACATCGACCTGCGCGCCGCCATCGTTGATGTAGTATTCGCGCGTTACCTCATAGCCAGCCGCCTGCAGCAGGCTGCAGAGCGCATCGCCGAAGATCGCGCCCCGGGTGTGGCCCACATGCTGGGGGCCGGTGGGGTTGGCGGAGACGTATTCGACGTTCACCTTGATGCCCGCGCCCATTCCCGAGTGGCCGAAGCTGGCACCGGCATCGATGGCTTCGCTGACCACATCGTGCCAGACGCGCCAATCGAGGTGGAGGTTCAAGAAGCCGGGGCCGGCTACTTCCGCCACTGCGATTCGGGGATCGGTCTTCAAGCGACCGGCCAGATCGTCGGCAATGTCGCGCGGCTTCATTTGCGCGGGTTTCGCCAGCACCATCGCGGCATTCGTCGCCATATCGCCGTGAGCGGCATCGCGCGGCGGCTCGACCGACACGTTGCCGTAGTTCAGCCCCGGCGGCAGTTCGCCGTCGGCGACCATGGCATCGAGCGTTTCGATCACAAGCGTGCGGATTTCGGCGAAGATGTTCATGGGGGCGGTTTATCAGGGTTGGGCGGGCGTTCAAGGCGGGGAAGGTGCGGCGGGAGCCGGGGGAGCGCTGGCCCGTGGGGTGGCGCACCCACGGTGGGTCGGTGTGCTTTATGATGGCAAGCCTACCCCACCTTCACCCGCGACGCGTGCCGCCCGCCACAGCGCTGCCCGGTCCGGACGGGCCAGCGCTCGCCCGGCGCCTGCGGCGCTATTCGGGCGCATTGGGGATGGGCGCGCCGGTGTATGCCCGCAATCCAGCCCCCTACCCGCCCTTCACAAAGCGGGCGTGGCACTGGATCGCGAAGCGGTCGGTCATCCCCGCGATGTAATCGGAGACGATCCGCGCCAGCGCCACCTCGCCCCGCGCCTCCGCCACATCCTTGCGCCACTGCTTGGGCAGGTTTTCGGGGTTGGCCATGAAGAAGGGAAAGAGCGCGTTGACGACCTCGGTTACCTCTGCCCGCATCTCGATCACCGTGGGCGCCCGGTACATGCGATCGAAGAGGAACGCTCGGATTTGCGAAAGATCCGCCCAGAGCGCGGGCGAAAACCGGATCACCCCGCGCCCGGCATGGCGGATGTCATCAACGCTTCGGGGCGCGATTTCTGCCAGGTTGCCGCGCGCCACTGCAATCACATCCTCGACCAGAAGGCCAAAGAAGCGCCTAAGCGCCTCATGCCGCCGGCGGTAGTAATTGAGGCCGGGATACTTGGCATCCACCTCGGCAAAGCAATCGGACAGGATCGGCAGTTCCGCCAGTTCATCGGTGGAAAACAACTCCGCGCGCAACCCGTCGTGCAGGTCGTGGTGGTTGTAGGCCACGTCATCGGCAATCGCGGCCACCTGCGCCTCGGCGCTGGCATGGGTGGCCAGTTCCAGATCGTGATGGGCGTCATATTCGGCCAACGCCCACGGCAATTCGCCGGTGACGGGGCCATTGTGCTTGGCCAGCCCTTCAAGCGTTTCCCAGGTCAGGTTCAGCCCGTCGAAATCGGCGTAGTGCCGTTCCAGCGCAGTGACAATTCGGATCGCCTGAGCATTGTGATCGAAGCCGCCATAGGGCTGCATCAGCGCCTGCAGCGCATCCTCGCCGGTATGGCCGAAAGGTGGGTGGCCCAGATCATGGGCGAGCGCCAGCGCCTCCGTCAGTTCGGGGTTAAGGCCCAGAACGCCCGAAAGCGTGCGCGCCACCTGGGCCACTTCGATCGAATGGGTCAACCGCGTGCGGTAGTAATCGCCCTCATGTTCGATAAACACCTGGGTCTTGTGCTTGAGGCGGCGGAAGCTTGAGGCGTGGATAATCCGATCCCGATCGCGCTGGTAGCACGAGCGGAAGGTGCTTTCGTCTTCGGGATAGAGCCGTCCCCTGCTCGCCCCCGGATCCGATGCAAAGGGTTGCATCCGGTTGTCCCTCTCTGCCCGCCGAACCTTCAAGGGCCCATCTGCCCGGGGCGCGTCCCGATCCCCGCAGCATGCCTTCCCTTATGGTATCACCGCGTTACGATGGTGCATCGGCCTCTGCCGCCACGTGGCCGATCCGTTCGATCATTGCGCGCAGGCCGTTTGAGCGTTGGGCCGAGAGGTGTTCGTCAAGCTGCAGTCGCTTGAGTTCCGCCAGCGCATCCACCTGCGCGACCTCGCCCACCGGGCGGCCATTGTAGAGCGCACGGAGAACGGCGATCAGGCCGCGCACGATCATTGCGTCGCTGTCACCTTCGAAGCTGAAGGTTTTGCCCTCGATCCTCGGGTGCAGCCACACCTGGCTGGCGCAGCCCTCTACCTTCGTGGCAGGCACCTTCAGGGCATCGTCGAGCGCGGGCATGTCACGGCCAAGTTCGATCACGTAGCGGTAGCGCTCTTCCCAATCTTCGAGGAAGGCGAAGGTCTCGGCGATATCGTTGAATGCCTCGGTGCTTGTGGCGGTGCTCATGGCCGGCCCCATCGGTTGCGTTATGGAAGACTTAGGGGCCGGGGCGCGCAAGGTCTACCCCTGCCCGCCCATGGGCACGCGGGCTTTTCAGCGCGGCGGCAATGGGTTAAGCGGCACCGGTGAGTTGGGGAGGTGGGCCTTGCGGAAATTCGGGTGTCTGATCCTTGCGCTGGTAGTGCTTTCGGGCTGCGCGCGCGTGGCCGAAAGCCGGCTGAACCCGTTCAACTGGTTCGGGCGCGGCGATGCGGAAGTAACGGTAACGCGGGTGGAGGTGATCGAGGATCCGCGCCCATTGGTGGCCGAGGTGTCTGGCGTGTCGATCGATCGGGTGCCCGGAGGGGCGATCCTGCGCGCGGTGGGCCTGCCACCCACACAAGGCTACTTTGCCGGCGCTTTGGTGGCCGAGGCCGCGGGGCCGGGCATTCTCAGCTATACCTTCCGAGCAGTCCCGCCGGATGAGGCCAGTCGTGTCTCAACGGTGCCCTCTCGAGAAGTGGTTGTCGCGCTTTTCCTTTCAGATCAAACGCTTGCGGGTGTGCGTCAGATCCAGGTCGTGGGCGCCACCAATGCGCGGGCCGTGCGGCGATAGCATTGGCGCGCGTTTCATGCCGCTCTAAAGTTCGATAATCCGAACGTCCGTGCCCTGTGCCGATAGTGCGAGCTTGCCCTCGCAGAGCCGGATCGCATCGCCCCCGAACACCTGTTTGCGCCACCCTTTGAGCGCAGGCACGTCACGGCGACCCGCAGCGATCTCATCAAGCTCTGCCGCCGTGGCAATCAGCTTTTGAGCAACGCCGGCGGCCTCGGATTTCGCCTTCAGAAGTACGCGCAGCAGATCGGCGAGCGCTGGGTTCACATTCAGCTTGTCACGCGACCGGTCGGGCGCAGGAAAGGTTTCGGGATCTGCTGCAAGGCCCGCGGCGACAGCGGCGAGTATGCCCTCGGCAATGTCTCCCTTCCGGGCTTCGCGCAACAAAAGCCGTGAGCGGCCGAGATCCTGCACGGATTTCGGTTTTGTCGAGGCGAGTTCAAGCAGGGCATCATCTTTGAACACCCGGTTGCGGGGGATGTTTTTCTCCCGCGCGTGGCGTTCGCGAAACGCCGCAAGCTCCCGCGCAATGGCAAGAAAACGGCCCGAATTGGTGCGCGTTTTCAGCCGCTTCCAGGCATCCTCAGGCTGAGTCACATAAGTCTCGGGGTCGCAAAGCACGCCGATCTCTTCTTCCACCCAGGCCGTGCGCCCTGTCTTTTCCAATTCGCCCGCAAGGAATTCATAGATCTCGCGCAGGTGCGTCACATCCGCGAGCGCATAGGTTTTCTGTGCGTCCGTCAGCGGGCGGCGCGACCAGTCGGTGAAGCGCGACGTTTTATCGAGGCTCGATTTCGCGATCTTGCGCACCAGCGTTTCATAGCCCACCTGCTCGCCAAATCCCGCCACCATCGCGGCCACCTGCGTATCGAAAAGCGGTGCGGGAATGACGCCGGCCTCGACAAAGAAGATCTCCAAATCCTGCCGCGCGGCGTGAAAGACCTTCACAACGCCGGTATCGCGGAAGAGCTCATAGAGCGGGTCAAGCGAAAGACCCTTGGCAAGCGGGTCAACCAGCACGGCATCCGTTTCGCCCTCCCCGGGCATGGCCAGCTGGACCAGGCAGAGCTTGGCATAGTAGGTGCGTTCGCGCAGGAACTCGGTATCAACCGTAACGTAGGGGTGCGCCCGGGCCCGCTTGCAAAAGTCGCTCAGCGCCTCGGTCGTCGTGATCGTTATCATGCAGTGGTGTCTAGCCTATGGGCCTATGGCGTTCCACCCGACATAAGCCGGTTGAATCTTAAGGCAATGTAACCGGCAGGGGCCCGCCCGTGGCGCGGCGGCGCAGGGCTTCCGGGTAAAGACGATGCTCCATCGTTAGCACCCGTGCCGCAAGCGTCTCGGGCGTGTCGCCGGGGGCGATGGGCACGCGCGCCTGGCCCAGGATCGGGCCGGCATCAAGCGCCTCTGTCACCTCATGCACGGTACAGCCCGCTTCCGCATCGCCTGCCGCAAGCGCGCGGGCATGGGTGTTGAGCCCGGGATACTTGGGCAGAAGCGAGGGGTGGATGTTGAGGATCCGCCCCGGCCAGCGGCGCACGAAGCCCGGCGTGAGGATGCGCATGAAGCCAGCAAGGCAAATAAGATCGGGGCCTTGGGCGACCAATGTATCATGCAATGCGGTCTCGAAGGCGGCACGGTCGCCCTTAAAGGGGCGGTGATCGATACAGGCAGTCGCGATGTCCCGGGCGCGGGCTTTCGCAAGGCCGCCGGCGCTGGGGGTGTTGGAGAGCACCAGAACGGGCCGGGCGGGGTGATCGCCCGCCATGCTGTCGGCCAGCGCGGCCATGTTCGAGCCGCCGCCGGAGATCAGGATCGCAACGCGGCTTACCAAAGCGCGCCGGAATAGGCGATGTTCGGGGTATTGGTAACTTGGCCGATAACCTGCACCCGTTCGCCCGCGGCCTGCAGCGTTTCGGTGATCGCTTCGGTACGCTCAGGGGCGACCACAAGCGCCATGCCGATCCCACAATTGAAGGTTTTCAGCATCTCCGCGTCGGCCACGCCGCCCGTGTCCGCCAGCCAGCGGAACACCGGATTGGGCGCGCAGGCATCAAGATCGATCTTGGCGCCGAGTCCGTCTGGCAGCACGCGGGGCAGATTCTCGGTCAGCCCGCCGCCGGTGATATGCGCCGCCGCATGCACGCCTCCGGCGCCAATCGCCGCCAGCACCGGGCGCACGTAAAGCCGTGTAGGCGTGAGCAGCGCCTGGCCCAGCGTGCCCGCGCCGAAGGGGCTAGGCGCCCCCCAGCCGAGCCCGGCAAGATCGGCGATGCGGCGCACCAGCGAGAAACCGTTGGAATGCACGCCATCCGAGCCAAGGCCCAGGATCACATCGCCGTCGGCCACATCCCGGGGCAGCACCGCGCCCCGCTCCACCGCGCCTACGGCAAAGCCGGCCAGATCGAAGTCGCCCGCGGCATACATGCCGGGCATTTCCGCCGTCTCGCCCCCGATGAGCGCACAGCCTGCCCCACGGCAACCCACGGCGATCCCTTCGATCACTTCCGCGGCCGCCTCTACCGACAGCGCGCCAGTGGCGAAATAGTCGAGGAAAAACAGGGGCTCGGCGCCCTGGCACACCAGATCGTTCACGCACATCGCAACAAGGTCGATGCCCACCCCGCCAAGTGCGCCGGTATCGATGGCAAGGCGCAGCTTGGTGCCCACGCCATCGGTGGCCGCAACCAACACCGGATCGGTGTATCCGGCCGCCCGCGGATCGAAGAAGGCGCCAAACCCGCCAAGCCCGGCCATCACGCCCGGGCGATCGGTCGAGCGCGCGGCGGGCTTGATCCGCTCCACCAACGCATTGCCCGCCTCTATATCCACGCCCGCTTCCGCGTAGCTCAGCCCGTTTTTGCCCGTCATCATCACCCTCTCGAGCCGCGTTGCGCGGCGCATACAGGATGTGGTCGGGTGCTACAACGCGCGTGAGGTCACGGGATCTGTTTTGCGAGCTGCTTTCCCGTGAAACGGATCCCCAGGCCGAAACCAATTCGGAGCGTCAGCACCGCGAGCACTCAAGCAGTGTGCAGGCCGTGCGGCGAAGGGCTGCTCAGCTTCGCGGGATGATCTGCAGGCCCAAATGCCATCAATACCGTGGAAAAGAGCATCACCACGGTCGCCATGAAGATATAGACCGTCCAGCGAAAACCAGGCGCGGGGCGGCGCCGGTCGATTTCACCCAATTGTGGCTGCAATACAGTCCCGCGCTTGTGCCAATCGCACGTCGGACCCCAGTGTTGGGCGTCTAACCTGTGACCACGAAAATCGTAAGAAGACCGATCGCTGCTATCGAATGCACCGCCAAGAACCCCAGGGCGGGGCCGATATAGGTTATGGCTCCATCCCAAATCGCCCCGCGCGCCACCGTAGAAATATGATCGCAGCCTTCAGCTATTACCGGTGTTGCGCGATCAGGACCCGCCGGCGCGTCTGACTTGACCGCAAGGGCGCGTCTGCTAAGCCAACGCGTGGCGGGCCTGTAGCTCAATTGGTTAGAGCAGAGCGCTCATAACGCTTTGGTTGGGGGTTCAAGTCCCTCCGGGCCTACCAACGCACCGGGCGCGGTGCGCAGCTTGCCCGCCGTTTGAGGCGCCCGTGGGCTTATGTGCGCCGGGCCTCGAACTCTGCCCAGGCCACTTCCAGCTTTTCGATGGTAAAACCCGGCGCTCGGGCGGGCCCGAGGATGATCGCCTCATTGGCGATCACGGTCGCGATGGCGTCTTCGAGTTGCGCGATCACCGGTTCGGGGATCACGATCGCCCCGTGCCTGTCCGCATGAACGAGATCATCTTCCGCCACCTCCAAGCCCATCACCGTGACTTCGCAGCCGAGTTCTCGCACGTGAACAAAACCGTGGCTTGGCCCGACAGAGCCCGCGAGGATCGGGAAGCCATCGTCAATCACGTCAAGATCGCGCATCACCCCGTTCGTAAGGGCGCCCTTGAGGCCAAGGCCCTTGTGCACAGCCACATGCACTTCCCCCCACCATCCAGCCACGCAGGCAGGGTAATCAAGATCCTCCACCACCGCCACGGTGGGCCCGGGCCCGCGCGCCATCGCGCGGAAATAGGCCAGCCGCCGGGCCCTGATCGTTTCACCGTCTTCCACCGGGGGCGCAACACCCGCAATACGCGCCGTGCGCGCCCGCCCCACCATGGCTGGCATCCCGGGCCTGCAATGCTGCATCGTGCCCTTGGTGAAGCGGTTAAATCCTCGGCGGCCCTCGGCCACCTCAATCGCGTTGCACACCGTCGGCGTGTCAACGCGGCAGAGCACGTCAAGAAGTGAAGAGGGGATCGGCGCGCGTTCCATCCCTGTTACTCGGCCACCATGCCGTAATTCGGGATCAGATGCGCCTCGGCCACGTAGCCTTGCGCGTCGAGCGCTCGGCCCTTTGCAAACGCGGCCTCGATCACATCGCCCTGAAAACGCGGGCGTTTTTGATGGTCCCCCGAAACGATCACCAGAACTTCGATGGCGATATCACCGGTGTTTTCCAGCGTGCGCGTAACCTCGGCGGGAACCGAGAACGTATCCCAAGCTCCAAGATCAACGCGCACGTCCCGTTGCGCGTTCAAAACGATTGACAGGCCCGCCTCGCGCGGGATTACCACCATCTTGTCGCTCAGCGTGAAGGGCGACACGCGCTGCCCCGGCTGAAGGCGCAACCAGTCCATCGAGAACCCGTGTGGGTTTTGGATCTTGGCGGTGTGGTCGCGGTTTTGCGTGAGGCCGTGACCGATCACTGGTGCGATCTCGGCGCCGCAGCCCTCAAGGGGTGCATCGATAAAGGCGGGCCGGAAATCGCGATCGCCGGTTGCCACAACATGCTGGCGCATCTCTTCAGGGCTGTAACGGCGCAGCTTTGCGACATCCTCATCCGACATCGGCGCCATTCGGCTAGATTCGTCGGGTACCGGATCGCCCTGCGACGCGTCGATCAGCTGGTTATCCTTGGAAAGATAGAGGCCATAATCAGCCGCCTCGCGCAGAATCTCGGGATGGAAGATCACGCCGCCGGTGTTATCGCCGCCAAGCGTCGTAAAGACCCAGCCTTCCCCTTCGCCGCTATTGGTGAAGCCGCGGAAAATCCATGTGGGCACCGATAGAATATCCCCTGGGCGGCCGACGATTTCGTTTTCACCGTTTGAGCCCCAACGGAACGTGTATTCCCCGTCATAGACCATGAAGACCTCGGCGGTGAAATGGATGTGCAGGTTGTTTGTTATCCCTGTCGGCATGGCCGCCGCGCCGATGTTGAAACCATGCGCTTCGGGCAGGTTGATCACCTGTTGGGACGAGGAGGTGACGCCAGGGCCGATAATCGAATAGTTCTGCTTGAGGTGCGAGCCGGGCTTCTTACAATCGATGAAGGCGACGGTGCAGGAGCGGTAATCACCGCGCCTAACGTGGCGCGCATTTGCGTCTTCTTGCGTGATAACAGGCATGTAAAAGCCTCTCCTTAATGTTGAAATCTATGGGCTCTTCGCGGCCTCGGGTGGCGTGCGCTTGCGCCCGGCCGGCAGCCGGGCCGAGCCCCGGATCACCAACTCGCCCGCAATCTCAATCTGCTCGGGCGCGCGGCCCGCTTCGCGAATTTCATCGAGCAATAACGCAACCGTTGTGTCGATCATGCGGGCAAGGGGTTGGCGCACGGTCGTGAGATCGAAGGTTTGCCAGCTTGCCATCGGCGCATCGTCGTACCCGATAACCGATACGTCTTCGGGCACGCGCAGCCCAAGTTCGACCCGCAGCACCTCCAGCACGCCGAAGGCCATGTGATCGTTGGCCACAAAAAACGCATCGGGTGGCGTGGGGCAGTTCATCAGGCGGCGCGTTTCCTCCATGGCGACGTTCCGACGGAAGTGACATTCAACGCAGGCGGCCGGTGTGAGCTCCGCCGCTTCCATCGCCGCATGAAAACCCGTTGCGCGATCTACGCCGTTGAGGGCGTCGCGCCAGCCCGACAGATGCGCAATGCGCTGATGCCCGGCCTCGATCAGAAACTCGGTGGCCCGGCGCCCGCCTTCCACGTTGGAGGCCGTGACCATCGAGGCCATGGCATCGCACTGGCCGCGATTGAAGAGCACGCAGGGAATACCCGATTTCCGAACGCGCGCCACAAGCTCATTCGTCATGCTGATGCTGGCCAGCACGATGCCGTCAACCCGGTCCGCCAGAAGATCATCGACGATCGCGTCTACTTCGTCAGAGCTGTTGCCGGCGAAATAGACGGTTACAGAGTAACCCTGTGCATTGAGCGCCTTGGAGAGTCGCTGCAACGCTTCGCCGAAGAAACCGTTCTTGAGGTAGGCAAGCACGATCCCGATGCGGAAGGAGCTTCCCGAATTCAGCGACCGCGCCACGAGGTTCGGGATGTAGCCGAGCTCTTTCGCCACAGCGCGAACACGGTCGGCCTTCACCGGATCAACAGCGGTAGACCGGTTGAAGACGCGGCTGACAGTGGGCTGGCTCACCCCGGCCGCCTTTGCCACATCGCTTGCCGTTACCCGCGCCGACCCCACGATGCTACATCCTGATCCGATTTTCGGTTGCTGGATCGAAGAGGTAGAGGTGATCGGTGTTCAGGCTGACGCCAACCACATCGCCCTGATCCTTCCGCAAATGCCGATCGCCCCGGGCGATCACCCGCTGCTTGCCCCATTGCACGGTGAGCAGCGTGCTTTCGCCGGTGTTCTCAAAGGCATAGATCGTGACGTCGATATCGCCCAGCCCCGCGTCGTGCACCTGCATGTCGTCGGCCCGCACGCCCAGAATGGCCGCGTCCCGGTCGGGCGTGTTCAGGGCCACAAGTCGGGTGCCGCCCGTGGTGACAAACATGCCGTCTTTGACCGACCCGTTGATCAGATTCATGGCGGGCGAGCCGATGAAACCGGCAACGAAGAGGTTCGCAGGATCGTTATAAATCTCGTCGGGCGTTCCAAGCTGTTGGATTACACCGTGCTTCATCACCGCCACCCGGTCTGCCAACGTCATCGCCTCGATCTGGTCGTGGGTCACATAGACGGTAGTGATCTGAAGCTCGCGCGACAGGTGCTTGAGCTCGGCGCGCATGGTGACGCGCAGCTTGGCGTCGAGGTTCGAAAGCGGTTCGTCCATGAGAAACACTTTCGGCGTCCTCACAATGGCCCGGGCCAGGGCCACGCGCTGGCGTTGCCCACCGGACAGCGCCTTGGGTTTGCGATCGAGAAACTGGGTAAGCTCGACCTGCTCTGCCGCCTTTTCCACCCGGGGCCGCACAGCGGCCTTATCGACGCCGCGCACCCGCAGCGGGTAAGCGATGTTCTCAAAGATGGTCATATGGGGGTAGAGCCCGTAGTTCTGGAACACCATCGCAACATCGCGATCCTTCGGCAGATCGTCATTGACCATACGGTCGCCGATCCAGATCTCGCCTGCTGTTGGGTCTTCCAGCCCCGCAATCATCCGCATCGTTGTTGTCTTGCCGCAGCCGGAGGGGCCGAGCAGCACGAGAAACTCGCGGTCCTGGATGTGAAGCGACTGATCATCGACCCCCACGAAGTCGCCCCAGCGCTTGGTAAGGTTGTTGAGTTTGATCTCGGCCATTAGCGCTCCGCCCCCGCCGCGCCGAAGGCGCGCTTTGTGTTCGAAGTCATCGAACTGCCCCCATCGTCATGCCTTGCACGAAGTATTTCCGGATCATTAGAGCCAGAACGAACATCGGCGCCATGATGATGATCCCCGCCGCCGAGAGCAGGTTCCAAAGGTCGCCTTCTTCGCCTTTGAACAGCGCGAGCCCGATAGGCAGGGTTACCGCATCCTTGTTCGTCAGGATCAGTGCGAACAGAAATTCGTTCCATGCGATGATGAAGCAGAAAATGGCGCTGGTCAGCAGGCCGGGGGCGGCCATCGGCAACACCACGTTGCGGATCACCTGAAGGCGCGAGGAGCCGTCGACCATGGCGGCTTCTTCGGTATCTAGTGGAATGCCATCGATGAAACTTTTGATCATCCAGATCGCAAACGGCATCACGATGGCGAGGTTCACGAGAATGAGCCCCAGCCGCGTATCGAGAAGCCCGAAATCCCGGAACATCACGAAAAACGGCAGGATAATCACCACGGCCGGCACAAATTGCGTGGCGAGGATGATCACCAGCATCATCGTTTCGCCGCGCATGCTGAAGCGGCTGAAGGAATAGGCTGCGAGCGTGGCAATCGGGATGGCGATCACCACCGTCACAAGCGCCACGATCGTTGAGTTGAAAAGCTTCTCGCCCAGCCGGTAAGGATCATCGAAGACGATCCCGAAGTTGGCCAGCGTCGGCGTGAAAAACAGCTTCAGCTGGTAGACATCGACATGCGTTTTGAACGCGGCGAGGAAGATCCAGATGATCGGCACCAGCATGACGAACATCGCGATCAGGATCATGGCCGTCTGTATGATGCCCCAGAACTGTTTTCTTTGCTTGCCGGTCATGAGTCAGTTCTTCTTGAAGACGTATTTGGCATAGGCGTAGGTGAGAAAGATCATCGGGATGACCATCAGCCACGCGACAGCGGCGGAGTAGCCGATCTGCCCGTATTTCATGCCGTTGAAATAGATGTAGTGGCTGAGCGTCTGCGTCGCCGTGCCCGGCCCCCCGTTGGTCAGCATGAAGACCTGATCGAAGGTTTTCAGGCTGAAGATGGATTTGAGGATGATCACCACGGCCAGGACCGGCCCCAACTGGGGCAGCGTGACATCGCGGAATACTCGCCAGCCGCTGGCCCCGTCCACCTGCGCGGCCTCAATCGTATCGCGCGGCACGCTGGCCAGCCCGCCGATGAGCACAAGCGTTAGGAACGGGATCCAGCCCCAAACATCAGCCATCACAACCACGGCGAACGCCAGGTTGGGGTCGGCCAGCCAACTCACATCCGCAAGCGGCGGGATGAGCACGCCAAAGAACGCGTCAAAAAGGCCGAACTCCGGGTTGAACATGAAGCGGAACGACACGCCGATCAGCGCCGGGCTCATGGCAAAGGGCAGGATCAGAAGCGTTTGCGCCGAACTTCTCAGCCGCCCGCCCGGCGCCAAGAGAAGCGCGAGCCCCAGCGCCAGAAGCGTCGTCAACCCCACGGTGACGATGGTGTAGACCGCAGTTACCCAAACCGAATTCCAGAACGCGGGTTCGTCAAAAAACGCCCAAGTGTAGTTTTCCCAGCCAAGATACTGGTCAAGCGAACCGGGCCGGTTCAGGCGGCCCACCGTGAAGGACAGGCGGGCTGCCTCGATCAGAGGCCAGATGGCTGTCGCAAACACCACGACAACGGCTGGCAGAACGAGCAGGTATTTCAGTGTGTTGTCGCGCATGGCGGACACCCCGCTATTCCGTCCCAAAGGGAACGACGATCCGGGTGTGGGGCGCGCGCACCGCGCCCCACTTTATCTGGAGGGCGTGGGCCTCGCTTAAAGGCGGCCCGCGCGGCGCAGCACGCGGTCAGCCCGCTCCGCCGCCTCCGTCATGAGGGCTTCCACATCACCCCCTGCGGCGGCCTCGGCAATCGCCGCGGAGAGGATATCACCGATTTCGGGCCATTCCGGGATCTGGGGCATGATGTCGGATTCCCTGAGGCTGTCCCAAGCCGCTGATTGAATGCCGTCATTGGCCGCGTTTACGTCAGGGTCTTGCAGTGACGAGATATGCGTCACCACGTTGTTGACGATCGACTTGCCACCCACCTCACGCTCGATGGCGTTGGCCTTGTCCATTTCAGGGTTCGAGAGCCACTTGAGAAACTCCCACGCGGCATCCTGGTTTTCGGAATACTGCGAGATCGAAAACGGCATGGATATGGCGTAGGTCTTCGTTGTGCCCTGGTAGGATGGCATGCCGGTGAAGCCGACCTGCTCTTTCGTCAGCGTCGAGGTGTCGGGGTTGAAGAAGCCGGAATAGGCCCACCACCAGACGGGGATCATCGCCGAGTTGCCTTGCATGAACGACTGACGCGCATCCTGTTCGACGAAAGCGAGGCTGTTTGGGTTTGTCACCTCATGCTCGGTGTGCAGTGCGATATAGTCTTTTGTCGCCTGAATACCTTCGGGTGACGCCCACGCGGCGCTGCCGTCTTCGTTGAAGATCTCCGCGCCGGCGGCCCAGAGGAAGTTGATCCAGATGAACAGGTTCTGACGGTTGCCGTCATTGTTGTAATACAACGCAAGCGGCGCGATTTCGGGGTTGGAGGCCTTCAGCTCCTTCCCGATACGCACGACGTCTTCCCAGGTTTTCGGCGGCTCGGAAATAAGGTCTTTCCGGTAAAACATCAGCTGCGGATGCGCCCGCAGCGGGAAACCCAGCGTTTGCCCTTCGAACTGCGCTGAGCGCGCGAAGGCCGCGGGGTAGCGATCCATGCTGATGCCGTCGCGTTCCATCAGCGCATCGATAGGCTTCAGCCAATGGGCGTTCGGCGGGCCCCAGCTATCGAGATAGTTCACCACATCGAAGGTGCCGTTTGCGGCGACGCCCTCGGCATTGATCTTCTCTTGCAGCGATCCGAAGGGAATGAACGTCCATTCCAGCTCGATCCCGGTCAGCTCGGTAAACTCCTCATCCCGCAGCATCAGGCCGTCGAACTGCGGCGTCACCACGCTGAGAACATTCAGCGTAGTCCCGTCAAACGGTTTGCCAGGCAGCAGGTTGTATTGTTCAAATTCGCCTTCCGCGAGCGTGGCGACCGGCGAGACCGCCAGCGCTGCACCCAAGGCGACAGAGGCAAGGAATGTTCTTTTGCGCATGTGTGATCCTCCCATTGCGACATTTTATTGCGTTGGACATACCGTATCGTGAATGCGTATTCAACGATTATGAAAACGCACACGCCGCGGCATTTTTGCGGATCCGCGCGCACAGGTTGGGAGCCGAAGATGAGGAAGAACACTTTGCGCGAGATGCTGCGCCGCAGGGAGCCGATCCTGAACGCCTGGCTTTCGATCCCCTCGGGGTATCTGGCCGAGGGCGCGGGCCACCAGGGGTTTCACAGTGTCACCGTCGATCTGCAACACGGGATGATCGGGTTTGAGACGGCGATCGCCATGTTTCAGGCGATTTCGGCGACACCTGCCGTGCCGCTTGTGCGCGCGCCTTCGGGGCGGCCAGAGGAGGTGATGCGTCTGCTCGATGCCGGGGCCTATGGCGTAATCTGCCCGATGATTTCGACGCGTGCGGCTGCGGAAGTTCTGGTATCGGCCTGCCGGTATCCGCCGTTGGGCGGACGTTCGTTCGGCCCGGCGCGGGGCAAGCTTTACGGGGGCGCAGATTACTTTGGGGCAGCGAACGACGAGATCCTCGCGATCCCAATGATCGAAACCGCCGAGGCTTTGGAAAACATCGACGACATCCTCGCCGTGCCCGGCGTTGACATGATCTATGTGGGGCCGAATGACCTTGCGCTTGATCTGGGCGAAGCACCTGGCGCCGAAAGTGTGGAGAGTGCGACGGCGCAAGCGATTTCAAACGTTCTAGGCCGCGCCAAGCGCGCCGGAGTGCCCGCTGGGATCTTTTGTGACGACGCAGCCATGGCACAGCGTCGGATTGCTGAGGGCTTTGATCTTGTGACACCGGGGAACGATTTCAACACGCTGATGGGCGAGATGCGGCGCAGGGTTGAGCAGTGTTGCACGTAGACGCTTAGGGCCCCTACCCTGCCCGCGCAGCAAACAGGTCGCCGGATTTTGCGTTTGCGTCCAGCGCCTTCAGCCATGCCACTGTTGCCTCCCGGCCCTGCCAATCAGCCCACAGAAAAGCGCCGCCCTCACCACGGACGATGTTGAACCGTTCAAACCCCATGGCGTGCATCCGATCGATCAGGTCGCGCGCCAGCTGAGGCATTGCGGGCAGGTATTCAACGGATATCATCGGCACGGGGTGCGACAGGCCCTGCAAAACCGTCATCTCGCCCCCCTCAACATCGATTTTGATGTAGTCGGGCATTCCGAAACGCGCGATCAGCGCGTCTAGGGTAAGAACCTTAACCGCCTGATGGCGATCCCATCTGACATGCTCAAACCCCGCCGCCGTTTCGCCCGCGGCCACAAATTCTGCACTAAGGGACGATACGGTGGGGTGCCGTGACGAGACCGCCATGGTGCCCTGCGTCACCTCACGGCCAAGAGCAACGTCGAGCACCGTTATGTCCCGTGGCAGGGTCAGGCGCAGAAATGCCGAGAACGGGGCTTGCGGCTCTACCGCTACAACGCGGGCCCCGGCGGCGCGCATCGCACGGGCCCGCGTGCCAAGATGCGCGCCCACGTCAAAGGCAAGAACGCCGGGTCTTAGGATCGCGCTGTAGAACCGCCGCCACCGCCATAACAGAAGCGGATTTTGGTAGATCGCGAGCGACCGCAGAAACCCGAACGCGGCTGCCAGGCGCGAGGTGAATTCATCCATCGGGGTGTGATGAGGCCTTGGGCAGGCTCTCCTGCATGGCTGGGGGCGTCTCCGCGGCAACGGCCTGCTGCCTGCGTTGAAAGATCAATACGAAGAGCCCGGGGAGGCTAGCCAAAAGGATCGCCACACCGAAGAGGATGCTCGCACTCACCCCCGCCGCTGCACTGCCGCCGATCAGCGGGAACACGGCGGCTGCGGCCCCTTCCCGATACCCCCAGCCCGCCACCGAAAACGGGATCAGCATCGCGGCAAGTATGAGGGGCACGGCGAACAGGGCATCGGCGATCGCCAGTGTCGCACCCGCGGCGCGGGCGGCGAAGATGAACGCGGCGATATTTGCCGCCACGATCAGAAGGCTGAGGGTGGCCTGGGCCGGGCCCGCCCCGCCCAGCCAGCTTTGCCGGATGGCGCCGAGAAACCGGCGCAGAACGGCAGGCATCGCCCGGTGCATCCCGTTCCGGCGGAGCACCATAAGGCCAACGGCGATCGCAGCCGAGACAAGCGCAGCCACCGCGGCGGGCCATTGCAGATGCGGTAGTCCTGACGCGGCGAGGCCAGTGATCAGCACTGCGCCAAGGGCGATTTGGCCCGCGAGGCGTTCGATGACCACGGCCTGTGCGGCGGTTTCAAACCCAGCCGCGCCGCGGGTGCGCACCGCCCGCATCGCATCGCCGACCACGCCGCCCGGAACAGTGGTGTTCACAAGGCTCGACAAATAGTATTCGCCCACCGCGCGGTTGAGGGGGATCAGCGCGCGCAACCGCGCGGCTGTTAACCGCCAGCGCACGGCGCAAAGGATCACTTGCGCCGAACAGGCGATCACCGCTGCTAATACCCAGGCCGGGTTGGCCGCGCGCAGCCGCGCCACCACGTCCGCGGCGCCAACCATCGACAGGATCACGGCGATCAACACCAACGGCACGATCACGTGCAGCACCCGCATCGCGCGAGGGTAAGGGCCAGACCGGGCCGGGGGGTGAGCCTTCAACAACGGCATCGGGCAATGATCGGCCAACCCTCTGAGAAATCAAGTCGCGGCCCGCGGATTGGACGGGCGGTGGCCAGTGCACTAGGCTCTTCCGAGGTGCATTAGGCTTTCCAAAGGCCGGGCGGAAGGGCGTGGATGGCAACCCTCAACTTAATCGATCTGAGCAAGACGTTTGCAGACGGGCACGCTGCGCTCGACCAAATCTCGCTTGATGTTGAAGATCGCGAGTTTGTCGTGATCCTCGGGCCTTCGGGATGCGGCAAGTCAACAACCCTGAAAGTGATCGCGGGAATCGAAGAGGAAACATCGGGCGAGATCCGCATCGACGGGCAGCGGGTGAACGATCTGCCACCAGGCGCG
>JBCCRC010000067.1:0-18088 GCA_039208375.1 Pseudomonadota bacterium | reverse complement strand
CGAGCACACGCCCCACCCGATGGAATTCAAGATGTACTACAGCTGCTGATTTCTCCCTCGGCAGTCTCAAAGGAAGGGCGCCCGAGCGGGCGCCCTTTTTCATGTTCTCGGAAATCAAAACCTAACCTAGGGTTGCATTCGCCTAGGTAGGGGAGCTCCGAAAATGCGCGGGTCAGCCGCGAACCATCGCATACCCTGGATCGCCGTCTTACTGTCACTTTCCTAGGCGGCGATCGTTCTGAATCGATGGATCGTAACCGATCTGGAGCTTCTGAGCTTCGGGCGCGTTTGGCACTTTCACGTCAACTATTTTGATTTTGGATTCACAAGGCGAGCCTTGGTTGGCACCGTCCTGACTGCCACCGGCGCGAACCAGATCTCGAGCAATGCCTATGCGGCGGCAACGATCATTCAGCATGCCGCGATCTTGGCGCTTGTTGGGCTGCTCATATTCGGAGGCGCCCGCAAAAACGGTCACCCTACCGCAATGATTATCGCTCTACTCTCGCCCGCTATGGTGATCCACAGCGGCTACACCAATGGCTCGCTGGGCGTTTTTGTTCTGATCGTCGCGGCCTTGAACTGCCTTCACGTTCGCACGCTCCCTGTCTTCTGCGCGCTTGTTTGTGCTGGACTGCTGATTCACGAACTCTTCCTCTTCCTTTTGCCGGCCCAGATCCTGTGCTTCGCCTTGCGCAAAGGTGAGGACATTCGCTTAACCACCTTGTTCTCAAGAACCTTTATCCTCCCCGTCACGACGGCCACGATCACCCTTTCGTTCATTCATCTCTATGGCGCCCCCGATGTGTCTGAAGAAGAATTCCGAACTGCGTTGACTGAAGCGATGCCCGCTGCGGCAGAACAGATACCGGGGTGGAGCGGCTTTGGATTGTTAGCCGCGGGGCAGATATTCCCGGTCAACACCAGCATCATGACACCTTGGATCGTGGCTATGATGATGGTGCCACTGGCCTACCTGCTTCTCCTAATCGCAGTGCTCTTGAAGCAGGTCGACCCGGCAAGCGCTATTTGGTTCATCGCTGCCGGTTTCATGCCACTTTTGATCTCGTTCATTGGGTCCGACTACTACCGCTGGGTTGGGATGGCCGCGAATGCGCAGATCTTCATGATCCTTGCGGCATCGCGGACAAACGGCTGAGCCCCGAATCCATACAGCAAATACGCCGTCGCGTGGGCTGTCGCTGCACCTTTCGGCGCTGCGGACCTTGCGCGGCCGTTTCCCTTGCACCAGTTCGTTATCGATCAGTTTTTATGACCAGTACGACACATTGCGTACCTAGAGTTCTCGGCCCATAACTGCCCGCACGGCCAGGGGAGGGCTGAACATGTCGGATCAACATGCACAGGTCATCGCTGACGGCGTTGATGATGAGCCGATCGAGTCCAACCGCCGGCTCTTCCGCGGGCGCAATTATCTTCTGATCAGCGTGTTCGCGACGCTTTACGCCGCGTTCCATATGGCCGCTCTCAATGGGCTATCGATCCGCGAGCATATAGGCATTTCCATTCCCTACCTGCCCACCTTTCCGATGGAGACGTGGAACTTTCGCATCGTGCACGTCGCTGGGGCGCTTGCGCTTGGGTTCCTGCTTTTTTCCGGCACGAGCTTTGCCGAAAGCCGCCGCCAGGAAAACCGGCTTCTCGGCCTGATCGCATGGGCATTGGCCATACCCGCGCTCGCCGCGCTTGGGATGGCGCTATCGTTCTCGGTGGAAATCGCCGGCGGGGTTATGTGGAACGGCATAGATGAATCGATCCGGTTCCGCGAGATATGGCTCTTTGGCGCCCCTCTTCTCGCGGCCACCGCTGGTGGCATCGTCCTGTCCTGGGTGCACAAACGCCCGCGCAGTGCATTCGGCCCGCCTGACATCGTGCTGGCGATCTGCGGTGCTGCCGTGGCAGCCTATCTGATCACGATCTACGGCACGCTGATGCGCAACTCCACCGGCACACCCTTCGCGCCGATCGGCATCTCACTCGCTGCCGTTGCTGGGGCTGCGCTGATCATGGAACTGACGCGCCGCGTCGCAGGCCTCGCGCTCGTGATCATTGCCGGTATCTTCCTCATCTACGTTTTCGCGGGGCAATACCTGCCGGGCTTTCTGAACTCCCCCGCCATCTCCTGGCAACGCTTCTTTAGCCAGGTTTATACCGATGCGGGCATTCTGGGGCCCACCACAGCGGTTTCCTCGACTTACATCATCCTCTTCATCATCTTCGCCGCCTTCCTACAGGCCTCGAAGGTGGGCGACTATTTCGTAAATTTCGCCTTCGCCGCCGCCGGGCGCGCGCGCGGTGGCCCTGCGAAAGTGGCGATCTTCGCCTCCGGCCTGATGGGTATGATCAACGGCACATCCGCCGGCAATGTGGTCGCCACCGGTTCGCTCACGATCCCACTGATGAAGCGCGTGGGCTATCACAAGAAAACCGCCGGTGCGGTGGAAGCCGCCGCCTCCACCGGCGGGCAGATCATGCCGCCGATCATGGGCGCCGGCGCCTTCATCATGGCCGAAATCACGGGCATTCCCTATCAGGAAATCGCAATCGCCGCGATCATACCGGCGATCCTCTACTTCGTCTCGATCTACTTCATGGTGGATTTCGAGGCCGCTAAGCTCGGCATGCGCGGCATGAACGAAGACGAATTGCCGAAGTTCCGCGACATGGCGCGCCGCGTCTATCTCTTTTTACCGATCATTATTCTGATCGTCGCGCTTTTCATGGGCTATTCCGTCATCCGCGCCGGCACGCTGGCCACCGTTGCCGCCGCCGTCGTCAGCTGGCTCACGCCCAACCGGATGGGCCCGGCCTCGATCGTGAAGGCGTTCGAGCTTGCGGGTGTCATGTCGATCCAGATCATCGCCGTCTGCGCCTGCGCGGGCATCATCGTGGGCGTTATCTCCCTCACCGGCGTCGGCGCACGATTTTCGAACCTGCTCCTCGGCATCGCAGATGCCAGCCAGCTTCTCGCGCTCTTCTTCGCAATGTGCATCGCGATCCTTCTTGGCATGGGCATGCCCACGACCGCCGCCTATGCCGTGGCGGCCTCCGTCGTCGCCCCCGGCCTCGTGGAACTCGGAATCCCCACGCTCACGGCGCATTTCTTCGTGTTCTACTTCGCGGTCGTGTCCGCAATCACGCCGCCAGTGGCACTGGCAAGTTACGCCGCGGCGGGCATCTCCGGGGCGAACCCGATGGAAACCTCTGTGGCCTCATTCAAGATCGGCATCGCGGCCTTCATCGTGCCCTTCATGTTCTTCTACAATTCAGCACTCCTGATGGATGGCTCGTGGCTCGAAGTCGTTCCCGCCGGCATCACCGCGATTGTTGGTGTCTTCCTCCTCTCATCGGGGGTGCAGGGCTGGTTCATGGGCGGGCGCGCGGCCTGGTTTGTCCGCGCCGGGCTTGTGGCTGCCGCGCTCTTCATGATCGACAGCAGCCTCCTAACAGATGCTATCGGGATCGGGATCGGGGTTGGAATGTTCTTCATCCAAAAGGTCTTCCGCCCCGGGCCGGACGCCACGATCGCTGTTCGCGGCGCCGATTAGGGGGTGCGGCGCCTTGCACAGCCGCCGACAGATCCTGCCTTTGTGCAAAACCCATATCCATTCTACGCACGCGCCAGAGCCGCAGGTGACATTGTCTTTTGGGAAGACTATGGGCTGCCCGTCACCACAACGCACGCTGCGGCGAGCGCCGTCCTAAAAGATCGGCGGCTTGGCCGCGAACCGCTCGCACTAGCTGAAACGCCACCCCATCTCGAAGCCTTCTACGGCATCGAAGCCCATTCGATGCTGGAGCTTGAGCCACCACGCCATTCCCGCCTTCGAAATCTCGTCCTTCGTGCGTTCACTTCGCGCCGCGTTGCTGCGATGGGGCCTGAGATCGAAGCCCTGGCACATCAATTGATCGATGCGCTTCCCTCCCGCCTGAACGATCTCTTGCCTGCCTACGCCCAGCGCATCCCTGTCATCGTCATCGCGCGCCTACTCGGTGTGCCCGAGTCAATGGCGGATCAACTTCTCAGTTGGTCTCGAGACATGGTGGGCATGTATCAGGCGGGCCGAACGCTGGCGATGGAAGAGGCGGCGAACCTTGCGGCATTAGAGTTTTCGGCCTTCTTGCGTGAATACGTCGATGCACGCCGCGCCCAACCGGCCGACGATTTGATCACGCATCTGATCGCGGCGGAAGAAGACGGCAAGCGGCTCTCGACCGAAGAACTGATCACCACCTGCATCCTGTTGCTGAACGCGGGGCATGAGGCAACCGTTCACACGCTCGGAAACGGGATCAAATCGGTGCTCGAACATAACGCAGCGCCCGCTGCCGCGGCTGGAGACATAGCGTCATTGGTCGAGGAAATCCTCCGCTTCGATCCCCCGCTCCACCTGTTCACCCGCTATGTCTACGAAGACTGCGTGATCTGCGGGCATCCATTCCGCCGCGGCGATCAGGTTGGCGCCCTGCTGGCCTCAGCTGGGCGGGATCATGCGGTTTGGTCCGATCCTGACACCTTCGATCCAACGCGCCGGGTGCAGATCAACCTTGCCTTCGGGGCTGGCCGCCACTTTTGCGTGGGCGCTCCGCTCGCCCGGCTTGAACTGCAGATCGGGCTGCGCGTGCTGTTCCAACGCCTGCCCTACCTCCGTCTCGTCGGCCCACCGCGCTACGCCGACCTTTACCATTTCCACGGGCTGGAGGCGCTACGAGTGGCGCACTAGCCTTCCATTCTAGCGGAAACACTTTGGCGGGCCGCCCCGGGCCACGGCGCCGGCACCGTCTACAACGGCAGCATCGTGGTCGCCTTGATCTCTTCCATCGAAAGAAGCGCCGTGACGTTGTAGATCTTCACTTCTGAAATCAGGGCTTGGTAAAACTCGTCATAAGCCCGTGCGTTGCGCACGCGTACTTTAAGGATGTAGTCGATATCGCCTGCAAGACGATGTGCTTCCTGAACCTCGGGGCGGGCGCGAAGCGCGGCTAGAAACGCGCGCTGCCAGTCGGCATCATGCTCCGCCGTGCGGATCAGCACGAAAAAGCATGCCTCAAACCCGAGCGCCTCGGCGTCAAGCGAAACAGTTTGCGGCCCGATCACACCAGCGGCGCGCAATTTTCGGATGCGGTTCCAGACAGGCGTCTTCGAAGAGCCGACCGCACGCGCGATTTCATCAAGCGAACGGCCCGCATCCCGCTGGAGCTCGCCCATGATTTTCCGATCCGTCTCGTCGATTCGAACAGTCATTCCTGACAAGCCTCTTCTCGATAACAAACGTTCTATCTGGCTCTAGATCGAGAACATATGTCCTTATCTGCCAGCGGATACTCCCATAGATTGGAACAGTGTTCTATATCTAGATCGCAACCACCAAGCGCGACACCAATGAAGCACTTTCCCATCTTTCTCGCCGTCGCAGGCCGCCGCATCGTTGTCTCCGGCGGCGGGGAAGCCGCGATTGCGAAACTGCGGCTTCTTCTGAAAACCGAGGCCCATCTCACAGTCATTTCACCAAAGATGGCGCCTGAAATCAGTGCGTGGGCAGCCGCGGGCCGCCTCCGCACAATAGAACGCGCGATGGAGCCGGGCGACGCCACCTGCGCCGCCCTCTTCTACGCCGCCAATGATGAGGCTCTTGAGGATGCCCGCGTCACCCGTCTCGCCCAGGCCGACGGTGCGCTAACAAATTGGGTGGACAACCTTGGGGCCAGCCAATTCATCACCCCCGCCATCGTCGATCGCGATCCCGTCACAATTGCGATCGGAACGGAAGGGGCTGCCCCGGTTCTCGCCCGCCGGATCAAGGCCGAGATTGAGGAACGCCTCTCGCCGGTGCTCGGGACACTCGCGCGTATCGGCAAAGCCTTCCGCGCCCGGGCCGACGCCCTGCCCTTCGGGCGGCCACGGCGCGCCTTCTGGGCCGAATACTATGATCGCGCCGGCCCCGCAGCGCTCGAAGCAGGCGGTGAAACCACCCTTCCCGAGACACTTGAACTCCTGCTCGAAGCGCATCTCACAACCAAAGGATCTCCGGGGAAAGTCGATTTTGTTGGTGCCGGTCCCGGCGACCCCGAGTTGCTCACCCTCAAGGCGCGCAAGGTCATAGATGCCGCTGATGTCGTGATCCACGATCGACTTGTAACGCCCGAAATCCTCGAACTCGTGCGCCGCGAGGCTCTGATTATCGACGCGGGGAAAGAAGGCTTCGGTCCGTCGATGGCGCAATCCGACATCAACGCCCTGCTCGTCGAACACGGGCTGAAGGGTGCGCAAGTTGTGAGACTGAAGTCAGGTGACGCAACGATTTTCGGCCGGCTCGACGAAGAAATTGACGCGGTCACCGACGCTGGGATCGATTACGCAATTATCCCCGGTATCACCGCCGCGTCCGCCGCCGTGGCTACCATCGGCCAGAGTCTCACCAAGCGCGGGCGCAATGGCGCCGTTCGCTTTCTTACGGGGCATGACATGAAGGGTTTTGCCGAACACGATTGGGCTGCCATCGCCCGCCCCGGCGAAGTGGCCGCGATCTATATGGGCAAACGCACCGCGCGGTTCATCCAAGGGCGCCTTCTCATGCACGGCGCGGACCCCGCAACCCCGGTCACGATCATCGAAAACGCTTCTCGCTCAGATCAGCGCGTGGTCGAAACCTCGCTTGCTGAACTTGAACCTGCCCTGTCGGCGGCTGGCCTCGCCGGCCCCGCGCTCACGCTCTACGGGCTCGCCCCACGCGCCGCGCTCGCCGCCGCCCAGCAAATGTCATTGAAGGAGATTGCGCAATGAGCCGCCGCTTTACCCCTAAGGTAGTTACTGCCAACGCCTTGCTTGAAGGCGATACGGTGTGGCTCGCCGCAGATGATCGCTGGGTACGCCGCCTATCAGAGGCAGAGCTTATTGACGACGAAGCTCATGCACAGCTCCGCCTCCTTCATGCCCAAAGCCAGCGTCAAACCGTTGTCGGCGCCTACCTTGCCGATGCCAAGGCCGGGTCAGACGGCCCCGAACCCGTTCATTTCCGCGAAGCATTTCGCGCTCGCGGGCCCTCCAACTACGCCCACGGCAAACAGGCCGAAGAAAATGTATAGCTATACTGAGTTTGACGACGCCTTCCTGCGGGAACGCAACGCTCAATTTCGCGCGCAGGTCGCGCGCCGGATCGATGGATCGCTCACCGAGGATGAGTTCAAGCCGCTGCGCCTGATGAACGGCCTCTATCTGCAACTGCATGCTTACATGCTCCGCGTCGCAATCCCCTACGGCACGCTTTCAAGCCGGCAGATGCGGCAGCTCGCGATGATCGCCGAACGTTGGGATAAGGGCTATGGCCATTTCACGACGCGGCAGAACATTCAGTACAACTGGCCTAAGTTGCAGGACGTTCCCGACATGCTTGATGCCTTGGCCGAGGTGGGCATGCATGCGATCCAAACGTCCGGCAATACAATCCGCAATGTCACCGCCGACCACTTCGCGGGCGCCGCTGCCGACGAGATCGCCGATCCGCGGCCGATCGCAGAGTTGTTGCGCCAATGGTCCACCGACCATCCTGAATTTCAATTCCTGCCCCGCAAGTTCAAGATCGCGGTTACCGGCAGCCCGAACGATCGTGCAGTCACAAAAGCCCACGATATCGGGCTGCGCATGGTGGAGCGCGATGGTGAAGCTGGGTTCGAGGTAATCGTGGGCGGTGGCCTCGGCCGCACACCTATGATCGGCAAGGTCATTCGGGACTTCCTGCCAAAGGCGGATTTGCTGCCCTATGTCGAAGCGATCGTAAGCGTCTACAACACGCTTGGTCGGCGCGACAACAAATACAAGGCGCGCATCAAGATCACCGTGCATGAGAATGGGATCGATGAGATTTCCCGGCGCGTGGAAGCCCGGTTTGACGCCTTGCGCGAGCAATTCTCTGGCGTTGACCAAACGCTCCTGACGGCAATCGAGGCTCAGTTCGCACCGCCTGCCTTCATCGAGGCATCTGAGGATGCGTTCGAAGCGGAATATGTGGTCAACGGCGCCTTCCGGTCGTGGATCGATACCAATATTACGGCCCACCGGCGCCCCGATCACGCGATCGTTTCTATCTCGCTCAAGGCACACGGAGCCACGCCGGGCGATGCGAGTGCCGACCAAATGCGCGTGATGGCCGATCTTGCGGAAAGCTTTGCGTACGACGCACTGCGCATCAGCCATGAGCAAAATGTGATCCTTCCCCATGTTCATCGCCGCGACCTTCCGGCAATCTATTCCGCACTGCACGCCGCAGGGCTCGCAACAGCCAACATCGGGCTGGCTTCGGACATTATTGCCTGCCCGGGCATGGATTACTGTGCGCTTGCCACCGCGCGTTCGATCCCAATCGCACAGGACATTGCCAAACGGTTTGACGAACTGAAGCTGGAACACGAGGTAGGGCCGCTAAAGATCAAGATCTCCGGTTGCATTAATGCATGCGGGCACCACCACGTCGGCCATATCGGCATTCTTGGCCTCGATCGCGCAGGCGCGGAAAACTATCAGATCACGCTTGGGGGCGATGGAACCGAAAGCGCCACAATCGGCGAACGCGCCGGGCCCGGCTTTTCCGCAGATGACATCGTGCCTGCAGTCGAACGGTTGGTCCTCGCCTATCTGGAGCTGCGCGAAACTGCCGACGAAACATTTCTCGAAACCTACCGCCGCCTCGGGCTCGCTCCCTTCAAGGCCGCGCTTTACCCTGAGGCCGAAGCCCATGCCGCTTGAGGCGCCGCTCGAACCCGTCGCCATACGCGTGGCGGACCTGAACGCGCGCTACCGCCACCATTCGGGCACCGCGGTGCTTGAGCACGCACTCGCGGACGCTCAGGTTGGGCAAATCTCACTAGTGTCGTCCTTTGGCGCCGAATCTGTGGCGCTACTGCACATGGTTTCTGTGATCGACCGGTCTTTGCCGGTGCTGTTTCTCGAAACCCAGATGCTCTTTCCCGAAACCCTCGCCTACCAGCGTAACGTAGCCGCTCTCCTCGGCCTCACAGATGTCCGCGTGCTCACGCCAGATCGAACCGAACTCTTTCTGCGCGATCCCGAAAGTGATCTCCATGTCGCCGACCCCGATGCCTGCTGCCGCCTGCGCAAGGTGGAGCCTCTCGAAGATGCCCTTTCGGGCTTTGACGCCTGGATTACTGGGCGCAAGCGGTTCCAGGGTGGTAGACGCGCCGGCATCGAGTTTTTCGAGGCCGATGGCGCGGCGCGCATCAAGGTAAACCCATTGGCCCACTGGGCGCCGGAAGATGTGGCCGAGTATATCGCCAACAACCGCCTGCCGCGTCACCCTTTGGTTGCCAAGGGCTTTCCGTCGATCGGCTGCGCGCCGTGCACGACTCGCGTGGCCGACGGCGAAGACCCCCGCGCAGGCCGCTGGCGGGGGCGTTCGAAACGCGAATGCGGGATCCACTTCGTGCAGGGCAAGGCAGTGCGGGCCGCATGAGCGCCTTCCCCGCAGAGAGGGCGCAACCTGTGAGTGTTTGTGGAAAGAAGAAGATGGATATGAGCGATACTTCCAAAACTGTGATTGTGCGAGATGATGGCTTTCACGAGGAAGACTGGGCGGGCCCGATCACGCCCGCAGACGACCTGCCAGCTAATGATGCGCCTGCGTTGGCGATTGATCTTGCACCCGATGCCGACCTCGACGCGCTCTTGGCACGCATGAACTCGGCCGCGCTAATCCGCATTGGTTTCCCATCCTTTTCCGATGGCCGGGGCTTTACCCTCGCTCGCAGGCTGCGCGACGCAGGCTATCAGGGGCGTTTGCGCGCGGCAGGCCATGTGATTGCCGATCAATATGCCATGGCGCGCCGGGCGGGCTTTGACGAAGTGGAAATCTCCGCCGATCTCGCCCGCCGCCAGCCCGCCGATCAGTGGCAGTTCCGTGCGAATTGGCGTGCCCACAGCTATCAATCTCGCCTGCGCGGCTCGGGCCTTTCCCTAACCCAAATCAAAGCGTAAGAGGAAGCGCGGCCCTAGGGCTGCGGCATAACCATGACCGAGCAAAAACCAGTGACCGAGCCCGCAACCAAGGTGCCCTCTGTGCCTGACGCACAGTCCGTGACGCAAGTGCGCCACTACACAGATCGCCTGTTTTCCTTCCGCACAACGCGGCCGCAGTCCTTGCGCTTCCGGTCCGGTGAATTCGTGATGATCGGGCTGACCGGCGACAACGGCAAGCCGCTGCTCAGGGCCTATTCTATCGCGTCTCCCTCATGGGATGATGAGTTGGAGTTTTACTCGATAAAGGTGCAGGACGGGCCGCTTACATCGAAACTCCAGCATATCCAGAAGGGCGATGAGATCATTCTACGCCCCAAGCCCGTTGGCACGTTGGTTCATGATGCGCTCTTGCCCGGCAAAAGGTTGTGGTTTTTCGCCACCGGCACGGGATTTGCACCATTCGCCTCGCTCCTGCGCGACCCTGAGACGTACGAGCGGTTCGAACAGGTGATTGTCACGCATACATGTCGCGACGTCGCCGAACTGACCTATTCGCAAGAACTCGTGGCTGGCCTCGCCGATGACCCGTTGATTGGGGAGTTCGTAGGCAACAAGTTGACCTACTACCCGACAACGACACGGGAAGAGAGCGCCAAGATGGGGCGCATCACGCATCTCTTGGAGGACGGCACACTGTTTTCCGATCTCGGGATCGAAGGAATTTCACCGGAAACCGATCGCGCCATGGTGTGTGGCTCCATCGGCCTCAACCTCGATCTGAAAGAAATCCTCGAAAGGTTCGGGCTAGAGGAAGGCGCGAACTCGGATCCAAAGCACTACGTTGTCGAAAAAGCCTTCGTCGGCTAGGTGACGGCGCCGCTCCCGGCCTCGGGGCGGCACCGTCTGGTATCTCGCGCTGCGTTACTGGCCGAGCGCCTCGCGCACGCGGGCAAGCACCTCTGATAGAGCCTCTGGATTGTCGCGGGCTGCATCAAGCGCGGCGCCGAGGGTCGTTTTCTGCAGATCGCCCATATCGGAATTATCGATAGCATCACGCACCGCGTCGTAGTCGAAGCCCTCGGTGGTGAACATTTCACCAAGGCCCGATGCCGTGTCTTCAGCCGCATCGGTTGCGTCTTCGGTGGCATCGGTCGCTCCATCGGTTGCGTCTTCGGCGCCCTCAACCGCGTCCTCGGCCGCTTCACCTGCGCCCTCTACCGCATCGCCCGCAGCATCCGTAGTGTCTTCTACCGCATCACCCGCAGCATCAGCAGCACCTTCAGTGGCATCGGTGGCGGCTTCTGTTGCCTCTTCAACGGCATCGCTTGCCGCATCCGCTGCGCCGTCCACAGCGTCTTCCGTCGCTTCAACCGCGTCGCTTGCCGCGTCTGCAGCGCCTTCGACCGCGTCCTCAACAGCCTCAGTTGCTCCTTCGACGGCGTCTTCGGCCGCCTCCGTGGCGCCCTCGACGGCCTCTTCTGTAGCCTCGGCAGCGCCCTCTACGGCATCCGCTGCACCTTCGGTTGCATCCTCAACCGCATCGGCCGCATCGTCCGCGGCGTCACCGGCATCGGTCGCCGGCTCTTCGACAGTCTCTTCAACCGCATCAGACGCCGCCTCAGGTGCAACCGCATCCCCGCCCTGCTGGTTAAAGAAAAAGATTCCCACTGCAGCAATCGCAATGAGCGCGATAACGGCAAGTACGCCTTTTCCCATGGTCCCCTCCATATTGGAAAATCTGCATTTCTATGCGGCACCGCACGTTATGCCCCGTTTCGCACGACAGTTGGAGTGGGAATTGCCGCGATCCATTCCCAGTGGCGGCGGTCCGCCCACGGGGGCCTATGGAGAGCCGCCATTCGCGCTTGAAGTGGCCCATCGCTCCGCTTACGTTACGCCCCCGAACCAATCCGAAACTGTTGAAGGACAACGAACATCGCCCGCAGACCGCACAATGCCCCGCCCCAGCGGGATACCGGCCCCCGCGTGAATGAACGCATTCGGGCCTCTGAAATTCGCCTGATCGGCGCGGAAGGTGAAAATGTTGGCGTCGTTCGCCCCGAACGCGCCTTGGAGATGGCGCAGGAAGTGGGCCTCGACCTTGTCGAAATCTCCCCAAACGCCACCCCGCCCGTCTGCAAGATCATGGATTTCGGCAAGTACAAGTACGAACAGCAGAAGCGCGAAAGCGAAGCCCGCAAAAAGCAGAAGACGATTGAAGTCAAAGAGGTCAAATTTCGGCCCAACACCGACACTCATGACTATGACGTCAAGATGCGCAACGTGGTGAAATTCCTAGAGAACGGCGACAAGGTAAAAGTCACCCTGAGGTTCCGCGGGCGCGAGATGGCGCACCAGAACCTTGGGCGCGATCTTCTTGAACGGGTTGCGGCGGATGTCGAGGAAATCGGCAAGGTTGAGAACATGCCAAAAATGGAAGGGCGCCAGATGGTCATGATGATCGGCCCGGCCAAGTAACGGCACGTTGGGCGGATGAGCGGCTCGCGCCATACCGCCCGCTATACAACCAAGGCGGGGTCAGACGCGTTCGACGCGCGCCTCACCTCTCCAGTTTTTGAACGCAACTGCCAACCAATGATAGCGGCACTTTCGCCGCTTTTCGAGGGTAGGTCGGGCCCGGTGTTAGAAATTGGTGCGGGAACCGGTCAGCATGCCGCCGCCTTCGCCGCTGCGTTTCCGTCTCTTCAGTGGTGGGCGTCTGATCTGGCAGAGAGCCACCGCGCGTCGATCGCGGCTTGGGCCACCCACAGCCAAAGCCCCGTGCGTGGGCCGCTCAATCTAGATGCCGCAAGCGATTGGGCCGTAAGCGCTGATGTTGCGAAGCTTGGCCCCCTAACCGGCGTCCTCGCCATGAACGTCATTCACATTGCGCCAATAGAAGTTGCGGAAGGCATTATTCGCGGCGCAGCAAAAGCACTATCGGAAGGTGGCCTGCTATTGTTCTACGGGCCGTTCACGGAACATGGGCAGCATATCACCGAGAGTAATGCTGCCTTCGATAGAGGCCTGCGATCCGATGATCCGGCCTGGGGCGTTCGGGATGTTCAAGCGCTTTCGGCATGCGCAGCACCCGTTGGGCTTAGGTATGAGGCACTCATCGAGATGCCCGCCAATAACCGCGTGCTGGTATTCTGTCGCATCGAGGCGCGTACGCACCGCGCTTAAGCGCACGTAAGCCAAAATAGCCTTCGATAGCGCGCATCGGCGCGAAACAACCAGTTCAATAAACGATGTGATTCTCGCGACGATTTCCTTTGCGCCAATAGGCAGGGCAAGTGGCCTAGGTCGGAGGACGGCCCGCGCGCGCCCCGATGGCGCGCATTGGCCTGCACACAATAGGATTGGCCCAGTTCTGGCATAGGGCTGGCTTTGCGTCCGGGAATGGGCATGCGGCAAGAACCAAAAGCCTGGCCGCGGCCGGAACCTTTCGAAAGCAAGAACGAAAAGGCGCGCCATGACTGCAAGAGAGACGACGCTCAACAGCCGGCCCGTATGCAACACCACCAGTGGCGTGCAAATAGGCGGAACAGGCGGAACCGTAGCGACGAAATCGCAGCTTGATGGTTCAACTATTGCCCAAGGACCAGGGTGCAGCGACCCAAACGTTCGCAATCGCCGCGTTTGCCTCTGCCCCCGCATCCGCGTTAGAAGCGGGGACCGCGCGCCAGGAGTGTACAATGAATGTGATCCGCGAAATTGCTGACAAAGATGCGCCTGATCTGGGCCAGTTCGCATGGGACGATCCCTTTCGCCTGGAAGATCAGCTTACTGAAGACGAGCGACTTCTACGCGATGCCGCGCGCGGGTTCGCTGAGGCCAAGCTCGCCCCTCGGATCGTTGAGGCGTATCGCGAGGCAACGGTCGCGCCCGAGCTGTTCGCCGAAATGGGCGAGGCAGGCCTGCTCGGCACCACGATCCCCGAGGCTTATGGTGGCCTTGGCGCGGGCTACGTAACATACGGCCTTGTCGCGCGAGAGATTGAGCGCATCGATTCGGGTTATCGCTCAATGATGAGCGTGCAAAGCTCGCTCGTGATGTATCCCATCTACGCTTACGGCACGGAAGACCAGCGCGTCCGTTACCTGCCGAAACTGGCCGCGGGCGAGATGATCGGCGCATTTGGGCTGACTGAACCTGACGCTGGCTCAGACCCGGCGGGCATGAAAACTCGCGCCGAGAAGGTCGACGGGGGCTACCGCCTGACTGGATCGAAAATGTGGATCTCGAATAGCCCAATTGCCGATGTCTTCGTCGTCTGGGCGAAGTCAGAGGCGCACGGCAACAAGATTCGCGGCTTCGTCTTGGAGAAGGGAATGCCCGGGTTGTCCGCTCCTAAGGTTGGCGGCAAGCTCTCGCTCCGCGCGTCGGTTACGGGTGAGATCGTGATGGAAGGCGTCGAGGTAACCGAAGGGGCGCTTCTTCCGCACGTCGAGGGCCTAAAAGGGCCATTCGGCTGCCTCAACCGCGCGCGTTACGGCATCGCCTGGGGGGTTATGGGTACATCTGAGTTTTGCTGGCATGCTGCACGGCAATATGGGCTGGACCGCAAGCAGTTCGGCAAACCGATTGCCGGCACTCAACTATTCCAAAAGAAACTGGCCGACATGCAAACGGAAATCGCACTTGGCCTGCAGGCAACACTCCGCGTGGGTCGTTTGCTTGACGAGGGCCGGGCCGCGCCGGAGATGATATCGATCATCAAACGCAACAACTGTGGCAAGGCCCTCGAAATGGCGCGCATGGCGCGAGATATGCACGGCGGCAACGGCATTTCCGAGGAATTCCAGGTAATGCGTCACATGGTGAACCTCGAAACGGTGAACACCTACGAGGGCACACATGACGTGCACGCATTGATCCTCGGGCGGGCACAGACGGGGCTGCAAGCGTTCTTCTAAACCGCTCGGCGGCGCGACAAAGCCCGCGTTCTTCTACGACCGTGGCGATTTGAGGAACGAAATCCGCCTGGTTGCACCCCCGTTCATTGCCTCTTCGGTGCCGGCACGGCTATGGTCCGCTGGGTATGGGTGGGGTGCGTAACGATGTCAGAGCTGACACGCCTGTCAGACACGTTGTCTGATCAGGAATGGCTCGCCGGTATCTCTGAGATCGGCGATGAGCTGGGGTATTTTGAACAAGTCGGTGCCGATCATTCGGCGCTCTTTATAGACGAGTCGCTTGAGGTTCTGCTCGTCAGCTTCGATACGATCGCGTCGGCACGTACCGGAAGCGAAGAGGGTCTACCGCACGCGCTGACAGTTGCGCAGGCCCATGGCTGGTCACACCTGTCCCTTCTGGCCAATCGGGCAAGCTGGTTTCGCGACCCCGCGGTCTACAGCTACTTCGACCGCCTCGTGGACGATGCCTTTTTTGAGGACTTCGACCGGATCATTTTCTTTGGCGCCGGCGCCTGCGGCTATGCCGCGGCTGCCTATTCCGTCGCGGCCCCTGGGGCCACAGTTATCGCAATCGCACCACAGGCCACGCTCGATCCGCAGGTCGCGATCTGGGATGATCGCTTCGTTGGCTTGCGGCGCACTGATTTTTCTTCTCGTTATGGCTATGCGCCAGAGATGATTGACGCATGCGAGGCCGCTTACATCATCTACGACCCAACTGTTGAACTGGACGCAATGCACGCCGCGCTCTTTCGCGGCCCGCAAGTGCGGCACATTCCGTTCCGCCACGGTGGCCCACAGCTCGGAGGGGAGCTTCAGGCGATGGATGTGCTAGGCGGGCTCTTTGCCGAAGCCGCCGCCGGGACGCTGACGAAGGCCGACTTCTTCGCCGCCTTCCGCGCCCGACGCACGCACCTGCCCTATCTGCGCAACCTGTTGAACCGCACCCACATCGAGGATCGTGATTTTCTGGTTGCGCTCCTGTGCCGGGCAGTGCTGCGCACCACACCCGCACCCCGGTTCAAACATCACCTTGAGCTTGCGCGCCAACGCCTTGCAACGGAAGGCCGTGCCCTGCCTGCCGAAGAACGCAAAATCCGTGCGGCCGAGCGATTGCCAGAGTTGCGCTGATCAAAGCCCGCCTGCGTCGCGCAAGAACGCCACGACCTTATCCACACCCATACCTGACTTGAGAGCGGCCATCACAAAGGGGCGGCTGCCCCGTGCCGCGCGGGCATCGGTTTCCAGAAGATCGCGATCGACGCCCACATGCGGCGCAAGATCGGTTTTGTTGATGATCAACAGGTCTGAACGTGCAAGCCCTGGTCCCTTCTTGCGCGGAATATCCTGCCCGGCCGCAGTATCGATGACGTAGAGCGTCAGATCGGCTAATTCCGGGCTGAACGTAGCCGCAAGATTGTCACCACCGGACTCGATGAAGATCACATCTAGATCCGGGATCTTCGCACGAAACTCCGCCACAGCAGCAAGGTTGATCGAGGCATCTTCGCGGATCGCGGTATGGGGGCACCCACCGGTCTCCACCCCGCGGATCCGTTCCTCAGGAAGCGCCTGCGCGCGCAGCAGATACTCGGCATCTTCACGGGTGTAGATATCGTTTGTGATCACGGCCACCGAATAATCGCCCGCCATCCTTCTGCAGAGCTGTTCGGTCAGCGTTGTCTTACCCGCGCCCACCGGGCCACCGATTCCCACGCGCAAAGGGCCGTATGGGGAGCTCATGTTTTGAAAATCCTGACTTCCAGCGTTTCGTGGGCCATCGCCGCAAGATCGGCCCCGACTGCCGCGTTTGAGATGGCATCGGGCTCTGTCTCCGAAGCCTCTGCCGCAACCTGCTCTATCAGCGGATGCAGCGCCGCCAAAACACCTTGCCCCTCGGTCTGCCCTAAGGGCACGAAACGCACGGCACCCGAAACCAGATTTGACGCAAACGCGTGCAGGTAAAGCCCGGCCACACGCACCGGATCAAGATCAAGCATCCGCGCCGCATGGCCCACGGCAATGGCAAGCGGCGCCTCAGGCTGCCTCCGTCCAGTCAGCGCCTCGACCGTGTCACCAAAGGCGCGCCCCTGGGCCAGCGTCTCCTCCCACCGCTCGCGGCTTGCGGCAAGGGCTGCAGCTAGGTCGGTCAATTCAGCCAAATCTCCGCCGCGCTGGGTCGCCATAAGCAGAACGGCATCGGCGCGCCCAGCGCCGAGCCAAAGCACGTCCGAAAGCCAGCGCTTGAGCGTGCCGGCGTCTGTCACATCACCTGCAGAAACTGCCGCCTCTAGCCCATGAGAGTAGGCGAACCCACCCACCGGGAAGGCCGGTGAAAGCCATTGCGTGAGCTTCAGAAGATCGCCGTCCCGCATCAGGGCTCAATCATGGGAATGCATATGATCGTGGTCATGCACGTGGCTGTGGCCCATCGTACGCCCATGGCCATAAGCGCCGCCTTCCGGCGAAAACGGCCCATGTACGGCTTGGGTTTCCGCCCCCAGTTGCCGAAGCATGGCAGCCAGAACATGGTCATCCCTGATCAGAAGCCGGTTGGCTTCGATCCGGCACGGCGTGTGGCGATTTCCGATATGCCAGGCCAGACGCGGAAGATCGCCTGTCACCTCGATCAATGCCTCATCAGCGGCAAGCACCTCGATGTAACGCCCATCTTCCAGCACGAAGCTATCGCCGGCATCCATCGAAACGGATTCAGCTAGATCAACAAGAAATGCCGTGCCAGACGCGGTTTCCAGGCGCTTGCGGCGCAGAAGCCGTGCCTCGTAGTCGAGCGACACAGTCTCGGCGCCGGTCGTGTTCCGGGCAATCGCGGTGGCGCGCGGCAAGGGCGCTTCAGATTGGCTCATGTCCCGAACAAACGCGCCTCGCTGCGGTATTGCAAGGCCCCCCTAGCTGCCAAAGAGGTCGCGAAAGACAAATGCGGGGATATCGGGCCGCGCCAGGCCCATCAATGCGAGTTCTGCATCGCTCTTGGCGTTCAGCCAGCAAAGAATTTCGCGCCGTTCCTGCTTTAGGCTGTAGCCGTTCACGCCAAGCCCCATAGAGACAAAAAAATGATCCAATCGCGCTTCTAGCGGCGGCGCGAAAGAAAGGTTGATGTGTTGCTGCTCTGCCATTGGAAACCTTACGTCCTTTCGGTCAGGTTTCCTCCCTGACT
>JBCCRC010000066.1:0-18231 GCA_039208375.1 Pseudomonadota bacterium | reverse complement strand
GAACCGGCTCGCCGTTTTCGAGGAAGCGCAGCTGTTCGAGCCCCTCGTTTGCCTCGAGCGGCCCCGCCGTCCAGCCCAGGTAGCGATCGAGCGCATCGGGGCTGTAGGCATAGACACCTACGTGATGAAACACGGGTGGATCCGATACATCCGCATCGGGCAGGAAGGGGATCACTTCCTTGGAGAAATAGAGCGCGCGGCCATCGGCGGCGAAAACCGCCGTTGTGCCGCCCACACGGCCCGCCGCGCGATCCTCACGAAAATGGCGGTAAGTGGCGGCATCGCAGCGCAGCACGGGCGTGGCCACCCCCATTTCGGGCCGCGCCTGCATCGCGGCGATCAGATCTTCGAGAAACCAGGGCGGGGTGAGAAGCGCATCGCCCTGCAGGTTCACCACCAGATCGGGGCGTTCGCCCAGCCGCTTGAGCGCATCCGCGCAGCGTTCGGTGCCGTTGGCGCAGGCTTCATCCGTCATCACCACATCGCCGCCGAAGCCTTTGACAGCACTTGCAATTCGCGCGTCATCCGTGGCCACGATCACGCGCGCCACCCCTGCCACTGCGCGCCCCTGTTCCCACGTGCGCTGGATCAGCGTTTTCTCCCCATCCGCGCCCTTGAGCGGTACGAGCGGTTTGCCGGGATAGCGAGAGGAGGCATAGCGCGCCGGGATCACGATCACGACGTTCACGCGACCACCCCCGCGCGCAGGCAATCGTGGATGTGGAGGAACCCGGCGAACGCGCCGCCCGGTTCGCGCACGAGGCAGCTTGTGATGCCGTTGCCCGTGCGGGTCATCAAAGCCAGCGCTTCCGTGGCGCGGGCATCTGAGGCGATCCACACCGGATCGGGCGTGGCGATATCGCCCGCGCGCGCCTCCCAAAGCCGCTCGGCATGGCGGCGCATGTCACCATCGGTGATGATCCCGGTCACATCCTTGCCGTCCCAGACAAGCGCCACGCCCAGCGCCTTTTCGGCCATCACCGCAACAGTTTCCGACATCGCCGCATCGGGCGCCACGAAGGGCAGCGCCGCGCCGGTATGCATCAGATCGCGCACCTTCAAAAGCGCAGTGCCCAGCTTGCCGCCGGGGTGGTAGCGGCGGAAATCATCCGCCGCCGTGCCCAGAAGATGGGTGACACCCACCGCCAACGCATCGCCGATGGCCAGTTGCAGGGTGGTCGAGGTGGTGGGCGCCAGCCCGTTGGGGCACACCTCCGTCACCGGCCCGTAGGCGATGGTCAGATCGGCTGCGCGCGCCAGGGTGCTTTCCCTGGTGGCCGTCAGCGCGATGATGGCGTTGCCGTGAACGCGGCAGTAGTGGATCAGGTCCGAAAGCTCCGTGGTTTCGCCCGAGTTCGACAGGATCAGCACCACGCTTTCATCCGCCACAAGGCCCAGATCGCCATGGCTCGCCTCGGCTGCATGGAGGAAGATCGCCGATTTGCCGATGGAGCGGAAGGTGGAGGCGATCTTACCCGCGATATGGCCCGATTTGCCGATGCCCGCCACGATCAGGGGCGCGTGAGAGCCCGCGATCTTGCGCGCCGCCGTGGCGATCTCGCGCGTTTCCGCCGCGGCGAAGGCGGTGATCGCCGCCGCCTCATCCCGAAGCGCCGCATCGCAGGCGGCTTCCAGCGCGGCATCGCTCATAAGGCTTTGATCGGTCATGCGCCCGGTCTCTACACCCACCCCGCCCGCGGCGCCAGACGGCTCACAGCAACTCGGCCAGAAGCGCGTTAGGGAAGCGGCGTTCGAGCGTGATGGCCGAAAACGCCTCGCTCACCCCTTCGAGTTCGGCTGCTTCCACGAGCCGCCCCGCCTCCAGCTCATCGCGCACCACGATGGGGGGCACCACGGCGAGCCCGATATCGGCGCGGGCCAGAAGCCGCAGCATCGCCATATCGTCGGCCTCCGCGACGATCCGCGGCGTGATCCCCATCCGCGCCAAAAGGCTGTCGAACCCGGTGCGCAGCGTTGTCTCAATGGTCGGCAGGATCAGCGGTTCTTCGGTAAGAAGCGCGCCCAGCCCGCGCCCGTGCCCCACCCGGCCCGGTGCGCCCACGAGGCTCACGGGCTGCGCATCGATGGGATGCACCACCCAGGGCGTGGCCGCATCGCGCGGCGGCACGGTGTTGAGCAGCACCACATCCAGCCGATGCGCCTCAAGCGCCGCCAGAAGCTCCGCCAAACCGCCCGACCGCAGAATCACCTCGGTGCCCTCGCGGCCCAGGATCGGCGCCAGGAACGCCATCTGGAAGTTGCGCGACAGGGTAGCGAGCGCGCCCACGCGCAGCACCTGGCGCGGCCCGCCCTGCCCGGCGAGCGTTGCCACAAGCTCTTCCCCCGCATCGAACGCCACATCGGCGTGATCAAGCGCGATGCGGCCAGCTTCGGTGAGATGCAGCGCCCGGCCCCGGCGATCAAAAAGCGGCTGGCCCAACCGCGCCTCAAGTGACTGAATCTGCGTTGAAAGCGCCGATTGCGACACGCCAAGCTTCTCGGCCGCGCGGGTAAGGTTGCCCTCATGGGCGACGGCCCAGAAGGCGCGAAGGTGCAGGTAGTTGAGGCGCATGTTCTGTTTTTTAGAACGTAATATCTCAATCATTATATTTCACAGATTCAAGTAGAGCAACTACCCAAGTGCGACGTTGAGACTGGAGAAAGTGCCCATGGCCACTGCATCGCTTCTGATCTACCTCGCGCCCCTCGCCCTGCTTGCCGCAGGCGTTGTTTCGTTGCGCGACCGGCGGGCGACGCCCGAACGCGCGTTGCGCCTGACGCGCCTGGCCAGCCTTGGGGCGCTTGGTGCCGCTGCGCTGGTGGTCCTAACCGTGGTATTGGCTGGCCCTCTCACAAGCCCACTGATCGGCGTCGCGGGCCTTGGGCTTCAGATCCAACTCGATGCGCTTTCCGCGATGATGTTTGCCCTCGTAAGCTTCGTGGGCGCCGTCGTGATCCAGTTCTCCCGAAACTATATGGACGGCGATCCGCGCCACGGCGCGTTCATGGGCGGGCTCGCGCTGGTGCTTGGGGCGGTTATGCTGCTCGTCCTCTCGGGCAACATCGTGCAGCTGCTGCTGGCGTGGACGGCGACGTCTCTCGCCCTGCACCGCATGCTTCTCTTCTATCGCGAGCGCCCTGGCGCTCGACTTGCAGCGCGCAAAAAGTTCCTTGTGGCGCGGGTGGGTGATTCCGCACTGATCACTTCTGCGACCCTCGTCTATTTTGCCTTCGGCACCGGCGAGATTGCGGCGATCACCGCCGCGGCGGGCGCGGGCGATATCCCCACAGGTGCCGCCTGGGCCGCGGGCCTGATTGCCGTTGCCGCGCTTCTAAAATCCGCCGTGTTCCCAACCCACGGCTGGCTGACCGAAGTGATGGAGACACCCACCCCTGTTTCGGCCCTCCTTCATGCGGGGATCATCAACGCCGGCGGCTTCCTCGTCATCCGCTTTGCCGACCTGATGCTGGCCAGCGCGGGTGCGCTGCACCTTCTGGCGATTGCGGGCGGGCTGACGGCGGCCATCGCCTCGCTCGTGATGATCACGCAGACTTCGGTGAAGGTGTCGCTGGCGTGGTCCACCGTCGCACAGATGGGCTTCATGCTTTTGCAATGCGGCTTTGGGGCCTTCACGGCCGCGGCGCTGCACATCGTGGCCCACGCGCTCTACAAAGCGCATGCTTTCCTCAACGCCGGGAACGTGGTGGACAAGTCTCGCGCCGGGCTGGCTCTACCCGCGACGGCCCCGAGCTTGGCCAAGGCCACGCTTGCGCTGACGGCAGCGGCTGGCATTGCGGTTGCCGCAGGCCTGGCATTTGGCGTGACGCTGGAGACGAAGCCTGCGCTTGTGGTGCTTGGCGCGATCCTTGTCATGGGCCTCACGCATCTTCTGCTGCGGCTGGAAACGGCAGACGGCGGCCTGCTCGGCATGACGCGCGCCGTTGCGATTGCAGGTGGCGTGGCGGTGCTTTACTTCGCGCTTCAGATGGGCACCGAACTTCTGCTGCAGCCTACCGTGCCGCTAGCAACGCCCACAGATCCGATGACAGTGGCACTGATGATCAGCTTCCTGATGATCTTCGCTGGTGTGGCCCTTGCGCAGATCCTTGCCCCGGCTTGGGCTAATACCCCGGGCTTGAAGGGGTTCCAGCGCAGCCTGCGCCACGGTCTTTACGCCAACGATCTATTCAACCGGCTCGTGGGCGGAACGCCCGGCGCCGCCCGCGTGTAACGGAGGACCTTTGTCATGAACGCGATTACCCCCCTTGCCGCCGCAGACGCCGCAATCCGCACCGTCGCACCGCTTTGGCCGCTGAAGCACTTCGTTGCGGTGAACCCCTATCTTGGCCTGACTGATCAAGCATTCGAAGCCGGGCTGGCGAAGATGGCGATGCTGTCCGGCGCACGCCCCACCTTACCGCGCAGCTTCTACCTTGGGGCCATTGCCGAAGGCCGCATTACGGAAGACGATCTGGCGAAGGCTCTTGCCGAAGCGCGCCTCGATGTATCGCCCGCCGCGCTTGTGCGTACTGCGAAGGCAGAGGCACCCGCGATAGAGACGCTGCCAACCGCGGCGCGCGCGCTCGGCCCCCACTGGCCTAGCTTTACGGTTGACTATCTTTCGTCTTTCGCCGCTGCGTGTTTTGACACGCGCCAGGCCGGCTGGGGCGCCGGGCTGACTGGCGGTGGCCTTTATGCCGCATGGCGGGCGGACGCCATCAATGACCCATCGCCGGAGATCGCGGGCCTGAATGGCGCCCGCGCGGCGTTCGCCGCCCTGCCCGAAACCGCTGCTGAGATGATCCACCATGCCTATGGCGCACTGGATCTCTCACCAGCGGCCTGGGGCCATTACACAGCGCGGCTGGCACTTACGATGCCCGGATGGTCGGGCTACGCGCGGTATCTCGTCTGGCAAGCCGAGCTTCACGGTGGCCAAAGCGAGGTGGGCCAGGAATGGATGGCGATCTTACTTGCATGGGAAACCGTGCTGCACCAGCACTTGCCAGAAGGCGCATGGTCCAACGTGGCGCAGGCCCTCGACACGGCCGAAGCGGCCGATTTTGAAACCGATATGGTCCTGCAGGCGGCCTTTGAGGCAAGCTGGCAGCGCGGGCTGATTGAGGCGTTCGCCAGTGGGTCAACCCCGCCTCCAGCACCTACGCGCGCGCCGGTTCAGGCCGCCTTCTGCATCGACGTACGTTCGGAGGTGTTTCGCCGTGCGCTTGAAGCGGTGGACGGGCGGATTGAAACCATCGGGTTTGCCGGCTTCTTCGGGGCCGCGATCAGCTATGCGCCGCTTGGACATGATCATGCGGGCGATCAGTGCCCTGTGCTATTGACCCCTGGCTACCGGATTGCCGAGGCCGCGGCCGCGGCCGACACGGGCCCGGCGCGCCGCGCAACCCTGAAGACCACCTCTGCCTGGGGTGCATTCCGGCAGGCCGCGGTTTCGTCCTTCGCCTATGTCGAGGCGATTGGGCTGGGTTTTGGCGTGAAGCTTGCCGGTCAGGCGGCCGGGCTAAAGGGCAGCGCCTGGAATGTGCGAGGTGCGGGCCTTTCCGCCGACGCCGCCCAGGGCCTCGCTCCAGTGATCGACGCGGCAAACGGCACTGGCATCCCGGTGGAAGACCGTGTCGGAATGGCGAAGGGCATCCTTGCGGGCATGTCACTGAAGGGTGAGATTGCGCGGATCGTTATGCTCGCAGGCCATGGCTCCACCACTGCTAACAACCCCCATGCCACCGGCCTCGATTGCGGGGCTTGCGGCGGGCATACGGGCGAGGCAAACGCGCGCGTTGCCTGCGCCGTGCTGAACGATGCTGGGGTCCGCGCCGCGCTCACGGCCGAAGGTGCGGGCGTGCCTGATGACACGATCTTCGTGCCCGCGCTGCATGACACCACGACCGACGCGGTCACGCTATTCGATACCGAGCCCTTCCTCGCATCCCACGGCGCCGATCTTGACGCGCTTGAAGCCAAGCTGGCCGAAGCCGGCGCGCTTGCGCGGGCAGAGCGCGCGGGCGCGCTGGCGACGGACGTCGATACGGTGGCCGCCCGGGCGCAGGACTGGAGCCAAGTGCGCCCTGAATGGGGGCTTGCCGGCTGTGCGGCGTTCGTCGCAGCGCCCAGGCACCGCAGCGCCGGGCGCGATCTTGGCGGCCGCGCGTTTCTTCACAGCTACGAATGGCAAGCCGACAAGGGCTTTGGCGTGTTGGAGCTGATCATGACAGCGCCCCTTGTTGTCGCCAGCTGGATCAACCTGCAATACTACGGCTCAACGGTGGATAACCGGGTGCTAGGGTCCGGAAACAAGGTGCTTCACAATGTGGTGGGCGGCGATCTTGGGGTGCTTGAGGGCAATGCGGGCGATCTGCGCCCGGGCCTGCCCTGGCAATCGGTGCATAGCGGTGCAGCCTATGTGCACGAGCCTTTGCGGCTAAACGCGGTGATCGAGGCCCCCATCGACGCGATGAACGCGGTGATCGCGGGGAACGAGGGCCTGCGCGCGCTGGTCGACAACGGCTGGGTGCATCTCTTCCAGATGGATGAGACGGGCCGCATCGCCAACCGCTATACTGGTGAGGGCGTCTGGGCGCCTGTTGGCGAACACGCCGGGATGGCCGTAGCCGCTTGAGTTGCCGCGTGTTTGGCAGGCGGCTCGTGGCGGGCCTGACGCAGGTTATCTGAAGGCGGCCGTCGGCCCCGCTCAGCGCCCAGACGCTGCCATGATCTCTGCCGCGCGCGCCAGCTCTGCAGTGCCGCCCAGTGCCGCCCCCGCCACTGGCAGCACCCTGCGCCAATTGGGATACTCATACACCGTGCCCGGCAAATTGGGCTGATCGGCCACGCCAAGAATATCCTCGATTTGCAGGGCGATCAGCCTTGCAGGCGTTTCAGCGAGGAAACGGTGCACGTCGTCCGCGGTCTCTGCGCCAAGCCGCGCGGTCTCGTGCGCCCGGTGGGCCTGGGCCGCTTCCGCGGCGTGGGGGTCAAGGCTGCCGATTTCGGCCCGCGCAGTGATATCGCGCCCCTCACGCCATCCAACGAAAGTTGGCAGGTCATGAGTTCCGAACGAGGCAAGCACGGCTTCGGGGTAGGCTGCGGCGGGCGTTTCGGTTTCAAACATGGCGACACGGCACCCCAGAATGCCCGATGCCGCAAGCGCCGTTTGTAGCCCCGGAGGGATGTTGCCGAGATCTTCGCCCACAATCGTGGCACCGACGCGCGCGGCCTCAATCCGGGCGACGGCGAGCATCGCATCGCGCGGCATCTGCACGTAAGCGCCGGGCACGCCCCCGCCAGGCACCCAAAAGGCGCGCTCAAACCCAAGGATATGGTCAATGCGCAACAGCCGCGCGTGGCGCAACTGGCAGCGCAAGGTTTCCGCGAGCGGCGCAAACCCCTGATCGATCAGCGCGTGCGGGTTGAACGGCGCGAGATTCCACCACTGCCCATCCACCGCAAACGCATCGGGCGGCGCCCCGAGTGAAGCACCAAGCGCAAAGCTTGCACGATCCGCCCAGGTCTCTGCGCCCGCCGGATGAGTGCCGACGGCGAGGTCAAGGTAAAGGCCGTGTGCCATGCCGGCGCTCTGGGCAGCCTCCGCCGCCTCGGCCAATTGACAATCGGCCTGAAACTGGAGCCAAGCGTGAAAGCGCAGCCGGTCGCCGTTCGCGGCGGCAAACGCAACTACCTCTGGGTGATCGGGGGTTTGGAAGGCGGCGGGCCATTCCGTCCAATACGCCCCATAGCGTTCGGCGATGGCCTGATAGGTTGCAAAGCGCGCGAGCGCCGCGCCTTCCTGGGCGAGAAACGCCTCAAAGCCAGCCGCATCCGCGGCATGGGCATAGGCTTGCGCCGCCGCGGTGCGTTGACTGTCTCGCGCGGCGGGATAGTCAACGAACGGGGCTGGCGGCGGCGCCGCGCCGGGAAATGCCAGATGCGCTGTGGAAAAGCGGCGGCGATGGGAGGGCGAGTAGGGGCTGATCGCCCCGGGATCGCCCGTAAGCCGGGCATGAACGGGGTTGATACCGATGAACCCAGCCCCGGCCGCGCCGAGCGCTTCCGCGGTTTGCGCCAAATCGGCGTAATCGCCCACACCGCCACGTTCGGGTCCGCGCAGGCCATAAAGGGGAACCGTCACCCCCCAGCCGCGCGGTGGAAGCGGCAGGGCGGGCGGGGCGATCAAAAGCCAGCATACCTCGCCGCCAGCGGAAAGCCGGTGCCGCCCGATTGGAAGCATCGGAAGCGGGCCCTCGCCGCTCCGCCGAGAGCCGTCTTCAAGCACGATGTCCCATACGCCCGGTGGCGCAAGGTCAACCGGCTGGTCCGGGATGCCCACATGCCAGCGTGGTAGGGCGCGGTGCGCGGTAAGTGCATCTAGGGCGGCATGGACGCTTGCGGGATCTTCAGGATCAAAACCCATGGCGCGCAGAAGGGCCGCACGGGTTTCGGGCTGCGTATGGTGGTGTTGCCCGGTAACATCAATGTAGTCGGGCAGGATCCCCGCAGCATCGGAAAGCGCTGCCAGCGCATCTGCGTGCGTGTCTGTCACAAGCCGTCACCGCCCCGTTCTGGTTTGTGCCCAGCAGTGCACGGGGCGGGTGGCGGGATCAATCTCGCGTTCCCCTAACGAGGGCGCAGTGCGTCGATTCTTTCGTGATTGAGGCAATAGGAGGGAAGATCCGGCGCGCCGGGGGCGCCTTCAGCCCGCCAGCGCATGCACGTCTCGCCAGCGGTGCATTCGGCGCAGCGCCGCACCATGCCATCGTATTCGTCTTGTGTGAGATCGCCGTCTGCAATGGCGCGATCAAAGTCCACGCCCGCCGTTGCCGCCATCCCGCGCATCAGCCACGCCCGGCCCACAAGCATCGTGTCATCTGTCATCGCAAAAATCCCTGCCGTTTGGCAAAAGGTGCGCGACAGCGCCTCAGGGCGCCTTGATCCGGATCAATCGGCGCGAGGCTGGGGCCAAAAGGCGCCCTAACCACATGCGCCGGCTCGCAGCGCAAAACGCAGCTGGCGCCTCAGTCTTGAGTTAATCGCGCGCTAGAGTTGCGAAGCGACACGACGCACCGTGGCAATCCGCTCAGCGTTGGGCGGGTGGGTGCCGAGGAAGCGGTCGCCGGGATCGGGAATACGATTGAAGAACTCTGCCCCGCGCACCGGATCATAGCCCGCACGATGGGCGATCACAGTGCCAAACGCATCGGCTTCCAACTCGAATTCCTTGGAATAGGTGCGCGCGCCAACCGTTCCGCCGATGCGCTGGGCCTGCTGCACGGCAGCATCGTTGGCCCCCAAAATGCCGGCGAGCACGGAGCCGACGATCGCACCTCCCACAGCGTTCTCCTGGGTTTTCGGGATATGCGCTTTGATGTGGTGGGCGGCCTCATGGGCGAAGACAAAGGCGAGTTCATCGGCGTTTCGAGCGTCTTCTATCAACCTGATCGTAAAGCCAATGATCGGGCGACCATTCTCATCGAGTGTTTGGAAGGCGTTCGGGGGCACATCCCGCCTGTCATCCACGACCACCCGGAAATCGCAATTTGCGTTTGGGCGTTCCTGGCGGCAAATCCGCTCAGACACGGGCTCCATCCGTTGCACGACAGAGCGAAAGTTGGCCGCGGCCTGACTTGCAGGAAGGCGGCCCGAAGCACTGGATTGCGGCGGGGAACTCGATGGCTGTGGCGCAGGCCCTGTAGAGACAGTGCAGCCGGCCAGAACGGCGGCGGCCAGAAGCGCGGGGAGGAGACGCATGGGTTTCGTCCTCATTGGTTCGTCGGACAGGAAGTGTAGCGGCTTACGGGCTCTCTGCCAGCCCCTGCCCGCTCACGCCCCCGTCACCCGAGCACAGAAAAGCTCGATTCGGCGTTAACCAGCCGTTTTCGCGAATAAAATCCAACATCAACGGTTTTGCCGATGTATGGCAGATTGAAAGAAAGTGGGGAATTATCGTGATCATTCCCCGCTTCGCAATATGCCACCAGCGCGGCCATCATCTTGCCCGCGATGGGCGCGTTCTTGTACTGATTCCCGCTGGTGCCGCAGGCCATGTAAAAGCCCGGCAATGCCGATTTGTCGTAGATTGGGATCCAATCGGTGGACGCGTCGTAGAGATCAACGACGCCGCGAGCCTGTGACGGGATGCCAAGCGACGGCACGCGCTGTCCGTAGCGCAGGGCCTGCACCGTCCATTGATCTGAAAACTCGCGGTTGTAATCGGTATCGTCGTCTACCCACTCGTGCTGGTCGCAAGGCGGGTCCTCGCTGCCCACAAGGATGTGGTTGCCACGTTCGGGGCGGCAGTAAAGCGCGATATCGCTGTCAGAGACGATGGTGCCGTTCGCCTCGAAATCAAAACCCTCGGGCGCGGGCACGTGCACAACCTCCTGCCGCAACGCGCGGGTGGAAATCGTCATGTCCTCCAGTACGCCCGCCATAGCGTTGATACGGGCCGAGGCTGGGCCGGCCACGTTGATCACAACGGGCGCATGCAACTCTTCCCCATCGGCCAATTTCACTCCGGTAACGCGACCGCCCGCCTGCGTAACCTCTGCTACCTCGGCATTCATCCGGAACACCGCGCCGTGGCGGGCCGCCGCAGCGCCGAGGTTTTGTGACGAAAGCGCCGGATCGGTCACATAACCCGCCTTGGGCCAAAAAACCGCGCCGCCGAGCCGCCCACCATTTGGCTGGCCGAAGCCCGGATCGTCGCGCCGCTTGGCGGGCGCAAAGCTGTCAAGCGCATAGATCGGCAGTTTTTCGGCGATCTTCGCGGCATCCCATTCCTCGAACGGGCAGCCCAGATCGCGGCTGTTCACCATGTGCTTTTCAAGATGGCCATTGCCTTCGGTTTTCATCACCAGGCAGCCGCATTCGATGAATTTGGCGATTTCTTCGCCCGCGGGCGCTTCGAGGTAGTCCGCCCAATCACGCCAGTAGTGATAGCCCTCCCAGGCAAACGCCGTGCCATCGAAGGTGGAGTAATGCATGCGAATGATCGCGCAGGATCCAGCGGTGGAGCCGTGGCCGGCTTTCGCGTTGCGGTCGACGCTCAGCGTTTTCCAGCCGAGTTTTGCAAGCTCGTAGGCCACCGCGGTGCCAATTACACCGGTGCCGATGATGATTGCGTCTGCCGTCTTTGTCATTGCATCTCTCCCGCTTCACGCATGCGCATCTCGGCCTTGAAGGCGGCGATTTCTTCGGCCTTTGCCGCTTGGCCGGTGAACCCTTCCACATAGGCGGCCACCCGGGCCAGCCGTTCCTCAAGCGTCTCGTTTAGCTCCAACGCATAATATCCGATCTGCTGGAAGTAGAGAATGCGGGCCCGGATGTCTGCCTCCGCCACTGCCGCGCCATGGCGTCGAAACATCTCGCGAACCGCCCGAAGGCGTGCAGCATCGGCGGCATCCACCACGCGCCGCACGTCTGCATCGCGCCGCGCCCATTCGCGCACTGCAAAATCAAGTCGGTGATCAAAACCCGCCCGCCCCACAAAGGCGCGAAACAAGTTCAAAACCGCCACAGTGATCGATCGCGAAGGCCGTTTGCAATGCTCGGCAATCACGCCCGTATTGCTTTCGTTCCAATGCGAAAGAAGCGCGTCGAGAAGCGCACGGCGGCTTTCGAAATACCAGTAAAAGCTGGAGCGTGAGACATTCAACCGCTCTGACAGGGGGAGGATTTTCACCTGCTCGACCCCCTCGCGCACGAGAGTGTCGAGCGCCGCCGTAAGCCAGTCCGCCCGGGTGGCTTTGCGATGTGCAGGGGCCTTGCCGCCGTCCATCCTGCTCAGCTTTCCGGCGCCGCGCCGCCCTCGGCACGCCGTTTGGCGATGAAGCCGTTAAGCCAGTCGCGCCGTTCGCCCAGCGCATCAGGCGGGGTGAAATCTCGGAGAATGCCCTCCCAGATCCCCGTTGCACGTTCCGATGCGGTCAGTGCGCCGCGTTCGCTCCAGGTTCCGAAATTCGACCAGTCCGCAACAAGTGGCTCGTAGAAGGCGGCCTGGTAGCGCTCCATCGTGTGGGACGCGCCGAAGAAATGGCCGCCAGGCGGCACCTCCTGCAGCGCCTCGAACGCGATCGCGCCCGCATCTTCGGCGGGCGGGGTGCAGAGTTCCGCAAAGGTCTGGATCATCTCCATATCGGTGATGAGTTTTTCGTAGGAAACCGTGAGCCCGCCCTCGATCCACCCCGCGCCATGCAGAAGCACGGTGGCGCCGCCGAGGATCGCGCCCCAGGCGCTCATCTGCGTTTCATGGGCGGCCTGGGCATCGTTGATATTTGCCGCACAGCCCGCGGCCGAGCGCCAGGGCAGGCCCACGAGGCGCGCAAGTTGGCCCGCGCCGAGATTGGCCTGCACCTGCTCGGGCGTGCCAAAGGCCGGGGCGCCGGATTTCATATCGACGTTCGAGGCAAAGGCGCCGTAACAGACCGGCGCGCCGGGCCCAGCAATCTGCGCCAGCGTGATCGCCGCAAGCGCCTCGGCATGGCTGAGCGTGAGCGCGCCCGCCACGGTAGCCGGGGCCATCGCGCCCATTAGGCAGAAGGGCGTGACGATCGTCATCTGCCCCGCGCGCGCGAAATCTATCAGGCCCATCGCCATGGGAATATCGATCTGGCGGGGCGAGTTGGTGTTCACGATCGTGTAGCACCAGGGATCTTTGCCGAAGGCCTCGGCCCCAACTCCCCGCGCGCCCGCGATCATCTCAAAGCAATCGGTCACCTGCCCTGCCCCGCGGCTGAAGACGAACGGAACTTTATCGGAGAGCGTAAGCTCCGCCTCCGTCATCGCATAGTGGCGCTCATGGGGCGGGATATCCTGCGGCTCCACAAGCGGGGGCAGCATGTGAAGCGCATCGAAATGCTGGGTCAGCATCAGAAGTTCGCGGAAATCCTCAAGCCGCCCGGGGCGCCGCCCACGCTTGAGATCGGTGGCGTGGGGCGCGCCCGCGCCGGGCTGGATGGCAAGGCGCCCAAGCTCCAGCACGATATCGCGCGCCTTCGCCCCGGCGCGTAAGGTGAAGCGCTTCGGCGCGGTTGCGAGCGCGGCTTCCACGATCTCGCGCCCGATCCATACCATTTCGCTGGCGTCATCCACCCGCGCGCCCGCGGCGCGGAAGAGCGCGCGGGCTTCGGGCAGGAGGATCTTCATCCCCAACTCTTCGAGGACGCGAAGCGCGGTGGCATGCATCTCGGCCACCGCATCTTCGGAAAACGCGGGCACCGGCGGAAACGGGTTTCTCAGGGTGCGATAATCCACCTGCCGCGCGCCGCCCCCGCCCTCGGGCCGGGGCCTGCGGCGGCGGCGCGCGCGGGGCTCGGTGGTGGCGCTCATCCCCGCATCGCCGCGCCTGCGGGATCGTAGGGTGAGGGCGCGATCACCTGCGCGGCGCGCTCCACACCCACCACATGCACGGAAAGGTCCGTGCCTTCTTCGGCCTGTTCGCGGCTGACCATGGCCATGGCGAGGGATTTATCCACCGTGTGGCCGTAACCGCCGGAGGTGACGAAGCCCACGCGGGCGCCGTTTGCCCAGATTGGTTCATACCCGCTGGCCTCGGCCCCGTCGGCGGCCACTTCCAGCGTGACGAGCTTCTGGGCCGGGCCATTGCCGTCACGCTCGGTGATGGCTGCCTGGCGGCCCACGAAATCGCCCTTCTCCCAGGCGATCCAACGATCCATGCCCGTCATCCCAGGCGTGCGATCCTGGGTGAATTCGGCGGACCAGATGCCAAAGCTCTTCTCTATCCGAAGGGCGAGAAGCGCATTAAAGCCGTATTCACGGATGCCCTCTTCTGCGCCCGCCTGAAGCAGCATGCGCCGAAGCGCAATGTGTTCGGCGCCGCCGCAGTTGATCTCGTATCCCAGTTCGCCAGAAACCGAGAGGCGCCCGACCCGGGCGCGGATCAGGCCAATATCGAAGGTACCGCAGCCCATGAAGGGCAGCGCGCCGATATCGCCATCGGTGAGCCTTTCGATCACGGCGCGGGACTTCGGGCCTGCAAGCGAGAAGCCAACCGTAGCATCGCCGATGTCGCGAAGCTGCACCCCGTCTTCGAGGTGCTGGTTGAACCACCGCATGTGCCATTCGCGCAGGTAGTAACTGCCCATGAGCCACCAGGTGCCATCGCCCCAGTTGAAGAGCGTGAGATCGCCCTTCAGCTTGCCTTCGGGCGAAAGCATCACGGCAAGCCGGGCCCGGCCCGGTTTGGGTAGTTTGGTGGACATCATGCGATCAAGCCATGCCTCGGCATTGGGCCCAGTAATCTCAAACCGCGAGAAGCCCGAGATATCGAGCAGCCCAACGTCTTCCCGCACCGCCTTGCATTCCTCGCGCACAATGTCGTGGGCGTTTGAGCGTTTAAGCGATGGTTCTTCCTCGAAATCCTTCGGCGCGAAGTAAAGCGGGGTCTCCAGGCCCCAGCTGACGCCCCAGCGTGCGCCCGCCGCTGTCATCTCTGAATGCGCGGGCGCCATTTTCAGGGGCCGCCCGGCGGGCAACTGTTCATTGGGATACGTCATCACGAAGCGGCGGGAATAAAACTGCCCCGTGGTTTGCTTGATGTATTCCTTATTGGAGGCGAAATCGCCGTAGCGGGCGATATCCATCGGCCAGGCATCAGACTCGGTATCGCCGTGGATCATCCATTCCGCCAGGGTTTTGCCCACGCCCCCGCCTTGGAGGAAGCCCGCCATCACACCGCAGGCGAGCCAGTAGTTCGGTACGCTGCGCACCGGGCCCACCAGCGGGTTGCCATCGGGCGAGAAGGTGAAGGCGCCGTTCACCCAGTTGCGGATGCCCACTTCGTTAAGGCAGGGATAGCGCTGGAAGGCGAGCGTGAGTTCATCCTCGATCCGATCCGTATCTTCCTGCAGAAGCTCGATGCCGTAATTCCACGGCGCGCCATCCATCATCCAGTGCTGGTGATTGATCTCGTAGATCCCGACGAGGATGCCTTTCTGATCCTGCCGCATATAGGTGAAGCCTTCCAGATCCACCGTCATCGGCACTTCGAAATCAAGCGCCTCAACCTCAGGGATCGACTCGGTGAGGAAATAGTGGTGGGCGAGCGGGGCCACGGGCAATTCCAGCCCCACCATCCGCCCGCACTGCTTGGCCCATAGGCCGCCGGCGTTCACGACATGCTCGGCCGTGATGGTGCCCTGTTCCGTCACCACCTCCCAGGCATCGCCTTTCCAGTTAAGCTCCAGCACCCGATTGTGTTCGATCACATCCGCCCCGCGCATCTTCGCGGCCCGGGCATAGGCGTGTACGGTGCCGGTGGTATCGACATAGCCCTCGCGATCTGCCCAGAGCCCGCCGATCACGCCTTCTGTATCCATGATCGGGCAGGCTTTCTTGATCTCTTCGGGCGTCATCAAGTGGCAGTCTTCGATCCCGATGGATTGAAACACGCGGTAGGCGGCCTGCAGCCATTCCCAGCGCGCGGGCGCCGAGGCGATGGTGACCCCTCCCGTCATGTGCAGGCCGATGGATTGGCCGCTTTCCTTCTCAACCTCGGCCAATAGATCAATTGTGTAGGCCTGTAGCGCGGCCATGTTCGGATCGGCATTGAGCGCGTGGATGCCGCCCGCGGCGTGCCAGGACGAGCCGGCCGTAAGAACATTGCGTTCGATGATGGCCACATCCGTCCACCCGAATTTAGCGAGGTGGTAGAGCACTGAGGCGCCGACGACGCCGCCCCCGATGACGACAACGCGGTATTGAGATTTCATCGCGCACCTCCCTAGCTGTGCCGACCAATGCTTTTCAGAACGCTAGAAAGCCCCGCGAGTTGTGTCTAGACATAACTGTACAGAGCCATGCGGCGGATTGATCCCGCCGATTGATCGCGGCCCGGCGATCGGGCAGGCTTTCTCGGCCATATCAACGGGGCCCCATGCCAGCACTTGATGCCTTCCGCGCCGCGATCGGCGCCGATCACGTTTTGACAGAGCAAGACGCAGTGGCCCCGCACGTCACCGATTGGACGGGCGGTCATACCGGGGTGGCTATGGCCGTGCTGCTCCCCGGCAGCACGCCTGAGGTGGCCGCCCTGGTGCGCGTGGCGGCTGAGCACGGCGTTCGAATGATCCCACAGGGCGGAAACACCGGCGTTGCCGCCGGAGCCACGCCGCCCGCAACCGGGCAAAACGCGATCCTTTCCACGGTCCGGCTCGACACGATCCATGCCATCGACACTGCCGCGCGCACTGCCACGGCCGGGGCTGGCGTGGTGCTGGAACGGCTGCAAACGGCTGTGGCCGATCACGGGCTTGAGTTCCCGGTGATGTTCGGCGCGCGCGGCACAGCTCAGCTGGGCGGCGTGCTTGCCACCAATGCCGGGGGCGCAAACGTCCTGCGGTATGGGAACACCCGCGATCTGTGCCTGGGCGTTCAGGCCGTACTCGCCGACGGCACCGTGATCGATACCCTCGCGGGGCTTCGGAAAGACAACTCTGGCTACGATCTGCGGCATCTGCTGATCGGCTCCGAAGGCACGCTTGGCATTATCACCGCCGCCACGCTGCGCCTCACGCCCACGCCGCTTGCCCGCGCCACCGCCTTTCTGGCGCTCAAGGATTTGGACGCGGGGCTTTCGGTGCTGAACCGGCTGCAGGATGCCTCTGGCGGGCTTGTCGATGCCTGCGAATGGCTTCCGCGGGAGATGATTGCCGCGATTCTGGAAGCCTTTCCCACGCTGCGCGCGCCCCTAGCACCGCTTCCGGCACATGGGCTGCTTGTGGAACTGGCCTCAACCCGGCCAAGCGATACCGGGCCCGTGCTGGACGATCTTCTGCTCACCGCGATCGAAGCCGAGATGGGGGCGGGGCGCGTCACCGATGGCGTGGTGGCCACGTCTGACGCCCAGCGCCAAGCGCTTTGGGCGGTGCGCGAGGCGGTTCTGCCCGCAATCGTTGCGGCGGGCGACATGCTCACGCTCGACGTGGCTCTGCCCCTCGCCCGCATGTCCGCCTTCGTGGCAAAGGCGAATGCGATCACGGAAACCCATCGCCTGCGGCCCTTGTTGGTGGCTCATCTGGGCGATGGCAATGTGCACTACTCGGTCGTCGCGCCAGACGGCGGCACGCTCGACGCCGCACGCATGCAGACCTATTCGGATGCGGTTCTAGAGGTGTTGCGGGAGATGGGCGGCAGCTATAGCGCCGAACACGGCATCGGCCGCGCGAAGGCGGCGTTGCAAGCACAATGGAAAGACCCCGCCGCGCTGGCCGCGCTGCGCGCGGTGAAAGATGCGCTCGACCCGCAGGGCCTTCTGAACCCCGGCGCGCTTTTTTGCGACGGGATGTAGCCTAACACACGGACCAATAGAAAAGGGGCCGCCGAATGGCAGCCCCTTTCCCAAGCTCACGGCTGGTGGGCCAGCTTACATCATGCCGCCCATGCCGCCCATGTCGGGCATGCCACCGGCAGGGGCCGCGCCCTCTTTGGCGGGCTTGTCGGCGACCATGGCTTCCGTGGTGATCAGAAGGCCGGCAACCGAAGCCGCGTCTTCAAGCGCGGTCCGGACGACCTTTGCGGGGTCGATCACACCGAAGGTGAAGAGATCGCCGTATTCCTCGGTCTGGGCGTTGAAGCCGAACGAGGTTTCGGACGACTCGCGCACCTTGCCGGCAACAACCGAGCCGTCAACGCCCGCGTTTTCGGCGATCTGGCGCAGCGGGGCTTCGAGCGCGCGGCGTACGATGGCGATGCCCGCATCCTGATCGCTATTCTCACCGGTCATGCCTTCGAGCGCTTTCGAGCCCTGAACGAGCGCCACGCCACCGCCCACAACGATGCCTTCCTGAACGGCGGCACGCGTTGCGTTCAGCGCGTCATCGACACGGTCCTTACGCTCTTTCACTTCCACTTCGGTCATGCCCCCCACGCGGATGACGGCAACGCCGCCCGCCAGCTTGGCCACACGTTCCTGAAGCTTCTCGCGATCGTAATCGGAGGTGGTTTCCTCGATCTGGCCGCGGATCTGGGCGACGCGCGCTTCGATCTCGGCCTTCTCGCCCTGACCGTCGACAATCGTCGTCTCGTCTTTTGTGATGGAGACGCGCTTGGCGGTGCCGAGCATGTCCATCGTCACGTTCTCAAGCTTCATGCCCAGGTCTTCGGAGATCACCTGGCCGCCGGTCAGGATCGCGATGTCCTGCAGCATGGCCTTGCGGCGGTCACCAAAGCCCGGCGCCTTGACGGCGGCGATCTTCAGG
>JBCCRC010000065.1:0-18348 GCA_039208375.1 Pseudomonadota bacterium | reverse complement strand
GAAAATGCGCGGTAACCGTTGGCGCTGCGCCCGGGCCGCACAAGGCCGATCTCTTCGTAATAGCGGATCGTTTTGGCGGGAAGCCCCGCCTTGCGGGCGGCATCGGAGATATTCATGCGTTTGCCTCTCTGGCGTAGAGGGTTGGGCCGGGGGCCGCGGGGCCGTCAGGTGCAGAGGTACGGCGAAGGCGAAGGGCGTTGGCCACCACAAATAGGCTCGAAAGCGCCATGGCCCCTGCGGCGAGGGCAGGTGAGAGCATGAGGCCGGTTGCGGGGTAGAGGAGACCGGCGGCCACCGGGATAAGCGCCGCGTTGTATCCGAAGGCCCAGAAGAGGTTCTGCTTGATATTGCGGAGCGTGGCACAGCTTATGGTGCGAGCGGTCACGACGCCGCCGAGATCGCCGGACATCAGCACCACGTCGGCCCCTTCGATAGCGATATCGGTTCCAGTACCGAGCGCGATGCCCGTGTGCGCCGTGGCCAGTGCCGGGGCGTCGTTGATCCCATCGCCCACAAACGCGACGGTCCGGCCTTCTGCGGCCAGTTCTTCGATCGCGGCCACTTTGCCTTCGGGTCGCACGCCAGCGGTCACGCGATCGATGCCGAGCCGGTCAGCGACCGCGCGGGCGGTGGCGGGGCCGTCGCCCGTTATCATCGCCAACCCTGCGCCAGAGGCCATCAGCGCCCCGAGGGCGGTGGGCGCGCCGGGTTTCGGCGGATCGGTGAAGCCGATCAGCAGGGCAGGCGCGCCATTGATCGCAGCGTAGAGAACTGTTGCACCCTCTTCGGCAAGCGATGTGGCGCGCGCGATAAAGTGGGCGGTGGAGACGCCGGCGCTTTCGAGGAACACAGCGGTGCCGACGATCAGCGTGTCGTCCCCAACTTTGCCGCGGATCCCCGCGCCCGGCACGGCCTCCGCCCCTTCTGCGGCAGGGATCGTCAACCCGCGTGCGCGGGCGGCGGCGACGGTTGCCGCGCCGAGGGGGTGTTCGGACTGGGCTTCAAGCGCCGCGAGCTTGGCAAGTGCCGCATCCGCATTCACGCCCGTCGCGGGTTCAAGTGCTGTAAGGCGGGGCAGGCCGAGGGTGAGCGTGCCGGTCTTGTCAAAGGCGAAAAGATCGGCCTCGGCGAGCCGCTGTAGCGCCTCGCCCTTGCGGAAAAGCACGCCACGCTCTGCGGCGCGGCCTGTGGCAACCATGATCGAGAGCGGTGTCGCCAGCCCCATCGCGCAGGGGCAGGCAATGATCAGAACGGAAACGCCTGCCACAAGCGCATGGGCGGGTGTGGGGCCGAGCGCCAGCCAAGCCGAAACGGTGATCAGCGCCACGATCATCACCGCGGGCACGAAGCGGGCCGTCACACCGTCCACCAAAGCCTGGATCGGCAGCTTGCCGCCCTGCGCATCGCGCACCAGCCGCACGATGCGGGCCAAAGTGGCGTCTTCCCCAAGGGCGGTGACAGTGATCTCGAGCGCGCCGGGGCCATTGACCGTGCCCGCCAGCACTGGATCGCCTGTGGTTTTTGCAACCGGGATAGGCTCTCCCGTCACCATGCTTGCATCGATATGCGAGGCCCCGCTGGCCACGACCCCGTCGACCGCGATGCGGGCCCCGGGGAGGATGCGCACCCTGTCCCCCACCCGCAAGGCTGCAAGGGGTACCTCCTGCACCGCACCCTTTTCCACCCGAAGTGCGGTATCGGGCTGGAGCGCGATGAGCCGGGCGATAGCGGCGCCTGCACGGCCCTTAGCGCGGGCCTCGAGCGTGCGGCCGAGCAGGATGAGGGTGACAATAACGGCAGCGGCCTCGAAGTAGACAGCGCGGGCCTCGAGCGGCAGAAGCGCTGGAGCGACGGTTGCGACCAGAGAATAGAGGTAGGCCGCGCCGGTGCCCATCGCAACCAGTGCGTTCATATCGGGCGCGCGGCGAAGCAGGGCAGGAAGGCCCAAACGGAAGAAATCACGGCCCGGGCCCGCGAGGACAAGCGTGGTGAGCACGAGCTGAATCCACCAACTGGCCGTTAGCCCGATGGTGCTCGCGATGAGGTGGTGCAGCGCGGGGAAGAGGTGACCGCCCATTTCCATCACAAATACCGGGGCTGTGAGCAAACCGGCCACGATGGTATCCTGCCGCAGGCGGCCGGCCTCGGCGACGTGCCGATCTTCTTGCGCAGGGGCGGAGCTGGTTTGCGCCAACCCGAAGCCTGCATCGGCAAGCGCCGCTTCTGCACCCGCAGCGGCATCTGTGCCGGCAAGGGCGGTAAGTGTTGCGGCCTCGGCGGGGAGGTTGACCGCTGCGCTCAGCACACCCGGCACGGCGATCAGCGCCGCTTCGGCCCGCGAGACACAGCTTGCACAGTTAAGCCCGGTGATGGCGATGCGTAGCGTTTCAACCCGCGGCGGGGTGCCTGCGGCCTCAAGGGCGGCGACGATCCGTGCCAAATCCGCGCCGCCATGGGTGAGGCGCAGGGTGCCTGTAGCCAGATTCACCTCGGCCCGCGCCACGCCAGGCAGGCCGCTTAGAGCGGCCTCTACCCTGCCCGCGCAGCTGGCGCAGTGCAGGCCTTCAAGATCAAGTGTAAGGATTTCGGCACGTGTCATGGCTATTTGTCACCGTCAGATAAGGCTTCCAGTAACTGGAAGGTCAAGGCGCTTGACGGAATTGGCCCTAACCCGTCACGTTGGGACTGACGTCAGACCATCGCCGGAAGCCGGAGGAGCGCATGACGAACTACCCTGTGAACATGGATTTCGCGCCCGACGTAACGGGCTTCTTTGATCCCGCAACAAACACGATCAGCTATGTGGTGAAAGATCCGAACTCATCGGCCTGTGCAATCGTCGATCCGGTGATGGATATCGATTACGCAGCCGGGCGGCTAACCTATGACCATGCTGACGAGATCGTCTCGCATGTACGGAACCGCGGGCTGACGCTGGAATGGCTGATCGAAACCCACGTACATGCCGATCATCTGAGTGGTGCGCCCTACATCCAGGAACGGCTCGGGGGCCGCATCGGAATCGGCGCCCAGATCGTTGAAGTTCAGGATACCTTCGGAAAGGTGTTCAACGAGGGCACAGAGTTTCAGCGGGATGGCAGCCAGTTCGACGCGCTCTTCGCCGATGGCGATACTTATCAAGTGGGCACAATGACGTGCTTTGCGCTGCACACGCCGGGGCACACGCCGGCCTGCATGACCCATGTGATGGGCGACGCGGCCTTTGTAGGCGATACGCTGTTCATGCCCGATGGCGGTTCGGCGCGCGCAGATTTTCCGGGTGGATCGGCGGAGGATCTCTACGATTCAATCCAGCGCGTACTGGCGCTCCCCGATGCGATGCGGCTGTTTATGTGCCATGATTACGGGCCAGGCGGCCGGGATATCGCGTGGGAAACCACGGTGGCAGACCAGAAGGCCAATAACATCCACGTTGGCGGCGGCACGGCGAAGGACGCATTTGTGAAGCTGCGCACCGAACGCGATGCAACGCTGTCGATGCCGACACTGATCATCCCCTCGCTGCAAGTGAACATGCGCGCTGGTGATGTGCCAACGGATGAAGAGGGCCGGCCGGTGCTGAAGGTGCCGCTGAACGTTCTCTAACCTATTCGGCGGCGAGGCGGGGATAGACGTCCGCGGTCTTGCCGACCGTTTCGGCCTTTGGGCCGCGCGGGCGGATGAGGGCGAATACTTGCGGTGTGAAGAAGAAGCTCACGACCGTGGAGAGCAGAACGCCACCTGCGATAGACATCGCGAAGGGCGGCCAGAAGCCCCCGCCGGCGAGGATCAGCGGCAGAAAGCCCCCGGCGGTGGTGAGAGTTGTAGAGATGATGTGGCGGCTTGAACCGAGCACGACATCCGCCATCGCCTCGCGATCGCCGGCGGCCGCATCGGGATTCTGCTGCAGCCCCGTCAGGATGATGATCGCGGCGTTGATCGACACGCCGATGGAACCAATCACCCCAATGATCGCGGTGATGCCGAACGGGTAGTTGAATACGGCGAGCGACAGGATCGATAGGCCCGCCGAAAGGATAGCCACCCCGAAAGTGACCGTGGCGAGGCGGAAGCTGTTGAAGGTCAGCACAATCGTGGCGATCGAGAGTGTGACGATCAGGCCGAGCGAGGCCAGAAGATTTCCGACAACCTCGGAACGCGCATCGCTGTCGCCGCCGATTTCAACCCGGTAGCCCACGGGCAAGGCAAAGCGCGCGGTCTCAAGCGCCTCCTGCGCCGCGGCCAGGGCCTCTTCGGGCAGCACGCCGGGAGAAAGGAAGGCCTGCACGGTGTTGACGCGTTCACCGTTCCGCCGCGAGATTGGGCTTTCGGAGGGCTCAAGCCGGATATCGGCGATTGCGGCCAGCGGCACGCCGGGCAGCGCGCCTGTGGCCGCGCGCGCGGCAGAATCTGGTGGCAGGATCGACAGCGCCGAAATGCTGGCAAGATCGCCGCGCAGATCATCGGCAAATCGGATGCGTACCGGAAGCTCTTCCCCGCCCTCAATGAGGGAGCCGCCTGTGGCCCCAACAAGGGCGGTTTCGAGTTGCCGCGCCACGCTTCCCAAATCAAGTCCTGCGCTTTGGGCGGCGGGTTCGTTGACGTCAATCGCCACTTTGGGCGCTCCGCCTTCAAGATCGGCGCGCACGGTGGTGACGGGATCTAAGCCAAGGAGGATCTCGCGCACCTCATCGCCCAAGGCGCGTAGTGTGGCGGTATCGGGGCCGACGAGGCGAAATTCGACGGGCGCATCTACCGGCGGGCCCTGCACCAACCCGCGCACTAGAATGCGGGCATTGGGGACGGCGGCATCAAGCCGGTCTTGCAGCGGTTCGAGCAAGGCGGCTGTGGTCTCGGGGTCGCTTGTGGTCACGAGCGCCTGGGCGAAATCGGGTGCGTTCTCGCGCGCCCCCACGATGTTGTAGTAGAAGGCGGGCGCACTGCGGCCTACAACCCAGCTCACCTGTTCGATCCCATCCGTGGCGGCCAACAGCGCATCTATTTCGCGCGCAGTACGGTAGGTGCGGTCGATATGCGTACCAGGGGCAAGCTCCACCTCTATGTGAAACTGATCGCGATCGACCCCCGGGAAGAACTGAGCGGTGAGTGTGGGGAAGCTCGCAAAGCCCATGACCGGGAGTACGAGGGCCAACGCCACAGATTTCACCGGGTTCTTCACCGACCAGACGATCGTGGCCCGAAAGGCGCGTGTGAGGGCAGGCACCGAAAGCCCGGCACGCCCGCCCTGCCCCGGCAGAACATGGCCGGCGATGGCGGGCGTGATAGCGATGGCCACGATGAAGGACCAGCCGAGCATCAACACCACCGCGATGGCGATGGAGCCCACGAAATCGCCCGCCGGGCCCGGGAGCAGCATCATTGGCACGAAGCTCAGCGCTGTTGTCACCGTTGAAGCCAGAAGCGGCACTGTGAGGCGACGCACCGCTTCGCCCACGGCGTTGAGCCTCGCCATGCCGCGCTGCAAGCGCTGGCGGATCTCATCCGTCATCACGATGGCGGCGTCGACCAGAAGGCCCAGCGCCACGATCAACCCGGTAACCGACATCTGGTGGATCGGCAGGCCGATGATGTTCATGCTCGCAACGGTGGCGAGGCTCACGATGGGCAGAACCACTGCCACAATGAGCGCGGCCCGCACGCCAAGTGTGACGAGCAGCACGGCCACAACGAGGCCCACGCCGATGGCCATGTTGGTGGCCACGTCCTGCAAGCGTTCGGCGGTGTATTCGCTTTGATCGAAAACCTGCTCGAGGGTGAGCGAGGCGGGAAGGATCTGTGCGAAATCGGCGGCATCATCCTGCACCCAGCCCATCCAGCGATCAATCTGAAGGCCATCGACCGTCATCACCGAAATCAGGATCGCCGGCTTGCCATCGGAGATCGCGATGCTGTCGGCGGGGCTGCGGGGCGCGCGGATCACCTCTGCAATATCGCCTACACGGCTAACAGTGCCCGCACCATCGCGGGCGAGGACAACCTCGCGAACCCGGTCAATCGCTTCGATATCACCGCTGACATCGAGCAGGATATCAACGCCGCCGCCGAGCACTCGGCCCGACTGCACCTTCGCATCCGCATTGGCGATGGCGGCGGCAACGGTATCTGGCGTAAGGCCCAGCGCGCGGGTGCGTACGGAATCTAGCGTGACGCGCACCTCTTCTTCCGGCAGGCCGAACAGGGTGACGAGCTTGGTGCCCGGTGTGTTGCGAAGGCGTTCGGCCAGCTCCTCGGCATATCGGGTGGCAACGGCGGGCACGAAGCTCTCGCTCGAGGGCGTCAGCGCGAAAATTGCACCCACGGCGCCAAATCGATCACTGTCGAAGGCCGGGGTGAGCGCACCGGAGGGAAAGCTGCGCTCGGCCTCGGCCACTGCATCCCGGGCTTCTGACCAGATCTGCTCTATTCGGCCCGGGTCGGTTGTTTCATCCAGTTCGACGGAGACGACAGACACGCCGGTAGAGGACGTTGAATCGATATTGTTGATTTCGGGGATCGTGCGCAGCTCGTCCTCGATTACGCGAGTGACGAGGCTTTCAACACGCGCCGGGTCAGCGCCCGGGAAGACGGTGGTGACGACCGCGTTGATGTTGGTGATCGTGGGGTCTTCCTGCCGGCCCAGCGACAGGAAAGCCGAGAGGCCTGCGGCGATGATGACGAGGAGTGCCAGCGCTGCGATGCGGGGGGAGCGGAAGGTGAGCGTTTCCATGCGCTTCAACCCCCGGCGCGCGCAATGGTCACGGGCTGGCCATCCGCGAGGCGGTGGGTCCCATCAGCTACGACCGCGGCGCCCGGCGGGAACGAGCCGCGTACAAAGGCACGATCCGTTTCAGCGTGGACGAGTTCGACAGCCTCACGCCGCACGATGCCATCTTCGGTGACGAAAAACACCGTCCAGAGCCCACGCACACCTTCCGAAAGGGCCGTGATCGGCACCCAGGCGCCCGCGCCCGGCACCTGGCGGGGAAGCACCACGGTGCCGAGCGTGCCGTCGGGGAGGAGGCCGATGCCGTCAGGCAGGGAGAGGATGACGGGTACGGTGCGCGTCTCGGGATCAACATCCCGGCGTACGCGCGCGACGGCGGCGGGCATGGGTTGCCCTGCGATCTCCACGCTCAGGGTTTCGCCGGGGGCGAGCGTGGCGGCGAGATCTTCGGGCAGCCCTATCCGGAATTCGGGGGCAAGATCTTCTAGAAGCTCAAGAGCGGCCTGCCCCGGCGCAACGCGTGCGCCCTCATCGAGTAGACGTGCGGCAACAATTGCATCGAACGGCGCGACGAGTTCGGCCTTTGAGAGCGCAATATCCACGGCGGCAATGCCGGCTGCTGCGCGGCTGAGTTCGGCGGTAAGCTGGGCGGCGGCAAGGCGCGCCTCGTCATAACGCTGGGTGGAGGCTTGATTACGCTGAAGCAATGTGCGTTGGCGCTCGGCGGTCAGTTCAGCCAGTTCGAGCTGGGCGGCCAGCGCGTCACGCGCCGCCACTTGTGCATCGCGCTCCGCCTCAAGCCCGCGGGTATCTAGCCGCGCAAGCACGTCGCCTGCGGCGACACGGCCGCCTTCGTCCACGGTAAGTGCGGCGATAGTGCCCCCCGCCTCAAAGCCAATTGCCGTTTGGCGGCGTGCTTCCGCGCGGCCCTGGTAGCGCGCCGTGACGGTGTAGTAATCCCGGGCCACAAGCGGCACTGTCGCGACGGGAACAGGCGCAATCTCAGTGACGGGCGGCAAACGCTCAGCATTGGCCGCGATCCTGTCGGAGCCGAAGACCACAAGCGCGCCCGCAACCGCGAGGGTGCCAAGCGTCAGGAAAAGAGCGCCGATGCGCCGCAGGAGTGTAGGGCCTTTTTCGGGTGCGCGGGTCTCGGCCATGGGGTGTTCCTTGCGGTTTCGACACGGCGCTTTGAGGGCAGCGCCGCTTGGCATTGTGGTGTTGCGCCCCTATATTGTAAGAGGCACTAACTTAGTTAGAGGCTCTAACATTTCGATCAAGAAAAAAGTAAAAAGAATTCGTTGACCGAGGGGATCCATGCAGAAAACCGCCCAAAAAACTGGCTATCACCACGGGGATCTGCGCGAGCAGTTGATCGCGACAACCCGTGGTCTGGTGGAAGAATCGGGGCCAGACGTGTTTTCAGTTTCAGAAGCGTGCCGCAGGGCCGGCGTTTCCACCGCAGCGCCCTATAAGCACTTTACGGACCGTGAAGACCTGCTTCGCGCCGTAGCCTTGCAGGGGTTTACAGAAATGACCGAGCGGTTCCACGCTGCAGTCGCGCCGCACGTGCCGGGCACCTTGGACGCAATTGCGGCGGTAGGCACCGCTTACGTGGCCTTCGCGGAGAATAATCCTGGCCTCTTCAAGATGATGTTTGCGGCATCAAAGGATCACCCGGCCACCGAAGAGGCCGGGCACGGTTGCTACGGTGTCGTGCTAAATCAAATTGCGCGCTACCTCGGCCATGCGGAGGTGGACGATCGAGTAATGGAGGCCGGTTTCCCGCTTTGGACCTTTGTGCACGGCCTGTCGTTTCTTCGGATCGATGGTAAGGCGGAGTTCGCAAAAATGGGCGCGAGCGTAGAAGACATCGTGACGAGGGCAACGGCGCGGCTTTTGCCGGCACCAGGGGCGTAGCCGAGCCGCGCTAGCGCACTCAGTCGGCAGCAAGCTCAGGCGGCGGGCCGCTTCGCTGCTTGCGCCACGGCCCAGGCCTCCAGCACGTCTATATCCGGCGGCAGCGCTTCAGCGAGTCCGCCGGAAAACGCCTCGAACGCCGCAGCGTTGAGCGCGTTGAGGCCAACGATCACCGGCAAGCCCGTGCCGAGAGCGTCGGCGATAACATCGCGAAAACCGCCCCCTGCGGCCTCCTGCTTGCCAAACTTGTTGATGATCAGCAGATCTGCACCTTCCAACCGGGCCGCAACCAGCCCCACTGCGCGCGCGAGCGCGTCGGGATCCAGTCGGCAGCCGCGCGCACCTGGGCCCAGCGATTGCGATATTCGCAAAACGGCGCCATCGGGCAACACCTGCACATCCATATCGCAAGGCCCACCACTTTCACATTCGGTGTTCACCTGCACAAGCCCCACCACACGAAGCCCGCGCGAGGCGAGCCGCACAGCCAACGCCGCCAGAATGAGGTCCATATCGCCCTTGCCGGGTGCCGAGATGCTGGCGATCTTCATCGAGTATCCCCTGCGTTTTTTTTGGATAGAGGCAGGTTTCGCCCCCTCGTGCAAGCGCGGTTCAGCGTGGATCGCCAAGCGCTAGCGCGAGGAAAGCCGCGGTTACGGGGCAGATGGTGCAGGGCCCGTCCCGCCGATTTCGTTCTGCCCTGACAGCCGATCGAGCATGATCTTGGGGAGTTTGAGTTCGCGATGCGGGAACGGGATCTCCACGCCGGCGGCATCGAGCGCGCGTTTCACTTCACGGGTATACGCTCGGCCCACGGCCCATTGCTGGCCAGGTTTGGTTTTCACCCGTGCGCGTAGGTTGACGGAACTCTCGGCAAGGCCGACCACACCGTGATACTCAAGGGGCGCAATAATCTCGGCGCCAAGGGGGCCCGCTTTCACCGTATCGAAAGCGTCGTGCATCGCCTTTTCGGCGGTGTCGATATTGCTGTCATAGGCAATACCCACAACCTCCACATGGTACGCAAAAAGGCGCATGTAGTTGCCCACCGTATCGACGGCGCTGAAAGGGATAAGGTGGTAGACGCCGGAAAGATCGCGGATGCCGACCGATCGGATTGTAAGCCGCTCCACAGCGCCGGTGATCCCGGCCACGGTGACGACGTCGCCCTCGTTGATGGCGTTTTCAAGCTGGATGAAGATACCGGTGATAATGTCCTGCACCAGCTTCTGGGCACCGAAACCAATGGCAAGGCCGATGACACCGGCGCCAGCCAGAAGCGGCGCGATATCAATTCCGATTTCGGAAAGCGCCGTCATGCCCCCAAAGACGATGAGCGCGATCGAAAGCGCGTTGCGGAAGAGGGCGAGCAATGTGCGGGAACGGGCCGAAACCTGCCGGCCCGGAACGTCGGCATTGAGGCGCTTGTCGATCCAGCTTGACAGGAGCGACCATGCAAAGACCAGAACCGTCAGAATGATCAGGACGCTGGCGATGCGCCAGATCAGATCGTTGCCACCATTTGTGAGCCAGGCCCCAACGTCCACAAGCTTCCAGCCATCGACGATCAACAAAAGCGCAACAGAGATCGAGGCGAGGCCCGCAAGAACTGCGGCTGCCGGCAGAAAGCTCGAAAGCCTAGATTTGAACGATGGCAGCGCTTCTTCCAACGCCGCGGGAACGGGCATTTTTAGATCGCGGGTGGCCATGGCAAACTGGCGCAGTCCGATCAGAATGGCCACGAGCGCCAAGGCCGAAAGGGCGGTCGCACGGCCCACCAACTCCACGATAAGGTTGGGGTTTGCGATCGCTACCACGTAGGCCACGACGACATAAGCGTAGGCCAGAAGTGGCCAGATCCGATCCCAAAGATTGATCGAGTTTGCAATGAAACTGTCGGTCAGCGTGTCATCGCCCGTTTCCGCACGCCGTTCTTCCAATGCCGTCATTGCCGCCGCCTTCCGTTCGGCAAGCAGCGTGCGACTGATGCGCCGAACGGTCCACAGCGCCATCAGAGCGGCAAGCGTGATCAGGGCCGTGCGCAGCGATCGCGCGATTACGAAGTTCGTCCATTCCTGCATGATCGGCACAGCAGCTATGAGGCCATAGAACAGAATGCCGAAAGTGCGGCGCACATTGCGGAAGATCGTGCCCATCGTGCGCGGGGGCAGGCGCGCGAAGGTCACATCTTCGGGGTAGCGGCTGACGAGGACCGAGAGGGCTATCGAAAACAGGCCAAACACCAGAAAGGCATTGAGGTAGAGCGCCTGCGCCAGCGCGATCGTGCCATTCCCCAAGAGGAAGGTGGCGATACCGTAGCCCGCGAGCCATGCCACGATCACCGAAATCAACCGCAGGCTAAGCTGCGCGATGAAGGTGCCCACAAGCGTGCCGGTTTCCACTTCGGCGCGGCTTCGTCGCAGGTGGATCTGGCGCGACAACAGGCGCAGCGCACGGTACACCGCGACCGTTACGAGGATCGTGAGAATGAGGCGGGCGCCTTCCTGGCGGATGCGCGCAAGGCGCTCTTCATCAAGAAGGCTTGGCAACAGACCAAGGCGGGAGATATCGGATAGGACTTGGCCGCCGCGTTCCACAAGCCCCTCGACAGCCTCGACCGACGTTTCCGCAAGCCGGGCAGCAAGCGCACGTTCTTCGGGCTCAGCTACTGCGGCATCTGTTCCATCTGCGGGTTCTTCGTTCGCGCTGCGCAGCGCTTCGATTAAACGGTCGCGGGTGGTGGGATCTTCGATGGCGTCGAGCAAGGGTTGGAGAGGGTCTGCGGGCACCTCCGTCGCAGGTTCAGAATTGCCCGGCAGAAAGCTTTGCGCCGCCGCGGGGCCAGTGGCCGCAGTAAGATGAAGCAAGACAAGGCCCAGCGCAAAAAGCGCGCAGAAGCCCGAACAGGCTTTTCCAAGGGTGGGCACCGAAGCTGCTCCGCTCGATCTTTTATCGTTTTGGTTGGGCATTGGGGTGACCGATAACGTGCGTCAGGTCAACCTTTCAGTCCTTTCAACAGGTGCCTTTGGCGGCACCCGGCTCGGGTATCAGGCCGTCTCGAGGATGCGGCGGTGGCGGCGGCTTTCGGCCCGCAGTGCCCCGAGGGTTTCGACACCGCGCGCCTCAAGAATCGGCAGCATGGCGAGAAACGCCTGGGCCGTTGCGACAGCATCGCCCATGGCAGTGTGGCGCTGGTCGGCCGGGATCGTGATGGAAAGCCGATCGCACACTGCATCAAGAGTATGCTCTGCGGAGCCGCCGAAGACGATCGCCGACATGTGCACGGTATCCACAACCGGGTGATCAAAGGTCAGATTTGAGCGCGCAGCTTCCCGATGCAGAAACGCCATATCGAAAGGTGCGTTGTGTGCGAGGAAAACGGCATTGGCAGCGAACCCAGCAAAATCGGTGCAGACATCGCCAAACCCCGGCGCTTCAGCTACCATCGCATCGTCGATGCCGTGGACAGCCGTTGAAGCTTTTGGAATGGCGTAGCCCGGGTTCACGAGGCGCTCAAATGCTTCACCCGGAACGATTCTGGCATTGACGATGCGTACCGCACCAATCTGCACCACGTTATCCTTTTCCGGGTCGAGACCCGTGGTTTCCGTGTCAAAGGCCACGAAACAGAGGTCGCGCAGTCGCACGGTTTCGGAGGCGTTTGCGGGAGCTTTGTCGAGCAGATCGAAGTCGTAAGCGAGCGGGCGCGCCGCATTTGCATCGAGCGGATCGAGCATCAGCGCGTAGCAGCCGTTCTCAAAGAGCCTGACATGGCCGGAATAAACGGCGCCGGACCGGCCCGTCACCGCAATCGGACGGCGGCCATCCTGACCGATTTGGCGCAACGCCTCTTTGACGGGGCCCTCGTTGAGGTAATCGAAAACGTGGCCGTTCAGGCGCACCGGCGCTTCCCGTGCCATGAGCGCGGCGGCCTGCCCATCATAGAGCACCACGTTGTGATCGCGCCCGATCATCAGCGTTGCCGTGGGGATGTCTGACAGAAGCGAGAGTAGCTGGTCGCGGTGGCGCTTGAGCCGCACCGTGCGAGCCTCCACTGTTTCGGCCACATCGGTTGAGACCGCAGAGAGCGTTTCATGCATGGCGGCCGCCGCGGGGGCGAGATCGCCGAGGTAACGGGCATCAACCTGGGCTTCGCCGCACTCCTCCGGCCCATGGGCGCCCAGACGCAGGCGCGCCGCGATGGCCTCGATGGGTTTCGAGACATGGGTGTCGAAGAGCAACCAGATGAGGAGCGCGAGGCCCGGAAGGCCAAAGCCCGCAAGGATGGCGACGGTAATGAAAGGCGATGCCGCACTGGGATCGCCCAACTGGCGGAAACCCAACCAGAGCCCGCCCCATACAAGCATGACGGAACATGCCGCTATCAGGCAGAAGAAGAGGAAGACGCGGAGGCGGAGAGGCAGATTGGTCATCTCACACCTCCGCACAGGCTGTGGTGAGGATCGGGTCGTTTGCCGCCAAATCGCGCCAGTTCGCGTTGGTAATCGCGCCGTCTTCACCGAATTCGGCCCCATCGGCGATATCGGCGCGCCGCCCGCCTTCGCAATCCAGAAGAACCGGAATCTTCGAGGTACGTGCCCAGCGACCATAGAAGACAAGCTCAACGATCCGCTGGCCGGGCTGCGCGGGGTGCTGGCGGATCGTGGCGCGATCGACAGCGACAAATCGCGTGACATAGGGCGCCGCATACGTCCAAGGCCGGAAGGCGGAGGGTTCCTCGATGCTTTGCGCCACCACCATGCCTTCGGGCATCGTGGCGCGGGTGCGGTCATACCAACCGTATTCGCTGGAGATTGCTGCAATCAGCATCACCGCACCCGCGGAGACCGGGATCATCCATTTCGGCAACCGGCCCTTGAGGAATCGGTTGATCGCCCAGACGACCAGCGCCGCCGCCGCCCCCGCCAGGATCGTGCCGATCAGTTCGAAAAACATCGCTCCTCCCGTCTTTAGGCCATTCTAGCCCAAAAGCCCCCTTCCCTGCATCAGCGCCGACTGCATGGTCTTGATCACCACAAAGGCGTTGCGCAGATGGCTGCGCTCGAAATCCGAAAGCGTGGCGGGCGGCAGGAAGTTATCCGGCGCCTCCCCGCGCCGGATCTGGGCCGCCTGATGCCGGAGCCGGGTTTCGGCCACCAGATCATAGGCATCGATCAGATCGCGCCCGCCCGAGGGGCTGACAGTGCCGGTGGCCACCGCCTCTTCCAGGCGTGCGCGCGTGTTCGCGGCGGCGAGTTGGCCCTGCAGCGCATACATGCGCCCCAGATCCACAACCGGCACGACGCCCGACATCTTCATGTCAATGGTATCGCGGTGCTCGCCTGAACGGATCGTTGCGAAATCCCGCAACAGCCCCAGGGGCGTGCCATGGGTCAGCGCGTTGCTGGCCATATGGGCCGTGAAGATCGAGTTCTTTGCCGCGGCGGCCAGCGTTTCGGCCTGGAGGCCGTCAAATAGGCTTTCGTCGCCGCCGATCGGACGCAGATCAAACATAACCGAAGCGAGCATCTGCGCCTCTTTCGAAGGCGATTTGATCCAGCCAGCGTAATACGCGCGCCATACGGCCAGAGGCTGGCGCCAACGCGGGTTTGTCGCCATCATGTCACCGGGGCAGTAGACATAGCCGCAGGCATCGAGCCCGTCGGAGACGAACGCCGCGAGGTTCTCGAAATAGGCATCGGCCTCGGCAGGCAGGCCGTCTTCGAGGATCAGGCAATTGTCCTGATCCGATACCCCCGTTTGCTCCTTCCGCCCCTGGCTCCCGCAGGCGAGCCAGAGAAAGCGCCCCGGCGGCGGGCCAAGCGCATCTTCGGCCAGGCGCAAAAGCCGACGGGTGACGACATCGGCGACATCGGTGATCATGCGGGTCACCACATCGTGGCGATGGCCTGCGGCAACGAGGTTGCCCAACATCTGCGGTATGCGGGCTGTGATCCTGGCAAGATCGGTGGGCGATTGTGCCTCGGCCGCATCGGCCACGAGGCTTGCGGAGTTGATCGCCTGGAAGCGGGTGAGATCGGTCTGGGTAACGATGCCAACCAATGCATCGCCTTCTACAATGGGAAGGTGGCCCAAGCGATGCTCAAGCATCACGTGCAGCACGTCCGAGCCAAGCGCCGTGGGCGGCAGAACGCGCGGACCCGCCGTCATCACGCTGCGCACCGGTGCGGCGGGATTGCCGCCGCGCGCCAGCACCTTGCCGACGAGATCGCGCAGGGTCACCAGGCCCGCAAGCCGGCCGCCTTCGGTGATGCACAGGCTTGAGATATGGTGGGCGCGCATAAGCTCCGCGGCGGCCTGCACCGACACGCTGCTTTCGGCGGTGATCGGATCGCGGGCCATCAGCGTTTCCACGCGGACTGTGGCCAAGTCAGGCGGCCGGTCGCGGCGCTCGACGGTGTCGCCGCTGCGATCGAAGAAGCGGCGGAACTCTTCTTCCGCATCGCGCAATTCGTGGAACAGCGCGGCCGGAAGCGTTAGAAGATCGGCCGGTGCGCTGGCGATGGCAGAACTTGCCGCGCGGCCATCGCGCATCAACCCGCGTTCGCCGAAACTGTTGCCGCGTTCCAAGAGCGAAACTGCGGTGCCGGTTTCATCCTCGATGCGGATCTGCCCATCGAGAATTACATAAAGCCCATCAAGCGGCGCATCCTTGCGGAAAACGTAATCGCCGGTTGCGAGGTTGGCGCGGGTCATTTGCCCAGCAATCTCGCGCCGCCGCGCCTCGCTCAACCGGTCATAGGGGTGTTGGCGGGCCAGGAATGTCAGAATGTCATCGTTCATTCATCCAGCCTTCCAAAAATGCGCCCCGCCCCAAGGGAGGATGGGGCGGAGCGGTGATAGGGACGGGCCCGAAGGCCCGCCCGTCAGGGAGCTTAGTGATCGACAGCCCCGCCTGCGCCCGCAGGCACACGCACGCTTTCGACGAGATCCTTGATATCCTGTGGCGTGTCTTTCGTTGCGAGCGACACACCATAGGCGACCCCGAAGTTGATCAGCGCGCCGATGGCACCGATCGCGGTGGATTGGATGCCGAAGAGCGACCCATCCACGGTATCGGGGAAGGAGTTGGTGCCTTGGATGAAGAACCAGCCCTTGTGCAGGAAGATGTAGATCAGCGTGAAGGTCAGGCCCGAAAGCATGCCCGCCACGGCGCCCACATTGTTCACTCGCTTGGAGAAGATCCCCATCATCAGCGCCGGGAAGATCGAAGCAGCGGCCAATCCGAAGGCCAATGCAACTGTCTGTGCCGCGAACCCTGGCGGGTTTAGACCCAGATAGGTTGCCACCGCAATCGCCACCGCCATCGCGATCCGGGCCGACAGCAGTTCGCCCTTTTCGGAGATGTTGGGATTGATCGCGCCCTTCACGAGGTCATGCGACACCGCGGAGGAGATGGCGAGCAGGAGGCCGGCGGCCGTGGAGAGCGCAGCGGCCAAGCCACCGGCGGCCACTAGGCCGATCACCCAACCCGGCAGGTTGGCGATCTCGGGGTTGGCGAGCACCAGGATATCGCGGTTGAACTTGGTCAGCTCATTGCCTTCCCAGCCGTTCGCGGCAGCCGTTGCGGCCATCGCCTCGGACCCATCGTTGTAGTACTGGATCTTGCCGTCGCCGTTCTTGTCTTCCCAATCGAGAAGGCCGGTTTTCTGCCACGTCAGCATCCAGTCATACTCAGGCGCCGTTTCGATGGTTTCCACCGAGACCGCTTCGCCATTCGTGCCGTTGGGCCACATCAGTTCGGTGATGTTGAGCCGCGCCATCGCGCCCACAGCCGGAGCCGTCAGGTAGAGCAGTGCGATGAACACAAGCGCCCAGCCTGCCGACCAGCGCGCATCCGACACTTTGGGAACGGTGAAGAAGCGCATGATCACGTGGGGCAGACCCGCCGTACCGATCATCAGCGACAGCGTGAAGAGCACCATATTGAGGTTGTCTTTATGCGCCTCGGTGTAACTGGCGAAGCCAAGATCGGTCACGATCTGATCGAGCTTGGTGAGCAGGTACACACTGCCCTCAACACCCGTTGACGTCGTTTCGCTGAAGAGGCCCAGTGCCGGGATCGGCGTGCCGGTGAGTTGCAGCGAAATGAAGATCGCGGGGATCGTGTAGGCGGTGATCAGAACGACGTATTGCGCAACCTGCGTGTAGGTGACGCCTTTCATGCCGCCGAACACGGCATAGGCAAACACAACGCCTGCACCGATCAGGAGGCCGGAGGTATTCGAAATCTCAAGGAACCGGCCGAATGCCACGCCCACGCCCGTCATCTGCCCAATCACGTAAGTGACCGACGCTACGATAAGGCAGATCACGGCCACCAGGCGCGCGGTTTGCGAATAGAAGCGATCACCAATGAACTCCGAAACGGTGAACTTGCCGAACTTGCGCAGGTAAGGTGCAAGCAGGAGTGCAAGAAGCACGTATCCGCCCGTCCACCCCATCAGGAAGGTCGAGTTGTCATAACCAGTGAAGGCGATCAGGCCAGCCATCGAGATAAACGAGGCCGCAGACATCCAGTCCGCCGCTGTGGCCATGCCGTTGGTGACGGGGTGAACGCCGCGCCCGGCGGCATAGAATTCAGATGTGGAACCCGCGCGGGCCCAGATCGCGATGCCGATGTAGAGCGCGAAAGATGCGCCCACAAACAGCAGATTGAGTGTAAACTGGTCCATCAGATCAGTCCTCCTCTACGCCGTATTCACGGTCGAGTTTGTTCATCCGCCAGGCGTAGAAGAATATGAGTGCGAGGAAGACGAGGATTGATCCCTGCTGGGCGAACCAGAAGCCAAGATCGGTTCCGCCGACTTCGATGCCGGCAAGGAGCGGCCTCAGCAAAATGCCGAAGCCGAAGGAGACGAGCGCCCAGATCACCAGACTGACGGTAATGATGCGCACGTTGGCGGCCCAATAGCCGCCCGCATCCTCCTTGGCATTCTCCTTTTGAGACGTGTTTACGGTTCTGTCTGCCACAGGGGGTCCTCCTCTCTGCGATAAAGGGATGTCGCTCCGGAAGGAGGCGGCACCCGCGGTTCCCTTATGTCGTCGTCGCTTCGACGATTCTCGCGACCTGATCCGCGACGCGATCGATAGCCTGCATCGCGTCCACGCGGTTCAGAGCACGTTTTGCTCGGTAGTAGCCGATCAACGGTTCGGTCTGGACATGATATGCATCAAGTCGCGACATCGCGGTTTCTGCCGTATCGTCGGCGCGGCGCACCATGTTCTCACCGCCGCACTGATCGCAGATTCCTTTTATTTTCGTAGGCTTGAGGGTTTCGTGGTACCCCTCGCCGCACGATCCGCAAGTGAATCGGCCCGAAATTCGGATCACCATCTTGACGTCATTCACATCGAGACTGATTGCCGCATTAACGCGTTGGCCGCTCTCGGCCAGTAGGGCGTCGAGCGCCTCGGCCTGGGCGGTGGTGCGCGGGAAGCCATCGAGGATGACGCCGCGCGCGCAATCGGGTTGGGTCAGACGATCCGAAAGGATGGCGAGGACGATCTCATCGCTCACAAGGCCGCCGGCCTTCATCACGCTTTCCGCCGCGCGCCCGGCTTCTGTGCCCGCCGCAACGGCGGCGCGCAGAAGATCGCCGGTGGAAAGCTGGATCAAGCCGAAGCGTTCTTCCCACCTGGCGCGGGCAAGGGCACCCAGGCGCGGCGGTTGGAAGAACGCT
>JBCCRC010000064.1:0-18381 GCA_039208375.1 Pseudomonadota bacterium | reverse complement strand
CTCGAAAATCGAGGCCGGGCGAAACTGCGCCAAAAGATGGGTGGCGGCGCCGCCCGGCCCTGGTGCACGCATACGTGCCGCGATGAACCGCGCTACGTCATCAACCAGCACATAGTCCCGAAGCGTGGTGAGCGCGCCTTCGATGTGTGAGGGCGTCCCTGCCAGTGCATTGCGGATGAGCGTGGGCACAAGCCCGGCGCGCCCGCCAGGCGTGTAACCGTAAACGCTCGTCGCGCGATAGATGCGGTGATGCGGCAGGTCCGCAAGCGCTGCTTCCTGCGCCAGCTTGCCGGTGCCGTAGGGGCGCAGCGGGTGGGGATGCGCTCCCGGCCCCACGGCGCGCGCACCTTCAAACAGCCCGCCTGCCGAACTCACATGATGAAACGTCACGCGCGCCCCGGTCGCGCGGGCCTGTAGCGCCCGCGCAAGCGCCAAAACCTCGGCGTGCCGCCGTTCTTCGCGAACCATCGCCGCCGCATCCGATCCGAAGCCGCTTGTTCCGGCTGCCCAGAGTACCGCGATTTCGCGCGCCGGCCCGGCGGTCGCACGCGCAAGCGCCCGATCCACCGCATCACGGCCCTGACGCAGACGCGCTGCGCTATCGTTCCAATCATAAGGCAGCACGCTGGTTTCGGCCCCGACAGTGCGGGCGAGTGCTGAACACACCGCTTGCCCGATGAGCCCTGCACCAAACACAAGGGCCAAACCGGCATCTGGAGCGCTTGCAGCGCGCCTGCCTGGCCCGGGCCAGTACAAAAGCCTCACGCCGCCTTCTCCTCGGCCTGCGAAAACCACGCCACAAGCTGCGCATCGCGCGATCGGTCGATCGTGAAGAACAGCGGCTTTCCGTGCGCCTTCAACACAAGGGTGGACAGGTATTTCAACGTGATCCCCAGCATGAAGGCCAGAAGCCCTGCCGAAAAACAGATGAGCAAAAACAGCGAAGTCCAACCCTCTACCGCAATCGTCTCCGGCGCGATCAACTTGCGAAGAAGATAGAAGACGCCGCCGGAGAACGAGACGAAAAACAGCAGGATACCCAACACAATACCAAGGCTCAGAAATCGGATCTGGCTTGAAAAAAGCATTCGAAGCGCATGACTAAAAAGGGATTTCAGTGTGTAGCCGCTCTTGCCGCTTTCTTTGAAACGGGCATCGGTGAGAGACATCTCTATGGCATCAACCCGCGCCGTGAACCACGACAGCCCGATGTCGAAATACGTATCGTGCCCGCTGACACTGGCCGCTGCGCGGGCGATGGGCCCACGGATCAGGCGGAAGCTGTTGAATAGTCGCAGATGCGCATTGCCGGTGAGCCAGCTCATCAGCCGCTTGAAGCCGCGAGATGACGTATCCCGCCAGGCCGCCTGATGCGGCCCTTCTGCGGGCTGAGCGTAGACAACGTCAAGGCCGTTAGAGACGGCATGCTGCAAAAGCGCCGGCACGCGTTCGGGCGGGTGCTGAAGGTCTTCATCCAAGGTAACGATCCAATCGCCGGAACTGTGCAGAATGCCCGCGGCCGTCGACGCATGCTGGCCAAAGTTCCGTGACAGGTGCACCGGCACGACCCAGGGATAAAGATCGCCCAACCTGTCGATCAGATCCGCAGAACCGTCGATCGCCGCGTCATCCACCAGCACCATCTCCGACACAGTGATCGGCGCCCCCTCGGCGTGCCAGCGCTCGCGCAACGCGCCAGCTGCGGCAACAAGCGCCTCAAGGTAAGCCTCTCCCGCATAGACGGGAACAACAAGGCTTACTGTCACCTCATCCAGCGTGTCCGTCACCCCAAGGCCCCGCGTCTGAAACCGGTTGGTGCGGCAGATCCGTAAGCCGCGCACCGTGGGATGTATATCCCGCCCGCGCCCTTTGGGCCAGCGGCGGGCTGCGCATTTGCTTGGACGCGAACAAAACGAATGCGGGCCGCCGTTTGGGGAAAACGGCGGCCCGGTCGAGGAAACTGCAAGGCCCTGTGCCAGCCCTTGGGGGCTCGGGGTGGCGGCGGCCAGGCTCAGAACATGACGGCCATATCCTGTTCCTCGTCTTCGTCGTCTTCGCGTGCCCCCATGCTGTCGTCCTCGGTCGCACCGGTGTCGGACAGGATGTCGGTCAGGAAGACAACCGTATCGTCGTAAAGCTCGGCAGAGGCTTCTGCGGTTTCGGTTTGGGCATTATCGTCGTCGCTGCCCCAACCAAAGACGCGGGCGAAGAACTCGCGGATCTGCGCAAGAAGGCCTTCAAGCTCTTCCTCCACAGTCTGCTCTTCCTCATCATCCTCACCTGTTTCGCCGCCGGCAGCGTCGCCGCTCGCGTCGTCGCCGCTGCTGTCGTCATCACCGGTGTCGTCATCACCGTCATCGGCAGCGGCTTCGTCAGCCGTTCCCTCGCCATCACCGGCGTCATCTTCACTGTCGTCTTCGCCCGCAGATCCTTCATCTCCAGCATCTGCGTCGCCATCATCAGGCATCTCCGCCACCGGCGTCTCCACGATCGGCGCGTCGGTATCGATGTCGTCGCCATCGTCTTCATCGTCGGGGCAGTCACTGCCCATATCGCCGTCGTCATCAGCGCCACTGTCCCCCTCAGAGGGCGCGCCGTCGCTTTCGGCGCCAGAGTCTTCGTCGGCAGACCCAGCATCGCCATCGGCCATATCATCCGACGATCCGCCACCATCGCCTTCGCCACCGACAGGCGTATCGGGATCAACATCATCGCCGTACTCATCGGGATCGGGCAGGAAGACCACATCTTCTTCCGCCGGATCGCCCTCGCGCGCCGCTTCAATGGCGTCATAGTCATACTCATCGCTCGGCGCGTAGGTGATCAGACGATCTTCGGTGATCAGGCCGTCGAGGGCATCTCTGGGGTAGACCTTCCCGCCCACCTCGAAATCGATCATTCCAAGCGCTTCCCATTCCTCCTGCGCAGAGGTGGTGGATTCGAGCTGAAAGTGAGTGCCTCCGGAGGTATCGGTCACAAACCAACCGTAATCCTTCATCGCCACCATGATCGTGCGCAGGCTTTCCTTCGTAACGTCCGGCACTTCGTCGGGAAGTGAAGCGATATGCTCATCGATCTCGTCATAGGTGACGTCGAGCGAAAAGCGCGTACCCTCCGGAATACCGTCCATGCGCACGCCGGGATGTTCGATCTTGGTGCCGGGGGCGGCAAATTCCGCGCCGCTGGTGTTCTGGATCGGTAGCGAAAGGGCGTGCTGGATCTCACCTAGCGCCACCTCTTCGGGCCGCACCAGCATGGCGAGGTACTGGATACCCACGCCGCGGGAGGGCCCGAACCCAACTTCCCGATCGAAGTAGCTGTCCGATCCGCCCATACCCTCAACGAGATTGCCGTTGGACACGGTAACGGTGTCGCCGTTTACCTCGGCCTGCCAAAGGTTCCACTCCCGGCCCGTGGCTGGATCGAGGATAATGATCTGCGCATCCGACCCCGGCGCCGGTTCCCAGGATGGATCGAAAGGGATTTCCTCACCATCGAGGTTGCCCCAGCCATTGCGGGATTCAACCGTCATCGTGGGCGTGTCTTCGGTCACCTCATACACGGGATAGGTGTAGGAGGTGTTGTTGATGTTGAAGTTGCGGTCCGCGCGATCTGTCCCGGTATCATTCCAGAGCTTCGTCGCGAGTTCCTCACTGTCATCGTGGATCGGAAGGCCGTCCACGGGGATGTTCCATGGTGCATTCGGGCCATAGGGCCGAACATAATCGTCTGTGTTGATAGGCATCGACCGTTCTCTCTTTGAGGGCTAATCCCGCCCCATTCCGCAACTCGTTAACCAACTGGGGACAAATCGTCGGTCAAATGCGGCAAAGATGTGTTAATTCAGAGGTCGACTTCGGGCACCTTCTCATTCCAGGCAACAATTTGCGCGGAGCGTCAGGGCATTTGGCGTAAATCCCCCGATTCAAGCGTGATTTTGGCGCCGATGGCGGGATTTGGCCGGATCCCAAGCGGCATGGGCAGTTTAATGCCCGTTAATAGAAGGCGAAAATCACAGCGCAAATACGCGCGAGGGTAAACGACTCACGTCGCGCTCCGATAGCCGGAAACAATTCCGGCCGAATCTCCACGGACAAAACGTTCTTCTAGGGATTGCCGTTGGCGGCCGCGCCGCCGATCCGGGGGCCGCGCGGGGCCTGCCCGGCCACTCGCTGAACCGAGGCCACGATCTCGCGCGCGTGGCGCTCGAAGGAAAGATCGGCGGCATAGGCCTGGCCCTGCACCGCGATGGCCTCCACCGCACTGGCTTCCGCAGGGTCAAAAATTCGCCGGAGCGTGCGAAGGAAATCTTCCTTTGAACCGTCGACGATAAAGCCCGTCTCGCCATCAACGATATAGTCGCGCACACCAACAGTGTCGGTCACGACGGTCGGCTTCCCGAGGCGCATGGCATTCAGATAGGTCTGCTGCCCCACGGCGCGGCGCACGTCGCGATCTACCGGCACAACTACGGCACCGGCACCACACAATGTGCTCATAAATTCTTCGCGGGGCACGGGCCCCGCGGTGACGTTGGGTGGCAGGGTTGTATCTTGAAGATGCCGCCGCGTTGCAATCACGAAGCGGATTTCGGGCATCTCTTCGGCGGCTTCGACGAGCGCGTTATAATCACGAAAGCTGTCGCCACCGGCAAAAACGTAGTCGCCGCGCTTCAGCTCTGCATCGATCTCGTCAACCTTGATCGTCCAGAAGAATGGGATGTACTCCATCTTCCCTGCCGGCACGCCCCAGATCTCGGGAAACGCTGTCACTTCTTCGCCGGCGATCAGAAGATACTTGTCGATCGCACGGTCGGCGAACTGCATCATGGCCCGCTGCACCCGGTAAGCAAACCCGGTATCGGGCGCATACATCTCACCATGAAAGAGGATTTTGGCGCGGAAGCGGGCGGGCACCAACGCCGCCAGGCAAAGGCCGATCAGGCCCGAGCGGGGCGTGGAATCGACCACGACGACATTCTCCGTCAGGCTGGCCCAGAAGATTGAGAGCGCATTGCGCAGCTCGAACATCTTGGAGCCCATCTGCCCTTCGTTAACCGCGCCCCAGAGATAGCGCGCATTCGAAGAAAAGAGCGGCTCCGAGAAATACGGCACCGAGGTTGCAAAAAGCTTCTTATCCGCCATGGGGTCGTCCCGCCTCAACACATGTTCCGCCACGGGCGATCCCGAAGGCAGTCTCCACAAAAGCGTTGCGGCACGGCATGGGCATTTTCACACACTCGTCACACAGACGCTTGTGCCGCGCGCATCATTGGCCCACGGCACCTTGAACTCGTGCGATGCCCCAGGGCTTGGCCCAAAACACCGCACGCCAAAGAAACACAAGAACGTCCTGCCGCGCAATGGCGGGTCATGCCGCACATGGTAAAGGCCCGTGAGCCCCGCGTGCGGGATGCTCGCCGTCATTGCCACATAATCGCCTTTTGCCATAGGCCGCCCATCACCCGTATAGGATTGCACGGATAGGGCGCGATAAGTTTGTGGGCGAGTCGGCCCCGGCCACGCAGGAGAAAAGACGAGTGACGCAAGGCAAAGCCCGCCGCGGGGCCGTTGATATCTTGATGTATCACGCCGTTACCGAAGGCTCGCCGCCGCTGAATGATTGGTGTTATCTGCCGGCCCAACAATTCGACGCGCACATGGCCACCTTGCGCCGCCTTGGGCTGAAGGTGGTGCCGCTCTCTGAAGCCGTCGCCCGCCTGCAGGATGGGTCGCTCAACGAGCGCGTGGTCGCAATCACCTTCGACGACGGCTATGCCAACAACGCCACCACCGCGTTGCCGATCCTCGAACGATATGAGCTTCCGGCGACAATCTTCCTCGTCTCGGGCATTCTGGGCACCTCACGCTCCATCTGGGCCAGCCGAATCATCCGCGCTGTGCAGGCCTGTACGCGCTCCGAAATATCGTTCAATGGCGAAACCTTCGTCCTCGAGGGGCCCAAAGAAAAGGCACGCGCCTCTTCGGCTCTTCAGAATATCGTGAAAGCCACGTCTGGCGCATCGCCTGATACCGCCGCTGAAGCCGTCGAAATCGCCTGCGACGCGGAAGTGAACCCGGATTTCCGGGGCACTGATTTCGCGATTATGGATGCCGAAATGGTGAAATCGGCCGAAGCGGGCGGGTTGATCGAATTTGGCGCACACACCGTCAGCCACCCGATCTTGTCCAGCCTCGACGATGCGGCGCTGGCCGCCGAACTTGGCCCATCGATCGAAGCCGTTTCCGCGCTGGTTAACCGGCCAAGCCCGGTTTTCGCGTATCCCAACGGCAGGTTGCAGGATTTCGACGATCGCGCGATTGCCATCCTGCGCGCCCACGGGGTAACCGCCGCTGTCGCTACGACAGAAGAGCGCAACCGCCCCGGGGCCGATGCCTTCAGGCTTCATCGATGGGGCATCGGGCGCAACTGTTCAGCCCTTCGGCTGGCCGCCACACTGATGGGCGCCCGCAACCTGCCGCTCGTGCGCCGATTGGCGGGATAGCGCCGGGCGGTTCGACGCCGGTGGTCCGGGCCCCATCTTGAATTAAACACGCGGATCGGTGACGTATCTCGCGTTTAGTTCAACAGTATCGGGTAGGGGTTCGCCATGACGAGCACACAGGTTGCAAAGAATAAGACCGATCGAGCACATCGCACCATCAGCCGCCTCGCCGCGCTGATCCTTCCACCGGCGCTTTTGCTGGCCTCCTGCACGGCCACCGATCCCGGTGCCCCCCCGCCGCCCGAAGTGGCGGCGGCCATCCAAAATTATGACACTGCCCTGCCCCGCCGTCCCTACGGCGCCAGCGCGCCTTGGAATATTCCGGTTGCCGGGTTGCCCCGGTCGCCCCAAAGCGATCGCTACGCCAACCTTATGTGGAACAATGCGCCCACGCGACAGGGCAATTTCAACCTAGCGTTCAACTCTTACACCTACCCCGTCTACTACGTAGACACGGCTACGACGACGGCGCGGGTGCGCACCGAATGGCGTACCAACCTCAATGGCCGCCGGATCCCCTGGAACCCGGCTTGGGAGCCGGCGCCAGGCTCGGATTCGCAGATCATCCTGCTTGATCCCGCAACCGGGCGGGAATGGAACTTCTACAAAGCCTCATATTCCGATGGCGTGGTGCGGGCACGGAACGCAAACCTCGTACCGGGCAACTTCTGGACGAAAACCAGCGGCTTCGCCCCAAGCCGCGGAGTGGGCATTCCATACTTGGCGATGCTTGTGCGGCCCGAAGACGTGCGCCGCGGGCGCATTGACCATGCCCTGTCCATGCCGATCCGGCAGCCTGATGGGCGTCGCTTCGTGGCCCCGGCCACAAAGCTTGAGCATGCAACCGGTCGCTCGGGGATTCCTGAGGGCAAGCGATTTGCGTTGGATATCACGGAGGCCGACATTGATCGCTGGCTCCGCCAGATGCCCGCAGGCGTCACGCCCGAGATGAAGCGATTTGGGCGCATCGTGGCGCGTGCCTTGCGGGACTATGGCTGGTTCGTCACCGATACCGCCGGAAGCCCCACCCTACAGTTCGAAAGCACCGTGAGTGCCGGCGCGGAATGGGAGGCGCTTGGCGTGTCTAACCGCAAGATCGGCAACAAGTTCTATCCTCGCGACATCCTTGATGGGCTGATCACGGCTGACAACATCTATGCCATTGTGCCGAGCGACGAATACTAGCCTGGCCTTGCGGCGCCCACCCTCGGGGGCCAGGCGTCGCCAAGGATTCGCCTCGAATTGCCCCGGATCCGGGGTCTGATTGCCGAAATATTACGTTTTGTAATCGTATTGCGTACAATCCCGCGCTGCAGCGCAGCTAAACCGGCGCAGGGCTTGCATCCACCCTTTTTTACTGGGATCGACCCCCACGATGATGTACCGTCCAACCGGTGTTGATTTTCGAGTTTAGTACACGCGAGTAGCCTGTGGATCGTTTTAAGTTCAGCCCCCCGAGAGTGTTGTTGGTCTGCTTGTCGAAGGAATTCGGCGGTGCCGATGTGCGCGTCATCCAAACGGCGCGTCATCTTCACGACACTCGGCACAGCTATGCAGTGCTCGCGTTGAAGGGTGGGCCGCTCGCGCGCCGCCTTGCCGATCAGGGCCTGAATGTGGTGCCGGTGGCACGCCGGCGCTGGAACCCGCTCCTTGCACTCGACATTGTGCGCGCCGCCCGGGCGATTGACGCCACGATCGTCGATGCCCACAACGTGCAATCCCAATACTGGGCGGCGCTCGCCGCGCAGGCGATGCCGGGGCGCGGCCTCGTGGCCACCATTCATTCTGATTACGGGGACCGGAACAGCCGCTTTGACCAACGCCGCCGCCGCCTTGGCGCCATCCGTGCGTGCAACCGGGCGGGCGCGAGCTTCATCGCTGTGTCGAGCGCGATTGCCAATGGCCTGAAGGGAATGGGCGTGGCCGAGGCGCGGATTCGCACAAGCTGGAACGGCGTGGAGCCTCCGAACACGCGGCCCGAGCCAGCCTCGATCCGCACGGAAGCGGGCTGGTCGTCTGACGCCAAAGTCATCGCCACCATCGGACGGCTCGACGAGAACAAGGGCCACGCGCTGTTGATCGACGCGCTCGCCCGCATCCGGGCCGAGGGCTGGGGCGATCTGCACCTCTTCATTGCAGGCCGCGGACCCGATGAGGCGCGCCTGAACCGCCTGGTGGATGTGTTCGGTATGGCCGACCGCGTGCATTTTGCCGGCTTCCGCCGCGATGTGAAAAACATCCTCGCGGCCGCTGACGCCCATGTTATGCCGTCGCTGAGCGAGGGGCTTCCTTACGCCCTTTTGGAAGCCAGCGAAGTATCGACGCCTACGATCATGTCTGAGGTGGGCGCCGCGCCCAACCTGTTCGAACATGGCACCAACATCCTCTTCACCAAGCCGGGGAACATTCCCGAGCTTGTGGCGGCGCTCCGCACAGCGTTTGAGCGGCCCGAAACGCTTGAAACCCTCGGCGCCGGCGCCCGTGCCCTTGTGGACCGGCGCTTGAACGTGCGCCGTATGATGGCCGAAACGCTCGACGTTTATAACTACACTGGGTTTGCAGAGCCCCTGCAGGCAGGCGATCCGGCGGAATGATGCGGCACGGCGCTTCATATCACGCGCGGGCCGCGCGGGCTCTCAGGCATGGGGGGCGGGCATATGTCTGACCTCAGCTTCGAGTCACGCCCTAACGCCCTGACGATCGCAGGCGTTGCCCTCGCGCTTTTGCTCGGAACGCTTGCCATTGGGGCGGGCGCGGCGATGTCGCCGATGCTCACCGCGTTCGGGCTAGTGGCGGCCGCCGTGCTTGCGATTTCGATCGCGCGGCCGGAATTCGTCGTCTTCTTCACCGCCGCGGCGCTTTATATGAACCTTGGTGCGACGCTCGCCGAAGAGCACGAGATCGGGTTTTTCACCGAACTCCTCTTGATGCTCGTGGGCGGCGTTTTGGTGTTGCGCTATCTCACACGCCGCGAATTTGGCGCCGAAGCGCGGCTGACCTTCCTTGTCTTCCTGGCATATGGCGCAACGCTCGTAATCACGATCCTGCATGCGCGCGATCCGTTCGTGGCGCAAGAAGAGTTAATCGACACTATCGAGATCATGGTCGTGGCGTTCCTTGTGGTTGCGATGATCACCAATGCCGAACGTTTCCTTGCCCTGGCAAACGGCTTGCTCTTTGGCGGTGTTGTGCTGTCCGGCATCGCCGTGGCGCAGTACCTTACGGGATCTTACTACAGCGATTGGGGCGGGTTTGCTGAAGCGACCGTGCACCATATCGCTGGCGAAACCTCAAGCTGGCGCGCCAGTGGCCCACTGTCTGACAGTAACCATTTCGGGCAGATCCTGCTCATCGTGCTGCCAATCGCGATTTCGCGCTCGATCATCGGACCCGGGCTGATCTGGCGCATGATCGGCCTTTTGGCCCTCGGCCTGGTCGTCTGGGCAATCCTTCTGACCTTCTCGCGCGGAACGCTGGCCGCCGCGGTGATCGCGCTTGCCGCTTACTTCTGGTATCTTCGGCGTCTGGCACTCTTCGCGGTAATTCCGGTGCTGCTCGCGGCCTGGTTCGTGCCACAGGTGATGCCGCCGGAATATACTGACCGCGTGATGGTCTCCGTGCGTGACGTTACGGCCGTTGTGACGGGCGACGGCTATGTCGTTGATCCAGCCGCCAACGGCCGCCTCGCCGAGATGATCGCAGCATGGAAGCTTTTTCTGGAGCATCCCATAGCAGGCGTGGGCTACGGGCAGTTTGAAAGCTATTATCAGGATACCGCGCAGCGCTACGGGCTGATGGCGCGGGAGTCTGACAGGCAGGCTCACAGCCTTTACCTCGAGATCCTGTCCGAACGCGGGCTGATCGGCGGCTTTGCGGTATTGGGCCTTATCCTTTTTGCCTTTGCGCGCGGCGGCGTCGCCCTGCGCGCACTTGGGTCTGAAGGCCGCACCGTGGAAGCCACAATGCTTCGCGGCGTGATCTTCGGTTTCGTCGGCTATCTCGCGGCATCCGCATTGCTGCACGACAGCTACAAGAATTATTTCTGGATCACGGCAGCCGCATTGATGGCCGCGCCGGTGATGGTTGCGCGTTTTGCTGGATCGGGGGCGTTTGGCTCCGATGGCGCGCAGGTCTATAACAAGTGAACGGAAAGGGCCGGGATATGGAATTCGGACTTCTTTTGCGTGCCCTGGGCGGCATTTGGATCATCCTCGCGGTCGCCGTCGGGTTTGGCGCGGCGAGCCACTATCAGGGGCAGCGTGAAACGGCTGTCTACGAGGCAAACGCGATGCTTCTGTATCGCTTTGGTCGCGAATACTACAACGACAACGTGGTGGACACGACGTGGCGCGGCGACGGCATCCGCCTGAATGTGGATCTTGCGATTAACAATGATCTCGAGATCATGGGCAGCCGCTCTGTCATGGCCAAGACGCTGGAAGCACTCGGCGCCGTCGATCCCGAGAACCAAGAAATCGCGCTTCAGTTTTTGGAGCCCGGTGTGCCGGATCTGAGCGCGGCGGAGCAGCTTGCCGCCTTCCGCGAACAGATCTCGATCCGCCGGATCCAGGGCACCAACATGGTGCGCGTCGCGGCCCTGAACCCCGATGTGGAACAGGCCGTGGTTACACTCGAGGCGCTGCTCGACACCTATATTGCCGAGCGCGACGACATTCTCACCCGCCAACCCATCGCTTCGCTCGAGGCGACGCGTGATGCGGCGCGGGCGAATATCGACCGGATCCGCGAAGAGGAAACGGCGCTACGCCTCGAAAACGGAATCTTCGACGAAGCCACCCAGCGCAGCACGATCCTTGCCCGGATCGCAACCCTGGAAACCACGCCACCGCCGGCTGTCACGGCGGCAGTGCCCGGCTCGGTTGTCGTGCCCTCGAACGTGGCCGTCACCCCCGATCCTGAGGTGGAGATCGCCGAACTGCGCACCCGTCTCGACGAGATGGAAGCCGTTTCCGCCCAACTGCGCGATCTGTCGCGCGAGCGTGGCGTGTATGAAGACGAGCTGCGCCAGGTTGCAGGGCTGCTGCGGGAATATGAGCTGGCCAACACCTTCGCCAGCGAAGTCGGCCACCCGATCGCGGTGATCGAGGAACCGGCCCCTGCGCCGGGCCCCGTGGGCCTTAGCCCCAACATGCGTACGGCACTGGCTGCCATCATCGGCGCGCTGATCGGTTACCTGATCTCCGTTATCCGCGAAAGCTTCCGGATGCGGAAGACGGCAACGCCGGAGCCCGCACCTGAAGGTGCCGCATGGGCAAGCGGCAGCACCGCACCGCGGAGCTGACCGATGGGTGAGACGTATCTCATAACCGGTGGCCATGGGTTCATCGGCAAACATCTGGCGCGCGCCCTCCTTGCGGAGGGCCACGCCGTACGGATCCTCGACAACCTGTCGTCGATCACGGATGAGCCGCTGCCGGAGGGCTGCGAGCTGATCGTGGGCGATGTGGCCGAGGCCGCAACGGTGGCTGAATGCATGGCGGGCGTGACGGGGTGCTACCACCTTGCCGCAGTCGCCTCGGTCGAGCAATGCACGCAGGAATGGGGCGCAAGCCACCGGGTCAACGTGGGCGGCACAGTCAATGTGCTCGATGCCGCTCGTGCCGAAGGCGGGGTGCCGGTTGTTTACGCATCGTCCGCTGCCATCTACGGCGCGGTCAAAACCGTACCAGTGCATGAAACAGCCGAAATCAGCCCAATTTCTGCCTATGGCGCCGACAAGTACGGCAGCGAGCTTCACGCCCGTGTGGCCGCCGAGATCTTCGGCGTGCCCACCGCCGGTATGCGGTTCTTTAACGTCTACGGGCCCGGACAGAATGCAGGCTCACCCTATAGCGGGGTGATCACGCTCTTTGCCGACAGGCTGCACCGCGGCGCGCCGCTCTGCGTACATGGCGACGGAAAGCAATCGCGGGATTTCATTTATGTCGGGGACGTCGTGCGCTTCTGCATGGCGGCAATGGGCAAGGCCCAGGTCGACAGGGCCGCAGGTACAGCGCAGGCGGATATCTTCAACGTAGCTACTGGCAAGGCGACTTCGCTTTTGGAACTGATCCAAACGATGCAGAGCCTTTTTGGCAGCCCGTCTGAGATGACGTTTGGGCCTGCGCGCCGCGGGGATATTCGCCATTCGCTGGGCGATGCCGCCCATGCGGAGGCCACGCTGGGCGTTGCAGCGAAAACCTCGCTTCACGAGGGGCTCGCCGCCCTGCACGCGTCGCTGGTGCCGGGGTCGGCCCACCGCACAGCGGCTGAATAGGAAAGGCAAAACCCGTGTATTCGTTCTTGGTGGCTCTCGCGATCGGATGCCTGTTCATCGCGGCGTATCAGTATGTGTTTTATCCCGCGGCGATCATCCTCGCCGCAAAAGTGGTCGGGGGCCGGTCGCAGGCACGTCCAGCCGCCCACCGCCCGAAGATCTCTCTCGTCATCGCCGCCTATAACGAGGCCGCGATCCTGACAGAGAAACTGAAAAACACCAGCCAGATTCGCTACGAACCCTTCGATGTGATCGTCGTCACCGATGGATCCGACGATGGCAGCGAAACCCTTGAAATGTCGGTGCCCGGGCGCACTCTCACGCATTTGCACGATCCCGAACGGGCGGGCAAAGCGCAGGCGATGAACCGAGGCGTTGCTGCGAGCGATGCCGATATCATCGTCTTCTCCGACGCCAACGCTCTCTACAACGTTGATGCGCTGACCGAGATCGCAGATGCGTTTTCCGATCCGCAGGTTGGCCTCGTGAGTGGCTGCAAGACCGTTGTGGCACGCGATGCCCAAGATGGTGACCGAGGCTTTGCCAAAAACGAGGGCCTCTACTGGACGTATGAGAACCTCATCCGCCGGTCGGAGGACAAATTGGGCAATACCGTGGCAACCGTGGGCGAAATGCTTGCTGTACGCCGCGATCTTTTCCCCAGTTTCCCGCGCTGGGTGGTGAACGACGATGCGTATATGACGCTTCACGTGCTGCGCGCCGGCCAAAATGTGCGCTACGCGGAAGGCGCAGCGAGTTGGGAACTTGCCTCGCTGAAGGATGAAGACGAGGCAAAGCGCCGAGCTCGGATCGCAGTCGGACGGTGGGAGCTTGTGGCGCGCCCCGCGCTTTGGCCCGCCAAACGGCCGTTTGCGATGCTGCAGCTGATCTCACACAAGTGGTTGCGGTTGATCACACCGTTTCTACTGATTATTGCGTTGGTGGCGACGGCTCTTGCGGTGCTCGTCACCCCCGGCGGTGTGCTCGCAACCCTTCTTCTAGCGGCGCAGTTGGCTTTCTACGGCGTGGCCACCATCGGCAAGAGCCGTGAAACCGCTGCGGGGCCCTTCGGCAAGCTTGCGCGGCTTTGCTGGTTTCTGGTGCGCTCGAATCTATCGATTCTCTCTGGCTTCTTCGCTTGGGCCGGCCGTTCACGCCCCGTAGCATGGGAGCGTGCCGAACGCTGAGGCAATTCTGCCACAATAATGCCTCTTTTCCGGGCCGGATTGGCCCGGAAACCGCCACAGTCCGGCCATGATTGTGGACAGCCCCGCCCCCGATGCCGTAGCAAGAACGTGGGTAACGGGGGCCTCTCGGCAGCAGCTGAACTTGAGACCTCTATCAGTGTGGTAGGTGCGCGAAGCGTGGTTTGTAACGCGTGCCGTGAGTTTGGGTGTGTAGGTAAATGGACCGCAATATTACGTTTGGCGGGAACGCAAGTACTGATCTTCTTTCCGAGACGGCCCCGTTCGTGGGTGCGTTTTCGTCGGCTGCGGAGCCTGTAGCGCCTCGCACGAGCGACAATCCCTATTCCGTAAGCCGTCCAAGTGCAGCGACCGATGTCGCCTCACGCGTTATCGATCTTGTGCTGGGCATTGCAGTGCTTCCGATCGTGGTTCCGATGATCCTGATCGCCGCCGTGGCGCTCAAGATCCAGGATTGGCGTGGGCCGATCTTCTACTCGCAAATCCGCTACGGCTTGAATGGGAAGCCCTTTAAGATCTGGAAGCTGCGCAGCATGGTCGTCGGCGCTGACAAGATGAAGGCAGAAATCTGTGAACGCGACGGGGTGGCCAATGAGCCCGGCTTCAAGATGGAACGCGATCCCCGCGTGACCCGTATTGGCCGCATCCTACGCAAGACGCATATCGATGAGATGCCGCAGATCCTGAACGTGCTGAACGGTGAGATGGCGATCGTTGGGCCGCGCCCGAACTCATACCCACCCGAGAAGTACGAACCTTGGCAGCGCCTGCGCCTGCTCGTTAAGCCTGGCATTACGGGTGTCTGGCAGATCTCTGCGGAGCGGGCCTATGAGTTTGACGTGCGCTGCGAGATGGATCTTGAGTACATTCGTAACAAGCACGCCTTCTACGATCTCCGTATCCTGTTTCTGACGGCGGTGCACTTTGCCCGTGGCGGTTCGGGCGTCTAAGCACGGGCAAACGCTGATGGCTCTGCCGGGCCCGGTCGCACGGCGGTCGGGCCCGGATCAAATCAGCCGGCGGCGCTAGGAGAACAACGCGCCCCATGCACGGCCCTTGGCCACGGCATCGGCACAATCACCTGTCGCCTCTTGGCGGCGCCTCACGAAGCGGATACCGCAGGAGACACACCGTTGACGCATCGCGTGTAAGGTGAAGAGCGTCGGTACGCGGCGCAGCCTGCGCGCGGTCGTCGCAAAGAGGCAGCTGACGGATGAAGATCGTCATTATCGAGCCCGATGGCCAAGGCGGCCTCTTCCACTTCGCCCATCAGATGGGCGAGGCCTTGGGGGCTGAAGGCAATGACGTGACCCTTGTCACCGATACCGAGCCCGAACTGCGCGCGGCGCGTGGTTACACACTGGCCCCGATGATGCGGCTCTGGAAACGCAACCAGCCTTCCGACAATTCAAACCAGACAACGGTCCACAAGGTCGCCCGCCTCGCTCAACGCGGCTGGCGTGCGGTGCGGCTGACCGCTGTCTGGTGGCGTACGGTACGGGCGGTGGAGCGGATGGATCCCGATGTCGTGATCCTGTCGATCATGGCGCACCGGCATATTCTGAGGATTGCAGCGCGGCTGGCCGCGCCAAACCGTGTGTTTGCCCAGCTCTGCCACGAAGCCACCCATGTGGAGGATCGCGGGAAGGAAGCCAAGCGCCGGCGGGACCCACTGATGGAACGCTTCGACCGTATCTTCTTTCTCGCCTCGTCCGTGCGCGAGGATTTTCTGGCTCGCACGATCTTTCCTGAGACGCGCACCACGCGGATCCCTCACCCCCGCCCGGAATTCTTCCGGGAAACGCAAATCGGGGAGGCGGAGATGCGCGCGCGGCTGGGGCTTGAGGCAGATGCGCCCGTCTTGCTGTTCTTCGGCAATCTCTGGCCCTCGAAAGGCGTGAACGATCTGGTTGACGCCTTTGCGCAGTCCCGTGCCAGGGAAAACACGCAGCTTTTGATCGCCGGGCGCGCGACGAAGAACATGGATATGGCGGGTCTGCGCCGCCAGATCGCGGATCACGGGCTGGTCGAGCGTGTCATCGTCGCCAACCGCTACATCGATAACGAAGAAGTCTACCCGATCTTCCGCCTCGCCCGCGCTGTGGTTCTGCCCTACCGCACCGCGGCGGCCAGCGGTGTGCTGCACCAGAGCTTTGCCTATGCACGTGCGCCAATCGTCACGCGGCTCGGCGGCTTGGCCGAAGACGTGCGAGATGGCGAAACGGGGCTGATTGTTCCGCCGCGCGACCCGGGCGCGCTTGCCGCGGCGATGGACCGCGTGATTGACGATCCCGCACTGGCCGAACGGCTGGGCCAGGCAGGGCACGATCACTCAGAAGCGCATTTCAGTTGGGCGGCAGTGGCAGGCACCATGGGCCGCGTATTGGCCGAAGACGTCAATGCCAAGCGCACCGGCGCGTTGACAAGCACTGACGCAAAGCGGCCCGCGCGGGCCTAGCAGTTCACGCAGCGAAGCAGCGCGCCAATCGAATGCCCGTTCGGCCTTAGGCCAACCTTGGCCCCTGCCCCGCCCGCACCAAAGACAGGTCAAAAAAAAACGGGCGCGGTTTCCCGCGCCCGCTTCGAACTCAAATTCGCAGCAGCTTACCTTTCCGGCAGCTCTACCGTGTTGATATCTGGCGCAAGCCCTGCCGTCTCAGAGAGCGGCGGCATCGGGCACGGCGTGTCGTTGAAGAGGCCCGTCTTGCAGACAAGGCTCGCCTCGAACTGGCCGCGCATCGTGAGCCAATCCACGTAGGTCGTGCCGCGGTTGAACTCGCCGCCGCCGAAGTACCAGCCGGTCACCCGGCGGCGATCCTCATCGATGAAGGAACTCTCCATCTCGATGCCAAGGTTGTAGTTCCGGCTACCGTTGGCCAGGCGGCCCTGGCCTGTTGCCTGGAACGCATATTCGTTCGGCGCCGTTTCGGTGATCGTGCCCGACATCGGCACCACACCGCGTGTGGTGGCAAGCTCTGGCCGAGTGAACTCCATATCCCGGATCTCACCGGTGAAGGTGCCGGCATCGTAATCGGCAACAAATGCGAAGGTGCCGGTGAACTTGCCGGCCTCCTCAAACTCGCCCGCCATGGGCGCAACATAGGAGGCCTGCTTGCGCACGCTATCAGCACAGCCGGCCACCGAAAGGGCGGCCACGAGCCCGGCCGCAAGTTTAAATGTGAAGTGCATAACTGGTCCTCAGTACAATTCCCCAAGCCGCCCCCAACCCCCGGGGGCGCTGGACGAATGCTAACGCAAACCCCCCGCGCTCGCCAAGCGATTGGGCCCTAAAAAGCACCGTAAAGTACCCTTCCGCAGTTTGCGGGAGAACACGGTTTCGCGAAGTGGCACAATCGCCGGCAATCTGCGCCACCGTCGCGCAGGCCCAAGGGCGCGCGATGGGGTTGACGGGACGGGGGGCTGACAGCTACAACGCGCAAATTGGTAAAATCTTCTTACCAATCTTGGAGAGGGCGGTTACAGGCCAGCCCGCGCGGAGGAACCGAGACATGGGGTCACCAATATGGGTTTGAATAACTGCCACAACTTCCAGGACTTCCGGAAACTGGCCAAACGCCGGCTGCCAAGCCCGATCTTTCACTACATCGACGGCGCGGCCGACGATGAGATCACCTACAAGCGCAACACCGAAGCCTATGCCGATGTCGATCTGGTGCCGAACGTGCTGGCCGGGGTCGAAGAGGTGGATATGAGCGTTGAGGTGATGGGCCAAAAGCTTGCCATGCCCGTCTACTGCGCCCCCACCGCGCTTCAGCGTCTATTCCATCACGAAGGCGAACGCGCCGTGGCACAGGCCGCCAGCAAATACGGCACGATGTTCGGCGTCTCATCGCTTGCCACCACGACGGTGGAAGACATTGCGGCCCTCGTCGACACGCCGAAGATGTTCCAGTTCTACTTCCATAAGGATCGCGGCCTGAACGATGCGCTGCTGGAACGCGCGAAAGCAGCGAATTTCAACGTGCTGGCCCTCACCGTCGATACGATCACCGGTGGCAACCGCGAGCGCGATCTGCGCACGGGCTTCACTTCGCCTCCGAAACTGACGCCCTCATCGCTGATAAGTTTCGCCACGCATCCGATGTGGGCCTGGAACTTCCTGACGAAAGAGAAGTTCGATATGCCCCATCTCTCCGGCTACGTAAGCCAGGGCACGAACCTCGCCGTTTCTGTCGGCGAGTATTTCTCAACGATGCTTGACCAGTCGATGAACTGGAAGGATGCCGAAGACCTTTGCAGGAAATGGGATGGCCAGTTCGCGCTCAAAGGCATCATGAGCGTGGCCGATGCAAAGCGCGCCGTCGATATCGGCTGCACGGGGATCATGGTGTCAAACCACGGCGGACGGCAGCTTGACGGCGCGCGGGCGCCCT
>JBCCRC010000063.1:0-18416 GCA_039208375.1 Pseudomonadota bacterium | reverse complement strand
CGGTGCGGTGTTGCGCCGATGGGGGAGAGATGGGGCAAACCGCGCCTCACCGCAACGCACGGACGCGTGAGAATTGGCGAATTTCAGTGCGCATGTGCACAGACTTCCCTGCACCCCTGTGGTTTGTTTCAGAACCGGCCCGACCGCGCACACCCCCGTGAGCGCCTGCAACCTAACCACCAGAAAACTCACGGAAATGAGAGGGGGCACAGGGCGCATCGGGATCGAAGCGCCCAAACAGCGAGACAGGCAACACCACACGCCCTATCTTCACCGGGAACCGGAGGTGCCCCATGCTGAAACCTGTCGTCGCCGCGCTTGCACTCACCCTAACGCTTCCTGTCTCCGCCATTGCCCAAGAGCGGGCCTCGCACTGCATCGCCATTGCCGATGCCGCGCCAGGCGTGGATTATCTTCACAAAGCCAACTTCCGCGCACCGCTCGACGACTTCACCGTGCGGATCAGCTACCTCGATCACGCGATGTTCCTGATCCAGACCGAGGGCGGGCTGAGTGCAGTGACCGATTACACCGGTTTTCTCGGCACCGCGCCGTTCACCCCCACGGTGGCCACCATGAACAACGCCCATAGCACACATTGGACGCCGTCACCTGACCCCGAGATTCCGCACGTGCTGAAGGGCTGGGCGGAAGACGGGATCCCCGCGGAACATAGGCTCGATCTGGATGAGCTATATGTCCGCAATGTGCCAACAGATGTGCGCGGCGGCTTTTCGGGCACGGTGCGCGAGAACGGCAATTCGATCTTTGTGTTCGAGGTCGCTGGGCTCTGCATCGGCCATCTGGGCCATCTCCACCACGAACCCGACGAAATGCAATATGCCGCGCTCGGCCGGCTCGATGTCGTCATGGCAGCGGTTGATGGGGGCATCACGCTTGACCTGCCCTCGATGACGCGGGTTCTGAAACGCCTGCGCTCGTCTATCGTGATCCCGATGCACTGGTTCAGCCTCTCTTCGCTGGAACGCTTTATCGCGGGAATGGAGGACGAGTTCGCCATTCGCCGCGAGGGGCCGACAAGCCTTGAGGTCTCGCTTGCCACCTTGCCCGAGCGGCCCACTGTGGTTGTGCTCACCCCGCAGTTTCTCCGCGACGAGTAAGCTTGCGGCGCCCGCAACGGCGGGCCACAACGCCCTTATGCTGCGCCCCGCCACCGATAGCCTTCTCAACGCGTTGCGCACCGCTCTGCCCGAGGCCGCGTTCCGCGCTCCCGATCCGCGTTATTTTGAGGAGCCGCGGGGGCGCTGGCAGGGGCGGGCCGCTGCAGTGCTGGCGCCGGGCTCTCCCGACGAGGCGTCCACGATCATGCGCCTGGCCAATGACGCGCGTGTGCCAGTCGTGCCCTTCAGCGGGGGCACGGGGCTTGTGGGTGGCCAGATCGCGCCCGACGGCCCTGCACCGCTTCTGATCAGCACCGAACGGCTCAAGAGCATCCGGGCCACCCATGCCCAAGAAAACGTCCTGATCGCAGAGGCTGGGGCCACGCTGGCCGAGATCCAATCCGCCGCCAATAACGCCGGGCGGCTCTTCCCGCTTTCCTACGCCTCTGAAGGCACGGCGCGGATTGGCGGCGCGCTGGCCGTGAACTCAGGCGGGCTAGCCGTATTGCGCTACGGCACAGCACGCGATCTTTGCCTCGGGCTCGAAGCGGTGCTGCCGAACGGCGCCGTCTGGAACGGGCTCACGCGCCTCCGCAAAGACAATACCGGCTACAGCCTCCGCGACCTGCTGATTGGGGCCGAGGGCACGCTGGGCCTGATCACCGCCGCCGCCCTACGCCTTTTTCCCGCGCCCACCGCCCGCGCAACCGCGCTCCTCACAGTTACTAGCCCCGAGACGGCGCTGGCACTATTCGCCCGCGCGGGCGCAATGCTGGGCGAAACGGTCTCAGCCTTCGAACTGATCTCCGGCATGGGATTTGGCTTTCTGGCCGAAACCGGCCTTGGCCCGGCGCGCCCCTTTGACCCCGCCCCGCCCTGGATGGTGCTGATCGAGGCAGCGGCAAGCCATGGCGCCCCCGAAGCAGCACTTGAAGCGCTCTTTACCGCCGCGCTTGAGGCGGGCGAGGTGGTCGACGGCGTGCTGGCACACTCGGAGGCACAGCGCGCCGATCTCTGGGCGTTGCGCGAAACGATCCCCGCAGCCAATGCGCGGATCGGCGCCATCGCAAGCCATGATATCGCGCTGCCTCTCTCGGAAATCCCGGGCTTTCTGGAAGAAACCGGCGCGTCCCTCGCCCGCCTTGCCCCCGCGCTGCGCATCAATGCGTTTGGGCACCTGGGCGACGGGAACCTGCATTACAATATTTTCCCTCCGGCGGGCGCACCCCGCGAGGCCCATCTTGCACTGCGCGATGATGCGACGCGACTGATTCACGATGCCGTGGATGCGCGCGGCGGGAGCTTCAGCGCCGAGCACGGCGTGGGGCGCCTGAAGGTGGGCGAATTGGAGCGCTACGGAGACCCCACGAAACTGGCTGCGATGCGCGCGATCAAGGCCGCGCTCGATCCCAATGGGATCATGAACCCCGGCGCGGTGCTGCGCGGGGATTAGGGGCGCGTGGGGTTGTCCGAACCCGAAGCACGGAGCCGCGCCATCGCCGGGCCCAGGCGCGGCGTCGCTGGCTCTCGTCCTACCCCTTCGCCAGAACCGCCTCGACCTCGCCCATCAGCCCGGCCATCTCACCCGTCCACGCACCCTTGCCGCGTTCGAGCACGCCCTTCCCCTGCCCCAGCGTTTCGGCATAGGCCACACGGTTTCCCAGCACCGTAGCGGCCTGATCGGCCTCGATCTCGGCCAGAGCGGCATGCACATCGTCAAGGACGCGTGTACCGGCTTTCGCGCGGTTTAGAACCACCATCACCGCGCATTTCTCGCGCCGCGCCAAATCGAGTACGCCTTCGGTGGCCCAGACGTCCACCTGGCTCGCCGCCACGGGCACGATCACCAGATCGCTTTCGCGCAGCGCAGGGCGCAGATCCGCGTCGACCTTCGGCGGCGTATCGACGATCACGTAATCGAAATTCTTGCGCAGCTTGTCGCACTCATAACTCACGCCCCAGGCCGACGATGTGGAAAACTCAAGATCCTCGTGCCCGGCCTCGCGCCGTGTCATGAACCAGCGGCCCAGCGAGCCTTGGGGATCGGTATCAAGAAGCGCCACCGATTTACCGTCGCGCGCGAATCCCACCGCGAGGTTTGCCGCGATCGTGGTCTTGCCCGATCCGCCCTTTTGCTGGGCGACTGTGATCACCTGTCCCATCGTAATCCCCCTCGCGCCGAGCGCACATGCTGCGCTGCAGCATAAACCATGAACTGCACAGCATTGCAATCGCGGGGCTCAAAGCGCATCCCAATCCACCCCCTCGGCCTTGTGCACCTTGAGTGAGCCGTCGCGAGCCGGGCGCATCAGTGCAGCAGCCGCGGTCTCGTCGCCCTCAAGCCAAGTCGGCAAAGCAGCCACATCGAGCAAAACGCCCATCCGGTGATGAATGTCGCGTACATCGGCATTCGGCTCGCAGGTCACCGCCGCTGCCTGCCATAACTCCCGCCCGCCCGGCGCCCGCCAAAGATCACAGATGCCCGCAAACCAGAGCGGCGCGCCCGATTTTGCGGTGATCGCCCAGGCCGTTTTGCGCCGTGCCGCCCCCGTCCATTCATACCAGCCATCGGCGGGAATGACGCAGCGGCCAACGCCGGCATAGGCGGACTTCTCAAACACGGTTTCCGAGCGCGCGTTGATCAGCGTCTCCATTACCGGGCGCCCGCGGGCGTTCTTGCGGCCAACGGGGATGATGCCCCAGCGCATGCGGTCAAGCCGCCCTTCAGGCGTCAGAACCACGATCTCCTGCCCCGGCGAAATGTTGCGGCGCGGCGGCTCGTCGGCCACCTGAGCGGTGTCCGCCCCCGCCATGGCGGCGATCTCCGGCAAGGGCGTGGTCAGAAACAGGCGGCCTGGCATGGCGCGCTCCCGGTATCGGCACTGGTTTTACTCTACCGCCGCAAGCACTTCGATTTCGACCTTGAATTCGGCCCGTGTGAAGCCCGACACGATCACCAGCGTCGAGGCGGGCAGCCGCACCACATTCGCAAGCCAGCGATCCCGCGCGGCCATATAGCCCGCCATATGCGCCCGATCCGTCACGTAGGCATTCAACCGCACTACATCGCGCGCGCTGGCGCCTGCCGCGCCTAGGATCGCATCAAGATTTCCGAAGATCAGATCGGCCTGCGCCTCTGCACTTTCCGGCACAGTGCCATCGGGCGCCAAAGCAAGCTGGCCCGAGGTGGCGATCAGCCGGTATCCGGCTGGCACGTCAACCCCGTGGGCGTATCGCGCGAAGGGCGGTGCAATCGTCGCGGGTGTGATCTCTCGCATGGCTCTCCCAACGCCCGTCCCTCATGATGCCCGCAAGCGGCGGGCGCAGTTTCGAGCTTCTGCAAACGAAGGCTGATCAACAAATAGGCGAATCGAAGGAGACAGTCTAAAAAACAAGCGACCGTCGAAGAATTGAAAGCGCTGCGCGGGCGGCCACCTTTCCTTCCCGTAAGCCAGTCCGATGCTTTCGATCAATCATAATTTGGAGGTTCCCCATGTCTGTCAAACCCCGCTCTGCAAAATCCCTCTTAGCCGGCGCGGCCACCCTTACACTCACCGCTGGCAGCGCGAGCGCGCAGGAGACTGTTGTGTTCGGGACAAACTGGCTCGCCCAGGCCGAACATGGCGGCTTCTACCAATCCGTGGCCGACGGCACTTACCTGGCCGATTGCGGCTACAACGTTGAAATCCTGCCCGGCGGCCCGCAAGTCAATAACCGCGCGCTGATGCTGGCGGGTCGGATGGACTTCCACATGGGCGGCGATCTTCTGCAGGCCTTCAGCGCGGTGCAGGAAGGCGTGCCGGTGGTGAACATTGCCGCAATCTTCCAGAAGCACCCCCAGGTGATCGTGGCCCATCCGGGCGAGGCGGAAAGCTGGGAGGAACTGAAGGACCTCACCCTTCTGATCGGCGACAACGGTTTTCAATCCTACTACCAGTGGATGATGAAGGCACACGGCTTTACAGCCGAACAGCGCCAGCCCTACACCTTCAACCCCGCGCCGTTCCTGGCCGACAAGCGGGTTGGGATGCAGGGCTATCTCTCGTCGGAGCCGTACCTCGTAACGCAGGAAGGCGGGTTTGAACCCAATGTCTTCCTCATCGCCGATGCGGGCTATTCCTCCTATGCCACCACCATTGAAACGATGGCCGAAACCATCGAAAGCGATCCCGAGAAGGTGCAGTGCTTCGTCGATGCCTCGATCAAGGGCTGGTACAACTACCTCTATGGCGATCCCAGCGCGGCCAACGAACTCATCAAAGAAGCCAATCCTGAGATGACCGATGACAAGATCGCCTATGCCATCGACAAAATGAAGGAATGGGGGATTGTCGATTCTGGTGATGCGCTTGAGATGGGCATTGGCGTAATTACCGATGAGACGGTCGAAAACTTTTATAACCTGATGGTCGAAACCGGGGTGGTGGAAGCCGGGCTCGACTACAGCGCCTCGTACACAACGCAGTTTGTGGGCAATGGCGTTGGCATGGATCTCAAGACCAACTGATCAAAAACACGGATGCCGGGCGGGGTGTGCTGCGTACGCCCGGCATTGTCGCTGAGGGGCACATGGGAAAACCGCAACTCAAGGTAGCCGAACGACCTCCGCTTCTTCACATGGATCATGTGGAGAAAACCTTTGCGGGCGATGTGGTCGCGTTGCGCGACATGCATCTTGCCGTCAACGAGGGCGATTTCATTTCGCTTCTCGGGCCCTCGGGTTGCGGCAAGTCCACGGCGCTGCGGCTGATCTCGGGGCTTTTGCACCCCACCGCGGGCCGCATCTCATGGGTTGGCGGCCAGCAGGGGGCCGATGACCTGGGCGTGGTGTTCCAGGAACCCACGCTCATGCCTTGGGCCACGGTGGCCGATAACGTGTTCCTGCCGTTTCGGCTTCAAGGCAAGAGCTACACCGCGGCAAAAGACGATATCCTTGAAGCTCTGAAACTTGTGGGCCTCGACAAATTTCAGAACGCCTATCCGCGGGAGTTGTCGGGCGGCATGAAGATGCGCGTCTCCATCGCCCGCGCGATGGTCACAAAACCCCGCCTGATCCTGATGGACGAGCCCTTTGCCGCGCTCGATGAGATCACGCGCTTCAAGCTCAACAACGATCTGTTGGAATTGAAAGCGAAAATCGGATGCACCGTTATCTTCGTCACACATTCGGTCTTCGAAAGCGTTTTTCTTTCGGACCGGATCGTGGTGATGGCCGCACGCCCGGGCCGCGTGATCCGCGAACTTACGGTTGACGTGCCCTACCCCCGACATGAGGAATTTCGCACCTCCGCCGAATACGCCGCCTATTGCCGTGAGGCGAGCGAGGCGCTGCAGGCCGCGATTGGAGAACATGCATGAGCGTTGTTGAAGAGGTGACTGCCGCGAACGGCGCTGTGCCCCTTGTGGACGAGGAAGAACTGGCACGCGCGCGCCGCGCCCGCATACATCGCATTGCGAAATGGACACTGCCATCGCTTGTGATGGTGCTCTCGGTCCTCGCCTGGCATCTCTATGTGACGATCGGCGAGGTACCCCACTATATTCTGCCCGGCCCGGGCCGCGTTGCATCACAGATGATCGAGGATTGGGCGCTTCTTTGGCCGGCACTTCTGGTCACCGCGCGCCTCACCCTTTTGGCGCTCGGCATGGCCATCATTGGCGGCGTGGTGCTGGCGGTTGCCTTCACGCAATCGAAGTGGGCAGAGATGTCATTCTTCCCCTACGCCGTGATCCTTCAGGTCACGCCGGTGATCGCGATTGCGCCACTGTTGCAGATCTACGTGGAAAGCGCGTTTGTGGCAGCCCTTCTTTGCGCTTGGATCGTGGCGTTCTTCCCGATCCTGTCTAACACAACGATCGGCCTAAAATCCGCGGACCACAACCTGACCGACCTGTTCACCATCTACGGCGCTACACGATGGCAGCGGCTGCGCTACCTCGCGGCGCCGTCAGCGCTCCCGTTTTTCCTAGGCGGGCTGAAAATCGCGGGGGGCCTCGCGTTGATCGGCGCGGTTGTGGCTGAATTCGTGATCGGCCGCGCAGGCACAGGCCTTGGTCTTGCATCAACGCTTCTCGAAGCGTCCTATCGCTTCAATTTCGGACGGCTCTATGCGGCCCTCATCCTGATTTCGGTGATGGGCGTCGTTATATTCGCGGCAATGAGCCTAATCAGTCACCTTTCCTTGCGCAAATGGCACGAAAGCGCCATCAGACGGGAGGGCTGATGGCGCTCAAGTCACTACCCGAAGGCCCGATCACACTTTCAAACGTCACAACCCCAGGGTGTTTCCTCGGCCGGCCCGAGCCCCTCGTGCGCACTGATCTTTCCATCGCCGGGGGCCGGATTTCGGGCGAGGTGCACGCGCCGGTCGACATGGCCGGCGCCATGGTGCTTCCGGCCTTCGTGGATATGCATACCCATCTTGATAAGGGCCATATCTGGCCGCGCTCACCCAACCCGGACGGCACGTTCATGGGCGCGCTCGAAACCGTGCGCGCCGACCACGCGGTTTGGACGCCGGAAGATCTGCGCCCGCGGATGGAGTTTTCGCTCAAATGTGCCTACGCGCATGGCACCCGCGCGATCCGCACGCACCTTGATTCCATGAACGGGCAGTTCAAACGCAGCTGGCCGCTGTTCGCGGAGCTGCGGGCCGATTGGGCGGGCAGGATTGAGCTACAGGCCACCTGCCTGATCAGTTGCGAAGGCTTCTCGCGCGATGGAGAGTTTGTGCAGATCGCCGATACGGTCGCCGAGCACAGCGGCGTGCTCGGCATGGTCACCTATCCGGTGCCCGATCTGCGCGACCGGCTGCTAGGCTTCTTCGAGATGGCCGCCGCCCGCGGCCTTGCCGCTGATTTTCATACCGACGAGACGATGGATTCCAGCGTGGAAACTCTGCGCCTGATCGCGGAGACGGTGATCGAAACCGGCTTTGAGGGGCCGGTCATCGTGGGCCACTGCTGTTCGCTTTCGGCGCAAGAAGAGGCACGCGCACACGACACGCTTGATCTCGTCGCCCGCGCCGGGCTGCACGTCGTCTCCCTCCCAATGTGCAATCTCTATCTGCAGGATCGCCATGCGGGGCGCACGCCGCGGGGCCGCGGGATCACGCTGGTACATGAGATGAAAGCGCGCGGCATTCCGGTGAGCTTTGCCTCCGACAATACGCGCGATCCGTTCTACGCCTATGGCGATATGGACATGCTTGAAGTGATGCGCCAGGCCACCCGCATCGGCCATCTCGACCATTCCGATACCGACTGGCCGCTTGCGTTCAGCGCCACACCCGCGGCCACCTGCGGCTTCGACGCGCCCGCCCTCACTTCCGGCGCGCCCGCCGATCTGGTGATCTTTAACGCGCGGGAGTGGACAGAGCTCTTCGCGCGCCCGCACTCTGACAGGATCGTGCTGCGCGACGGCTGCGCGATTCCCACCGCACTGCCCGATTACACAGAGCTTGATTATCTGATGGAGCCCGCATGACCCCCAATGTCGCCGCCGCCAAGGACGCGCTCAGCCATCTTGACATCGAAAGCTCCGACGCCGCGATCAAGGCATCGAGCCGCGATTTCTTTTGGTATTCCCCGGTCCTGAAAGATCGGCTCGATCATGTGACTGCCGATTTCGTGGTACGCCCGAAATCGGAAGCCGAAGTGATCGAGATCCTGAAGGTCTGCTATCAGCACGATTGCCCTGTCACCACACGCGGGGCGGGCACCGGGAATTACGGGCAGGCCATGCCGCTTGCAGGCGGTTGCGTGATGCATCTGCGCCATCTCGACCGGGTCAAAGAGGTGCATCCGGGCCGCGTGATCTGCGAACCGGGCGTACTCTTGAAAGATCTCGATGCCGCCTGCAAGGAACAGTCGGGCCAGGAAATCCGAATGTTCTCATCCACCTGGGCCACCGCCACCATCGGCGGATTTATCGCCGGCGGCTCGGGCGGCGTGGGATCATGCACCTGGGGCAGCCTGCGCGATCTGGGTAACATCATCCGCCTGCGCGTGGTGACGATGGAGAAAGAGCCGCGGGTGGTGGAGTTCCGGGGTGAAGAGCTCGCGCGCGTCTCCCACGCCTATGGCACGAACGGCATCATCACCGAAATCGAGATGCCGCTCGCGCCGGCCTATGATTGGGTGGAGATGTTCGTGGCCTTCGATGATTTTACCCCGGCGATGGAATTCGCCGAAGAGCTCGCCAACGAAGACGGTATCCTGATCAAGCTGGCCACCGTATTCGAAGCGCCCGTCGCGCATGACTATTTCCAGCGCGTCAAACCACACGTCGAGCCCGGCCACCACCTGCTGGGCCTGATGGTCGCGCCCCATTCGATGGACGGGTTTATGACCTTTCTCGGGCGGCGCACCAGTGCGAACCTCATCTACCGGTCAGACAACAGCGATTGGGCCAAGGGCCCTGGCCCGGTATTCGAATACGGCTGGAACCACACCACGTTGCGCGCGCTGAAGGTTGACCCCACGATCACGTATCTGCAGGTGCGCTATGGCTACCCAGATCACAAGGCACTGGTGGAAAAGATGCGCGCAGAGTTTTCGCCCGAGGTGCTGCAGCATCTCGAGGTGCTCAAAGAGGGCGGCAAGGTGATGTTCGCCGGGCTCAGCTTGGTGAAGTTCACCTCTGAAGAACGGCTCAATGAGATCATTCGCATCCACGAAGAGGCCGGCGCGATGATCTTTAACCCGCATCGCTACACGCTAGAAGAAGGGGGGCGGCAGACGGTGGATGATCGCCAACTGGCCTTTAAGAAAGAAGCCGATCCAAAGGGGCTTCTGAACCCCGGCAAGATGATCGCTTGGGATGTTCCGGATTGGGACTACAGCCGGATGTATAGCTACGCCAAGCTGCAGGCGGCGGAATGAGCGCATGGGGGCAGCCGTTTAAAGGGGGCCGTCGGCCATGACCCGCGCGCTCGTCCTTTTCGCCCACCCCTGCCCCGAAAGTTTCTCGTCGGCCCTTCACACCACTGTGGTAGAAACGCTCAAGGCACGGGACTGGCATGTCGACGATTGCGATCTGAATGGCGAAGGCTTTTCCCCAGTTTTGACGGAGGCCGAGCGGCGCGGCTACCACGAGGCGCCCGCGAATTGCTGCGCGGTGCGGGAATATGTTGAAAGGCTTCGCGCCGCCGACGCTCTGGTGATGGTATTTCCGGTCTGGAACTTCGGCTACCCCGCGATCCTTAAGGGGTTTCTCGACCGGGTGTTTCTGCCCGGCGTGTCGTTTCGGCTTGAAGAGGGAAAAGTGAAGCCGAACCTCACCCACATCAAACGTCTCGCGGCAGTCACCACCTATGGCGGCACCCGAATGCGAGCGCTTTTGGTAGGCGATCCACCCCGCAAATGCGTTACCCGCGCGGTGTGGCACGTCTGCCGCCCGATGAAGATGCGTTACCTCGCGCTCTACGATATGAACCGGGCCAGCGATGCCCGGCGGGGCGCGTTTCTAGGCAAGGTGCGTCGCGAGATGGAGGCCTTTTGATGCGAGCACTCATCATCTTTTCCCACCCACGGTCGGGCAGCTTCACCGAAGCTGTGCGCGATACGGTGATTGACCGCCTTGAACGCGCGGGCGCTGAGGTACGGGTGCACGATCTATACGCCGCAGGATTCCGGCCTGAACTGACTGCTGCGGAGCTCGAATGCTATGAGGATACCGCAACCAACTGCACCCATGTGCAGGCCGATGTCGATGCGATCCGCTGGTGCGATACGCTGATCTTCGTCTACCCCACCTGGTGGTACGGCATGCCCGCGATGCTGAAGGGCTGGCTCGACCGCGTACTGGTGCCGGGTGTAGCCTTCGAAATGCCGGATGCCCAGGGCAACATCAAACCGGGGCTTCAGCACATCACCCGGCTTGGCGTGTTCACGACCTGCGGCGCCTCATGGGCGCTCACCCGCTTCATCGGCGCGCCGGGCCGTCGCACGCTAATGCGCGGCGTCCGGCTTCTCTGCGCCAAACGCTGCCGGACGGCGTTTGCTGCCCATTATCTGATGGACAGCTCCACGCCCGAAAGCCGTGCCAAACACCTCGCCCGCGTGGCCGCCAGAGCCGACAAGCTGATCGGGCCGGCCCCGATGCGCAAGGCGCAGCCCGCATGATCCCGGTGCTGGATTGGGGCCGGTTCGCCACGGATCCAACAGGGTTTTCCGCCGATCTTGGCGCAGCGTGCCGCGACACTGGCTTTTTCCTGCTTACGGGCCATGGCGTGCCCGAAGCGTTGATTGCGGACACATTTGCGGCAGGCGATGAATTCTTCGCCCTGTCGGAGGCAGAGAAGTCGCGCCTCGATATTCGCTTGGGTCGCAACAATCGGGGCTGGGCGCGGCTGGGGTCTGAAAACCTCGATGACACCTCCGATCAGGTTGATCAGAAAGAAGCGTTCAATGTGGGATGGGATCTCGCTGCCGATGACCCTCGTGTGGTCGCTGGCGAGCCGTTTCGAGCGCCCAACATCTGGCCTGACTTGCCGGGGTTTCGCGATACGCTGCTGTCATACTTCGACGCTGTCCACGCGCTTGGCGTCGCGCTTCACCGCCCGATTGCCTACGACCTCGGCCTGGAAGAGACGCATTTTGACTGCGCGTTTGACGCACCGCTCGCCACGCTGAGGCTTCTGCGCTACCCTCCGGCCCGTGGAACAGTGGACGAGATCGGGGCGGGGGCACATTCGGACTACGGCTCGATTACGCTTTTGATGACGGATGGTGAGCCAGGCCTTCAGGTGCAGCCACGCGGGGGTGATTGGATCGATGTACCCCAGGTGCCCGGCGCATATACGGTGAACATCGGCGATTGCCTCATGCGCTGGTCCAACGACACCTATGTCTCCACCCCTCACCGCGTAATGCCGCCCGCGCGGCTGCGCCGTTCGATCGCGTTCTTCCTTGATCCCAACCCCGACACCGTGATCGCCGCCCTACCCGGCACCGGAGCGGCCAAGTACCCGCCCGTGACTGGCGCGGACTACCTACGCAGCCGTCTTGACGCCACTTACCAGCCGGAGCCCGCGCCATGACCCGACGCCTCGATTGGGCCCAGTATCGCACGACCGAGTTCGAGGGGGTCGACCCGATGACGGTGATCGCAATATTGCCCACCGCCGCGATTGAACAGCACGGGCCGCACCTGCCGGTGGGCACGGACACGATGATTGCCCAGGGGATGCTGGCCGAACTGCGCCGCACCTGCCCCGAGGATCTCGACCTGCGCATCCTGCCGGTGCAGGCAGTGGGCAAGTCGAACGAGCATATCCACGCGCCCGGCACGGTCACCTACTCGGCCGAAACCGCGCTCAAAGTATGGCTTGAGATCGGGCTTTCGGTCGCCCGCGCTGGCGTGCGTAAGATCGTTATCGCCAACAGCCACGGCGGAAATCTCGATCTCATTTCCATACTGGCCCGAGAGCTCAGGGTGCGCGCTGGGATGCTGGCGGTCAAATGCCAGTGGGGCAGCTTCGGCTACCCCGTGGGGATGTATCCGCCCGATGAGCAGACCTACGGCATTCACGGGGGCGACGTAGAAACCTCGCTGATGCTGGCGTTTCGGCCGGAAAGCGTTGATGCGCGCAAGGCAGAGAATTTCCGTTCTACAGCCGAAGACACAGCGATTCCGCCCATCGGCCCGATCTCCTACGGCTGGGTGTCGCGGGATCTCAATCCCGCAGGCACGGTGGGGAACGCCGCGGCGGCCACCGCCGAAAAGGGCGCGGCCACCTGCGCCCACCAAGTGGCGGGATTCATCGAACTATTGCGCAACGTGCGCGCAACCCCACTCGACGGGCTGATGCCCACGATGCCCACAGTTTGATACCCTCAGGGCGGCGAAGCGTGGTAAGCTAGACGCATCCCAAGAGCCCGCGCGCCATGCCCAAAACCATCGTTCTGCTTCTTGATGGCACTTCAAACCAGATAAGCGAACAGCGCACCAACATCCTGCGTCTCTACGGCTGCCTCAAGCGCGACGAGACGCAACTTGTCTACTATGATCCCGGCGTCGGCACCCTCGGTGATCTGAATGCTGTCTTCCGTGCCGGCAATGTGCTGCGCGAGCTTTGGGGCCAGCTAACGGGCTACGGGCTCGATCGGAACGTACTGGAAGCCTATCGCTTCCTTCAGGCCAATTACCGCACCTATGAGAGCGAAGATCCCGCGGCCCGTAACCCAGAAACCGGTCGCGACCGGATCGTGATCGCAGGCTTCAGCCGCGGTGCCTATACAGCGCGGGTGCTGGCAGGCTTCATCCACGCAGTGGGCCTGCTCGACGACAGCCAGATGAACCTGCTTGACTATGCTTATCGTGCCTACAAGCGGATCGGCGCGCAGAAGGGGGAAGAGCCAACGGGCCGGGCCGAACACACCGCCTTTGCCGAAGTGCGGCTCTTCGAGCGGATTCTGCAGCCTGACCGCCCGCCGATCCACGCGCTGCTGCTCTTCGATACAGTCGCCTCGGTGTTAGAGCGCGGGCCGGTCTGGTGGCGCTGGCGGTCGCACGCCTTCACGCGCAACAACACGTCCGTCAGAGCGGTGCGTCACGCGTTGGCGATCCATGAGCGACGCGTGATGTTCCGCCCTGCGCTCTGGCCCGAAGATCAGGTGTTCCGCCGCAACCGGTTCGACGCCCGCACCGAGACACCGCAGGATGTGCGCGAAGTATGGTTTCGCGGTGTGCATGGCGACGTGGGCGGAGGACAACGCGAGCGGGAGAGCGGGCTCGCAAAGGTGGCACTGGCGTGGATAATTGGCGAAGCGGAGGGGCTGGGGCTGGTGTTCAAGAAGGCCACCGTCAATCGCATAGTGCTCGGCCGCCACGAAAACACCCATTACGTGGCGCCGGACCCCGAGCGCCGTCCGGCAGACTCGATGTCGCTTCTCTGGCGGATCGTAGAGTTCATTCCGGCCCCGGCCCGGCACGGTTACGGGCGGCGCTTTCTCTCCGCGCTTGGTTGGCATCTGCCGCTCTTTCAACCGCGGGTCATTCCTGAAGGCGCACGCGTCCATGGCTCGGTTTTCGATGCCGCCGAGGCGCGCGGCGAGGCTTTACCGGAGAACCTTCCGCAGGATCGGCGGTTGGAAGGCTGACCTGGCCCGGCAGTGGCCGGCGGGCACGGGCGCAGCCCCCAAGGGTTCGGCGTGAAAGATGATTGGTGGAGCCGATCGGGATCGAACCGACGACCTCGTCATTGCGAACGACGCGCTCTCCCAACTGAGCTACGGCCCCAACGGTGCGCGGTTGTGGTGCATGGTTGCAGACAAGTCAAGCGCGCTGGAACGAGGCGCTTGGGCGTAGCCGTGAGGCGGACCGAACTGTTCGCCGCATCACGCCAAACTGTTTCCGTTTTTCCTTTTCTGGCAGAGGCTTGCCGACCAAAAGGCACAATTCGCGCAAAGCTTGTCAGGCAAAAGCACGGGCCCTAGCCTTATGTCATGATCGCGTGCTGCTTTCGCCTCTGCCTGATCCTCCTGCTTACCTTCGGGCTTCTCGTACCCAAGATGGGCGCCGTGATTGCCGGGCTCGTTCCGGGCATCACCCAAGTTGTGATCTGTACCGGATCAGAGATGATCACCCTCACGCTTGGCCCCGATAGCGCGCCCATCGAAACCGAAGAATTGCGCGCCGAGCCGTGTGTAATGGTGACCGAAGCTGCGGCTGAGAGCCCGGCCCCCGCACTCTGGCGCGCACTTGACAGCGATCATGCTGATGCCTTTTCGGCCATTGCGGCACCAGAGCGCCCGCCGCGCCCTTATATTGTGAAATGGCCCAGCCAGGGGCCACCCCACTGGGGCTGATCCCCCCAGAAGCAAAAGACAGACCCACCAACAGGATCATTGCGATGACTGATGCAACTGCGTCTGCGCAGCCCGCACCGCGTGTGACAGGCAGCGCCTTCTACCGGCTTGTTTGGAAATGGCATTTCCTCGCCGCGCTTTACGTTCTTCCGTTCATGGCCATGCTTTCCGTCACGGGCGGCATCTACCTCTACAAACCTCAGATCGAAGGCTGGCTTTACGCCGACCGGATGCATGTGGCCGTGGGCGACGCCCGCCTATCCTATGAGGCGCAACTCGCCTCGGTGGAAGAAGCGGCGGGCATCACTCGCGTGCGCGGCATCACCACCTATGACGCCCCCGAACGCGCCACCCTTATCGAGTTCGACGATGCCGAAAAGCTGCGTTCCTATGCTTGGGTCGATCCCTACACGGCCGAGGTTCTCGGCACCGCAGAACGCGATGCGATGCCGATGCGGATCTTGCGCAAGTTCCATGGCGAGTTGTTGCTGGGCGACACCGGCACCAAATTCGTCGAACTGGCCGCACATTGGGCGATCGTGATGTTCGCGACCGGTCTCTACCTTTGGTGGCCCCGCGGCAACCGCAGCTGGCGTAAGGCCGTGAGCCCGCCGAGCGGCACCGGGCGCGGCTGGTGGCGCGAGACCCACCTCTTCACCGGCTTTCTGGCCACGATCCTTGTCGTTCCGATCCTGATCTCGGGCCTGCCTTGGACAGACGTGTGGGGCGGGGGTCTGTCTTACGTGCAGGAGCAAACGGGCACAAAGAGCAAAAGCCTGCGCTTCGGCGGCGACGTGCCGAACTCCACCACCTCCGAGGGCACGCCGATCGCAATTGCCGACGTGTTCGCGGTCGCGCGATCCGAAGGGCTAGTCTCGCCGCTCGAGACGCGGCCCGCCAAGGACGCGGAAGCCGCCTTCTGGGTGCGCTCGGCCAGCAAAAAACGGCATGAACAGACTGAACTGATCGTTGACCAGTATTCGGGCGATGTGCTCAAGCGCCATGATTTCAACGATAATCCCGGCGTCGCACAGGCAGTATCGCTTGGCATCTCGTTCCACCAGGGCGAGCTCTACGGATGGGCGAACGTGCTGCAGAACACGGTGGCCGCGCTGCTGGGGCTTCTGCTTTCGGTCTCGGGTTTCGTGGCCTGGTGGATGCGGCGCCCGGCGGGAACGCTGGGCGTGCCGGCTGCGCCAGAGGCGGCCCTCGGCACAGGAATGATCGTTCTCATCATAGCGCTCGCCATCCTTTTCCCGCTGATGGGCGCAAGCCTGATCGTTGCGCTGATGCTCGACTGGCTGCTCTTCCGCCGCCTCGGCTGGTTCCGGTCTCGCGCCGCGGCAGACGCTGAGGCCGGCGCGGCGCGCGATCAGGGGAGTATTTGAGTGGAAGCTGCGCCAGAGGCCAAGCCCGAAGGGCTTTCTTGAGCGTAGCTTCCATCGGGCTGCGCGTGAGATGGTGTCGCCGCCAAGGGTCTCGAACTCTCGGGCGCATCAAAGAGAGACTTAGTATGAGAGCATAGTTTTCCGCCGATAAACGTCGGGCTGCCGCCACTATCGCGAAGAGCCGCAACGGCTCCGCCCTTTGCGCGCCCAGCATCCGCACCAGAAGCCCCGGCGCAGTGAAGGGCACCGGGACTGAGCTCTATGGGGTGAGCTTCGCGGCGAGAGACTACTCTGCCGCCTCCAGATACTCCTCCACCGGCGGGCAAGTACACACCAGATGCCGATCGCCAAAAACGTTGTCCACCCGGTTCACTGGCGGCCAGTATTTGTCCACCCGGAACGCGCCTGCCGGGTAGCAGCCCGCCTCCCGACTATAGGGCCTGTCCCATTCCCCCACGAGATCTTCCACCGTGTGGGGCGCGCGCTTCAGCGGGTTGTTTTCAGCATCGATCTCGCCCGCCTCGATCTGTCGGATCTCCTCGCGGATCGCCAGCATCGCATCGCAGAACCGGTCAAGCTCGGCCTTCGTTTCGCTCTCCGTGGGCTCCACCATCAACGTCCCCGCGATGGGCCAGCTCATGGTGGGCGCGTGAAAGCCATTGTCGATCAAGCGCTTGGCGATATCGTCCACCGTCACCCCCGCGGCCGCGAAGGGGCGGGTATCAATGATGCACTCATGGGCCACGCGACCCTTGCGCCCGGTGAACAGAATGTCATAGGCGCCCTCAAGGCGCTTCGCGATATAGTTGGCGTTCAGGATCGCCACGCGGGTGGCCTGGGTCAGCCCCTCGCCCCCCATCATCAGGCAATAGGCCCAGGAAATCGGCAGGATCGCGGCCGAACCAAAGGGCGCCGCCGCAACCGGCCCCTCCATTGGCCCCCGCATTGGCCCATCGTTCCCGCCCGCTTCCGGATGGCCGGGCAGATACGGCGCAAGATGCGCCTTCACCCCGATCGGCCCCATGCCGGGCCCGCCCCCGCCATGGGGAATACAGAACGTTTTGTGCAGGTTCAGGTGGCTCACATCCGCCCCGATCTCCCCCGGTTTGACGAGCCCCACCAGCGCATTGAGGTTCGCCCCATCCAGATAGACCTGACCGCCATGGGCATGCACGATCTCGCACACCTCGCGCACCGTCTCCTCGAACACGCCATGGGTGGAGGGATAGGTGATCATCGAGGCGGCAAGCCGATCCCCCGCCGCCTCCGCCTTGGCGCGGAAATCGGCCAGATCGATATCGCCGTTCGGGGCGGAGCCGACGACCACCACCTCCATCCCCGCCATCTGCGCACTCGCGGGGTTCGTGCCATGGGCCGAAACCGGGATCAGGCAGATGTTGCGATGGGCCTCGCCCCGCGCCCGGTGATAGGCGGCAATCGTCAGAAGCCCCGCATATTCGCCCTGCGCGCCGGAGTTCGGCTGCATCGACATCGCCTCATAGCCCGTGATCTCGCAAAGCTTGGCCTCCAGATCGGCGATCATCTCGTGATACCCCGCCACTTGATCGGCGGGTGCGACGGGATGAAGGGGGGAAAAATCGGGCCAGGTGATCGGCATCATCTCCGCCGCGGAATTCAGCTTCATCGTGCAGCTTCCCAAGGGGATCATCGCGCGGTCGAGCGCCAGATCGCGATCCGCCAGGCGCCGCATGTAGCGCATCATCTCGGTCTCGGCGCGGTTGTGGTGAAAGGTCGGATGGGTGAGGTAGTCGCTGTCCCGCACCAGCCCCTCGGGCATGCGGTGATAGTCGGCGGGGAAATCATCGCGGCTGTGGCTGAGGCCAAAGGCCCGCCAGACCCCTTCCAGGACGGCAGGGCGGATCGTCTCGTCCACGGTGATGCCGATCTTCGTCTCGCCCACCTTGCGGAAGTTGATCCGCTCGCGCCGCCCGGCCTCGAGGATCACACCCTGCAGCGATCCGACCTCGACCGTGAAGGTGTCAAAGAAGTGTTCCGGCTCAATGGTATAGCCACCGGCCTCCAGCCCACGAGCCAGCCGGTCGGTTTTGCGATGGATGCGTTGCGCAATCGCTTT
>JBCCRC010000062.1:0-18442 GCA_039208375.1 Pseudomonadota bacterium | reverse complement strand
CTCTCGCGCAACCCGTTGATGAGGTAGCGCGAGTAACTTTCCGGCAGCTTATCGGGAAAACTCGCCATAACCACGAAGCCAGGAGGCCGGGTTTTGGCCTGGGTCATGTAACGCAGCTTGATGCGGCGCCCGCCGGGGGCCGGTGGGGGATGCGCCTCCACCATTTCTGACAGCCAGCGATTGAGTGGCGATGTGGGGATGCGAGTGTTCCATACCGCATAGGCGCTCTCAACAGCTTCGCGCAGTCGATCTAGCCCGCGCCCCGTTTTTGCCGACACTGTTACCATTGGCGCGCCCTTCAGCTGCGGCAATAGCCGCTCAAACTGTTCGCGCAGGTCGCGCAGCTTTTGCTGCTTCTCCGGCTCCAGATCCCATTTGTTGACGGCGATGATCACTGCGCGCCCCTCCCGCTCTGCCAAATCGGCAATGCGCAGGTCCTGGCTCTCAAACGGACTCGCGGCGTCCAGCAGGACGATCACGACTTCGGCAAATCTCACCGCGCGCAGGCCATCGCCGACGGAGAGCTTTTCGAGCTTTTCCTGCACCTTAGCCTTTTTGCGCATGCCAGCGGTATCGAACATACGTACCGGCAGGCGCGCCCAATCGAAGCTGAGGGAGATCGCATCGCGGGTAATTCCCGCCTCGGGGCCCGTAAGGAGGCGATCTTCGCCAAGCAAACTATTGATAAGCGTGGATTTTCCGGCATTGGGCCGGCCGATAACGGCGATCTGTAATGGGCGCTCGGGTGTCGGAACCCGCGGGCCCGTCTCATCATCATCAATGGCTACGTCCGTTTCGGGAGCCGACTGCTCGGCGCGGGAAGCAAAGGTCTCGGCCAAGGGCGCAAGGGTCGCGTAGAGCTCGTTCATTCCCTCGCCGTGTTCGGCGGAAAGTGCGATCGGCTCGCCAAGACCAAGCGCATAGGCCTCTAGCGCACCGTCCGCCCCGGCGCGGCCCTCGGCCTTATTGGCCGCCAGGATTACGTGCGCGGACTTGCGGCGCAGGATATCGGCAAAAACCTCGTCAGCCGGCAGCAAGCCCGCGCGGGCGTCAATCACAAAAAGGCACACATCCGCCATCTCCACCGCCCGTTCAGTGAGCTTGCGCATGCGGCCTTGCAGGCTTTCGTCGTTGGCTTCTTCAAGCCCCGCCGTATCGATCACTGTGAAGCGCAGATCGCCCAGCCGAGCCGCGCCTTCGCGCAGATCGCGGGTCACGCCCGGCTGGTTATGGACGAGGGCAAGCCGCTTGCCCACGAGCCGGTTAAACAGCGTGGACTTGCCCACGTTCGGGCGGCCGACGATTGCGAGCGTGAAGCTCATGCGCCCTCTCCCGTATAAAGCGCGGTCTAGGATGAGGCGCGCGTCTAGCGCAGAATAGGCGCTAGCGGAAGGCGTGAAGGCGCCCGTCGCCTGAGACGACATAAAGCGTGCCGTTCGCCACGGCTGGCAATGCCGCGCCACCGCCGCGCAAGGGATAGGTGGCCGTCAGCGCACCCGTTTCGGGGTTGAACGCCCGCAGCAGCTCATCGCCTGAGGCGATGTAGAGCTGCCCCCCCGCCAGAACCGGGCCGAAATGGGGGTAGATATCCCGCAGGCGGCGCTCGCGCGTCGCGGTGAAAAGCGGCAGGTCAACGCCCCAGATCCGCGTACCGGTGTTGGCGTCAAGACGCACCAATTCGTTTTGATCACTGACGAGGAACACAGATCCGCCCGCCACTTGAACCGGGCCGAGTGCGCCCTCGCGCGCAGTCCAGAGCCGCTCACCGGAATTGGCCGATAGGGCAACCGTCCGCCCGGTTGCGTTCCCGGCGTAGATGCGCCCGCCCGAAACCACCGGATCCCCGGTAATATCGTTGATGCGGGAATAGACTTTGCCGTCACGCCCGCCCTGAATAGGCGCCGCCCAGATCCGAAGGCCGGATTGGCGCAGAGTGGCGACAAGCTCGCCACTGGGCAGCGGGAACACCGCGATGCGCTGGGTTACTGCGGGCGCAGCAGCTCCCAGAACCGACGAGGCGCTGGGGGCGCCAGGAAGCTCCCAAGAAATGCGCCCTGTTTCAGCATTAAGCGCCCAGACGCGGCTGTCGCGGCTCACAGCGTAGACAGTATTGCCGAATACCGTGGGCGCGGTGGTGATCGATGCTCCGAGGCGCTGCATCCAGAGCACTTCGCCTGTTGCCGCATCAAGCGCGGCGAGCCGGCCAAACCCCGAGGTTGCGAAGATCCGTCCGCCGGCCGCGGCAAGGCCACCGCCCGAAGCATCGTCGGCTTTGTCGGTGGCCGGCGTAAGGTCGGCCTGCCAGGCCACCTGCCCTGCCGTTGTCGTGGCCGTAATCCGCGCACGGCTGTCGATGGTGTAGATGCGCCCGCCCGACACAATCGGGTCGGCGGTGATGCGGTGTCGGCGGCCATTGCCTTCGCCGATATCCACGCTCCAGACTTCTGTCAGACGGTTGCCAAGCGCAGGGTGCGGTACAAATTTGTCGGCGTCACCGCCCCGATGCGTCCAGTCCGGCGTGGCCACCTGGCGTGGTGGGGTGAAGGGCACAGCGATATTCGCCGTCACTTCCACGGGGCGCACCGCCTCGCGCTGCCCCGGCAACAGATCTTCCTGCTGCCCGCAGCCCGCCAGAAGGCCCGCCACAACGGCCCCTGCAACCATACCAAATCGGCGTGTCATGACCCCTCTACCCTGGCAAGCTGCGCCCGTTCAGGACGCCCCCAGCGCCCCCCCAAGGGCGACAATCAATTGAGATGCCCGGCGGCGCAAGCCTTCAGGCGAGGCCCCATCGGCCAGAACATCGTTTAGAACAGAAAGCGCGGCTTCAGTATCGCCCGCATCAACATGCGCTATCGCAATCAGTTCCATCGCCAGTGGGCGGTAGGCCGCGCCCGGGGCCGCCAACGGCTCCAACCGCGCGATCCGGTCTGCCGCAGGAAGGTCTTCGCCCGCCATTGACACCGCTTTTAACGCGGCGAGATCGCGGTAGAGCGGATCAATCGTGCCGTTGCCCGCGATCGCCTCCAGCTGCGCACGCGCTGCTGCGGGATCCTCGGCCGCCGCTGTTTCGGCGGCGGCGAGCATGGCAATGATGGCTGCCGCTTCACCTTCGGCCGACAGATTGGCAATCGCGCTGCTTCGGGCTGCAGGATCATCGGCCTCAAGCGCCGCGAGCAGCGCATCACCCGTCGCCTCTGCCGCTGCGCGCTCACTCGCCTTACGCCATTCGTTCCAGGCCGCTCCCCCGACGATCAGCAAGATTAGAAGGACGGCGATCCAGCCATAGCGCCGCAGAAGTCGGTACAACCGTTCGCGGCGCACCTCTTCGGAAACTTCCTGAATGAAACTGTCTTCGCTGGCCAAGGCCACCTCCACCATCACGGCGTTCTCTTAGCCGCTTGCACGCCGCTATGCAAAGACCCGCGCACAAACTCATGTGATGCCCTTGAATATCAGCGGAATCCCGTCTAATTTGAACTGAACGGTTTAGCCCAGCGGCGCATCCGGTGCCCCAGCACGGCCGTATACAGGGAAATACTGATCGATCGGGTCGCTTCGAGCGGCCCGCTCCTGCAAGAGAAACGCCGATGCGCCTGATATCAATCCTCACCGCCGTCGCGGTTGTTGCCACGCTGTATTTGTTCGTTTTCGAACGGGATCGGCTGTTGGGGATCGCCGGGGCCGAGGCGCCTGATGAGAGCGCCGCAGAGATGGCTGTGGCGGAGGCACCCGAGACGCCCGGCGCGGCTGTGGATGGCGACGAGGGCATTGTGGCAGTCGTCGCTCAGCGCAGCCAAGCGGAAGTAATCGATAGCGCGGTGATCGTACGTGGGCGCACCGAGGCGGCGCGCCAAGTTGACGTGCGGGCCGAAACGAGCGGGCTCGTCGTCTCGCCACCCTTGCGGAAGGGCGCTGCGGTCGAGGCAGGGCAACTGATGTGCCAGCTTGACACCGGCACCCGCGATATCGCGCTGGCCGAAGCGGAAGCGCGGCGCGCCGAGGCCGAAGCCCAGCTCGCGGATGCCTCGATCAACCAGCGCGCGGCCGCGCGGCTGAGCGCGGACGGCTTCGCATCGGAAACCCGCGTGACCGCAGCCAACGCAGCGGCGCAATCGGCACAGGCGGCCCTTCAATCGGCCGAAGCCGCGATTGCATCTGCTCAAAACGAGCTGGGCAAGCTCAAGATCACCGCACCGTTTGCCGGCCTTCTGGAATCGGATACGGCGGAGTTGGGCGCGCTTTTGCAGCCGGGCGCGCTGTGCGGAACAGTCATACAGCTTGATCCGATCAAACTGGTGGGCTTCGTGCCCGAAACCGAGGTTGAACGGGTTCAGGTGGGGGCGCAGGCGGCGTCCCGCCTGGCCTCGGGCCGGGAGGTGCTTGGCAACGTCACATTCCTCAGCCGCTCGGCCGATGCCAACACTCGGACATTCCGCGTGGAGGTCGAAGTGCCCAACACTGATTTGGCGATCCGCGACGGCCAAACGGCCGAGATACTGATCGCCTCAGACGGCGCGACGGCGCATCTGCTGCCACAATCGGCGCTCACACTGAATGACGAAGGGCGGCTTGGCGTTCGCCTCGTGGATAATGACAGCCGCGCGGTGTTCGCCCCAGTGAGCGTTTTGCGCGATACAACCGAGGGTATCTGGGTGTCTGGCCTTGCAGAAGAGGTGGCCGTAATCGTTGTCGGGCAAGAGTTTGTCACCGACGGCGTGCCTGTGGCCCCGGCCTTCGAGGAGCAAGCACAATGACTGGCATCGTCAGCTGGGCGGCGGGCCGCGCCCGAATGATCCTTGCGTTCATCGCGCTTTCGCTGCTCGCCGGCGGGTTTTCCTACGTTGGTCTGCCGAAAGAGGGCGAGCCGGATATCGAAATCCCGGCGCTCGTGATCTCGGTGCCCTTCCCAGGCATTTCCGCCGAAGACAGCGAAAAGCTTGTCGTCCAACCGATGGAGACCGAGCTTTCCGACCTCGACGGTCTGAAATCGATGATGGGCACGGCGGCTGAAGGCTATGCGAACGTTGTGCTCGAGTTCGAATTCGGGTGGGACAAGACAAAGATCATCGCCGATGTGCGCGACAGAATGGATAGCGCCGAGGCACAGTTCCCCAGTGGTTTTGAACGCTACTCGATCTCGGAGTTCAACTTCTCCGAATTCCCGATCATCATCGTGAATCTGACCGGTCCGGTTCCGGAACGCACCCTGTTGCGCGTCGCGAAGGATTTGCAGGACCGGCTTGAGGGGCTTGAACCCGTTCTCAGCGCTTCCCTGGCCGGCCATCGCGACGAAATGCTTGAGGTGGTGATCGATCCCCTTCGGCTGGAAGCCTACAATGTGACCGCAGCCGAACTGATCAATGTAGTTGTAAACAACAACCAGTTGATTGCCGCAGGCGAGGTAGAAACCGACAGTGGGGCGTTCTCGGTCAAAATCCCCTCGTCCTTCGACGAACAGCGCGATGTCTACGATTTGCCGGTAAAGGTGGATGGGGACCGAGTTGTCACGCTTGGCGATCTTGCCGACATTCGCCTGACTTTTGAGGATCGCGCGGGAACCGCACGCTTCAACGGCGAAAACACCGTGGCGTTGCAGGTGGTGAAGCGCAAGGGCTTCAACCTGATCGACACCGCTTCCCTTGTAAAAGATGAGGTGGCGGCCGAAACGGCAACCTGGCCGGAAGAGCTGCGTAGTGCGATCGATGTTGGCACATCGAATGATCAGAGCCGCATTGTGGATTCGATGGTGAGCCAGCTCGAAGGCTCGGTTCTGACAGCCATCGCGCTGGTGATGATCGTCGTGCTGGCCACGCTGGGCTCGCGGTCCGCCCTGCTCGTGGGATTTGCTATTCCGACATCTTTCCTTCTGTGTTTTGCGTTCCTGGCAATCATGGGTGTGAGCGTGTCGAACATTGTAATGTTCGGGCTCATCCTTGCGGTGGGCATCCTCGTCGATGGCGCCATCGTTGTCGTCGAATACGCAGACAGGCGGATCCGCGAGGGCCAGGGGCCGATGCGCGCTTATGTCGAGGCCGCTCAACGAATGTTCTGGCCAATCGTGTCCTCCACCGCGACGACGCTTTGCGCGTTTCTGCCGATGCTGTTCTGGCCAGGCGTGCCGGGGCAGTTCATGGGCATGCTGCCGGTCACGCTCATCTTCGTGCTGTCAGCTTCGCTGATCGTGGCGCTGATCTACCTGCCAGTGATGGGCGGGATCGCCGGGCGCATGAGCCGCACGTTTGAAGGCGGGTCTGCCTACCTTACGCGCGCCCTACCGTTCTGGGCGCGAGCGCTTCTGGTGCCGGTGGTGCTTTATACGATGTTCCTTGCTGCAATGCAGGTGCTGAACCCAAGCTACCTACTGCCCGATACGTTGCCCCCCGCGTTGGGCGCGCTTTTCGGTGCGGCGCTGTTTGTGCTGGCAGCGATTGCGGCCTCGACGGTGCTGGGGTCAGTGAAGATCGAGCGCAGGGCTCGGCGCATCGAGGCTGGCTATCGGCGCACGCCGTTCGGGCATTTCATCAAGTTCATCGCCGGCAACCCGATCATGCCGCTTGTGGCCATTGCCGCCGTTGGCACCTTCGTCGTGCTGACCTTCATGACCTATGGCGCCAACAACCGTGGCGTTGAGTTCTTTGTTGAAAGCGAGCCCGAGCAGGCAATCGTCTATGTGAGAGCCCGCGGTAACCTTTCGCTTGCCGAGAAAGACGCGCTGGTGGCGCAGGCCGAGGCCGTCACGCTTGATACCGTTGGGATTCAATCGGTCTTTGCCTTCGCGGGGTCTGGCGGGCTGAACCAGAACACCGGCGGCGCGGCAAGCCCGCGCGATACAATCGGGCAGGTTCAGATCGAACTGATCCCCTGGGAGGATCGCGCCGTCTTCGCCGCAACTCACGATGGCGTAGAAATCAGTGATCTCGACGGTGACGTTGTGCTTGCGAACCTCGAGCGCCGCCTGGCCGAGATTCCGGGCATCGCAACGGAAACGCTTGACCTGGCGCAGGGCCCAGCCTCGGGCAAGCCAGTGCACCTGCGGCTTAAGGGCGACGACCGCGAGGCCTTGCTTGCGGCTACGGAACTGATGCGGGCCAAGTTCGACTCAACGGAAGCCTTGACCGACGTCGAGGATACCCGCCCCCTGCCCGGCATCGATTGGCAAATCGATGTCGATGTGGAGAAGGCCGGCCGCTACGGCGCCAGTGTTTCAACGGTGGGTGCGATGGTTCAGCTTGTGACCCGCGGCATTCTTCTGGACACCATGCGGGTCGACAGCTCGGATGAAGAAATCGATATCCGCGTTCGGCTGCCGGAGAATGATCGTGTTCTGAGCACACTCGACACCTTGAAGGTGCGCACAAATGACGGGCTTGTGCCGCTGTCAAACTTCATCACGCGGCAACCGGTGGAAAAGCTCGCCCAGATCGATCGCGTGGGCCAGCAACGATACTACGACGTTAAGGCGGATGTTGCGCCGGGCCTGATGAATGCCGAAGGCCAGCCGATCAATCCAAATGAACGCATCGCGCTTCTTACTGAATGGCTGGAAACCGAGGCCGAGCTTCCCGCGGGCGTGGAATACGAGTGGACCGGGGATCAGGAGGATCAGGCGGAAAGCCAGGCCTTCCTTCAAACCGCCTTTGCGGGCGCGCTGGGGCTGATGTTCATCATCCTGCTGGCGCAGTTCAACTCATTCTACAACGCCATGCTGGTTTTGCTCGCCGTGGTGCTATCCACCACCGGCGTGCTGATCGGGATGCTGGTGATGCAGCAGCCCTTCTCGATCATCATGACGGGCACGGGGATCGTGGCGCTGGCCGGGATCGTTGTGAACAACAACATCGTGCTGATTGACACGTATCAGGAATACAATCGCTACATGCCGCGGATCGAGGCGATCGTGCGCACTGCCGAGGTGCGCATCCGCCCGGTGCTTCTGACGACAATCACCACGATGGCCGGCCTGGCACCGATGATGTTTGGCCTCAGCCTTGATTTCATCGGCGGCGGCTATTCGATCGACAGCCCCACGGCGCTGTGGTGGAAGCAGTTGGCGACCGCCGTGGTGTTCGGGCTCGGGATCGCGACGGTGCTGACGCTCATCTTCACGCCGTCGATGCTGGCGCTGCGGGTTTGGGTGACGACCTATGCGGCCTGGCTTTCGCGCGGGTTGGCGCGGCTTTCCATGGGCCGGGCCAGCCGTGCGGCGCAGGACTGGGCGTTGCAGCGGGCCGCGCGGCGCGTGAGGGCCCCGGAGATCCTTTGGGATGCCGATGCGCCGCCTGCCCGCCCGGCGGCGCCGGCTGACCTTCCGCTCAAAGCCGCCGAATAGTGCCTGGGCGGGCGGTTGCCGCAGTTTCCTTCGAAGGGTCTTTCTGACATGGTGCGCCCATACTGTTTGGGCGTACTTTAAGGTCTACTAACCGTGCTTGATGATACCGATGCCGCGCCGGCGCTTGCATTCGATCCCGAAACGCTCAGCCTGAGTGTTGAGGATGCCCGTTCGGCGGCAAAACCGTATGCGGCCGCCTATCAATCGGCTACGCCCTACAACCATGGCTGTGTCGACGGTTTCATGGATCCCGCGATCCTGCGCCGTGTAAAGGAAGAAGTGGAAACCCTGCCTGAGGCGGAAGCCTCATTCTCGCGGGCGCAAGAGAACCTCAAAACCTCTTACAACCCTGACAGGCTTCCAATGTATACCCGCGCGGTTTTCAGCGCGCTCAACGCCAAACCGTTCCTGCTTTTCCTCGAAGAGCTCACAGGCATCGAGAAGCTTATCCCAGACCCCTATTTTGCGGGGGCCGGAATTCACCGCGTGGGCAATGGCGGGCACCTCGATATTCATGCCGACTTCAACTATCACGGGCCCCTCAACCTTGAGCGCAGGCTGAACGTTCTGATCTACCTTAACGAGGATTGGCGCGAAGACTGGGGCGGGTCGTTCGAAATCTGGGACAAGGCCATGACACGGAAAGAGGCGAGCTTCGTGCCGGTATTCAACCGGATGGTCTGCTTCTCGACCGGATCTGACACGTTCCACGGCAACCCCGAACCGGTGAACCACCCCGAGGGCAAGCCGCGCATGTCCATCGCGCTCTACTACTACACCGCGACGTGGGACGAGGGTCGTAAATCGCATTCGACGATCTTCAAGCCGCGCCCCGGCACGGTGGACGAGGCTGATGGGCGCAGCAAGCGCCGAGCCCTAATCAAGGATGTACTTCCGCCGATCCTGTACCGCCGGGTGCAGGGGCCACTGCGGCGAATCGGCTTTTAGGCGGCGTCGTCCGCGTTCGCCGCCTGCCGGTTCCAGAGCGCTGCATATCGCCCGCCACGCGCTAGAAGCGTGGCGTGGGTACCGCGCTCGATCACCTGGCCCGCTTCGAGCACAACGATCTGATCTGCGTCGACGATCGTCGAAAGCCGATGGGCAATCATCAGCACCGTTCGACCTTTGGCCATGGCTCGAAGCTCACCCTGGATTTCGCGTTCAGTTTCGGTGTCCAGAGCGGATGTGGCTTCATCCAACAACAGGATCGGTGGGTTTTTCAGGATCGTGCGCGCAATGCCCACACGCTGCTTCTCGCCACCAGATAACTTGAGCCCCCGCTCGCCCACCGGTGTATCGTAACCGTCCGGCAGGGCGCTGATGAAATCGTGGATCTTGGCGGCCTTGGCGGCAGCGATGATTTCGTCTTCGGTGGGTGATGCCTGCCCGTAGGCGATGTTGTAACGAACAGTATCGTTGAAGAGCACGGTATCTTGCGGCACCACCCCGATCGCCGCATGAAGGCTGCTTTGCGTTATATCGCGGACGTCTTGCCCATCGACGCGCAGCGCCCCGCCAGCGACGTCGTAAAACCGGAAGAGAAGGCGCCCGATGGTGGATTTACCGGAGCCCGATGGCCCGACAATCGCAACGGTTTGGCCGGCTTCGACAGAGATCGTGACACCCCTAAGAATCGGGCGCTCCGGTTCATAGCCAAAGACGATATCATCGAACTCAATGCGGCCGCCGGTGACGTTAAGGGCGCCAGCGCCTGGCTTGTCTTTGATTTCACGCGGTTGTTCGAGCAGATCAAACATCTCGCCCATATCGATCAGCGATTGCCTGATTTCGCGGTATACCGTGCCAAGGAAATTGAGCGGCATGGTGATCTGGATCATGTAGGCATTAACCATCACGAAATCACCGACCGTGAGCGCACCATTGGCGACGCCAACGGCCGCCATGACCATCACGCTCACAAGGCCCGCCGAGATCAGTAGCGACTGGCCGAAATTCAGAAATGCGAGCGAGTAAGATGTCTTGAGCGCCGCCTTTTCGTAAAGCGCCATCGCACTGTCGTAGCGCGCGGCCTCACGCCCCTCGGCCCCGAAATATTTTACCGTTTCGAAATTCAGCAGGCTGTCGATCGCCTTTTGATTGGCATCTGTATCCTGATCGTTCATCACCTTGCGGATGCGCACGCGCCATTCTGTGACCCGGAAGGTGAACCAGATGTAGAGGGCGATGGTTGCGGCGACGACGAACAGGTAGCTGACGTCGAACACCACCGCGAGGATGACCCCGATCATCACCAATTCGAGCATCAGGGGGCCGATGGAAAAAAGCAGGAAGCGGAGCAGAAACTCCACCCCCTTCACCCCGCGCTCAATGATCCGCGACAGGCCCCCCGTTTTGCGGGTGATGTGATACCGCAGCGACAGCGCGTGGATGTGCGAGAAGGTTTCAAGCGCAAGCTGGCGCAGCGCGCGCTGGCCGACGGCGGCAAAGATCGCATCGCGCAGCTGTTGAAACCCGACATTCATGAGCCGCGCCATGCCATAGGCCACCGTGAGGCCCACGGCGCCAAGGCCGAGGGCCCAGGCGGGGCTAACCGTATCGCCCGTTAGCGCGTCAACCGCGGCTTTGTAGAAAAATGGTGTGCCCACCGCGATCAGTTTCGAGATGAAAAGCGCGATCAACGCGAAAACGACGCGGCGCTTTACCCAAGGCTGGTCATCAGGCCAGAGATAGGGGGCCACTTTGCGAACGGTGCGCCAGCCACTGCGGCGGGCTTCGTTTTCAAACTCGGCAGTATTGGGCGTGGCAGGCAAGGTGTGGTTGGCGCTTTCGGGGGGCTTGCGGCGGCTGGCGTTGGGCCATTCACGCTAAAGTACAGGGCGGGGGAAAGCCAGTGCCTCTGCGCACAGATTGCCGGCACTGCTCACCAAGCTCCGTGGCGGCGACTAGAGATTAGTTTGGCACGCTGAAGACCTGGCCCGGGAAGATCAGGTTCGGGTCAACAATCCTGTCAGCATTGGCCTCAAAGAGCTTCACATAAAGCAACCCATCCCCGTAGGCGCGCGATGAGATACCCCAAAGCGTGTTCCCCGGCTGTACGGTGACAAGGTTCAGTCGGCGTGTCTGATCAACCTGCGCGCTCGCGAGCGTTCGGATCGCGGCTGCGTCTTCGCGGCGAAACGGCGTTTCGATGCGCGAGGTTACCTGCCCCTCTGGATCCACCTCATCCACGCGCAGCGTGTAGACACCGGTATCCACATCGGGCAGCGCAGCGCGCCAGTTCCCGTTCTCATCGACGTCCGTCAACTCCACGGGCGCGTTGTCGAGATAGAGGCGAACAAAGCCTTCGCCCGCGCCGCGGCCCGACAGCTCGACACTGCCATCGGAATCGTAAGTTATGGCATCAATAACCACCGTCGCGGTGTCTTCGCTGGGAGCGTCTGGATCCTGTAGAATCCGCACGCCGCCCTCATCGGCCAGGATAACTGCGGGGGCTTCTGCCTCTGACTCCCCCGTTTGCGCCTCCGGTGCGGTCTCCGCCACCTCAGCGTCTGCCTCGGCTGGCGCTACCGCGTCTTGCTCGCCGCTCCCCTCGGGCGTCGGGGCGATCACCACCACTTGGTCAGACGCCGTCTCGGCGCCCGCATCGTCGGTGGAACGTAGCGTCAGGGCGCGGGGTGCATCGGCGCCTTCAACATCAAGAAGCGCCACGAAACCGCCTGTGGCATCTGCTTCTGCGGTGCCAACTTCCTCACCGTCGATCTCTACCGCAACTGTGCTGCCCGGCGCGGCCCGCCCGGCAACCAGCGCCTGGCCTTCGGGATCCACCCGTACAACATCAAAGCTCGGGGCATCCGCGGGGGGCGCTTCTGCATCCCCGTCTGCAATAGATTCTGCGGGCGTTGGCTCGGTATCTGCCGGTGCCTCAGTTGCTTCGGAGGAAGGTGGAACAGCGGCGGGTTCTTCGACTGGTTGCGTCACGCCAGGCGGTGCCGGTGCGGGCGCGATGGCCAGCGATGCGGCCGTGCGTTCCCCGGCGCCCGTGACCGTGAGTATCGAATACCCAACCACCGCAAAAAACGCGGCCGCGGCGACGAAGATTATCACGCCCCCGGCTTTTCGCGGGGGCGTAGCGGCTGGTTGCGGCTGCTGCGCCTGTTCTGCAGGCTCTGTCATTTTGTTCATTTCCCCGTGCGCCTTGGCCCGTATGAGGCGCTTGAGAGAGGTTATCAACACCTTTAACAGGGGTCAAAACCCCTAACCGAAAGGCCAGTGCATGGCGCAACCGCCGTTTTCCGTGTGCGTTTTCTGCGGATCTCGCATGGGCGAGGATCCAGCCTTTGCCGAAACGGCAGAAGCCCTCGGGCGGGCGCTGGCAGAGGCTGGGCAACGGCTGGTCTACGGCGCGGGGGATGTTGGGTTGATGGGGGTGGTCGCCCGGGCCGCGATGGCGGCAGGGGGCGAAACGATGGGTGTGATCCCCGCGCACCTGATGGGCCGCGAAATGGCCAACGGCGCACTCACACAGCTTGTCGTCACCGAGAACATGCATGAGCGCAAAAAGGTCATGTACATGAACTCAGACGCAATTGTGGTCATGCCGGGCGGCGCGGGATCGCTTGATGAGTTTTTCGAAGTGCTCACCTGGCGGCAGCTCGCGCTTCACGGCAAGCCGATCTTCCTGTTGGATGTGAACGGGTATTGGGACCCACTCTCGGGGCTGTTAACCCATGTGGTGGAGCGCGGCTTTGCAGATGCCAGCCTTTTGAGTTTTGTGGAGACGGTGCCGGACGTTCCCGCCGTCATGGCAGCGCTTCAAGGAAAGAGCGTTTAGGCCGATGCGCGAACGTGATTACGCCGGGCCGAGGGATGGCCCGGCGATGTCGCACCCTAGCGCCCGGGACGGTTGGTTAGCCGGCCATCCGCGCGGCAACGTTTTCCCAATTCACCAGCTTGTCGAGGAAGTTCGACAAGTAGGCAGGACGCTTGTTGCGAAAATCGATGTAGTAGCTGTGTTCCCACACATCGCAGCCCAGAAGCGCCGTCTGCCCGAAGCACAGCGGGTTCACGCCGTTTTCGGTTTTCGTCACCTTGAGCGAGCCGTCACTGTCTTTGACCAGCCACGCCCAGCCAGAGCCGAACTGCCCAGCACCTGCCGCCGAGAATTGCGACTTGAACTCATCGACTGAGCCGAAGGCGTCGGTCAGCGCGCTTTCAAGCTCGCCCGGCATGGCACTTTCGCCGGGGCCCATCATCTCCCAAAACTGGTTGTGGTTCCAAAGCTGGCTGATGTTATTGAAGATGCCGTTTTGAGCCACGGCGCCGGCGTCATAGGTGCCCACGATGATCTCTTCGAGGCTCTTGCCGTCCCACTCTGTTCCCGCGATCAGCTTGTTGCCATTGTCGACATAGGCCTTGTGATGAAGGTCGTGGTGATACTCCAACGTTTCCTTGGACATGCCGAGATCGGCAAGCGCGTCGTGGGCATAGGGAAGATCGGGAAGGTCGAAAGCCATGTTGGGGGCCCCTCTTTAGGATGGTGACTTTGCGGCATACCTGTGCCGCCTGCGACATAACGTCAAGAGCTTCGGGGATGTTACGCCGCCGCTAGAGCCGGTGGGCCGCGGCGGCAGGGTTAGCGGCGTTGGCGAGCAAATCGAAGACGTATCGGGCCATTGACCGAAAGACGATCACCTCGAACGTCTCCGCATCGCGCATCCAGAACGCGGCAGGGGCCTGGGCCAGGCGCGTGCGGCGAAACTGGCCGGGTTGGAAGCTATCGGGATGCAGATCTGTGGGCGTGAGCTTGGCCAGCACCTCGCGCGCGGCAGGGCCCCGAACCGTGAAGAGAGCACGTGCATCCGAGACATTGGCCACAAGATGATGGGTTTCGGCGAGGGCCGATGTGATGGCGGCTGTGTGCGTTGCGGCATCCGCGTACGGCACGAGGATCAGAAGCTCGTCAGGCGCCATCCAGCAAAGGCCCTTCTCGCCCACACAATTGGCCGCGCCCTGCCCGGGATAATCTACACCCGCAACGCTCGTCGCAGCGCTGTGAAGCCGTGCGGCGGCAAGATCGCCCTTCAGCGTGATCATCCCGCGCAAACCCGCTTCTTCGATCAAAACGGCACCCTCGACGTGCGCGCCGGGCAAGGCGCTTTGCGTGTCAGACATTCTGGCGCTCCCCGTCGGGATCATAGAACACCGGGCTCACGATACGCGCGTCGATCGGGGCCGCACCGATGCGCGTGAATTGCAGGATTTCGCCCATCCGGTTCGGCCCGTCGCGGACAAGCCCCATGGCGATGCCGCGCCCCAGCGTGGGAGAAAAGTAGGTTGAGGTGACGCGGCCCTCTACGTTGCGCTGCCCGTTGGCATTGCGCCCCTCCCCAATCGCATAGGCCCCGTCTTCGAGGACAGAGCCATTTAGCGTACGCAACCCCACAAGTCGCCAGCGGGTAGGATCGGCCATGTGCGCCCGTTCCTGTGCCCGTTTGCCCAGGAAGTCGGTCTTCTTCTTCGAGATCGCCCAGTTGAGGCCCAGATCTTGCGGGATCACCGTTCCATCGGTTTCATCGCCAACCATGATGAAGCCCTTTTCGGCCCGCATGATGTGCAGCGCTTCTGTGCCGTATGGCATGATCCCATAGGGCTTGCCCACGGCGAGAAGTCTGTCCCAGAAGGCGCGCCCCTGCCCCGCAGGCACAGCGATTTCGTAGCTGAGTTCGCCCGAGAATGAGATCCGGAAGACGCGCGCATCGAACCCGCCGATCTGGCCGTCCGCCCAGTGCATGAACGGCAGGGCATCAAGCGACGGGTCCATGCCTCCGATATCTTCCAACAGGTTGCGCGCCTCTGGGCCGACAACGGCGAATTGCGCATATTGCTCGGTAAGGTTGGCGGTGAAGACCTGCATCTCCCACCACTCGGTTTGCAGCCATTCCTCCATATGGGCATGGATCCGGTCGGCACCGCCGGTGGTGGTGTGGCAGAGCCAGGTATTGTCATCGATCCGCGCCACCACTCCGTCATCGATCAGAAAGCCATTCTCAGAGCACATCAGGCCATAGCGGCAGCGACCTGGGGGCAATGTCGACATCATGTTGGTATAGATCAGATCGAGAAAAGCGCCCGCATCCGGCCCTTTGACGAGGATCTTCCCAAGCGTTGAGGCGTCAAGTAATCCAACAGCTTCGCGGGCATTCCTCACCTCACGGTGCACCGCCTGTTCCACGGTTTCACCCTCTTTCGGGAAGCAGAATGGGCGGCGCCAGTGCCCCACAGGCTCCCAATGCGCACCGTTTTCTTCATGCCACTCGTGCACGGGTGTGCGGCGCACGGGTTGGAAGAGCGCGCCACGCGCCTCGCCCCCTATCGCGCCCATGGAGATCGGCGTATAGGGGGGACGGAAGGTGGTGGTTCCCACGTCCGGGATTGGCTCATTCAGTGTGTCAGCAAGGATTGCAAGACCATTGATATTACTAAGTTTTCCCTGATCCGTTGCCATGCCGAGCGTTGTGTAGCGCTTGGTATGCTCCACGCTTTGGTAGCCCTCGCGCGCGGCCTGCTCCACATCGGCGACCTTCACATCATTCTGGAAGTCGAGCCACATCTTGGCGCGGGCGTCGGGCGTGGCCCCCCGAGGCATCACCCAGACGGGTGCAAGGGGCGCTTCTGTGGGATCATCGGCGACGGGTGGCTTGGGCGACTTAGTCTTGTGCCCTGCCCGCCGCGCAGCGTCTGCCCCCGCCTCGGCCCCGCTGGCCAGTGCAGCAGTGGTGGTAAAGCCCGCGGCACCTGGCCCCGCCGCGGCACCTGCAGCAATCACCACGGGTTGGCCATCGGCCCCCATTGGGGCAGCGGCAGGATCTGGCGCGAAGAGCGCATGCTCGGCATTCCATGCGAGCTTGCCGCCAGGGTGAGACCAGAGGTGCACCACAGGCGACCAACCGCCGGACATCGCCACCGCATCGCAAGAAATCTCTTCAATCACTGAACCAGTGCCAGATTGGCGGCACACAGCAACCCCTTCTACCTTCGAGACACCTTTAACCTTTGCAATGCCGCAGCCGGCCTCAACCCGAACCCCTCGGGCGCGGACTTCGGCGGGGAGCGCGCCTGTGACATCACCGCGGGCATCAAGGATCACGGACACGTCAAGCCCCGCATCGAGCAGGGTGAGAGCGGTTCGATAGGCATCATCATTGTTTGTCACAACGACGGTGCGATGGCCGGGGTTAACGCCCCAATTAACTACATAATCGCGAATTGCAGACGCGAGCATGACGCCCGGCAGATCGTTGCCCGCAAAGGCCAGCGGGCGTTCGATCGCGCCGGTGGCGGTGATGATCTGGCGGGCGCGGATCTTCCAAAGCCGGTGGCGTGGAGCACCATCTTTCGGATCATGATCGCCCAGCCGCTCATAGGCCAGAACGAAGCCGTGATCATAGATGCCGGCACCCATCGTGCGCGTGCGCATATCCACGTTATCAAGGGCGGCGAGCGCCTCGGTTGCGGCCTCGGCCCAGGGCTCGGCGTTCTGCCCATCAATCACCGCGCCATCCACCACCGCGCGCCCACCCCAGGCTGCAGTCTGTTCGATGAGCATTACGCGCGCGCCTGAGGCTGCGGCCGCTTGCGCCGCCATCAAGCCCGCCACGCCGCCGCCGATCACCAGCACATCGACGGTGGCGTAGCTGTGTTCGTAGATATCGGCATCTCGCGCATTCGGCGCAGGGCCAAGGCCTGCGGACTGGCGGATCAAGGGCTCATACACATGCTTCCAGAAGGCCCGCGGCCACATGAACATCTTGTAGTAGAAGCCTGCAGTAAGAAACCGCGCGAGCAGAGAATTGAGCGCGCCGATATCGAACTCAAGGCTCGGCCAGTGGTTCTGGCTGCGGGCCTCGAGGCCCTCGAACAGCTCGGTGGTCGTGGCGCGTTGGTTCGGCTCTTCCCGCCGGCCGCGGCCCGTGGTGAGCAGCGCGTTCGGCTCTTCGGCTCCGCTCGCCACGACACCGCGCGGGCGGTGATATTTGAACGATCGGCCCACAAGGCGCTGGCCATTTGCCAGAAGGGCCGAGGCGAGGGTATCGCCCTCAAACCCCTCCATCCGCTTGCCATTGAAGGTGAAGTCTAACGGAAAACGCCGGTCGATCAGACGCCCGCCCGTGGGAAGCCGCCCGCTCATGACAGCCACCGCGAAAACCAGCCGGGCCGCTTGCCTGAGATCTGCTGGCAAAGCTCCTTCGGAGGCTCGGTCACCTGCGCCGGATAGGTACCGAACACCTCATTAGTCGTTGTGCAGCGGGCCACGTGGAACCACTTGCCGCAGCCGTAGCTGTGGTGCCAACGTTCGAAATGCACGCCCTTGGGGTTTTCGCGCAGGAAGAGATAGGCCTCGAATTCCTGATCGCTGCTGCCGGGGCCTGCACGGGTGATGTGCGCCTCGCCGCCCGGCGTGAGCTCTGTTTCATCGGCATCGACGCCGCAATAGGGGCAGCGGAGTATCAGCATTGCATGTGGCTCGTTTGACGGATGGCTGTCACGGGTTGGCCCACTGCAGGAAGATATCGCCAAACCCCCACTGCAGCGTGGCGACAGTCAGCAGGAAGATATTGCCCGCCTGAATGCGGGCGGAGCGATCACGAAGGCGTTGGAACTCGCCCTCTTCGGCCAGAAAGTCGGTCTCGTAACCCGTGTCGGGCAGGTCTGCTGGCGGAAGGCCCGCGGCCACCGCCTCAAACCGGATGCCATATTCGTGAAGCATCCGCTCAACGGCACGCTGGCGGCTGAGTTCAATTTCGAGAAGTCGGTCGGTGAAAAACAGGATCGACGCGGCCACGCCGAGTGATCCGAAGCGCTGCATCAACTCAGAATGGCCAGAGAGAAGCGACCATAGGGTGCCGATAACGTACGCGGCTAGCGCCACTAGCGCGATCACGCGGGACATGCGCGATAGTCTTATCATGCCCCGGCGGCTCACGCCGCCGCCCCCAAAGGATCAAAAGTTGGGGTAGATAACCGTTGCGGGCGTTGGGTCTTCGCTAAGCCCGTAGCCGGTATAGGCCACCTGGAAGAGCGCCACGATGATAAGCGGTACGATGACGCCGGCGGCAAAACCGGCGAGCTTGCCTTTGTTGCGCTGCAAGT
>JBCCRC010000061.1:0-18615 GCA_039208375.1 Pseudomonadota bacterium | reverse complement strand
TTGGACGGTGCGAGCGAAAGATAGCCATCAATCCGGCCGGCGATTAGCGGCGTGTCGGCGCCCTAAAACCCGACCAGCGTCCGGCTCAGACCGGCACCACCTATCGGGTTTCTCATCTTGGTGAAACTGGCAGCCCGTAGGGGAATCGAACCCCTCTTTCCAGGTTGAAAACCTGGCGTCCTAACCGATAGACGAACGGGCCATGCCTGCCGTGCGGGGTTACTTAGGCAAAGGTGTTTGGGAGGGCAAGAAGATTTTTGCCGATACACTCGGGCCGCGCCTAAGCCAGCAAGGCATGAAGCTTTGCCAGGCTTGCTGCGGGGGTGTCATCGGCGGTGTCGATCACCAGATGTGGATCGGTGTGCGGGTCGTACGCGCGTGCCGCGACGGTGGCCCAGTCCGGTGTTCGGGCGTCCCTCACGTGGCGCGCCTCGATGCGAGCGCGGTGTTCGGCGGCGTCTGAACAGATCACCTCAACTTGTGTGAAGCGTGCCCCGGCTTCAATCGCCGCATTGGCAAATGCCTCGCGCGTGAGGTTTATGGGGTTCACTGCGTCGGTAATAACTGTGTGGCCAAGGGCAAGGTTGTCTTGCGATAGGGCGTAGAGCGCGGCGTAGCCCGCATCCATCAGATCCGGTGGAGCGAGGGCGGAGCCGGCAATGGCCGCCTCGGCACTATCGACCCTGAGCCAGACCGCCCCGAGATCCGCGGCGAGCGCCCGGGCCACCGTGCTTTTGCCCGTTCCTGGTAGGCCCGAAAACGCGATCAGGTGGCCAGGCATCGGAACCCGTTACTGAGCTGTTGGGCAGGCATCTTCCAGCCGAAGCTGCGGGCTGGCGCGACCGTTCCAATGGTTCAGTTCCAGCCGCCCGGCGAGGTGGAAGCGTGCGCCGCCATGGCCCTCAAGCGCTGTGCCTAGAGGGCCATCAAAGGCGCCGAAGGCGATGGCGTCGAGCTTTGCGCCGAGCCCATCGCCGAGCGTGAGTTTCAGATGTGCCTCGCCCACGCGGCGGGTGTGCAGGATCTGTGTGTCTGGAAGGGCAAAACGCGGCGCCGGCGCGCCTTGCCCGAACGGGCCCGCCGCCTCAATCGCCTCAACCAGATCGGTCGTGGCAGCGCCGGGCATCAGCGGGCCATCAACGCGCAGATCGCGCGGGCCCGCGGCACCGGCGCCCTGACGGGCAAGAAGCTCGGAGAGCCGGGCCATGGCTGGTTCGAGCTGAGCTTCGGTGAGCGTGAGCCCCGCTGCCATCCGATGCCCGCCACCCTTCTCGATAAGGCCCTCTGCCGCCAGGCGCTGGATCGCGGCGCCAAGATCGATGCCAGCGGTGGAGCGGCCCGATCCTTTGCCGATGCCATTCTCGAACCCGATCACCACTGCGGGCCGGTGCGTGGCCTCTTTCAGGCGCGCCGCCACGATGCCGACGACACCTGCATGCCAGCCCGCGGCCGCGGCCCAGGCAAGCGGGGCCTCGAGGCCGCGTGCCTCGGCCTGCTCCAGCGCAGAGTCTCGGACTGCGGCTTCGATCGCGCGGCGTTCGGTGTTGAGCGCGTCGAGCCGTTCGGCAAGGGCCGCGGCCTCGTGGGGATCGTCGCCACTGAGAAGTCGCGCGCCAAGATCGGCCGCGCCGATCCGGCCACCGGCGTTTACGCGGGGGCCGAGCACATAGCCCAAATGATAGGCGCTCGGCGGCCGATCCAACCGGGCGACATCGGCAAGGGCGACCAGGCCGGGGCGGGCCCGGCGCGCCATCACCGTCAGGCCCTGCTGCACGAAGGCGCGGTTGACGCCGATGAGCGGCGCGACATCGGCCACGGTGGCCAGAGCGACAAGATCAAGAAGCCCCAGCAAATCCGGGCAGGGCCCGCCCTCTGCGCGGCGCTGGCGATTGGCCTCTACAAGCAGCAGGAATACCACTGCGGCGGCGCAAAGATGCCCCAGATCGCCCGACTCATCCACCCGGTTTGGGTTCACTACCCCTAAGGCCGGCGGCAGGGTTTCGCTGCCTAGGTGGTGGTCGATGACCAGCACGTCGGCGCCGTGGGCTGCGGCGATCGCCTCATGGCTAAGCGTGCCGCAATCGACGCAGAAGATCAGAGCGTGGGCTGCGGCGAGCCGAGCCATAGCGGGCGCGTTCGGGCCATAGCCCTCATCTATCCGGTCGGGCACATAGAGCGTGGCGCTGCGGTCGAGCGCACGGAGCCAGTGGATCAGCAAGGCGGCAGAGGCACCGCCATCCACATCATAATCCGCGAAGATGGCGATGCGCTCTGCGTTCTCAACGGCGCGCACTAGCCGCTCACCCGCGATCTGCATGTCTTTCAGCGCGCGCGGGTCGGGCAGCAATTCGCGCAGCGAGGGCTTGAGATGGGCAGGCGCCTCTTCTGGCGCGACACCACGACGGGCGAGGATTCGCGCCACAGGGGCTGCAAGCCCGGTAATCTGCGCCATGCGTTCAGCCTGCCGATCCTCTTCCGCGCCCGGGCCTACCCAACGGCGGCCGGTGAGCGAGGTGGACACATCAAGAAATGCGCGTTCGATCTCATCCCGGGGCATGGCGGATCACTCCCTTTCCCGATACTATATCAGGCGGGCAGGGAGGGCGTAAACGCAATATCTGGGGATATCCCTCAGGCGGGGTTGCGATACTCCATTCTTCGTACCGATCCGGTTTTGGAGCGCATCAAAAGCGTGGTGGCCGTGAGAAACCCTGGTTCACGCTTGATTCCGGGCAGGATCGAGCCGTCTGTTACCCCGGTGGCTGCGAAAATCACGTCGCCTGTCACCATATCATCCCGCGTATAGACGCGAGAGAGGTTGGTGATGCCCGCTTTCTGCGCCCGGCTTTCTTCATCGCCGTTGCGGAACAGAAGCTTTCCAAACATCTGACCGCCCATGCATTTCAAGGCGGCGGCGGCCAGTACGCCCTCCGGCGCGCCACCAGAGCCCATATACATGTCGATCCCGGTCTTTTCGGCTTCTGCGCAGTGGATCACTCCGGCCACATCGCCATCGGTGATCAGGCGGATCGCGCAACCAGTGGTGCGCAATTCGGCAATCATATCCTCATGGCGGGGTCGTTCGAGCACGCAGACGGTGATGTCTTCCGTCGAGCAGCCCTTTGCCGAAGCCAGCACAGAGACACGTTCGGCGGCAGGCATGTCGAGTGTCACGACCCCGCGGCGATAGCCGGGGCCGATGGCAAGCTTTTCCATGTAAACGTCAGGCGCGTGCAGCAGCGTGCCGCGCGGTGCCATAGCGATGACTGCCAGGGCATTGGGCATGTCTTTCGCAGTGAGCGTCGTGCCTTCCAGCGGGTCCAGCGCAATATCCACGGCCGGGCCCTCGCCCTGGCCCACCTCTTCGCCGATATAGAGCATCGGGGCTTCATCTCGCTCGCCTTCGCCAATCACCACAACCCCTTGAATTTCAAGCTGGTTCAGCTGGGTGCGCATGGCGTCGACCGCCGCTTGGTCGGCCGCCTTTTCATCTCCGCGCCCGATCAGGCGGGCCGATGCCATCGCTGCGGCTTCAGAGACGCGGGCAAGGCCCAGGGAAAGCATGCGGTCATTAAAATCTGGGGGGTTGGTCATTCTGGGATCGCCTTTGACACTGGTGCTTTCCCCTAGCTTGGCGGGGCAGGGCGGCACAAGGGCGGTAGCGCTCGCAGCTATAGCCTTCTGCGGCGTTGGCGCATTCGGGCCGCAGGATGGGGCAATAGGGCGGCGAAGGCGGAGAATTGCCGGGCACGCCGCTGTGCCGCGCCCGCCCATGGAGCGAGCTGGCGAACACCGATAAGCTCTCACCGGGCGTCGAAATTTTTTGTGTGGGATCGTCGGAACCCGGCGACTGCCACGTTTAACCAAGAGTTGGCACCGAGCCGCGATTGCGGCGCCAATGGCCTAATCAGGAACGACGAATTCGCGCCACCAGTTTTGCGGCGTGGGTGTCTCGGCGAGGTATGCGCATTGTATACCTTGAGCTTCACACAACTGTGAGTGGCCGGGGTGACCTGCATTTGATCTCTTGGTCTATGCTATGTGTGTAATTTGCACACTCCTAACTTTCGACGACCAACAATGTGTTCCAAGAAAGGACAGACGATGAAGACCTCCTCCTCCCTCCGTACGCTTCTGCCCGCCGTTGGCGCAGTTATGTTTTTCGCCGCGCCAGCCGCAGCGCAAAGTTTCGGCGGCCCGTCAGTGGGCCTTCAGCTGGGCGTAATCGATGCGGAAACGAGCGGCGCGGCCGATCTTTCGGGCGATGACACGGCAATCGGCCTTCGCGCCTACTTCGATACCGACGTTGGTGGTTTCATCGTCGGTGGCGGCCTGCAGTATGATGAAACGGACGTTGACCTCGGCGGCGTTGCGAGCGTGGACTCGGTGTTCCGCCTCGGCGTTCGCGGCGGCGTGGATTTCGCCGGCAACTTTGTCTACGGCACCGCGGGTTTCGCTCGGGCCAATACTGAGGCCGGAGCTGCGGATGTGGGCGATTCCGATGGCTATTTCCTTGGCGTCGGCTACGAAGTGTTCCTGACCCAGAACATCACCGCCGGTGCGGAACTGCTTTATCACGAGTTCGACAGCTTCGACCTTGATGGGCTGGAAGCGGAAGCGACCACCTTCAACGTGTCAGTCAACTACCGGTTCTGATCCGGTGCGGGGCGCGCGCCTGGGTGGCGCGGGCCCCGTGCTCAAACCTCTTCGATCCGGATCGCAACAGGGGCTGCGGCGAGAACGCCGGTGCCATGCATCGACTCTACCGCCTCATCCAGCGCGCTGCGCGTGATTTTGTGCGTGACGATCAATACCGGAGCGGCCGTCGCCTCATGGCCGTATTGGCGCATCCGGTCGATCGAGATCCCGGCATCGCCGAGCACGGCGGCGATCTTCGCGAGCGCCCCCGGCTTATCCACCAGAGCGAGGCGCAGATAGAAGGGCGCGGGCGCCGAGGCGCGCGCCCCTTGCGTAGGCCGAAGCGCGGCGGCGGGCTGGCCGAAGGTAGAGAGCCGTGTGCCACGGGCGATATCGATGATATCCGACATTACCGCGCTTGCGGTTGGCCCTTCGCCCGCGCCCGCGCCCCGCAGAACGATCTGGCCCGCAGCATCGCCTTCGAGGACCACCATGTTAGTGGCGTTTTCTAGCTGCCCTAGCGGTGAGGTCGCTGGCACGAGGCAGGGCGACATCCGGCTTTCAAGCCCGCGCCCCGTCATTTGCGCGACGCCCAGAAGCTTGATGCGAAAGCCCATGTCGGCGGCCTGCCGGATATCATCGATGGAGATGCGCTCGATCCCTTCGATATCCATCGCTTCGAAATTCACGCGAGTGCCGAAAGCGATCGAGGCCAGGAGGGCCAGCTTGTGGCCCGCATCGATCCCGCCCACATCGAGCGTTGGGTCCGCTTCGAGGTAACCGAGCATATCGGCCTCGGCGAACACATCCTGATAGCTCAGCCCCGCATTCTGCATGCGGGTGAGGATGTAGTTGCAGGTGCCGTTCATCACGCCCATGACGCGGATCACCTCATTGCCTGCAAGCCCTTCGGTGAGCGCTTTGACCACGGGAATACCACCCGCGACGGCGGCCTCGAAGCGGATGACGTGGCCCTTCGCCTCTGCCGCTTCGGCGAGCGCTTGGCCGTGGAGAGCCAGCATTGCCTTGTTGGCGGTCACCACGTCCTTGCCTGCCGCAATCGCGGCCTCGGTGGCGGCCTTGGCGGGGCCGTCTTCGCCGCCAATAAGCTCCACGAAGACATCAACGTCATTGCGGGTGGCCAGCGCTTCGGGCGTATCCTCCCAGGAATAGGCATCGAGCGGAACGCCGCGATCGCGGCCCTTGCTTCGGGCGGAAACGGCAGTGATCTCGATCGGCCGCTCGGCGCGGGCCGCGAGCAGATCGCGGTGTTTCTGAACGATTTTGACGACGCCTGCGCCAACGGTACCAAGCCCGGCGATGCCGAGGCGGAGGGGGGTGGTCATGGGCCGTCGTCTCCTTGCGATGCGGGCGGAGGGTTAGCGCTTTGCGCAGGGCTGGGCAATGGAGCGGCGGCGGCGCGGTAGGCCTATGGCCCCTTACACCGCGCCTTTTGCCTAACGCGCGGCTCGCCGCAGCGCTTCGGCGCGGGTCAGGAGCGCTTCGGTTTCCGGATCGGCCTCTTCTGCTGGCGCGGCGGCGCGGATCTCTTCCAAAAGCGGCCCCAGCGGTACGATCTCGGGCCAAGCCTGCGGCCGCGGTTCGGGCGCGATGGCGCCGGGTTCGGGCACCTCGGAGCACGCGGTAAGCACCAAAAGGAGGGTGAGCCAACGCATGGGGGCGTCGTAGCGGGTTCCCAGCAGCGGGGGAAGGGGCAACACCGCCCCGGAATGCAAACGGGGCGCCACCAAGGCGCCCCGCATAAGCTCATACGAAGGTGCCGATCAGTTCAGATCTGCCGCCCGCGCCGCCTCGATCGCCGCTTCGGCTTCGGCGACCGAGGCGTTCAGCGCGTTGATCACCTCTTCGCCACCTTCGACATTCACCTGGAACCAGTCAAAAACTGGCGCTGCGGCGTCACGAAACGCCGCCTTTTCATCCGGCGTCGGCACATAGAGATCGCCGCCACCGGCCACGAAATCCTCATATGCCTGGATCGACTTGCGCTTGGGCGAGGCGAACGTCGCCTGCTGCAGCTGGTAGAATCCGTCGATCACCACGCGCTTGAGATCATCAGACATGCCCGAGAAGCGCTCGTTGTTCATGAACCACAGAGCGCCCATATAGGCGTGGCCATCAAGGGTAACGTATTGCAGCCCGGCATCGGGGAACTTCATACCCATGATATCGGTGATGCCGTTTTTGGAGCCTTCCACAACGCCGGTTTGTAGCGACGTGAAGAGTTCGGGCCACGGGATTGGTGTTGGAGCACCGCCGAGGGCTTTAACAAGCTCCTGCGGCAGGTCGGCCACCACGGTGCGGATCTTAAGGCCCTCCATATCGCCCGGCGCGGCGATCCTGCGCTGGGTGTTGGCAAAGTTGCGCCACCCGCCGGTGTTGCCGATCGTCATCAGTCGGATCGCGCCCTGGCTGGCTTCGAGCGTCTTTGATTTCATGACCTGCATGAACTCGGTGTTGTTGGCCATTACAGCCTCGGCCACCCGATCATCGGCCATCAGGTAGGGCAGATCGAGCACCTGAACGAAGGGAAAGATGCCCGAGGCGCCGCCCGACGTCGCGATGTAGATATCGATTGACCCATCCGCGACGCCCTGCAGGCATTCCGCCCCGTTCGAGCACAGCTGCGTGCCGATGAAGAGCTCGACGGCAATTGCGCCGTTCGAGGCCTGCTCCACATAGTTCTTGAAAACGATGAGGCCGTCATAGTCTTCATCGTTTTCGTTGGAGTTCGCAGTGGCGCGAAGCGTGATCTCTTGCGCCGCTGCGGCGAGCGGCGCGCCCGCAACCATCGTCGCTACCATCAGCGACTTGGTGAGTGATTTCAGCATTAATACCTCCCTGGGGTTTCTTGCATCTAAGGATCAGTTCACGAACCCGGTCAACCTCGGGATCGTCATGGAAATCGCCGGCACGTAGGTGATCAGGAAGATCACGAACACTTCGATGGCGAGGAAGGGCAGGATCGCCTTCGAGATCGTTTCCACCTTCTCGCCCGAGACCGATGAGGCCACGAATAACACGAGCCCCATGGGCGGCGTAGCCAGTCCGACAGTGAGGTTAACGCTCATGATGATCGCGAAATGCACCGGATGCACGCCAAGATCCACGAAGATCGGCCCCAGGATTGGCCCGAGGATGATGATCGCGGGCCCTGCATCGAGGAACATGCCCACGATGAAGAGCAGAATGTTGATCAGGAACAGAAGCGTCAGCGGGTTTTCCGAGAGCGAGAGGATGAACTCCGCCAGGATCTGCGGGGCGTACGAAAGCGAAACGACCGTTTTGAAGGCCATCGCAGCGCCCACGAGCAGTAGCACGACCGCGGAGGTGAGTGCGGCGCGTTGCAATACGCCCGGCAAATCCGCCAGCGTCATCGTGCGGAGGATGAAGAAGGCCACCAAGATCGCATAGGCCACTGCCACGGCCGCGGCTTCGGTGGGAGTGAAGATCCCGATCAGGATGCCGCCGAGGATGAGGATCGGCGTTTGCAAGGGCACCACGGCGCGTTTGCACACGATCCGGAAGTCATGGCTCACCTGCCGCCGCATCCAGATCAGAAGCCCGTGCGCGAGCGCCAGCATGACGGCAAAGACCATCCAGCCCGGCACCGTTTCCGACGCGCCGAAGCCGTTGGCGATCATCAGCAGCACACCGGCAAGGTTGAGGCGCAAAAGCAGGAATGATGACCAAAACTCCGCCCCCGAAATCGTTTGTTCCTTTTGAACGATGCGTTCCGCTTTCGGCAGGTCATAGCGATCGGCCAGAAGCCGGACCATGACCATCAGCCCGATGCCGACCAGCACGCCGGGCACAATGCCCGCGAGGAACAGTGCGGCCACGCTTTCGCCCATCACATAGGCGTAGATGATCATGATCCCCGATGGCGGGATGATCGGGCCGATCACAGAGGATGCGGCGGTGATCGCGGCGGCGAAGCGGCGGGTATAGCCCTGCTTTTCCATCGCCGGGATCAGCATGGAGCCGAGCGCAGATGTGTCGGCTACTGCAGAGCCCGAGAGGCCCGCAAAGAGGATCGACGAGAGCACGTTCACATGCGCGAGCCCGCCCCGGAGATGGCCCATCAGCGCCTGGCTGAACTCCACCAGCCGGATCGTGATGCCGCCCTTGTTCATCAGCTCGCCGGCGAGCATGAAAAACGGGATGGCCATGAGAGGAAAGCTGTCCATCCCATTGTAAACGTTTCTATAAAGCAGCGTGATGTCACGCTCTTGCCCCGCCATCCAAAGCAGGATGCCGGGCGCAGCGAGTAGGCCGAAGAAGACGGGCAGGCCGATGATCAGGAAGAAAAGGAAGAGCGGAAGGAACCAGATCAGCATGGGGTTACTCCGCCATAATCTCTTCTTCGCCCAACGGCATCGGGCGCAGATCGTCGGCACCGCCAAGGATCGTGATCAGCGCTCTCAGGATGAGCTCGATATTCACGATAAAGAGCAGCACCACGCCCACGAGGAGCGAGGCCATCATCCAACTGCGCGGCACCCGCATCCATTCGCTGAAATCCAACGAGGCGGGCACCCAGAGCGAGGCGGTATCAAATTGACCGCCGAATCCCGTGACCTCGCCCCAGCCGATCTCAACAGCGATGGCCAGCACCGCGGCGCTGACAAAGAGAAGCAGAAGCGAGAGCAGGGCGCCGGCCCGGCGGGGCAGCGCCTCGATCAGCATATCGATCGCCACAAAGCCGCCGCGGCGAAACGCGGTGGGCGCGATCACGCCGGTGAGCCAGAGCATACAGAAGCGCGCGGCTTCATCGGGCCAGGGCAGAGCATTGTTCAGAACGTATCGGAAGAACACCTGGATCAGGATCGCCAGCACCATTAGCGCGATGGCCACCACCGCGATCCCGCGGCCGATTTTCAGAACCACATCGTTCCAAAGCTGGAATGGCAGCAGCACTGCCTTCAGCACGCCAGTCATGGCGCTGTCCTCCCTGGTTTTGGCCCGTTTTTTCGGGCCTTATGGTGTTAGCATCCGCGCTTAGGGCGCGGCTGTAAAGCGCCCGTAACGCCCTGAAGTAAAGACGAGGGGCGCGCCGGAGCGCATCTCTGCCCCCGTAACCTCGCCCACGATGATCAGGTGATCGCCGCCTTCGTGAACGGCAACGCGGCGGCATTCGAAGCGCGCAAGGCAACCCTCTATGAGGGGTGTTCCTTCGGCATCGGGCGCCCAGTCGAGCCCATCGAAATCATAGCCGTCGCGGGAAAACCGACCGCAGAGGTTTGTTTGATCCTCGGCAAGAATGTGGATGGCGTAGTTTTCGGCGGCTTCGAAAGCATCGAAACGAGAAGAGGTTTTGGCGGGTGACCAGAGCACTAGCGGCGGGTCGAGCGAAACGGAGGCAAAGGAGTTGGCCGTGATGCCAACCGGGCCCTGTTCGCTGCCGGCCGTGACGACCGTAACGCCCGTGGCGTAGAGGCCGAGCGCATCGCGGAAGGCGCGGGCCGTCTCGGCGCCAGGTGTGAAGCGTTGCATGTTCGAGAAGGCTCCTCCGTCGGCCATCGTCACGGAACCTCTTCGCCCAGGGCGGCAGTGTAAAGCGTGAACCACGTGCGGCGATCCATCTTCACTTTCAGCGCGTCGCCAAAGGTGGCGATCCGGTCCAACCGATTGGTACCCATCACCGGCAGGATCCGCGCCGGATGGGCGAGCAAGAAGGCGATGGCCACGGCGGCGTCATCCACGCCATTCTCCGCTGCAACAGCTTCAAGAGCATCTCGCACCGGCTTGTTGGCACTGTCAAAAAGCGCGCCGCCCCCTAGGGGTGACCAGGCCATCGGCGCGATGCGGTGCTGCTGCAGAAAGGCGAGATCGCCATTGGTGAATGCGGTCCGCTCCAAAAGGCTGATTTCGATTTGGTTGGTGACGAGCTGCGTTTGCATTCGTGATTGCAGAAGCTGCCAATCCCAGGGCCGGAAGTTCGATACGCCCACCGATTTTACCTTGCCGGACGCCACTACCGCATCGAGCGCTTCGCCCGTTTCACCGGCGTCCATCAACGGGTCGGGCCGGTGGATGAGCAGAAGATCAATCGTTTCGATGCCCATAAGCCGCAGAGAATGATCGACCGAGGCCAGGATATGTGCGCGTGAGGTATCGTAGTATTTCACTGGCGCGTCCGCATACCGGCCCATGGGCGCAACGATATCGCATTTCGTGACGATCTCGATTCTATCGCGCAGGCCCGGGCTGGCGCGGAGGCACGCGCCGAACAGCTTTTCTGCCGCGTATCCGCCATAGATATCGGCTTGATCCATCGTGGTGATGCCCTGCGCAAGGCAAGCCTCGACCTTTGCCTGAATGTGGGCAGGCGAGGTATCGGCGTCATCCCCCAGCCGCCACATGCCATACACAATACGCGACAAGCTGACGTTAGGGGTTAGGGTCGTTCGGTTCATCAGCGGCGCTCTCCTACAGCCAGGGGCGTGGCGGGGGGTGCAGCCGGTACGCGACCATACGCTTCGGGCAGCGAGACCGTTTTAAGGTTTGGTAACACGCGCGTGCCGAAGGATGTGCATTCGTCGATATGCGGGTAGCCGGAGAAGATGAAAGCGCGGATGCCCATCTTCTGATAGGCCTCGATCTCCGACATCACCTGATCTGTAGAGCCCACGAGGGCGGCGCCGCAGCCTGATCGCGCGCGGCCAACCCCCGTCCACAAATGCGGTTCGATATAGCCAAACTGATCGGCCAATTCGCGGGCTCGGGCCTGGTGAGACACGCCAAGACTTGCTGAATCATGCGCCCGGTCGCGGATCAACGTGCCGTATTCGTCATCGAGCTTTGAGACGAGGTGTTCAGCGTATTCCTTCGCTTCTGCCTCAGTATCGCGCACAATCATGTGCACCCGCAGGCCGTAATCGAGGGTTCGGCCATACTTTTCGGCCACGGCATGAACGTCGCGCATCCGGCCTTCAAGGTTTTCGCGCGGCTCGGGCCACATCAGGTAGACGTCACAGTGCTGCCCGCAGAGCTCCAGTGCCGCTGGGGAGTAGCCGCCGAAATACATCAGCGGGCCGCCGTTCTGCTGGTAGGGGCGGGCGGGATCGGTGGTAACCCCTTCGAACTGGTAAACGTCGCCGTGGTAATTGATTTCATCCTGTGTCCACGCCTGGCGGAGGATTTCGACCACCTCGCGCGAGCGCTGGTAGCGAAAGGCGCTTTCGGCCTTCTCTCCAGGAAAGTCCGACGAGATGATGTTTATTGTCAGCCGCCCGTCCAGCATGTGATCAAGCGTGGCGATGGTGCGGGCCAACATGATGGGCTGCATCTCCCCGCAGCGGACTGCGGCGAGCATGTTGATCTTGGAGGTCAGCGGCGCGCATCCGGCCACGAAGGACAGCGTATCCTGGCCCACCTGATAGGACGACGGGCAAAGGATATTCCGAAAGCCCTGCTTTTCCGCCTCAAGCAGGATATCCCGGCAATGGGCCCAGCTTGACCGCAGCGCGCCATCTGGCACGCCGAGATAGGCATAATCATCCGAGCAAAGCGCTGAGAACCAAGACACCTCTGCGCCATCGAGGTCGGCGGATGTAACGGGCACTACCGTCATGATCAGTCCTCCCCGGGTGGCCTTCTGCCGCAAACCAGCGTCGCGAATCTGCGGGGCCCCTCGTGTTTTGGCTTGCGTATCATCCGAATTCGCATGCATCAATACTGCATCAATTTGTGCGTGACGCCATAAGATGCCCGATCCGACCGCCCTGCCTAAATACGTGCAGACCGCCGAGTTGCTGATCCGCGAGATCGCCGCGGGCCGGTTGCAGGTGGGCGAGCGCCTGCCGCCGGAGCGGGCGATGGCTGCGGAACTGGGCCTCGCGGTGGGCACCCTGCGCAAGGCATTGGCGGATCTTGAGGCTCGGGGGCTGCTGGAGCGGCGGCAGGGATCGGGAAACTACATCCGTAACGGTGCTGAAGACGCGGGTATCTATGCATTTTTTCGATTAGAGCTTGTGGGCGGCGGCGGTCTGCCACAGGCCGACGTGCTGGGGGTGGAGCGGCGCGTGAAACCCGAAGATCTGCCCCGCTTTGGCGCCAGCAAGATGGGCCACCGCATCCGCAGGCTACGGCGCCTCAGCGGGGTTCCGGCGGCGCTGGAGGAGATCTGGCTCGATGGCAGCTACGCGCCCGCGGTGCGGGCGAGCGATCTTAGCGAGTCGCTTTACCTCTACTATCGCAAACGCCTTGGGCTGTGGATCACCCGCGCCGAAGACCGCGTTGGGCTTGCCCCGGTTCCGGACTGGGCGGGGGATCCGTTTCCATTGGCGGCGGGAGCGCCCGCCGGATTTGTCGAGCGGCTGAGCCGCGACGGGGCGGGGGCTATCGCTGAATACTCACGCACGTGGTTCGATCATGCACGTGTCCGCTACGTGGCGCGGCTGAAGTAAGGGATGGGGATGGGAGAGATCTTGAATTACGGCATCGTCGGATGCGGGATGATGGGGCAGGAGCACATTGAGAATATCGCGCTTTTGCCCGAAGCACGGGTGGCGGCGATGTTTGAGCCCGATGAGATCATGGCGGCCAAAGCTAAGGCGATGGCACCTAACGCGCGGCTTTACAACTCGCTTTGGGAGCTTCTGGAGGATGAGAGCCTCGATTGCCTACTTATTGCGAGCCCTAACCACCTCCATATCGCGCAGATGGAAGAGATTGCGGCGCGTCGGCCCTTGCCTCTCTTGGTAGAAAAGCCCCTGTTTACCGATCCCGCGGATGCCGAGCGGGTGGCCGAGATTGGCGACCGCTACGGTGCGCCGATTTGGGTGGCTATGGAGTATCGCTACATGCCGCCCATCGCGAAGCTGATTGAAGAGGCGCAGGCGGCCACCGGCGGCATCAAGATGCTCACGATCCGGGAGCACCGGTTTCCCTTCTTGCCCAAGGTGGGCAACTGGAACCGCTTCAATGCGATGTCGGGCGGTACGCTTGTGGAGAAATGCTGCCATTTCTTTGATCTGATGCGCCTGATCCTGCGCGATGAGCCTGTGCGCGTGATGGCCAGCGCGGGTCAGGAGGTGAACCACCTCGATGAGGCCTATGATGGGGTGGTTCCCGATATTTGGGATACGGCCTTTGTGATCGCAGAGTTTGCAGGGGGCGCGCGGGCGATGCTGGAGCTTTGCATGTATGCGGAGGGCGCGCGCTATCAGGAAGAGATCAGCGCCGTAGGTCCCGACGGAAAAATCGAATGTTTCGTCCCGGGGCCCGGGCGGTTCTGGCCCACACACCTGGGCACACCGCCTGTGCCGCAAGTGATCATCTCGCCCCGACGGCCAAAGGGGCCGCTGACGGTTGATATCCCGGTTGACCCGACGCTGCTGGCCGCGGGGGATCATAATGGATCGACGTTTTACCAGCACGTCCAATTCCAGCGCATGGTGCGCGGTGAGAGAGGGCCTGAGGTGACCCTCGCGGACGGCGCGGCGGCGGTGCGCATGGGGCTCGCGGCCCAACGTGCGGTGGCGGAGGGCGGGGCGATCCCTCTCTGACAGCCGCTTCCTGCGGCCCGTTCGCGACCAAAGAGGTCGCATCCGGGGCTGTTGGCCCGCCCAATGCGGGCGAAGCTAGGCGGGAGAGGAGACCGCCGATGCCCGATGATGCGCTTGATCCCGTTCTGGCCCCGATCGCTACGGCGCAGGGCCTGCCGAACGCACACTATATCTCTGAGGCGACCTTTGCCGCCGAGCGCGAGGCACTCCTGTTCGAAACATGGGCGGGCCTGACCGTTGGGTCGCGCCTGCCGGAACCGGGCGATGCGGTCCCGGTAACTTTCCTCGGCATGCCGCTCTTGGCGGTGCGGGGGCGGGATGGCGCGGTGCGCGTGTTCCAGAATACCTGTCGCCACCGTGGGATGATCCTCGTGGAAGAGCCTGGCAAGGTAGGCAACGTGATCCGCTGCCCCTACCATTCATGGTGCTACACCCATGAGGGCGCCCTAGTGACAACGCCCCATGTGGGCGGGCCGGGGCAGAACACGGCAGACGGGATCGAGCGCGCCGATCTGGGGCTCATCGAGGTCCGCAGCCACGTTTGGCGCGATGTAGTGTTTGTGAACATCAGCGGCGATGCGCCGCCGTTCGAGACCTATGCCGCGGAGATGATCGCGCGCTGGGCGGAGTTCGAAAAGCCGCTCTATCACGGCGGGGCGGAGAGCCGGTTTCAATTCGATGTTGCCTGCAACTGGAAGCTCGCGGTGGAGAACTACTGCGAAAGCTATCACCTGCCTTGGGTGCATCCGGGCCTGAATAGCTATTCGCGGCTAGAAGACCATTATCATATAGAGGAGCCGGGGCGGTTTTCGGGGCAGGGCACGCTGGTCTACCGCCCCACGCTTTCCGAAGATGGTCGCACGCTTCCCGATTTCGCAGGGCTTTCGGAGACGTGGAATACCGCGGCGGAATACATCGCGCTTTACCCCAACGTGCTCTTCGGTGTGCACCGCGATCATGCCTACGCGATCCTGCTCGAACCCGTGGCACCCGACCGGACGATCGAGCATGTGGAGATCTACTATGCCGATCCCACCGTTGCAGCGTCTGGCTATGATGACCTGCGCGCAGTGAACGCAGAGATGTGGCACGGGGTGTTCGAGGAAGACATCTTCGTTGTCGAGGGTATGCAGCGCGGGCGCCAGGGAATCTATTTCGACGGGGGGCGGTTTTCGCCGGCAATGGATGGGCCAACGCATCGCTTCCACGCCTGGGTGGCCGAACGCATGCGGGCCCGCGCCCTTGCGGCGCGGTGAGCGATGCGCTTGAGGCACGGATCCTGGCGGCGCACGCCGCAGGCGATGGGGCGGCGCTGGTGACACTTTACCGAGACGCCGCCGATGGCGCGGAACGCCCTCGCGTCGCGGCGTTTTTCCTCACGCAAGCCTATGTGTTCGCGCTTGAATGCGGGCACCCGGAGACGGGTGCATTGCGGGCGCGGCTTGTTGCGATGGGGTGCGAGGCGTGAGGCGGCGCGCGGCCTCCGGCGGGAGTATTTGGGCCAAGATGAAGGGGGCGCGGCGCGCCTTCGATCGAGGGAGAGACAGGGCATGAAGAACACGGCGCAGGTGGTGGTGATTGGGGGCGGAGTTGTTGGCTGCTCGGTGCTTTACCACCTCACAAAACTGGGGTGGCGCGATGTGATGTTGATCGAACGGTCGGAGCTTACAAGCGGCTCGACCTGGCACGCTGCAGGCGGCTTCCACACGCTTAATGGCGACACCAACATGGCCGCGCTTCAGGGATACACCATTGGGCTTTACAAGGAGCTTGAAGAGATCACGGGGCTTTCCTGCGGGTTGCATCACTCGGGCGGCATGACGCTTGCAGACAGCCCCGAGCGCTTCGACATGCTGAAGGCCGAGCGCGCCAAGCACCGCTATATGGGGCTGGAGACCGAGATCCTGACGCCAGAGGAGGTCAAGGCCCGCGCGGAACTCGTCAACACGGATGGGATCTTGGGCGCGCTATACGACCCGCTGGATGGGCATCTTGATCCCTCGGGCACTACCCACGCCTATGCCAAAGCGGCGAAGATGGGTGGCGCGGAGATCGTGACCCATAACCGGGTGATCGAAACCAACCCGCGCGCCGATGGCACCTGGGATGTGGTGACCGAGACGGGCACGGTTCATGCCGAGCATGTGGTGAATGCCGGCGGGCTCTGGGCGCGGGAAGTGGCGGCGCTTGCAGGCGTTTACCTGCCCCTTCTGCCGATGGCGCACCAGTATATCGTCACCGAAGAGATCCCCGAAATCGCGGCGCGGGAAACTGAGTTCCCCCATGTGATCGACCCGGGCGGCGAAAGCTACCTGCGCCAGGAGGGCAAGGGCTTCGTGATCGGGTTCTACGAGCAGAAATGTGCGCCCTGGGCGGTGGAAGGCACGCCCTGGGGTTTTGGACATGAGCTTCTGGCCGATGATTTCGACAAGATCGAAGATGCCGTGGCGATGGCCTATCACCGCTTCCCCGTGCTGGAACGCACCGGAGTGAAGCGGGTGATCCATGGTCCTTTCACCTTCGCCCCGGATGGCAATCCGCTCGTGGGCCCGGTGCCGGGGATGCGCAACTACTGGTCGGCCTGTGCGGTGATGGCCGGGTTTAGCCAAGGCGGGGGCGTGGGCCTGTCGCTGGCGCAATGGATGATTGAGGGCGAGCCAGAGCGCGATGTGTTCGCCATGGATGTGGCGCGCTACGGGGAGTGGACGACACCGGGCTACACCGTGCCCAAGGTGATCGAGAACTATCAGCGGCGCTTTTCGGTGAGCTATCCCAACGAAGAGCTGCCTGCGGCGCGGCCGAACCGTACCACGGCGATGTGGGATATCTGGGATGGCATGGGGGCCGTATGGGGCGCGCAGTTCGGGCTTGAGGTGCCCAACTACTTTGCTGAGGGCGATGAGGCGCGGTTTGAGACGCCATCTTTCCGCCGCTCCAATGCTTGGGACGCCGTGAAGCGCGAGGTGGCCGCCGTGCGTGGGGGCGTGGGGATCAACGAGACGCAGAACTTCGGTAAATTCCATGTCACGGGGCCCGGCGCGCGGGCCTGGCTTGATCGGATCATGGCCGGGCGCATCCCCCAACCGGGGCGGCTTTCGCTGACGCCGATGCTGGCACCGTCGGGCCGGCTGATCGGCGATTTCACCGTATCCTGCCTAGCCGAAGACGAGTTCTACCTCACTGCGAGCTACGGCGCCCAAGCCTATCACGCGCGCTGGTTCGAAACCCATCCCGGTGAAGGCGTGCAGGTGAAGAATGTCTCAGACCGCCGCACGGGCTTTCAGATCGCGGGGCCGAACGCCCGCACGCTTCTGGCGCGCTGCACGGATGCGGATGTGTCGGCCGAGGCGTTTCGTTTCCTCGATGTGCGCCGGATGGCGGTCGGCATGGCCGATTGCGTGGTGCAGCGGGTCAGCTACACCGGCGATCTGGGCTACGAGATATTCTGCGATCCCACTGCCCAGCGTGCGCTTTTTGCGGCGCTTTGGGGGGCCGGGCACGATCTGGGCCTCAGGCCCTTCGGGATGCGGGCGATGATGTCGCTCAGGCTCGACAAGTTCTTCGGATCGTGGACGCGGGAGTTTTCGCCCGATTACACCGCGGCGGAAACCGGGCTCGATCGCTTCATTTCGTGGAAGAAGAATACCGATTTCATCGGCCGCGCGGCGGCGGAGGCTGAGCGGGCCGCGGGCCCGGCCCGGCGGCTTTCGGCCTTCGTGGTGGATGCGGGCGATGCCGATGTGGTGGCCTACGAACCGATCTGGCTAGATGACAAGGTGGCGGGGTTCTGCACATCTGGCGGCTTTGCGCACCACTCTGGCCAATCGGTGGCGCTTGGTTTTGTGCCGGCGGAGCGGGCGGAAGCGGGCCTGGACGTGGAGATCGAGATCCTCGGCGAAATGCGGGGCGCCCAGCTTGTGACCGAGCCTCTCTTCGACGCCGACGGCGCGCGCATGCGGGGGTGAGCCGCGTCCCGGAATTCGTCCAGTGGACGAATTCAGCGGCGAACGGGCGGAGCCCCGGAAAGGCCGCGTCCCGGAATTCGTCCAGTGGACAAATTCAGCGGCGAACGGGCGGAGCCCCGGCGTTTTGTGCCGTTCCGTGCCGTGGCTCGGTCTTCTGAGCGCGTCAGGCCGGGACGCGTGCATTGCGGCGAGAGGGGCGTCCTCTCATTTCCGTGAGTTTTCTGGCGGTTAGGTTGCAGGCGCTCACGGGGGTGTGCGCGGTCGGGCCGGTTCTGAAACAAACCACAGGGGTGCAGGGAAGTCTGTGCACATGCGCACTGAAATTCGCCGATTCTCACGCGTCCGTGCGTTGCAGTGAGGCCAGGTTTGCCCCATCTCTCCCCCATCGGCGCAACACCGCACCGACAGACATCAACCCCCCGGGGGCACCTCCCAGCCCCTCCGAACCAAACTCTGAAAGGACTACGACAATGAAAACCCTC
>JBCCRC010000060.1:0-18866 GCA_039208375.1 Pseudomonadota bacterium | reverse complement strand
CTTCTGTTTCTGATCGCGATGTTCGCGCCGCTCATCGCGCCTTACGATCCAGCCGCGCAAAACATCATCGCACGCCTGAAACCGCCCGTGTGGCTGCCCGGCGGCAGCTGGGAACACATCCTGGGCACCGATCATCTGGGCCGCGATGTGCTTTCGCGGCTTCTGAATGGATCGCGGATTTCGCTCTTCGTTGGCTTCGCAACGGTGCTTCTGGCGGGATCCTTCGGCGTGATGATGGGCCTGATCTCGGGCTATGCGGGCGGCAAGACCGATCAATTCATTACCGCCGTAACCGATACGCAGGTGGCCTTTCCGGGGCTCCTCCTCGCCTTGCTGATCCTCGCGGTGATCGGGCCCAGCACGATCACCGTGATCGTGGTGCTTGCGCTGAACGGCTGGATGGTTTACGCGCGGATCACCCGCAGCGTGGTGCTGGGGCTTAGGCAAACCGCCTTTGTCGAGGCCGCCGAGATCCTCGGCTGCCGCACCCACCGCATTCTGATCCGGCACCTGCTACCCAACCTCGCTGCGCCGCTCCTCACCATCGGCACGCTGGAGTTCGCGCGCATCGTGCTGGCGGAGGCGGCGCTGTCCTTCCTTGGGCTGGGCGTTCAGCCGCCCGCAACCTCCTGGGGCCTCGATGTGGCGCAGGGCAAGGATTACATGTTCCGCGCCTGGTGGCTTGTCACCTTCCCGGGGCTGGCCATCGCCTTCACCGTACTGGCGATCAACCTCGTGGCCTCGTGGCTCAGGGTCACCACCGATCCTGTGGAACGCGAAAAGCGCTTCGCCCGGCGCGCCGAGGCCGGCCGATGAGCGACCCGCTTCTGCGCGTTAAGGGGCTGGAGGTTGAATTCCTAACCCGCAGCGGGCGCGTTCATGCTGTGCGCGGCATCTCGTTCGATATGGCGCCGGGTCAGGCGCTGGGGCTTGTGGGTGAATCCGGCTGCGGGAAATCGGTCACCTCCCAGGCCATCATGGGGCTGGTGCAGCTTCCGGGGCGCATCACCTCGGGCGATGTGCGCTGGAAGGGCAAAAGCCTGATCGGGCCTGGGGCTGACGCTTATCGCCAAGAGATCTGCGGGCGCGATATCGCAATGGTGTTCCAGGATCCGATGACAAGCCTCGATCCCCTCTTCACCGTGGGCGATCAGATCGGCGAAGTGCTCGTGCGCCACCTGGGCCTTTCGCCCGCCGCCGCGCGCACCCGCGCGATCGAACTCTTGGATCGCGTGCATATTCGGGAGCCCGAGAAACGCATCGATCAATACCCCCATGAGTTTTCCGGCGGCATGCGCCAACGCGTTCTGATCGCCATGGCGCTCGCAAGCGAACCGGATCTGCTGATTGCCGATGAGCCGACCACGGCGCTCGATGTCACCGTGCAGGCGGGCATCCTTGATCTTCTGGCCGAACTGCAGCGGGATCTTTCGCTCGCCGTTTTAATGATCACCCATGATCTCGGCGTTGTCGCGCGCCTCTGCCAGGACGTGGCGGTGATGTATGCAGGCGAGATTGTAGAGGACGGGCCGGCGGAACGGATGCTGCATACGCCCGCCCATCCCTATACCGCCGGGCTCGTCTCGGCCACGCCAACATTGGCGCTTACTCGCCACAGGCTGCGCACCATCGATGGCCAACCGCCGGATCTGCGCCGCCCGCGCGCGGCCTGCAGTTTCCGGCCCCGCTGCACGCATGCCGTAGCGGCCTGCGCCGAGGCCCCGACTTTGAGACCGCGGGCCGAGGGTGCCGGGCGGCTGGCGTGCTTCAACCCAATACTTCAGAAGGCCAATGTCGCTGCACCTGCAGCAGCCGCGCCAGCGCCCCAACGCGATGTGAGCGAACCGCTTCTGGAGGTGCGCAACCTATCGGTGCACTACCCCATCGGACGTCGGGGCCTGTTCTCCAAACGCGAGATCCTGAAGGCCGTCGATGATGTGAGCTTCGATATCTGGCCGGGCGAAACGCTTGGGCTTGTCGGCGAAAGCGGATCGGGGAAAACCACGACGGGCCGTGCGATCCTTCGGGCGGTGCCGCCAACCTCCGGCTCAATCAAGTTCGATGGGCAGGAGATCACAAGCCTTGGGCGCGAGCCGCTTCGTCGCCTGCGACGTGATATGCAAATCATCTTCCAGGATCCCTATTCAAGCCTGAACCCGCGCATGACCGTGCAGGATATCGTGGCCGAACCGCTGATCGTGCATGGCATCGAAACCAATCCCACCCGGCTGCGCGATCGCGTGGCACGGCTCTTGGACCTTGTGGGCCTGCCCGCCGACGCCGCGGAGCGCCACCCGCACGCCTTTTCCGGCGGCCAGCGCCAGCGCGTGGGCATCGCGCGCGCACTCACGCTTGAGCCGCGGTTTATCATCGCCGATGAGCCGGTATCGGCCCTTGATGTCTCAATCCGCGCGCAAGTCGTAAACCTGATGCAAGATCTGCAGGCCGAGCTTGGGCTGACCTACCTCTTCATCGCCCACGATCTGGCCGTGGTGCGCCACATCGCCGATCGCGTGGCGATCATGAAAGCAGGGCGTATCGTTGAAATCGGCAAGGTCGAAGACGTCTACGCCAACCCCGTTCAGGATTACACGCGCGCCCTGCTCGACGCGGTGCCCGAAATCGGCGATCCGCCCGCACAAGCGGCACACGGCTAGGGCCTTGGAGGCGCTTGGGGATGGCGGCGTGTTTTCTCTGGCCTTCGCCACCGGCTTTGCCGTGGTGGTCTTCGCCGCAATCGTGCAATCGGCCTCAGGCATCGGCTTCGGCCTGATCGCGGCGCCGCTCCTGGTGCTGATTGACCCGAAATTCGTGCCGGGAACCATTATCTTCCTAGGGATTACCGTTAGCCTTCTCTCCACCCTACGCGACATACGCGATGTGAACGGTTCCTATGTCGCCGCCGGAATTGCGGGGCGCATCCCGGCCGCGATCTTCGCGGCATCCCTGTTGGCGGGCCTGTCGGAGATCGTGTTCCAGATCCTTTTCGCCGCGATCATTCTGCTCGCCGTTCCGCTTTCGCTCTTCGGGCCGGCACTTCGGCCGAGCGTACCGGGCGTGGCCGTGGCCGGTGTTCTTTCGGGCTTCATGGGCACGCTCACTTCTGTTGGCGCGCCGCCCTTTGCGATCGCGCTGCAGAACGCCCCGGCTCAACAGATGCGCGCAACACTCAACGCCGTGTTGCTTCTTGGGGCCTGCGTTTCGGTCGCCGCCCTCGCGGCGTTCGGCAGTTTCGGGTGGGCGGATATTCTTCGCGGCCTCGCCCTTCTTCCCGGCGTGCTGCTTGGCTTCTTCGCAGCGCGCTTCGTGATTCGTGCTCCCGGCACAGCGGGGTGGTTACGCTACGCTGTGCTTGCGCTCTGCCTCTTGGCAAGCGTGGTCCTAATCGCGCGTGCCTTCGTGGCACTGGGATGGCTATAGCATGCCTGCGCCAATCCTCTAGCGGGCTTGGATCGGCAACGGGAGATTGCTGAAAAGCTCTTCCATCGCGAAGAGCCCGGTCACGCGATCAAGCCCGGGTACCCGCTGCGTAAGTTCCTGATATACCCGGTCGTAGCCCGACATCGACGTTGTGACGACCTTCAGCAAGTAATCCCACTCGCCACCAATCCGATACGCATCAACGATCCCGTCGATCTGGCTGATCTCGTCGTGAAAACTCTTTGACCAGTCCGCGTTGTGATGGCTCGTCTGGATCAGAACGAAAACCGTGAGATCAAGCCCAAGGCGGCCCGTATCAAGGCGCGTGGTGTAACCCGCGATAACACCCGTGTCCGTCAGCCGCCGTATCCGTCGCCAACACGCGTTTTGAGACAGGCCCACACGGTCGGCAATCTCTCTCTGTGGAAGGTTGCCATCAGCTTGCAGAACGGAAAGGATTTTGCGGTCAATCGCATCAAGTTCGATCATTTGATCGAAGATACTATTCTGTGTGAAGTAAACAAGTGATGATATCCCGCTTTCGGGCAACTACGATCTTTCCATCACGATACAGGAGAGACCGCCGTGCCCGCCAACCCGTTCGATTCCTTTGCCGAAAGCCTCGCTAGTGTCGATGTGGTCGAGCACCTCAAGGCCGGGCTAATCGGCGAAGATGCGGTGGTCGAAGGCCCCTACGGCCCAAAGCGCATGATTTACGCCGACTACGTGGCATCGGGACGGGCGTTGCGTCAGATTGAGGCAGTGGTGATGGAAGACTTCCTGCCGCACTACGCCAACAGCCACACCGAGGCATCGAGCAATGGCGCAACGATGACCCGGCTCAGGCGCGCGGCCCGGGCGATCATCGCGAAGGCCTGCCGGGCCACAGATGACCACGCAGTGATCTTTTCCGGCAATGGCGCCACGCAAGGGCTGAATCGCTTGGTGCATCTTTTTGGGCTGCCCCAGATGGTGCGCTGCGGCGCGCGCCCGCTTGTGATCCTGGGCCCCTACGAACATCACTCAAACATCCTTCCCTGGCGGGAGTCGGGCGCAGAGGTGGTGGCACTTCCAGAGGCGGAAGACGGCGGGCCGGATCGTAGCGCGCTCGATACCGTGCTGGCCCGCGCAGGGGGTCGCCCGGTGATCGGTGCGTTCTCGGCCGCCTCAAACGTCACCGGTATTCTTAGCGATGTGGCCGGGCTCACAGTACAGTTGAAGGCGGCTGGCGCGCGTGTGGTTTGGGATTACGCAGGCGGCGGACCGTACCTTCCGATCAATATGTGCCTAGGCGCAGACGCCGCGATCGACGCAGTTGTGATATCGCCCCACAAGTTCGTTGGTGGGCCACAGGCCTCCGGCGTGCTGATCGTGCGGAAAGATGCGGTAGCGGCCACGCAGCCGACCTTAAGCGGCGGCGGAACGGTGCGTTTCGTCTCGCCCGCGGCCCATGATTACGCAACCTCGCTGGAAGCCCGGGAAGAGGCGGGAACGCCCAACGTGATCGGTGATCTCCGCGCGGCCTTGTGCTTTCAGGTGAAATCCGCCGTGGGCCAAGCGCATATTACCGCGCGCAACCAGCGCAACATCGCGCTGGCCCTCACGCGCTGGCGCGAATGCTCTAACCTGGAGCTTTTGGGCAACCTGACCTGCCCACGACTTCCGATCTTTTCCTTCAGAGTGCGTGACGGGCGCGGCGGGTTCGTACACCAGCAACTGCTGACCCGTCTTCTGTCAGATCGGTTCGGCATTCAGGCGCGCGGCGGCTGCGCTTGCGCGGGGCCCTACGTGCACGGCTTGCTGGGCATTGATGCGGACATGTCGGAAAAGATGCGCGCGTCCATACTGGCAGGCAATGAAATCGAGAAGCCGGGCTTCGTGCGGCTGAACCTCGGGTATCTGGCAAGCGATGCAGAGGTCGAAACCATCATCGGTGCGGTCGACGAACTGTCGGAGCATGCGGCAGACTGGGCGAAAGACTACACTGCCGACCCCGCCACGGCGATCTTCTCCCCAACATCCCCGCAACGGTTGTCGGACTGACGCCCCTAGTGTTCCTTTAGGCTAGCACTCAGCGGGGCGGGAGGGATCATTGCGATGCTTAAGGGGCGGCAGATCGAGGCATTCCGGGCCGTGATGCGCCATGGCGGCATTTCCCGCGCGGCAGAGGTTCTGGGGGTCACGCAGCCCGCCGTCAGCCGGCTGATCGACAGTCTGGCACGGGATGTGGGCTTTACGCTTTTTGAGCGTGAAGGCCGCGGGGTCGTTCCCACCCCGGAAGCGAATCTTCTGATGCGCGAGGTGGATGTTCACTTTATGGGCCTCGACCGCGTTGCCGCCGCAGCCGAGGCGATCCGCGAAACCCGCCGGGGCCACTTGCGGATCGGGGTAATGCCCGCGCTCGCGATGTCTGTCGCGCCGCGGATGGTGGAGAGGATCGTTCAGACCTACCCCGAGATCCAAATCACGCTCGATGTGCACGGTGCGCCGCAACTCAACGATCTCGTTGGCTCTGGCGAACTGGATCTTGGCTTTGCACATCTCGACAAACCGCGGGCCGATCTTGAAGAGGTTGCATCTTGGGAAGTGGATTGCGTGTGCGTTGTTGAGCCAAACCACCCGTTGGCTGCACAAGCAGAAGTGGCGCTGTGTGATCTGGCCGATACGCCGCTTGTTCTGTTATCGTTCGGCACCAGCACGGCCCAACGGCTGGAGCGCAGCTTTAGCGCTGCCGGCATTGTACCCCAAGTCGCCATCCAAGCGCAGCCTTCTTACGCGGCCTACTTTCTTGCAGCGCACGGCCTAGGCGTGGGGATCATCGATCGCCTTACGGCAAATGCGCTGGCACGGCAGGATGTGGTCGTGCGCCCGCTCAAGCCGCGGCTGGCCTACGAGTTTAAGCTGATCCGGCCCACGGGCGTGCGCCCCTCGTTGCTTGCCGCGGGCGCAGCCGACATTGCAGCGGGTGCGATCAGCGCCTGCCTTATCGACAAATCATAACATTTCAGCATGATAATAGGCTCTTTGCGTATTTGACATGATATGTGCCGGTGCGGACACTTGTGACCAATTCAATAAAACCGTCACAGGGAAACTCTCGCAATGAATGCTTTTGGAACTTTCGCGTCCGCCCTGGCCCTCTCGGCCCTGGCCACCGGCGCCTTTGCGCAAGACATAACGATGCGGCTGCATACGCTGGTGCAGGATCCGCACCCCTACAACGATATGGCCGCTTTTATGGCCGAAGAGGTGAGCGCCCGCACCGATGGCGCCATTGCGATTGAGCTTTTCAATGCCGGTCAGCTAGGAACAGACCCGGCAGTGATCGGCGAAATGGGGCTTGGCACCATCGACCTGATGATCAGCTCCACCAACAATGCCGCCGAAGCGGTGCCCGACTATCAGATCTTTTCGATCCCGTACCTCTTTTCGGGGTACGATGATCTGATGGCGCGCGTCGGCCCCGGCTCGGCCGCGGAAACCTACTTTCGGGAAGCGTATGCGGCCAATGGGCTGAACATGCAGATGCTCGCGCTCGGCGGCTCGGGCAGCCGCAACATGTCCAATGCCCTCGGCCCGGTTGAAGCGTTGGCCGATATCGAAGGCATGAAAATGCGTACGCCGCCCTCGCCGATGATTTCGCGCACCTGGGAAACGCTTGGCACCCTGCCGGTAAGCGTTGCGTGGGGCGAGCTTTATGCAGCAATCCAAACAGGCGTGGCCGAGGGGCTTGAAAGCTCAATCCCCGGTTATGCAGGCGCAAAACTCTACGAGGTGGCCCCGTTTCTCGCTCTGACCGGCCATACGATCCAAGTAAACCACATCTCGATGAGTGATCGGGCCTGGGGCCAGCTTAGCGAAGAGCAGCAACAAATCTTCCTCGACGTTGCCGCTGAAGCCTCGGCCCTCGGTATCGAGCGCGCCAAGTTCTACGAAGAAGAACTGGTGAACCAGCTACAATCCGAAAACGGCGTGACGGTGACAACGCCGGATGTAACGGAATTTCAGGCGGCACTTGTGGAGCTACGCGGCGAGTTGGCCACTGAGCTTGATCTGACTTCGGCCATGGGTGCGCTCTTCCCGTAACTGCGGGGCACTCCGGCGCGGCTGGGCCTGACGGCCCGGCCTTACTGCACGCACACGAAAGATGGCCGCGATGGCCCGGATCACCGACGCCCTTGAAACCCTCACCAGTTGGGTGATGGCTGCGGCCTTTGCCGCACTTATCTGCGTAGTCGCGCTTCAAGTTCTGGCGCGCAATGTCTTCTCGCTTCCGATGATCTGGACACTCGATGTCGCCCAACTCCTCTTCGCATGGTGCATCTTTCTAGGGGCCGGCGTCGCCTTCCGCCGAGGCACCCATTACATCGTCGATCTCTGGCCCGCCGAAGGGCCACTCGCTTGGATACCCGTCGCATGCGGCTTCCTGGCCGGAGTGATCGTTGTTTACGTTCTGCTTTGGCACGGGATCGACATGACCGAAATCACCGCGCGCCGCCAAAGCCAAACCCTTGGAATCTCACTTGCGTGGAACTTCGCGCCGATTCCGATCTGCGGCGCGCTAATCGGATTGGCGCTTTTGGAACAGGCCCTTGGGCTCATGCGCAAGGGGCGGGCCGGGTGAACCCCCTCGTGTTGCTCATCGGCGGGTTTTTCTTGCTGGTCGCTCTGCGCGTTAACATCGGCTTTGCGCTGATTCTAGCGTCCGTCATCGTGATGGTGATGGAGGGCTTGCCGCTCACCTCTGTCATAAACCAGATGTATTCGAACATCGACAGTTTCACCCTGCTGGCGGTGCCATTCTTCATGTTCCTCGGGCGCATCCTGAACAGCGGCTCGATCACCCAGCGGCTGCTCGATCTCTCAAATGCCTCGGTGGGCCACATCCGCGGCGGGTTGGGGCATGTGAACGTCTTCGTCTCGATGGTGTTTGCCTCGCTCTCGGGCTCTGCCGCGGCTGATACAGCCTCAATCGGCTCGATCCTGATCCCGGCGATGAAGCGCGCCGGCTATTCGCCGGCCTTCTCAGCGGCACTGACAGCGGCCTCCTCTACGCTCGGGGTGATCATCCCGCCATCGATCATTCTAATTGTCTACGGCGCGTTCGGAAACGTCTCGATCGGCGCGCTGTTTCTAGGCGGGGTGGTGCCCGGGCTCACAATTGGCGTGTCGATGATGATCTACACCTACCTCGTTGCGTTGCGCGAGGGCTATCCCGCCCTGCCCTTTCCCGGATTTGCCGCCTTGCGGACGGCCCTTTGGCGCGGGGCGGCCGCTATGCTGATACCGGTCTTTGTGCTGGGCGGCGTGATCGCCGGGGTATTCACGCCCACCGAAGCCGCGATCAGCGCGGTGCTCTGGGCGCTCATCCTAACCTTCATTCTGTTCCGCGACGTGCCCGTGTCCGAGATCCCGAAACTTCTCATCGCCGCCGTGCTCGACTTCTCCGTACCGCTTTTTACTGTAGCGGGTGCGGGCATCTTCGGCTGGCTGATCGCCTATCTGGGGGCGGCAAAGATCGTGGTGGCCTTCATCACATCGGTCAGCAGCGACCCGACCGTGATCATCCTGATGCTCATCGGTTTTCTCCTGCTCGTCGGTACAGTACTGAACCCCATCTCGGCCGTGCTGATCTTCCTGCCCATCATCCAGGCGTTAGGCGATCTGGCGGGCATGAACCCCGTGCATATGGGCGTTTTGGCCACGATCACGCTATCGGTGGGCTTGATCACACCGCCCTACGGCATCTGCCTTTTGATCGCATCGCAGATTGCACAGGTTGCTCTGGGGCGTGCCATGCTCGCTGTTTTGCCGATCGTCGGGCTCACAATCAGTATCGCGGTGCTCTCGGTGTTCTTTCCCAACCTCGTGCTTGCCCTGCCGCGCCTTGCCTTTCCGAACGTCTTCAACTGAACTTCAGAGAAGGAACGATACCCATGGCCCATACCAAACCAACCGGAAGCTTCGTTGCCCTCGTCACCCCAATGAACGACGATGGCGGTATCGATTTCGAGGGCTTTCGCGATCTTTTGGCCTTCCACAAAGAGCATGGCACCAGCGCTGTTCTGATCATGGGGTCTACCGGCGAGGTTTCGATGCTGAGCCCGGACGAAAAGAAGCAGATCATCTCCGAGACAGTGAAGATGCGTCCTGATGGTGTGCAAATGTTCTACGGCTGCTCAGGCAACAACACCGCGACCGCTATCGAGATGGTGCGATATGCCGAAGGCGAGGGGGCAGATGGCGCTATCATCGCAGCACCGTCTTACATCTGCGCATCCAATGCGGATATCACAGATTTCGTGGAAGAGGTTTGTGATGCAACCGATCTGGCGATCGGCTTCTACAACAATCCACCGCGGGTGAAAACGGATTTACACTGGGATGACATGCTCAGGCTCGCGCAACACCCCAACATGGTGGTGCTGAAGGAAAGCACCACCCGTGTGGGCCAAGTGGCGCAGATGTGCGCCGCCAAACCCGATCTTTCGATCATGTGCTGCTGTTCGCCAAACCTTGGGCTGGTTGTCCCCACCATGTCGCTCGGCGGCCACGGCACCGCGAACATGACCGGCAACATCATTCCGCGTGAGTTCGCAGCGATCTCGAAACCGTGGGACAGCCCCGAGGATGCGGTGAGATTCAAAGAAGCCTATCTGCATAATCTCGACATGCTGCATTTCGCCTATTCCGCAATCAATCCGGTGGCCATCAAAACGCTGATGCGCGCTGTCGGCCTGCCCTCTGGGCCGATGCGCAAACCGCTGAAGCCGCTCGATCCGGCTGGGCTCGAGCGTGGGCTGGAAATCGTGGCGCGCCTCGGGCTTGATCAAATCTATGGCTACAAACTGAAGGCCGACTTGGCCGCATGACGGGGCCACGCGTCACCCTCATAACCGGCGCGTCAAGCGGGATTGGCGCAGCCACGGCACGGCGGCTCGCGGCCCCCGGTGAGGCGCTCTTCCTCACTGCGCGCGGCGGGCTGGATGGCGGTAAGGTGGCGGCGCTGGAAGCAGTGGCCGAGGAGGCGCGGCACACGGGCGCTGAGGTGGAAACCAACATAACAGATCTGGCCGAACCGGGGGCCGCAGCGGGGCTCGTAGAGGCAGCGTTGGCCCGGTTCGGGCGGCTCGACCGGCTTGTATCGAACGCCGGCTTTGCGGTTTCCGGCACCCTGAGCGAAACACCGGACATTATGTATGAGCGTTCGATACAGGTTATCTATCGCACCTTTCTTGATCTCGTGCGTGCCGCCGAACCTGCGCTAACCGTTTCGCCCGCGGGGCGGATCGTCAACGTCAGCTCCTTCGTCGTCGATCAGGTGCCCGGCGGCCGGGCCTTTCCCGCCACCGCTGCCGCAAAAGGCGCAGCAGACGCGCTGGCCCGCACGCTGGCGGTAGAATTCGCGCCGAAAGGCATCACCGTCAATTCCGTGGCGCCGGGCTTTACCGAAAAGGAAAGCCACGGCCATTCGGCACTCTCCCAGTCCGCATGGGATGCCGCCGCCGCACTCACCCCCGATGGCCGCCTCGCCAAGCCGCAGGACGTGGCCGTGGCCATCGCGTTTTTCCTCAGCGATGAGGCCGCGCATATCACCGGGCAATGCCTGCGGGTGGATGGCGGCCTGTCGCTTGTCTGAAAGGATCTGGGCCATGCCCATCGTGCGCATCACGCTCGCCGAAGGCCGCACAAAGGCGCAGAAACACGACCTCGCCCGCGAGGTGACCGAAAGCGTGGTGCGCCACTGCGAGATCGGGGCCGAACACGTCTATGTGCTGTTCGAGGATATCCCACCGGACGAATGGATGGTGGGGGGAGACACGATCACCGAACGCCGGCGCGCGCGCGGCGAAGCCTAGCGGCCCGCTATGGCGCAGAAAGCCGTCAGCCTTTGCCACTGGGGCGCATTTGAAGCCGAGGTTATTGACGGGCGCTTCGTGGCCGCCACGCCCTGGCCCGGAAGCGGCGCGCCGCCCGAGATGATCGGGGCGCTGCCTGAACTGGTTTACTCGGAAACCCGCATACTACAGCCGCACATCCGGCGCAGTTGGCTGAACAACGGCCACCGCGCCGGAGGTGAGGGGCGCGGCGCAGAAGACATGGTGCCGGTGGATTGGAACACCGCACTTGATCTCGTCGCCGACGATATCGCGCGTGTACTGGATCAACACGGCCATTCGGCGCTCTTCGCTGGCTCCTACGGATGGTCGAGCGCCGGCCGCTTTCACCATGCCCGCAGCCAGATCCGGCGCTTCTATGGTGCGCTCGGGGGATTTGCCGATCAAACTGGCAACTATTCCTGGGGCGCGGCAGAGGTGATCGTCGAAGAGGTGCTCGGTTCGTCCGATGCCGTGCGCGGTGCGGCCACGGCATGGGCCAGCATAATAGAAAAAACCGATACGTTCGTCGCCTTCGGCGGGCTTAACCCAAAAAACTGGAAGGTCACTTCCGGCGGCGCGGGCCATCACCATATGCCCGACCATGTGCGCGCAGCTGCCGACCGCGGAACACACTTCGTGGTGATAAGCCCGTTTGCCGATGACATTCCCGATGGAATTAAGGCCGACTGGATCGCCCCGCGCCCCGGCAGTGACGCGGCAATAATGCTGGCGCTCGCCCATGAAATGGTGCTTCGCGGGCGCGCCGATCGGCGGTTCTTGGAACGCTATACTGCAGGGGCAGAGAGTTTCTTGGCGTCGCTGGATGGGCGCGCCGATGGCGTGGTGAAATCCCTCACCTGGGCGGCCGACATCGCGGGCGTGCCGCTGGGCGACCTTAGGCGGCTTGCAGACAGGATCGAAACGGGCCGCGTGATGCTGAGCGCGGCCTGGGCCCTGCAACGCGCCCAGTATGGCGAGATGGCCTATTGGGCGCTTATCGCCCTAGCTGCCGTTCTTGGCCAAATCGGCCTTCCGGGTGGCGGTTTCGGGTTTGGCTACGGCTCGCTTAACGCCGTTGGGCATGGCGCCACCAAGGGGCTCGTGCCAACCCTGCCCCGGCTTGGCAACAAACACGGCTCGGTGATCCCAGTGGCGCGCTTTGCTGATATGCTGGCATCGCCGGGGCGCGAGATCCCGTTCCGAGGTCAGCGTGTCACTCTGCCCGACGTGCGGTTGATCCACTGGGCCGGGGGCAACCCGTTTCACCATGCGCAGGATCTCTTTCGCCTCGCGCGGCTATGGCAAAAGCCCGAGACGATCATTGTTCATGAACAAGTTTGGACCGCGACGGCCTTGCGCGCGGATATCGTCTTGCCGGCAACCACCGCGTTTGAACGGGCAGACATCGGCGGCACGTCGCGTGACAGGCACGTGTTCTACATGCCTCGCCTGATCGCACCGTTGGGAAACGCGCGCGCGGACTATGAGATCTTTAGCGCACTAGCCGGGCGGCTTGGCATTGCACCGGCATTCACAGAAGGGCTGGATGAAGAGGGCTGGCTTCGCAGGCTTTGGAGCGGATCGATTGACAAGGCCACTCACCTTGGGATCGACGCGCCCGACTTCGAAGCTTTGAAGGCACGAAACGTCTGGCATGTTCCCGAGCCGAAGGACCCCGAGATCCTGCTTGGCGCCTTTCGGAAGGATCCCAAATCGGAGGCACTGCCCACACCGTCGGGCCGCATCGAACTCGCCTCTTCCCGGATCGCAAGCTATGGCTTGGAAGATATGCCCCCCCATCCGGCATGGATCAAACCGGATGGTTGGATCGGAGATGCGCCCGCGGGCACATTCGCCCTACTCAGCCGGCAACCACGCCATTTCCTGCACAGCCAACTCGCACAAACCGATCTTGCCGGGGATCCCGAGATTGTACTGCACGAAGACGACGCGGCAGCACTAGGGCTGACGAACGGCGCGCAGGTCCGTGTCTCGTCCGATCGCGGCGCCTGCCTTGCCCGCCTACGCTGCATAACGCGGTGCCGCCGCGGAGTAGCAGCCATGGAAACCGGGCCATGGTTTCGCGGCGCGGATGGCGTTGACCCCGGCGGCAACCCGAATGCGTTGACCGCGGATCTCGCAACCTCCAGCCTGTCACAGGCTACAGCCGCACAAACATGCCTCGTGCGGGTATCGGCTGCGACGCCAGAAGATGTGGCAATAGAGGGGGCGTAATGACAGAACGGATCACCATCATCGGCGGCGGGATTCTGGGCAGCATGATTGCCTGGCGCCTTGCCGAACGCGGCGCCTCTGTCACAGTGCTCGACGGCGGCGCTGCATATGAACAGGCATCCGAAGGATCACTATGCTGGCTGAACGTAGCCTCTTGCGCCGACGAAGCCTATGCCACGTTCCGGATCAGTTCCTTACGTCTTTGGCATGAGATCGCCGGCGGGGCCCCAGATTGCCCCGTGCGCTTCCCGGGCAGCCTTGTCTGGACAGGCGACGCTAGCGCGTCTGACGGCCAAATCGCGCTGATGGAACGGCTGGGTTGGCCGGTGCAGGGGCTTGAACGTGCGGACTTGCAGCGGCTTTTTCCAGGGGCGCGCGACCTGCCGGATCACGCCCTTCTCGCACCCGAAGAGGGCGTCGCCCATCCGGGGCAAATTGTGGGCTGGGCTCGCGCACGGGCCGCGGCAGCAGGCGCCACCTTCATAGAGGCGAATGTGGCCGAACTCGTGATCGCTGGTGGCGGCGTGGCCGGTGCCAGTTTGAGCGATGGGCGAACGTATCAGTCAGACGCGGTGATCATAGCAGCAGGCCGCGGCACGGCGCGGCTGCTTGAAAGCGTCGACATTCCCTTGCCGCAACGCCCGGGTGCAGGCCTCACGGGCTGGACGGCGCCTTGCGCGCCCGTCGTGCGCCATGCCGTGTCATCAGATCGGCTCGATTTCTGGCAAGACGATGCGGGCCGTGTTCTCTTCACCAGCCCCGCCGCTAAAACGCCGGAAAACGCTGATGGCATGGGCGTAGAAGAGATGGTCGAAGCGCTTGCCTCGCTTTATCCGGAAATGGCGGGCACCAATGTCGAGCACAGCTTCGCACGCACCCGGCCACTTCCGGAAGATGGCTTTCCGGCGCTCGGGCAAACCAGATACGCGGGCCTTTTTGCGGCGTGCACGCATAGTGGGATGACACTGGCTCCAGTTATCGCCGATTGCCTTGTGAAGGATATTCTGGGTGCGCCGGGCAAAGGCACGCCTGACCGCTACGCGGTGAATCGGTTTGCGTTCGCCCCTTCGGATCCGCCTATTGCCGGATCACTTGCGTGAGCGCCTTGGCGATGCTCGCAGCGCAGAGCGTTGCCACAATGCACATCACAACCACGGTCATGTAAGAGTTCAGAAAATGCGATTGCGCGAGAAGCGTCACTGATGCGACGCCGCCCAACCGCGCAAATGTGATGTCGAGGCTCGCCGAAATTGCAGTTGTTCCGCGGGGGGCGAACCGTAAAATCACCTGCGTTGATGGCGCATTGCTACAGGCCAAACCACTGCCCACAAGGATCGGCGCCACGAAAACGAGGATCGCCTCGCTGTGGAAATAGGCGAGCGGAAATCCAGACGCGATAAACACGGGCGCCGCCAGCAAGATGCGGCCAACGCTCGGTTCGTCCACGCGATTTCGCAGTAACGTGCTAACTATCGAGAAGCTGAGCCACATCAGCGAAAGGAACAGCCCGATCGTTACCGTTTCATAGTTTTTGTCGGCCAGCCAAAGCGGCAGTCGGAACAAAAAGAACGTGATCGCCCCATAGGTGCAGAAGACATAGGCGAACATCGCCCATAGTTCCCGCGCCTCCAGCAACCGCGAGTAGCGTGATGCCGAAAGCGGCTGCGGCTCAGCGTCCGCTGGCACATGCGATCTTTGAACGATTGCGAGCGCCCCGATCGACAGCGCCGAAAAGATAATGAACGCCGTCCGCCAGCCCGTTTCAGCCAGAAAGGTGCTGTAGGTGAGCGGGGCGAAGGCGGCAACGTAGCCCACGATGCTGCCCCAAACGATCAAAACCTTACCGGGTCGCGCGGGTGCCGCCTTGGTCAGAAGCAACGGCACAAGCGGTGAAAACATCCCGCCCCCGAAGCCCTGCAGAACCCGGCCCGCGAGGATGGTCTCAAAGCTTCCCGCAGAGGCGACAATGGCCGAGCCAAGGGCGAAAAAGAGCACCCCAAACGTGAACACGCGCTTGGTGTCGAACGCATCGCCAAGCCAGCCACCCAGAAGAACGCCGACTGCAACCGAAAACCCGTATGAGTTGAAAACCCAAGCGAGTTGAGAAATCGACAGGGCAAACTCGTCTTCAATCAGTGCCAGAAGCAATGGAACCAGTGTGAGTTCCATCACGAACGCGACGCTGACGGCGATCGATCCAACTATTGCTGTTCGTGAGGACAAAAAACGCTGCCGACCAGTTTTGTTTTCCAAGGTGTTGGTGACTGAGTCTTAAGCCACCGGGGTAGTCTTTGCGTGGGGCGATCCGTCAGCCCCGGCCTTCGATAGGCGTGAGCGTGGCACCGACATCGGCAACAGGGCCACCCGCCCGAAGCGATTGGGGCTCACGCGAAACGGCGTTTGCCATATCCACCTTGTTCATCCAGATCAGATAGTCTTCTTCGGTCACCTGCTGATCGGGCCCGATCCACTGCCCAGGTTCGCAATGACTGTAGCCGTAGCGCAAGTGCGCCCCCTTGGCCGCAAGCTGTTTTGGCACCAGCGCGAAAACGAAGTCCGGCGCCCAGGAGCTTTGCACGATCTCAAATAGTAGGCGCGACAAAAGTGCCGTCGCCCCCTGGCTGCGCAGGCCGCCGAGGCCACGTGCTGGGAGCCAGAAATCCCCATGATAACAGACGGTTCCAGAAATCGTTTTGAGCGCTTCGGGCCCCGAATAATGCGTGGCGTCTGGGTCAGGCGTTGTGTTGGGGGTGATGTACTTGTGTCGATGCGCCTGAAAATGCTGGCCAAGCGACTTGCCTGAAAGATCCAACAAGCGCGCCGCCTGGGTATGAGTCAGCTCACCATCATCGTTGAAGCCGCAGATCCAAAAGCCGTTGGTTTCATCGACGTAAGAGCTGGCCACATCAAACATTGGGTAGAGCGCGGCGCGATCCGCCTGGGCGTTGCGACGTGCGCGATACTCAACAAAATCGTCGCCGATCTCAACGCGCATGCCAGAAGCTTCAAGCTCCTGAAGAATGTTCGACAGTGTTCTCACCATCCGAAAAGTGCGCCTTGGTAGCATGCCCCGTCCCAACCCGTGTTTTTCCACCGTGACGGGAACGGTATCACCGCGGCATCACGCATGTGAAGGTTTTTTAGTTGCTTCGGAACACGATAGTTGAAGGTGTGACGGTTGTACCAGTTAAGCAGGTACACTTTCGTCCGGAGCAAAATCCATCACGAGGTCGGCGGGAAGCGCGGGGCGATCTTCCGGTGCCAGCGCATCGATTTCAACCTGCGGCGTGATTAGGGCAAGAACGCTCAGCCCTGGTGTTCCGTCGGGAAACACGCAGCCCAATAGCAAGCGCTGGAACGTAACGGGAAGAGCATCACCCCCGTCTTTCGGCAGGAAAGCAAACAGATGGTCAAGCCGCACGCCGCCTTCCTCGTAAATTCGGGAATAGGCGCCCGAGATGAACTCGTTAAACTCGTCTCCCACATTGTCTTCGTTCATCAGCTTGCCGATCGCGCTTTTTGACCACGCCCAACCAAACCATTTCGCGTAGGCAGACTCGGTGCCGATATCCACAAAAACCCAGCCGGCAGGCCCCTTCCGGTAGATCACAGTATAGGGCCGTATCGCTTCCATCGCGGTATGCTCAATGCGCGCCTCCGCATTGCCCCAGGCCACGAGGGCCCGCTTCACCAGCGGAAGGCCGTTCAGCGCGATCTTGTAGACGGGCTGCTGTTGTGAGAGGAATTCGCGCCCATCCGCATCAACGTATCTGCTGAATTCCAGACCCCGCGAGAACTGCTTTTTGAGAGCGCTTTGCCCGGCCCACGTGTCAAGCTCCAGCAATATGGCCTTGGCACCGTCGAGCGACGCCTCGCCCTCGGGCGTGAGGCGATATCGCCGATCTTCCACCGAAAAAAGCGTCTCGCCCTTGATGCGCTCGAGATCGGTGATGTGGCGACGCACCGTTTGGCGCGTGGCCCCAAGCTCCTCGCACGTCTTAGACAAATTCAAATTGCGGCTCATGCTCACGAAAGCGCGGAGCATGGAGACTGTGGCGCCGCCATTGTTTTTCGATTGATACAAGGCCGAACCCGAGTGCTTTGAGGGTGTGTCGGAACCAAGTCACTCTGTACTCACGTTAGCGATCTCAGACCAAGGCGGACAAACGAAGGCGGAAATCAGTCATTTCCAAGGATGCTCACATCTGGTCTACACAACTTATGATTGAATTCACGAGAATTGGCTTACATAAAGGCCAAAATCAGATTTTGGCCATCTTTTGGACAGCTTCATCGGCAGAGAGTAGCGATTGAAAGGATTTCCGATGGAACTTGCCGGTCTACTCGACCCTGCCGTATTGGTGTCTGCGCCCCCTCCAGGCGCAGTGAACGTGCGCTATGGGGAGGCGATCGAAGGGCCAGGCGGAACGTGGGTGCCCTGTGTTTCAAGGGTCTGCCCGGGCTTGTATGTGTCAGGGATCTTCCAAGTTGGGCCGGGGCGCCGGCAGGTATGTACCCCCCAGAACCCGTTGCCTTGTGCAGACCAGGCCCTGTCGCACGCCATTGAACTGGCATCGAGCGCCGCAGCATAAACCCAGATAACAAAAACAAGAGAAAGCAGCGCCGGGCCCCGACGCTGCTCTCTAGTCTTACCGTGGCAATCCAAAACCCAGATGCCAATGGGGCCAAACCAACCCACCCCAATCGTTACATCGCACTTGAAGAGACCCACGCATCCACACCCATGGGCCTCTTCAAATCACCGCGACCTTCCCTCGGCACACGCCTTACACAAGACGCCATAAGAAACAGCGATACTCGTTACCAACACACGTCACACTGCCGAACGGGCACTCAAACCGTTCGATAGGGGCAATATGGCGAAAGGGGCCCTTCGCAACAATTCAGTAAATTTTTGACCTGATGGTATTATTTTTCATACGGCGTTGGATGATTTTTCATACATCGCCGTGCTGCACTCGATTCACGGCTGGCACCCATCAAACATCCAAAGTTCAGTGCTTTTTTCGATACCCAACAGCGCGACGCATCTTCTCTCCGCACCGTCTCATTGAGCCAAGATGTTCCTCGCCACTGCGCGCGGCCGGTTTCTTCGAGACCTGCGAGCCAGTATGCGCACGCGCCCGACTAACGCGGCCACATATCCCATGAAACCGTATGGCTCCTGCGATGCTCTCGATCCACGGCCCTACGGGAAAACGTTTAGCGCGCAGTAAAGGCCTCCCAAGCATCGGCGAGTACCCATCTCACGGCGGAGATCATGGTGTCGGCAGCGAAGCTGCCAGTCTGATATTCACAAACCGATTTGAG
>JBCCRC010000059.1:0-19508 GCA_039208375.1 Pseudomonadota bacterium | reverse complement strand
CTTGCGGCAGCCCAAAATCCCCCAGAACGCTGGCAAAACCGAAGCCATGAAGCAACCCGAACCCAAAAACCACGATGGGTCGTGCCCAGCCCATCGTTGGTCGCAGAAGGTTCTCGATTGCAACATACGCAATCGAGAGTGCAATGGTGGCTTCGACGAGCCACATCCAACTGCTGGGAACCGAGAACACCCCAAGTGTTGCCATCCCAAGGGTGATCGTATGGGCCACGGTAAAGGCCGTGACCTGCCACAGCAGCGCGCCCCAGCCGAGGGCGAAGAAGAAAAGGCCCAGCACGAACAGAATGTGGTCCAATCCAAGCGGAATGATGTGCGCAACTCCGGCCATCAGATACTCTGAAAAGATGGCGCTGCCGTTCGCCGCGCTCCCGGCGCGGTCGATGGGTGGGGTAAGGGAGCCGTCCGTGAGCAGCCCGGTATACCCCTCATCAACCCCTTGCTGGCGGATGACGATCGCGCCCAATTCCGGCGCCCAGCCAAGCGTGACGGGGCTTTCGCCGTCAGGCAGGGCGGCGGTCAGCCGCAAGAGGCTTTCGCGGGCAAGCTCAACATTGCCGATTGCGCCAATCTCGGCGCCCACAAGTTCTGGCTGGACGGCGGTTTCACCCGCCTTGACAGTTATGGCGTCGCGCAGTCCCGGCCACGCGTCCTCAAGCTCAGACAAAAGCGCATCGGGCGTCATGGCGCGCAACTCATCGTAGCGTTCCGCCCCGCTGGCGTTGTCGGTATCCGTGACCCCTTGCAAATCGATACCGGCCAGCGGCGCCTCTAGCGCCATCCGGATGTCGAGGCGGAGCGTCGCACCCTCAATTGTGAGATCGGCAATTGCAGGCTGGACTTCGTGCGCACCGGCGCGGGCCGCCAGGAACAGCAGTGCGATCAGGGTTGACATCACCAGCCTGGACCACACCCTAAGCGCCCCAGGTAACAAGGATTTCCGCATGCTGCCCCCCCTTCGTACTCTTGCATCGACCGTTTTCGTTGCGTCTATCACGGGCGCGGCCCAAGGCCACGAGTTTTGGATCGAGCCGCAAGCCTTCACGGTGGCACCGGGTGATACGATTGTCGCGGATCTCAAGGTTGGGGAAGAATTCGAAGGCATCCGGCACTCCTACCTGCCCGCTACGTTTCGCCTGTTCGAAATGGCGCAAGGCGATGTCCGAACCGCTGTGGAAAGCCGGCTCGGAGATCGGCCCGCGCTGAACCAGGCTGCCGCAGAGGGCTTGACGGTTCTTTTGCACGTCACCACCGACAGCCGGTTGACCTATCGCGAGTTTGCAAAGTTCGAGAGCTTCGTGTCGCATAAGGATGCCGCTTGGGCTGTCGCGGCCCACGCCACGCGCGGCCTGCCTGAGGCAGGGTTTGTGGAGGCTTATTCGCGCTACGCAAAGGCGCTTGTCGCTGTGGGGCACGGCGCTGGGGCGGACCGCGCATATGGGTTGGAGACAGAGCTTGTGGCGCTCGCAAACCCGTATACCGATGCCATTGCCGATGGCGTTCCGGTGCAGCTGCTCTACCAGGGTGAGCCCCGGCGCGCGGCGCAGATAGAGGTTTTCGAACGGGCGCCTGACGGCTCCATCTCCGTCTTAACCGCCCGCACCGATGAGGAGGGGGTTGCAACGATCCCGGTGGCGCCCGGCCATGACTATATGCTGGATGCGGTTGTTTTGCGCGAGCCTTCAGAGGCGCTCGCAGCCGAGAAAGGCGCGGTTTGGGAAAGCCTCTGGGCCAATCTGACTTTTGGGGTTCCGGAGAACTAAAGCCCCGCAGTCACTCGCTTGACGTGTCGATAAGCCACCCGCCTGGCCCGGCAATGTGGTCGGGAAGGCATGCAAGCATCGCCTCGCGAAGCGCAAGGCATGTGATGGCACTCATCACCACGCTGTCGAACGTCACAAAAGCCAACAAATCCATCGCTACGCCCTCCTACTGGCAAGTCCCATTAACCTTCGGTTAGGGGCAGGAACACGGCGCGTAGCAGTGTTTGCGAAGGTCGAATGGGGCGATTTTGAGCCATTGGCCGCGCGCGCCGTCAAATCGTGAAAGGGCAAGGCCGGCGTTTCCGCACTGGAAACGCACTACCCACGGAACGGATCGTCGGGGTAGCGCACAGAACTCAGATACAGCCCATCCGGCGGTGCGACCGGCCCGCAGGCCGCCCGATCAGTAGCTGACAGCGCCTCACCCACGCGCTCGGGCGCCCAGCTTCCGGCGCCAACACGCTCCAGCGTGCCAACAATGCTGCGCACCTGATTGTGCAGGAAGCTGCGCGCCCGAACTGTGAAGCGATATTCCCAGCCGCCAGGGTAGGGTGCCTCTGCGATAGTGATTTCATCGAGTGTTTTGAGCGGGCTGTCCGCTTGGCACATGGTTGACCGAAAGGTCGTAAAGTCATGGTGCCCGATGAGATAAGCGGCCCCTTCACGCATCGTCGCGGCCCCAAGCGCCTGCGGCACCCGCCAAGCGAGGCCGCGTTCATGCGTCAGCGGCGCCCGCCGCGCCACGAGGCGGAAAACATACTGCCGTTCGATCGCAGAAAACCGGGCGTGCCAGTCACCGTCCACCTCAGCGGCCGCGAGTACCGCAACAGGGTGCGGCTTGAGGTGGTAGTTCAACGCCTCGGTCAGGCGGAATGGATCCCAGCTCTTGCCCATGTCGCAATGGGCAACCTGCCCAAAGGCGTGCACCCCGGCATCGGTACGGCCGGCGGCGGCGATCGAGGGCAGTCCCTGCTCTAGGGCCGACAAGGCCGTTTCGACCGCAGCCTGGACGCTTGGCTGGTCTGCCTGCCGCTGCCACCCCGAAAACGGGCCGCCATTGTATTCGATTTTCAAGGCATAGCGCGGCATGGGGGGCCCCTTAGCTTTGCCGGCTACGCGAGGCAAGCCGGGGAAAATCTTCCCCACGCTTCCCCTCTGGCATGGGCGCCGGGCGCCACTTATGTTCCTGCGCAAGAGGCGCGGGGGCAGAACACGTGATTATCGGCGATATTGCAGAGGGTTTGACGCGCGGCGTTGAATCCACCCTCGCCACCGTGTCAGAGGCGTTTCTAGAGCCGACGATCCGCCTCGGTGTGACCGGCCTCAGCCGCGCGGGCAAGACTGTATTCATTACCTCTCTCGTGGCCAATCTCATGCGCCGGGGACGGATGCCGCAACTTGCACCCGCCGCAAACGGACGCATTCGCGGCGCTTATCTGCAGCCACAGCCCGACGATACCGTGCCGCGCTTCGATTTTGAGGCGCATCTCGATGCCCTGACCGGCCCCACGCCGCATTGGCCCGACAGCACGCGGTCTGTCAGCGAACTTCGCCTGTCGCTGCGCGTGCAGCCACAGGGCCTTCTCGGGGGCGTCTCGGGGCCACGTACAGTACATCTCGATATTGTGGACTACCCCGGCGAGTGGCTGCTCGATCTGGGGCTGTTGGAGAAAGATTACGCGTCATGGTCAGCCGACGTGCTAGGGCGTCTTGAGGCCCGCGAAAGCGCTGCATCATTTCGAGCCGCCCTTGATCGCGCCAATCCAGACGCGCGCTTCGAAGAGCCTGCTGCGAAAGACCTCGCCGCGGCGTTCACAGAGTATCTTACCGCCGCGCGCGCAGCGGGGCTTTCAGATTGCACCCCGGGTCGGTTCCTTTTGCCCGGCGATCTTGCGGGCTCGCCAGTGCTTACGTTCGCCCCGCTTTCAAAACCGGCAAGCCCGGGTCGCCGCAGCCTGTGGCGGGAATGCGAAAGGCGATACGAGGCCTACAAGGCGCAAGTCGTCAAACCGTTCTTTCGCGATCACTTCGCGCGTATCGACAGGCAAGTGGTGCTTGTCGATGCCCTTGGCGCAATCCATGCGGGCCCGCGCGCGGTTGAAGATCTTCGCCAGGCGATGGCCGATATCCTTTCTGCGTTCCGGCCGGGGCGAAATGCGTTTCTCTCCCAGCTTTTGCTTGGCAAGCGGGTGGAGCGCATCCTTTTCGCGGCCACGAAGGCCGACCACATCCACCACTCGCAACACGCGCGCCTTACGGCGATAATGGAAGCGCTCGTGGCGGATGCGAAATCCCGCGCCGAATATGCCGGGGCCGAAACGGCCGCGATGGCAATTGCGAGCCTGCGGGCGACCACCGAAGAAGATATCACTCATGACGGGCGCGCGCTGAAGGTGGTGCGCGGGGTTCTGCGCGATACGGGTAAGTCGGCGGCCTTTTACCCCGGCGAGTTGCCGGAAGATCCCAGCCACCTGCTGGCCCCCGCACGGCAAGGTGCCTCGGCTTGGCTGAATGGCGAGTTCTCGGCAATGTCGTTTTCGCCCCGCAAACTTACGCTCCGCCCCGATAACGGCCCACCGCATATCAGGCTCGACACCGCCGCCCAGTTCCTGATTGGAGACAGGCTATGAACAATTCTGGGCAGGGACCCGTTCTTATCGAACTTGATCAAGAGGCCCCGTCACCTGCCGATGCTGCACCGGTAGCCGATATCGACACTGCGCCGAGAGGCCAGGCAATGCAGACCATGGCGGTGCTGGCCGCCCGGCAGCCATCACGGCTTGCGCGCTGGTTCTGGCGCTTACTTGCGGCGCTGGCCACCTTCGCACTTTCGCTGTGGGCGTGGGATTTCGTCACCGAACTGATCGCTCGAAACGCCGTTCTCGGGTATGCGGCACTGGCGCTTGTGGCGCTTTTTCTGGCGACGTGCGCGGCCATCCTTGTTCGCGAGCTTGCTGCGCTCTCGCGCCTTTCGAAGCTCGATACGATCCACGAAGCCGCCAACGCGGCATTGGCAGAGCATGATCTGACTGCGGCACGCGCGGTGACTGACAAGATCGCGGCGCTTTATGCCAGCCGCGACGATTTCAAATGGGGGCGCGATCGGCTGAAAGGCCGCCGGGGCGAGGCTTTCGATGCCGATGCGCTGTTCAATCTGACAGAAGCCGAGCTGCTCGCCCCACTCGATGCCGCGGCCACGAAAGAGGTTGAGGCCGCCGCGCGGCAAGTGGCCACCGTCACCGCGCTTGTGCCGATTGCGCTGGCCGACGTTGTGGCCGCACTCACCGCCAACCTGCGGATGATCCGGCGCATCGCCGAAATTTATGGGGGGCGGGCCGGCACGCTTGGGGCATGGCGTTTGACGCGCGCTGTCTTCGCCCACCTCGTGGCCACCGGGGCCGTCGCAGTGGGTGACGATCTGATCGGCTCTGTCGCTGGGGGTGGCGTTCTCGCCAAAATATCCCGCCGCTTCGGCGAGGGGCTGATCAACGGTGCGCTCACAGCCCGAGTTGGCGTTGCGGCGATGGAGGTCTGCCGCCCTTTGCCGTTTGGCCAAAATCGCCGCCCATCCGTTACAGGCCTCGTCAAACGCGCGTTGACCGGCCTATTCTCGCAACAGAACGGCAATTGAGGCCCCGATGGAACAGCTTGCGCCAGACCTTTTGACGATGACGCGCACGCCGCTGAGCGACGCGCATGTTCGCGCGATGAAGCGGGTCGGTACGGTGGAAGACTGTCCCGAAGGCCACTGGCTTGTGAAACTCGGTGACCCGGCTGATGCGTTTTACTATCTCGAAGAGGGGGAAGTTGAAGCCATCGATGGCGTTACGGGCAAGCGCTATGGCAACGCCACCCTCGGGCCCACGCAGTATTTCGGCGAGATCAGCTTTCTGACGGGCGGGGTGACGATGATGGGTGCCCGCTGCGTCAAGCCGAGCCGCATTCTGACGGTGCCCCGCAAGGCAATGCTTGAGCTGATGAGCCAGGTGCCGGAGATGAGCGATATCATCGTCACCGTATTCGCGGCTCGGCGGCGGCGGCTTTTGGAGTCCAACGAAGCCGCCCTTACCGTGATAGGGGCCGAACAGTCGCGCGAATTGCGCCGGATCGTGGCCTTTGCGGGCAGAAATCGGATCCCCGTGCGTTTGCTGGAGCTCGAAACACCGGCCGCCGACCACGAGGCCGAGGTCTGTTCGCTCCACAAGCATGAGCCGGCGGTGATCTTTGGCAAAAATAACGTGATCACTGATCCGACGCCGGCCAAAATTGCGCGCCTTCTCGGCCTCGATCTCGCGGCAGAAGCCGATCATCTCTACGATGTTGTGGTGGTTGGCGGCGGCCCGGCGGGCGTTGCCGCAGGGGTTTATGCAGGGGCCGAGGGGCTTTCAGCGCTCGTGCTGGATGATCTTGCAATCGGCGGGCAGGCAGGCACGTCATCGCGCATCGAAAACTACATGGGCTTTCCCACAGGCATCTCAGGCGCTGATCTTTGCTGGCGAGGCGAGGTGCAGGCGATGAAGTTTGGCACACGCTTCGCTGTGCCGCGCCGGGCCCGTTCGATTGAAAAGCGCGACGACGGCACATTCTGCATTACCCTCGATAGCGGCACCGAGCTGTGCGCGAAGGCGGTAATCGTCGCCACCGGCGTGCAGTATCGCCGCCTGCCGATCGACCGGTTGGAGGAGTTCGAAGGCGCGGGTATTTACTATGCGGCCACAGATGTGGAGGCGCGCTATTGCCGCGATACCGAGGTTGTGGTGATCGGCGGCGGCAACTCCGCGGGGCAGGCGGCGATGTTCCTCTGCCGCACCGCAAAGCACGTACACGTACTGGTTCGCGGGCCCTCCTTGGCCGCTTCAATGTCTGACTACCTTCTTTCGCGGCTGCAAGCCGATCCAAAGATAACGATCCATTACCGCACGCAGATGACGGGCCTGCACGGTGATGATGCGCTTTCGTCTGTTACGATCCGCGATGGTGCGGCGGGCGAAGACTGGCAGGTGAATGCCCGCGCGGTGTTCGTGATGGTGGGCGCAGCGCCCAATACCGGCTGGCTTTCTGGGCTTGTGGAACTGGATGACAAGGGGTTTGTGAAAACAGGCCCCAAAGTCGGCGGTGACAGCGCATATGCAACGTCGCACCCCGGCATCTTTGCGGTGGGTGATGTGCGGGCGGGATCTGTCAAACGCGTGGCGAGTGCGGTGGGCGAGGGATCGGTTGCGATCTCCAAAGTGTGGGATTTCGTCAATCCATAAGGGCCTGGCGGCTTTTGCGGGAGCCTAGCGCATGGTATCGCGCCGGGCATGTCTGATCACGCACCCAAGAAACGCCCTTCGGTGCGCAAACGCGCGGATGCGATCAAGCCTTTTCGCTGCAAGAACCTTATTGCGGTGATCGAAGACCCCGCAGATATCGCCAATATCGGCACGGTCATCCGGAATGTGAACGCGCTTGGGGTTGAGAAAGCCTATGTGGTCGACCCGCGCAAAGCCCTTCCCGAAGACTGGCAGGATATGCGGGAAAGGCGTTCGCTTTCAAAAACCTCCGTCTCGGGCGTGAAATGGACTTTCGTGCGCCGGTTCGACAGCACTGAGGCCTGTCTGGCTCATCTCGAAAAGAACCGCTTTGTGTCGATCGTCACGTCGCCCCATGTGAAGGGCAAAACGAACGTGTATCTGCATGAGGGCGATTATACGGTTTACGCCAAACTCGCTGTCTGGTTCGGCAATGAAAAGCGCGGGATCAGTGATCTTGCGGTTGAACGCAGCGAGATGTGCGTGGCGGTGCCGATGTTCGGCATGATCGAAAGCCTCAACCTTGGAACCTGTTCCGGCATCGTGCTTTACGAGGTGACCAAGCAGCGCCGGGCCTATCAAAGTCGGTATCGGCGGCGCGGCCAGCGGGGCGAACGCGCAGAGCCGCTTCCAACCGTAATGCCGCGCGCGGGCAGGGAAGGGTAGGCCGCCTGTGCCCACCTTGATCCGGGCTGCATGCTCCATGGCTCGCCGAGTTTTGGGGTGGAGGCCGGCAATGCTTGAACACAGCCGCGCTGCCGCCGGTGTTGCGGTGCGGGTACGCACGCCGCACCGCCAGCGCGATCTGATCTATGGCGTAACTGGCGGGGCAGCGGCTGCAATCGCAATCTCAGTGAGAACCCGTTTCGCGCCTGGTCCGATCGGGCCAGACGCGGCGGCATTCGTTTTGCCGCGCGCCGGATTTGCCGCCTTGCCGCCCCCGGCGCGTGGGGCTAAAACGCCGCCTATGCAGACGGTTCCCGCCCTCTTCATTCGAATTACAGGCCCGGCGCTCTGATCCTATGAGCCGCCGGGACAAGGCGTTTGATGCTTCGCGCCGCCCTCCTTCCGATCCGCTCTGACCTGCCCTTAGGACACGCCCCATGTGCGCCGATACGCCCGACTACAAAGATACGCTGAACCTGCCCAAAACCGATTTTCCGATGCGCGCCGGGCTGCCGAAGCGAGAGCCCGCATGGCTTGAGAAATGGGAAAAGATCGGGGTCTATGACCGGCTGCGCGAAAAGGAAGGGCGCGATCCGTTCATCCTTCACGACGGCCCACCATACGCGAACGGCAACCTTCATATCGGCCACGGGCTGAACAAGATCCTCAAGGATATGGTCGTGCGTTCGCAGCAGATGATGGGCCGTGATGCGCGCTACATCCCGGGGTGGGATTGCCACGGCCTGCCCATCGAATGGAAAATCGAGGAGCAGTATCGCGCCAAGGGCCAGAACAAGGACGAGGTCGATACCGTTACCTTCCGGCAGGAGTGCCGCAAGTTCGCTGAAGGCTGGATCGACGTTCAGCGCCGCGAGTTCAAGCGTTTGGGCGTGACCGGCAAATGGGATGGGCCTTACGTGACGATGGATTTCCATGCCGAGCGCGTGATCGCGGAGGAATTCCAGAAGTTCCTGATGAACGGCTCGCTCTATCAAGGCTCAAAACCTGTGATGTGGAGCCCGGTAGAGCAGACTGCGCTCGCCGAGGCCGAGGTGGAGTACCACGATAAAGAAAGCTTCACGATCTGGGTGAAGTTCCGCGTGGTCGGCACCGGGGATGCCACGCTCGATAGCGCCCATGTGGTGATCTGGACGACAACGCCGTGGACGATGCCCTCCAACAAGGCGGTCGTTTACGGGCAGGCCATCTCATACGGTCTTTACGAGATCACTGGCCGCCCGGAGGAATGCTGGGCGCGGATCGGCGATCGCTACATCCTGGCCGACAAGCTTGCAGCGGACGTGCTGAGCCGTGCGCGGCTGGATGACACGATGTATCGGCGCCTCTGCGATGTCAGCGCGGATGATCTGGCCAAGATCCGGCTCGCCCACCCGTTGAAAGACGCAGAGGGCGCTGACGGGGAGTGGGACGATATCCGCGATTTCCGCGCCGCCGATTTTGTGAGCGACGAGGAAGGCACCGGCTTTGTGCACTGCGCGCCGTCGCATGGGATGGAGGAGTTTGAACTCTATCGCGATCTTGGCATGCTGAAGGATGTGATCACCTACAACGTGTTGGAGGATGGCAGTTTCCGCGAGGACCTGCCCTTTTTCGGCGGCACGAAGATCCTCAAACCCAACGGCAAGGAAGGCGACGCAAACACCGCCGTCATCAACAAGCTGGCCGAGGTGGGCGGGCTGCTTGCGCGCGGGAAGATCAAGCACAGCTATCCCCATAGCTGGCGCTCGAAAGCGCCGGTCATCTACCGCAACACTCCGCAATGGTTTGCCGCCATCGATATGCCGCTGGGCGATGGGCTGGATACCTATGGCACCACGATCCGTGAGCGCGCGCTAACCTCGATAGACGAGTTGGTGGAATGGACGCCGAAGACAGGCCGCAATCGCCTTTATTCTATGATCGAAGCGCGGCCCGATTGGGTGCTTTCCCGCCAGCGCGCCTGGGGTGTGCCACTCACCTGCTTTGTGAAGAAAGGCGCGCGGCCCGATGATGCTGATTTCCTGCTGCGCGACGAGGCGGTGAATGCGCGTATTCTTTCGGCGTTTGAGGATGAGGGCGCCGATGCCTGGTACAAACCCGGCGCGAAGGAGCGCTTCCTCGGCAGTGACTATCCCCATGATGATTGGGACAAGGTCGACGATATCCTCGATGTCTGGTTCGACTCCGGCTCCACCCACGCCTTCGTGCTGCGCGATCGGGAAGACGGGGCCGATGACGGCATCGCGGACGTGTACCTTGAAGGTACCGACCAACACCGCGGCTGGTTCCATTCCTCGATGCTTCAGGCCTGTGGTACGCTCGGCCGTGCTCCGTATCGCGCAGTTGTGACCCATGCCTTCACGCTCGACGAGAAGGGCAACAAGATGTCCAAATCGCTGGGCAACACCATCGTGCCGGAAGAGGTGGTGAAGCAGTACGGCGCGGATATCTTCCGGCTCTGGGTCGCGCAGACGGACTACACCCACGATCACCGGATCGGGCCGGAGATCCTGAAGGGTGTGGCCGACAGCTACCGCCGCCTGCGCAACACGATGCGCTTCATGCTGGGCAACCTGGACGGCTTTTCGGAAGCGGAGCGGGTGGCACCGGAGGATATGCCGGAGCTTGAGCGCTGGGTGTTGCACCGGTTGGCGGAGCTCGATCACAAGGTGCGCACAGGCTACACGGCCTATGATTTCCAGGGCGTGTTCCAGGCGCTTTTCAATTTCGCCACGGTAGATCTGTCGTCGTTCTATTTCGATATCCGCAAGGATGCGCTTTATTGCGATGGGCCGGGCCTGCGCCGGAACGCTTCGCGCACCGTGCTCGACATCCTCTTTCACCGCCTCACCACCTGGTTGGCGCCGATCCTCGTCTTCACGATGGAAGAGGTGTGGCTTGAACGCTTCCCGGGTGAAGACAGCTCTGTCCACCTTAAAGACATTCCGGCCACGCCGGCGGACTGGCTCGATGAGCCGCTTGCCCAGAAATGGGCCACGATCCGACGGGCGCGCCGGGCGGTGACGGCCGCACTTGAAGTTCAGCGTCAAGACAAGGTAATCGGCGCCTCCCTCGAAGCCGGCCCCGTTGTGCACATCCGAGACGAGGCCATGCTTGCCGCCGTCAAATCGGTGCCGTTCGAAGATGTGTGTATCACATCTTCGATCAGCGTGACGGCGGATCCGATCCCATCGAGCGCTTTTCGGATGCCGGAGGTGGAGGGCGTGGGCGTTGTGTTTGAGAAGGCCGAGGGGCCGAAATGCCAACGCTGTTGGAAGTTCTTGCCCGATGTGGACACCCACGCCCATCCCGGCACCTGCGCCCGGTGTAATGCGGCGCTGGGGGGGTAATGCCGAAGCTAACACCCCAGTGGGAACACCACGATCCTGGGCCGGACCCGCGCGCCGGGGCCGACTGCGGCCCCTATGCGGCGTGGAAGATTGCCGATGCACTGGGCTTCACGACGCTCGGGGTCTCGATGGAACGGCTTCCGCCCGGTTCAAAGTCTTCCCTGCGCCATAGCCATTCCGGAGAGGACGAGTTGGTTTATGTTATCTCCGGCGAGCTTGTGCTTGTTGAAGAGGGCGAGACGCTCTTGCGTCGCGGTGATGTTGCGGCGTGGAAGGGCGGTGATAACCTGGCCCACTGCCTCGAAAACCGGGGTCAAGAAGAGGCAGTGCTTTTGGTTGCTGGGGCGCGTGGGATCGCCGACCAAGTGACGTATCCGGACCACGATCTTATCTTGCACAAGACGGCAGATGGTTCCCAGCGTTTTACACGGCTAGACGGTTCACCTGTTGATGGCGACGGATGAAGAGATTGCGGCGGCACTGATGGCGTTCGCGGCGGCGCGGGGACCGGGCAAAACCTTCTGCCCCTCCGAAGTGGCGCGCGGCTTGGCTCCTGAATGGCGCCCGTTGATGCCCGATGTGCGGCGTGTGGCTCAAACACTGCCGCTCGTGGCCACACAGCGCGGCGTGCCTGTCGAGTTAGATCAGGCGCGTGGCCCGATCCGCCTGCGCTTGGCGGCAAAGAACTAAAGCCATCGGCGCGGCGTATCCGCGCCCCGCGCGCCAACGAGAGGGTCCCATTTCCGCGCTTCTTTGGCATCGCCTGATAAGCGTTCGGGCGTGCGTCGGATGAAGCTGAAGACTGTCGCGCGCACGCGGCCGCCGCCGGCCCAACGGCCGGCCTTCGTTCTACCTGACATCGTGTTGATCCTCCGGCGCGGACATCGCGCGCTGTGGAGAGATGTTTACGTGCGCACACCATTCACGTAAATTGAATTATAATGAAATGAGCCATCACGAAAAAAGAATATGGATCTCAGAGACCTTGAAGTTTTCGTTGCCGTTGCTGAGGAGGGCGGCGTCGTCAGAGCCACCGATCGGCTTGGCCGGGTGCAATCTGCCGTCACGACGCGCATCAAGGGGTTGGAGGCCGATCTCGGGCAGACGCTCTTTCGGCGCGAGGCGCGGGGGATGCGGCCAACTCCGGCAGGGGAGGAGCTTTTGGGCTATGCAAAACGCCTGCTGGATCTCGCCGCCGAGGCCCGTGTTGCAGTGGCAGGTGGCGTTCCGCGGGGCACGTTTCGCCTTGGCTCAATGGAAAGCACTGCCGCTATGCGCTTGGCAGCGCCGCTCACAGCGCTGGGGCAACGCTACCCGGAGATAGAGATTGCGCTTACGGTCGAGCGGCCCGAGACCCTTTTGGCGCAGCTTCGCGATGGCGCGCTAGAGGCTGCCTTTGTGGCAGGTGAGATCGATGGCACGGCCTTCGAAAGCGTTTCGGTATTTCGAGAACCCATGGCGCTGGTGTCGTGCGCCGGTGTTGGCGCGGCACGGCCTGAGCGTTTTCTCGTATTCGGGCTCGATTGCCCCAACCGCGCGCGGCTCATGGACTGGTACGCGAGCGAGGGCATCAGCCCCAAACAGATCGTGGAAATCGGATCCTATCATGCCATGCTCGGCAGTATCGCGATCGGCCTTGGCGCGGGCCTCATGCCAGAGGGAATGCTGGAAACCTATCCCGATCGCGCCCGGCTCCAGGCGCGCCCTTTGCCTGAGCCCTTTAGGTATCTCGACGTTCGGCTTGTGTGGCGGGCAGGCATGCACTCGCCCAAGATTGCCGCATTGCTGGATCTTCTGGTGTCTGACTGTGCCGCTTAGCTGTCTTTGCCGTACAGCAACTGCTGAACCGCGCCCGCGGCCACAAGATAGAGGCTTGTCACCACAAGCCCCCAATGCGCCCAGCTTTGGGGATCGAAATCCACCCAAGCCGCCCAGCCTGCAAAAAAAGTCCATCCCGCCGCCATTGGCAGGCTGACGGCCCGCCAGCGGGCGGTGCGCACGGGATGCACGAATTTGATGGGCAGGAACATGGCCACGGCAAGGGCCACTACCACTGCGAGGCTGATCCAGAAGTTAGGCTCAAGCGCGAAAAGGACGAGCACGACCATATTCCAGCACCCCGGGAAGCCGGAAAAGGAATAGTCCTTTGTCTTCATCCGGGTATCGGCGAAATAGACTACGCTTGCGAACACGATCACAATGATCGCCGTCCACCCCGTCCACCCAGGCAGAAGGCCCGACGCGAAAAGCGCATAGGCCGGAATGAAAACGTAGGTCAGATAGTCGATAATCAGATCGAGTAGCTCGCCATCGTAGCGGGGCGCGTAGGTTTTGACCTCGAACTTGCGCGCCAGCGGCCCGTCGATCCCATCAACCGCGAACGCTACGACAAGCCAGAGGAACATCAGGCTCCACTTCGCCTCCACTGCCGCAAGCAGAGCAAGCATCGCGAAAACAGCCCCCGTGGCCGTGAGCAGGTGAACCGAGAGGGCGCGCATGGCCGAGGTCATCGAAACGTCATGCCGCAATTGGGCCATGGGCGCAAATTCCTCAGGCGCGCGGGTGAGCGCGGGCGTAGACATCCATCAGATGCGCGCTGTCTACTGCCGTGTAAGCTTGGGTCGTGGAAAGCGATGCATGGCCCAAAAGCTCTTGTATCGCGCGAAGGTCGCCACCGGCGGCAAGAAGGTGCGTTGCAAAGCTATGGCGCAGAGCGTGGGGTGTGGCGCTTGCCGGCAGGCCAAGGCGATGGCGCATCAGCTCAATCCGCTTTTGCACGAGCCGGGGCGATAGGCGCCCGCCGCGCATTCCAAAGAACAGAGGGGTTCCAGGTGCGATTTCATAGGGGCACTGCCGGACGTATGCCTCTGCAGCGGCAAGTGTAGCTGGAAGAAGCGGAACGATCCGTTCCTTGCTCCCCTTGCCGCGGATACGAAGGGCTTCTCCAAGCGGCAGCACATCGCCACTCAGCCCCAGCGCCTCTGAGATCCGAAGGCCGCATCCGTAAAGAAGGGTGATAACCGCGATGTCACGTGCCGCAATCCAGGGCTCCGCCGCCTCAATCTCGATCCCGTTGATCACCGCGCGGGCATCACCCTCGGCAATGGGGCGCGGCAGTTTCTTTTGAAAACGCGGGGCGCGGGCCGACAGCACCGCCGTTGCATCGAACCCCTCACGATCCGCCCACCAGCCCACAAAGGCCTTTACGGCCGACAAGGCGCGGGCGAGCGATCGACTGGAAAGCCCTTCGGCACGGGCATGGGCCATCCACGCGCGCATATCCGCCACGCTCAAGCGCGCAAGAGTTGCTGCATTGGCCTCGCCCCGATGGGCCGTCATGAAAACAAGAAACCCCGCCACATCGCGGCCATAGGCCTCGCGTGTGTTGGTGGCGAGGTTGCGTACGCCGGCAAGCGTATCGAGCCAGTCAACCAGCGCCGTGGCCGGTGCCGGTGAGTGCCCTGTCACGCCAGCCAGCGGCGCAGGGCCCGTTCCAGTACGCCGCCAAAAAAGGCCAGCAGATCGGTGCCGTGATTGGGCAGAAAGCGCTGCGGGTCGCCCGCGCCGAGGGCGATCATGCCCGGGAGCCTCTCGCCGCCTAGATCGAGGCGAATACAGGCCTCAGACCCGATATAGGCACCGGCATTGCCGTAGAGTTGGCCTTGCCCTTCGCCCACCGATCTTAGCGTCACGGCACGGACCGCGGTATCGCGGCCCCGCGAGAGGTAATTGTCCACAAAGCCTTCCTCGGTCACATAGAGCACGCCGGCCACACGTTGAAGGGCGGCATCTTCCTCGGCAACAGCGCTCTCCAGAACAAGCCGCGCGGTATCGACACGCAGGATTTCTGCCACCTCGGCGCCGAGGCAGGCCAGGAAGTTCTCAAATTCTGGAGGATCGAGCAGGCGCAGAGTAGCACGGTGCACCTGATTGGTGCTTGCGATATTGTCGTAAGCTGCGGCGATCACGCTGCGATGGGTTTCTTCCAGCCGGTCAAGCCGCGCCTCCAGCCGTTCCATCGCAATGCCGCGCAGATCGACGATATTGCTGCCCAGCACCCGCTCATTGGCGGCAACGAGGGCCCGCATCACGGCCGGGTCTTCCAAAATAACGTCAGGCGCAGCGAGAATCCTCTCGCGCACCTCGTCGCTCATCATAGCGGCGGTGCTCATGCCTGCCCCCGTTTATTGGTTTCCCGTAACCCATCGAGGGATCACAGGATCTTCTGACCTGTCTTTTCCCAATCTGCGAGGAATGCGGCAAGCCCTTTGTCCGTCAGAACGTGCTCTGCCATCTTCTTGATCACGCCGGGTGGCGCAGTAGCCACATCTGCGCCAATCTTGGCGGCCTCGCTCATGTGGTTTGCCGAGCGGATGGAAGCCGCGAGGATCTGGGTTTCAAATCCGTAATTGTCATAGATCTCGCGGATATCGGCGATCAGATCCATCCCGTCGAGATTGATATCGTCCAGCCGCCCGATGAAGGGCGAGATGAACGTCGCCCCCGCCTTAGCCGCCAGGAGCGCCTGGTTTGCCGAGAAGCAGAGCGTCACGTTGACCATCAGGCCCTCGTCGGAGAGCACCTTGCACGCCTTCAGCCCGGCCCAGGTGAGCGGAACCTTGATAGTGATGTTTTCGGCAATCTTGGCGAGTTCCCGCCCCTCGGCGATCATGCCGTCTGCATCTAGGGCCACGGTTTCGGCGCTGACAGGGCCAGCGACCATCCCGCAAATTTCTTTTGTCACTTCCTTGATATCGCGGCCGGATTTCATGATTAGCGACGGGTTGGTCGTGACCCCGTCGACCATGCCCAGATCGTTCAGTTCACGGATCGCGTCGGTATCGGCAGTGTCGACGAAAAATTTCATGGCAGGCCCTACTTGCGTTCGGTTCCGGTTGAGGCACTGATAGCGCAAGCGCGGAGCGGGCCGAAACCCCCAAACCGCGTGGTCTGTGGAAAGGATAACCCCCTTGGATTTGTCACTCTGGCTTGCCTTCACCGCTGCGTCGACGGCGCTGTTGTTGATACCGGGGCCAACGGTGCTGCTCGTGCTGGCGTACGCGGTGGGGCAGGGGCGGCGCGTTGCCGTGCCCACGGCGGTTGGCGTGGCGCTAGGTGATCTCGTCGCGATGAGCGCGTCGCTTGCCGGCCTCGGCGCGCTTGTCTTGGCCTCGTCGAACCTGTTCGTTGCGCTGAAATGGGCGGGCGCCATTTATCTTGTTTATCTTGGGGTCCGGATGATCCTTGGGGCGCGGGAGACTGTTCTCCACGTGAGGGCCAACGCGGATGCGCTCACGCCCCGGGCAGCGATGGGCAATGCGGCGGTGGTAACCGCGCTCAACCCCAAATCGATCGTATTCTTCATTGCCTTCGTACCGCAGTTCATTGATCCGGCTGCGGCATTCCTTCCGCAGGCAGCGATCCTCACGACGACGTTTGTTGCGCTCGCGCTGATCAATGCACTGGCCTATGCGCTTGCCGCCGATCGGCTGCGCGCAACGATCACGCAACCTTCGATCATTCGCTGGCTGATGCGGGCTGGTGGTTCGGCGTTGATTGCCATGGGTGTGGCGACGGCGGCCATGCGCCGCTCGGCTGCCTGAGGGCTGTGGCGCAGCAATTTGAGGAAGGTGCGCGCGTTGCGGTTCTGACCACCCAGCCGCTTGACCGGGTTCTTGATTACAAAGCGCCCGAAGGCGGCTGTATCGAAGGCGCCTTTCTTGAAGTGCCGCTTGGGCCGCGCAAGGTTCTGGGCGTGGCCTGGGGGCCCGGCGAAGGTGGCTACGATATCGCCAAGCTGCGTTCGATCACCCGCGTTCTCGATGTGCCGCCGATGCGCCATGAGATGCGCGAATTCCTCCTCCGCGCCGGGGAGTACACGCTCACCCCGATGTCGGCGATGCTGCGGCTTGCGACGCGGGCGCCTGGCCTTGGTGATGCGCCTGCAATGCGGAAAGTCTACCGGGCCGGCGATCACGCACCTAGCCGAATGACAGACGCCCGCGCCCGCGTGCTGGACGCGCTGGAGGCTTATGGCGAGTCTGCACTCACGTCTGGCGAGTTGGCCGAGGCGGCGGGCGTCTCATCTTCGGTAATAAAGGGGCTTGTGGTGCAGGGTGCGGTGCAGGAGGAAGACAGCCCACGCGATCAGCCCTATCCCCGGCTCTCCCCTGGTGAAAGCCCCTATGCCCTGACCGGTGAGCAGCAAGCCGCGGCGGGCGTCTTGACCGATGGCGTGGCGTCGGGTGCGTATGGCACGACCCTTTTGAAGGGCGTCACGGGCTCTGGAAAAACCGAAGTGTATCTCGAAGCCGTGGCCGAATGCCTGCGGCACGGCCGTCAGGCACTTGTTCTGCTGCCTGAGATTGCGCTGACGGCTGAGTTTTTGGCGCGGGTTGAGGCGCGTTTTGGGGCTAGGCCCGCCGAATGGCATTCGGGTGTCACGATGACGGAACGGCGCCGCTGCTGGCGGATGGTGGGCGAAGGCGGCGCGCAACTGGTGGTCGGCGCGCGCTCGGCGCTTTTTTTGCCGTTCAGAGAACTTGGCCTCATCATCGTGGATGAGGAACATGACACCTCCTACAAGCAGGAGGATGGCGTGCTCTACAACGCGCGGGATATGGCAGTGCTGCGCGCTTCGGTCTGTAGTGCGCAGGTAGTTCTCGCCTCGGCCACGCCTTCGCTTGAAACCTGGGCCAATGCCGAGGCGGGCAAATACCGCCGCCTCACGCTGACCCGTCGGTTCGGCGCTGCAGTTATGCCAAAGCTTGAAGCGATCGATATGCGGGGCGAGGATATGCCCGCCTCGCAATGGATCTCGCCGCGGTTGGCAGGCGAGGTGCGGCGGCGGATCGAGGCTGGGGAACAGTCGCTCTTGTTTCTCAATCGCCGCGGCTATGCGCCTGTAACGATTTGCCGGGCCTGCGGGCATCAGATCGGCTGTCACCAATGCGATGCCCGCATGGTTGAGCACCGGTTCCTCAAACGTCTGGTCTGCCATCAATGTGGGGCCACTGCGCCGATCCCCGAGATTTGCCCCAACTGCGGCGTGGAAGGAAAACTCGCGCCCGTTGGCCCAGGGGTGGAGCGGTTGGCCGAGGAGACTGCGGCGCTGTTTCCTGACGCCCGGCTTGCGGTGCTCTCTTCCGATCTCTTTGGCTCTGCCCGGGCGCTGAAAGCCAAAATTGAAGAAATCGCTGAAGGGGCGGCCGATATCGTAATCGGCACGCAGCTTGTGGCAAAGGGCCATAACTTTCCGCTTCTCACCTTGGTGGGTGTGATTGACGCCGATCTGGGGCTTCAGGGTTCAGATCTGCGGGCGGCTGAGCGCACATTTCAGCTTATGCGTCAGGTGGCGGGCCGCGCCGGGCGCAAAGAGCGGTCCGGCGCCGCGCTTTTGCAAACGTATCAGCCAGAGCATCCCGTGATCCGCGCCATTCTGAGCGGGGAGGAGGAGGCATTCTGGCGCGCCGAGGCGCATGAGCGGCGTGCCGCTGGCGTGCCGCCCTACGGGCGGATGGCCGGGATCGTGTTGTCATCCCCGGATGTGCAGGCTGTCTTCGATCTTGGGGCCGAGATGGCGCGAAAGGATATGCCTCTGCGCCGGATCGGCGCAGAGGTTCTCGGCCCTGCCCCCGCCCCCATTGCACGTATCCGGGGGCGCCACCGGGTGCGCCTGCTCGTCAAGGCCGAGAAGACCGCTCCGCTGCAAGGCGCCTTGGCTGAATGGCTTGCCCAATTTCGCCCGAAAGGCGATTTGCGCCTCGCCGTCGATATCGATCCGCAGAGTTTCTACTAGCGCGCTAGGGGTGGCGCAGGGGGAGCGATACGCCGAAGCTCAGGATCCCGTCCACGATATCGCCATCGGCCGGCAGGAACTGCACGAAAAGATTCCGATAGTGGAACCGCAGGCCAGCAACTGGCACGACGTCACCATAGCTGATCCAAAAGTCGCGCCCCTCTCCTGGATAGTTCGCCCAGCCCGCAAAAACGTCCAATCGGTAATGGGGCTCGAGGATCAGAGGGTAAGCGACCGTCGCCGCCACCGAAAGATCCCCATAGCTGTTTCGGAACGCCCCAAAAGTGTAGCTGAGCTGCCTGTCCCAAGTGAGGAATATGCCTGGGTTCACCTCCTCAAATTCGCGCTCCGCCCCGATATGCGATGACCCAAGATGCAGTGATATCCGGTCTGGCGGCGCCGCGGCGGCTTGCCAGGCAGGCAAAATCAGAAGAATCGAAGCGAGAAGTGCGCGCATGGTGAACACTCAGCGGAAGCGGTGCTGCGCTACATAGAGGTGTTTGGTGAATACGAGGTTCACAGTGATCGCCGCAGATTTGCAAAAGGGCCTGTGCGCAGGTCACCTATGGCCAAACCCGCTGGCGCGGCGTATCGGCGGGGCATGCGCATTGTTCCGCTAGAT
>JBCCRC010000058.1:0-19519 GCA_039208375.1 Pseudomonadota bacterium | reverse complement strand
TCGCGCTCTGGTGGTTCGGAGAGACGAGTTATCCCTCCGGCGGAAAGGGGCCCAAATCGGGCCCCTTTCTTTTGACTCACTCAACGCGGGGTTCGTATCTAATGCCCGTCAAACGCGCAAAGCGCGTGCACGTCCATCCCCAGCGTTTCTAGTTTCGCACGCCCGCCCAATTCCGGCAGATCAATCACAAACGCGGTGCCGATGATTTCGGCCCCCAGCCGTTCAATCAGCTTCAGCCCCGCCTCCGCCGTGCCGCCGGTGGCAAGCAGATCGTCGACAAGTAAGACCTTTTCGCCTGGGGCCAGCGCATCGTCGTGCACTTCCATCACCGCTTCGCCGTATTCGAGCGTGTATTCCTCACTGATCGTGGCGCCGGGCAGTTTGCCCTTCTTGCGGATTGGCACGAAGCCGACCGAGAGTTGGTGCGCCACCGCGCCGCCGATGATAAATCCACGCGCCTCGAGCCCGGCCACCTTATCGATCCGGTGGCCGGCATAGGGGTGAAGAAGTTGGTCGACGCAAAGCCGCAGGCCCCGCGGATCGGCAAAAAGCGTTGTCACATCGCGGAACATGATCCCCTCTTTGGGGAAATCCACGATGGTGCGGACATAGTCCTTAACAGTCTTGGAATTGGCTTGCATCGGCTGTCCCTGGCTTACCGGATGGTTGCACGTGCGCCGTCTTGGCGGGCGACGTGTACAGGCAGGTGACAGGCTTAAGCGATGCTTGGCAAGAAGATCAGGCGCGGGAGCCGCGCGATGGCGCGTGCTCGGTTTGGGCTGCCCGAAAAGCCGGCGCCCCGTTTCAGGGGCGCACAAGCTTCAGCTTCGGCGGCGGTTGCGCATGAACCGATCGGGGATCCAGGTTAGCCGTGCCCGCCGTTTGTCCAGCCGATGCTGGATGAACAACGATTGTGCCATGTAGAGCGACATATTGTTTTTTCCTTTCTTCTGCCCGTTGCGCATAGACTTGCGCGATGCTCTGTAGATCTATTGTATATACATTGCATATGCTAAAAGTCAAGGTTACGAGTTCAGCATGGCGAAGAAAGACTCCAAAAAGGTTAACAAAAAAGACAGCCAGCTAATTCTGCGGCTTGATAAGGATGAGCGCGATGCGTTCGTGGCGCTTTGCAAGCAGATGGATACATCCGCCGCTCGCGAGATTCGCGGGTTCATCCGTAAATTTCTGAAAGAAAACGAAGATTAGTTGTTCAGCACGCGCCCCGCAACCGCATCGAGCCGGGCCACGACGGCCGGGTCGCGGGCGCCGGGCGCGGTGAGAATGGCGTGTTCTAGCGCGCGATCACAGCCATGGGGGCAGGGCATGCGTTCCGCGCCAAGCAGGCCGGGCAGGCGGGCCACGAGCGCTTTTGCCTTCTCGGCATTGCCCATAAGCGTTGGATGATTTCGCTAACGTCAACTTCGCCATGATCTGGGTGCCAACTGTCATAATCGGTGATCATGGCGATCGAAGCGTAGCAAAGCTCCGCCTCGCGGGCGAGCTTGGCTTCTGGCATGTTCGTCATCCCGATCACGTCGCACCCCCAGCTTTCACGGTACATCTTCGATTCGGCGAGCGATGAAAACTGCGGGCCTTCCATCGCAAGGTAGGTGCCGCCGTGATGCACGGTGATGCCTTCGGCCTCGGCCGCCGCTCGCGCCGCGTCGCCCAGCCGGGGGCAGGTGGGATGCGCCACGCTCACATGCGCCACGCAGCCGGTGCCGAAGAAGGATTTTTCGCGCGCAATCGTGCGGTCGATGAACTGATCGACGATCACAAAGTCGCCCGGTGCCATTTCGTTGCGAAACGAGCCGCAGGCGGAAACCGAGAAGATGTCTGTCACCCCGATCCGCTTCAGCGCGTCGATATTTGCGCGGTAGGGCACGGTGGACGGCGCGTGCACATGGCCACGCCCATGCCGGGGAAGGAAGGCCATGGGCACACCGCCGAGCGTTCCTGTAAAGATCTCGTCGGAGGGCGCGCCCCAGGGTGTGTCGATTGCCTGCCAGCGCGCATCCTCCAGCCCTGCGATCTCATAAAGCCCCGAACCGCCGATGATGCCGATCTTCGTTTGCGCCATAGTGCCTGCCCCTTCGCGTTTCTGCTGCGCCACTTTGCGGCTTGCCCGGCGGAATGCAACGCAAGCGTGCGCGAGGCTTGCCTTGGGCGCGGCAATCGCGCATGAGCCGGGGCCATGACGCAGCTTGCCCTGATCACGGGCGCTTCGCGCGGCCTAGGCGCCGCTTTGGCAGAGGCGCTGGCCCCAACCCATCATATCGTCGCGGTTGCGCGTACGACGGGGGCTCTTGAAGAGCTTGATGATCGAATAAAGGGCTGCGGCGGCGCGGCGACGCTTGCGCCGATGGACATTACGAGTGCCGATGCGATGGCCCATCTGTGCCGCGGCGTACATGATCGGTGGGGGCGTGCGGATCTCTGGATTCACGCCGCGGTGCATGCCGCGCCGCTCTCACCCGCGGGCCATATCGGGCGGAAGGATTGGGAGAAATCCATCGCGATCAACGTTGCGGCGACGGGGGTGCTGATCCAGATGGTGGAGCCTCTGCTGCTAGCGGCCCCGTCGGGCACGGCGCTGTTTCTCGACGATCCGCGCGCGGGCGAGAAGTTCTTCGGTGCCTATGGCGCGACGAAGGCTGCGCAGATCGCATTGGCGCGGAGCTGGCAGGCGGAAACGCCGAAGACGGGCCCGCGCGTTGTGATCGCCACCCCGGCGCCGATGCCCACAGCCACCCGCGCACGGTTTTTTCCGGGTGAGGACCGTGAGGCGCTTGCCGATCCGCGCACGGAGGCGGCGCGGATCGTGGCAGAGCTGTAGTCGCCGTGGCCGGCGCGCCGCCCGATCACGTTGGGATCGATCTTGTCCGAGCGGCCGATCGGTGGGAGCGACTGTTCAAGGAGCGCATGGTCGCAGCGGGCTTTCCGGTAATCGCTGAGGCGCGGGGGCGGCTCATCAGGTTTGTGGGGCGCGAGGGCATTTTACAGGCCGATCTCGTGTCGGCGGCGGGCATGTCGAAACAAGCGGTGCAAAAACATCTCGTGGCGCTTGAGGCCGACGGGTTGATTTGGCGCGATGCCGTGTGCAGCGATGGGCGCGCCCGCAAGATACGTTTCACCGAAGCTGGGCGTAGGATGATCGCGGCGGGGGACCGGATCAAGGGCGAGATCGAGGTGGATCTGATGCGCGACGTGGGGCCCCAGGCCTTCCGGGCGTTTCGGCAGGTGCTAAAATCCTTGGGGGAAAATGGTCAACAAGATTGACGATATGCTTTTGGGCGGGTAGTCAGTTTGGTTGACAACATACTCTCCAAGAGGCCCTATGCTCACGCGCCGCCGACCCGCCCTTGCCGATCTCTATGCCGATGTTGCCGCCGGCTGGCAGGCTGGGATCGAGCGCCTGGGCTACCCCGCCGCCTATACCGCGCTCTTTACCGCCGCGCCGCTCGGGGCGCCGGGCCGCGTGCTGGATCTCGGTACAGGGAGCGGGGCGTTTGCCGAAGCGGCCCTTCGCGCGGCGGAGCTTCCTGCGGAAAGTCTCGCGCTCTTGGACACATCGCCTGAAATGCTGGCGGCGGCTTCGGCGCGCCTTCAGAGCCATGCGACAACTACAACCCACAATGTGCCGGTTGGAACGGATGCGTTGCCCCTCTCTGGCTTCGATACGGTTCTGGCCGCGCATGTGATCGAGCATCTGGAGGATCCCCAAGACGCGTTGCGTTGGTGCCGCGCGCGGCTGGCGCCTGGGGGCCAGTTTTACCTCGCTGTAAGCCGCCCCCATTGGTGCACGGCGCTTTTGCGCTGGAAGTGGGGGCACCGGGCCTATCGCCCCGAGACGGTGGTTGCGCTGTTGAAAGCGGCAGGGTTCGCCAACGTGCGCCACGTTGCCTTCCCGGCGGGGCCGCCGAGCCGGACGAGCGCGGGCTACGTGGCCACTTAGCCCGAGGGCGCACCAGCGCTTGCCCCCTCCAACCGCCTGAAATAGGTAGGTCCGCAACATCTCTGGGGGCCTTCCATGCGCATTCTCGTAACCAATGACGACGGTATCAATGCGCCGGGGCTTGCCGTTCTTGAGGCCATCGCGGGCGAAATCGCGGGGCCTGATGGCGAGGTTTGGGTCGTTGCCCCCGCCTTCGAGCAATCGGGCGTTGGCCACTGTATCAGTTACTCCCATCCAACGCTGTTGGCGGAGCTGGGGCCGCGCCGTTTTGCTGCCGAGGGCACGCCTGCGGATTGCGTGCTTGCGGGCATATATCAGGTGATGGAGGGCACGCGCCCCGATCTGGTGCTCTCGGGCGTGAACCGCGGGAACAATGCGGCCGAGAATGTGCTCTATTCGGGCACTATCGGCGGAGCGATGGAAGCCGCGCTCCAGGGGCTTCCGGCGGTTGCGCTTAGTCAGTTCTATGGGCCCGAGAACGTTGATCTCGAAGATCCGTTCGAGGCCGCAGCGGCGACTGGCGCAGAGACCGTGCGCACGCTTCTCGATCGCGGGGTTTGGGACGGAGAAGAGTACCGCATCTTTTACAACGTCAACTTTCCGCCCGTGCCGGCCTCCAGCGTGAAAGGTCTGCGTGTCACGCGGCAGGGGTTTCGCCCCGACACAACTTTTGCTGTTAAGCCGCAGCGTTCGCCGACGGGGCGGATGTTTATGTGGGTTACGGGCGGGCCGCAGCATGCGCCCACCGGCCCGGGCACGGATGTGACGGCCAATATTGAGGGCTATACCTCAATCACCCCTTTACGCGCTGATCTGACCGCCCATGACGCGCTCGACACCCTGCGCGAACGGCTGGAGCAGTGATGGACGAAGCCGAACGCACCATGGCGTTTCTCTTCGCGCTGCGTTCGCGCGGCGTACGAGATACCCGGGTGCTGGAGGCGATGGAGAAGGTGGACCGGGCCGAGTTTGTCACTGGCGTTTTCTCGGACCGCGCCTATGAGGACATGCCGTTGCCGATTTCCTGCGGGCAGACGATCAGCCAGCCTTCGGTGGTCGGGCTGATGACGCAGGCCCTAGATGTTCAGCCGCGCGACAAGGTGCTCGAAATCGGCACCGGATCGGGCTACCAGGCCGCGATCCTGAGCCATCTTGCGCGGCGCGTTTATACGGTGGAGCGGCACAAGCGCCTCGCCCGCCATGCACAAGACCTGTTTGACCGGCTGGGATACACGAATATTACCTGCGTCGCCGCCGATGGCAGCCGGGGATACCCCCAGCAGGCGCCCTTTGATCGCATTCTCGTGACGGCGGCTGCAGAAGACCCGCCAGGCCCCCTCTTGGCGGAGATGCGTGTGGGGGGTATCATGGTGTTGCCGGTCGGGCAGTCGGACACCGTTCAGCACCTGATAAAGGTAACGCGGACCGAGACAGGCTATGACTACGACGAGCTTCTTCCGGTGCGGTTCGTGCCCCTTGTTGAGGGGTTGAGCCACGAGTGACGGCGGTATGCAAAGCGCCCGCGACAGATGGGCGATGATCGAGGAACGAGCGATGGAACATCCCCTGAGAGACTTCCGGCAAGACTTGCGCCGGGGCCTTGCCGTATCGGCGCTGGCCCTTTTGGCGGCCTGCGGTGACGGGCTCGACATGGATATGCGCAGTATCGGAAACGGCTTTGACACCACCGATGCCACGCAGGGCGGGGTGATCGCGCCCAAGCCTGTGCCGGATGCGCGTGGCGTGATTTCCTACCCCACCTACCAGGTGGCGTTGGCCGAACGCGGCGATACCGTCAGCGACGTAGCCGCGCGCGTGGGCGTGCCGGCGGAAGAGCTTGCGGCGTTCAACGGAATCCGCGACGGGCTGCCGTTGCGTCAGGGAGAAATCCTGGCCCTGCCGCGCCGTGTGCCGGAGATGGCGCCCGGCGGGATCGAAAGTGGTGCGCTTGGCGATGTGGATGTGGCCGCTGTGGCCGGAGACGCGCTGAACCGCACCACCGATGCGCCGCCCGCGGTGACCACACCGCCGCCAGGTGAAGAGCCGATCCGCCACCAGGTGGCCCCGGGCGAAACGGCGTTTTCGATCGCGCGGCTTTACGGGGTGACGCCCCGGTCCCTCGCCGAATGGAACAATCTCGGCCCAGATTTTGCGGTGCGCGCCGGGCAATTTCTGCTGATCCCGGTGACTGCTGGGGCCCCGGCGGCCGCGCCTGCGCAGGAAACGCAGGTTGCCGCCGCGCCGCTTCCGGCGCCAACGCCCGTACCCGCGCCTGCGGCAGAGCCCGCAGCGGCTGCGCCGGGGCAGGGCAGTGTCGCTCCGCCGCCGCCGAGCGCGGCCGCGCCGCTTCCCGCCGAAGACGCAACGCCGGAACCAGCCGCGGAAGAGCCCGCCTCGCCGCAAATGGCCGAGCAGGCCACCGAAGCTTCCGACACCGCGCGCTTCGTCATGCCTGTTTCCGGCAGCATCATTCGTGCCTATGAGGCGGGCACGAACGATGGCGTGGGCATAGCGGCATCCGCTGGCACGCAGGTGAAGGCGGCCGATGAAGGCACCGTCGCCGCAATCACGCGTGATGCCGATCAGGTGCCAATTCTCGTACTGCGCCATGAAGGCAACCTGCTGACCGTATATGCCGGGGTCGACAACATCACGGTCGAGAAGGGTGATAGCGTGTCGCGTGGCCAGGCGATTGCAGCCGTGCGCGAGGGCAGCCCGAGTTTTGTGCATTTTGAGGTGCGCGACGGGTTCGAGAGCGTCGATCCGATGCCCTACCTCAACTGACAGGTGCGGCTGGCGGGCCTGACGGTGCTGGTGTTGGTGGCGTTTGCCTCCAACTCAATCCTAAACCGCCAGGCGCTGGCCGGGGGTGAAGCGGGGGCGGCGGACTTCGCGGCGCTTCGGCTTTTCAGCGGCGCTGTGGCACTTGTGCTCATGGTTTGGCTTTCGGGCGCTCGGGTGCCGTGGGGGCTAGCGCGTCGGCCCGTTGGGGCGGCGGCGATGGTGCTTTACATCCTCGGGTTTTCTTTTGCCTACATCACGTTGGACGCTGGAGTTGGTGCGCTGATCCTCTTCGGTGTGGTTCAGATCACCATGTTTGGTGGCGGGCTTTGGGGCGGCGAGCGGCCAGGGTTCCGGCGCTGGGCCGGGGCGCTCATCGCCTTTGCCGGACTGGCCTGGCTGTGCTGGCCCGCCGGGGCGGTGCGCGTAGATTTGGGCGGCGCGCTTCTGATGGCGGCGGCAGGGCTTGGCTGGGGGATCTATTCGCTGGTTGGCCGGGGCGGTGGGGCGCCGCTTCCAGCCACAGCGGCCAATTTCGCGCTTGCCGTGCCGCCGGTGCTTGCGCTCTGGCTTGTGTTGCCGGGAGGCGTTGATCTTACTGGGGCCGGGGTGGCGCTTGCGGTGATCTCTGGCGTGGTGACAAGTGGTATCGGCTATGCCCTTTGGTACACCTTGCTGCCGCAGATTGAGGCCTCCGTCGCGGCGCTTTTGCAACTTCTTGTCCCCGTGATCGCAGCGCTTGGTGGCGTGCTTTTTCTGGCCGAGCCACTGACGGCCCGCAGCATCGGCGCGGCCGCTTTGGTGCTTGGGGGGATTGCGCTTGGAATTGCGCGGAGCGACAAGAAACGTGGCCAGCGCTAACGCAGGATCGGCTCGAGGGGATCGTAGGTGATGGTGCCGGTGCCCCATGCCACATCCGGCAGGCTGTTGGGCTTGAAGCGCAGCGCTTCAAGTTCAGCACGGCTAACAAATCGGCGCTTGGTGACAACGCCTTCGGGGTCGGTCCACGCGCCACCAAGGGTTCCGGCAGTGATCTCGCAGTGAAAATAGATATCGATCTGGTGAAAGCCTTTGCCGGGGTCGTGGAATTCGTTGATGAGGGCCGCAGCGCCGACGGATACGGTAAGCCCCGTTTCCTCGTGAATTTCGCGGATGAGGTTGTCAGGCAGCGATTGGCCGGGCTCCACTCCACCGCCAGGCGCGCACCAGAGATCGGAGGTGTTCTCGGGCCAGGCATTGACGATCAGTAGCTGGTCATCTGCCATCACGATCCCTCGCACGGCGAGGCGTGGTCTAGCGCGCATGGCCCATCACGCGATTGATGTGTCCCATCTTGCGGCCCGGGCGCGCCTCAGCCTTGCCGTAAAGGTGGATCGCGGCGTGGGTGCGCGCGATCTCGGGGATGCGAAAAACGTCGTCACCAATGAGGTTTTCCATCTCGATGTCAGCATGGCGGGCAGTGGGGCCAAGCGGCCACCCGGTGATGGCGCGGATGTGCTGTTCGAACTGGCAGGTCAGGCAGCCGTTCTGGGTCCAATGCCCCGAGTTGTGCACACGCGGAGCGAATTCATTGACAACCAGGCCCTCTGCGGTGACGAACAGCTCAACACCAATGACGCCTATATAATCGAGTGATGTGAGGATCTTGGCGGTAATATCTTCCGCATCGCGTGACGCTTGTGGGCCCAGGGCGCTGGGAACTCGCGTTGTGCGCAGGATGCCGTCTTGATGCACATTCTGCCCGGGGGTGAAGGCCGTGATCGCTCCATCTAAGTTTCGGGCCGCAATTACAGAGACTTCCGAAGAGAAATTGATAAGACCTTCCAGGATTGCGGGTGCACCCTTGAGCGCTGCAAAAGCTTCGGCCGCTGCGTCCGATTTGGTGAGGCGCGCCTGGCCTTTGCCGTCGTAGCCAAAACGGCGGGTCTTCAGGATTGCGGGAGTGCCCAGAGTGGCGAGCGCGTCTTCGAGATCGGGCAGGCTGTCAACGGCGGCGAACGGTGCGGTGGCAAGGCCCAGGCCGGCAAGAAAGGTCTTCTCATCGAGCCTGTCCTGGCTCGTCGCCAGAGCACGGCGGCCCGGATGGATCGGCACATGCGCCTCGATAAGGTCGAGCGCCGCCGTTGGCACATTCTCGAACTCGTAAGTCGCCACATCAATAGACTGTGCAAAGCGTTCCAGAGCAGCCCGATCATCAAAGGGTGCCGTCGTCACCGCATGGGCCACCTCTGCGGCGGGGCAATCGGAGCCCGGCTCGAAGATATGACAGCGATAGCCAAGCCTGGCGGCTGCAACAGAGAGCATGCGGCCAAGCTGCCCCCCGCCAAGAATGCCAATGGTTGCGCCTGGGGGGAGCGGCTCAACCATCCTGCGGTGCCTCGGGGATCGAGGCGGAGAGGGCGGCGCGCCACGTCTCAAGCCGACTGGCCAGCGCAGGATCTGACAACGCCAAAATCTCGGCCGCCATGAGACCCGCATTCACTGCGCCGGCTGCGCCGATCGCCATGGTAGCAACTGGAAACCCACGGGGCATCTGGACGATGGAATAGAGGCTGTCCTGCCCGCCCAGCGCCTTGGTTTCTACAGGCACGCCAATCACCGGAAGGCGGGTTTTCGAGGCCATCATGCCCGGCAGATGCGCCGCTCCGCCGGCCCCCGCGATGATAACCTTCAACCCGCGGTCGACAGCAGTTCTGCCATACTCCCAAAGCCTGTCAGGCGTGCGGTGTGCCGAGACGATGCGCGCCTCATGCTCCACGGCAAGCTGATCAAGTGTTTCGCTTGCCCCGCGCATGGTGGCCCAGTCCGACTGGCTGCCCATGATGATGCCGACTTCGGCCATATCCGCCCCCTACAAGCGCCCATCGGTGATAAGAGCGGCGGACTATAGCGGCGACCGCCCCATGTGCAATCAACCCGTGTGCTATCATGCCGCTCAGGCGATGATGTCGGGCGTCAAACGATCCTCAAGCTGCGCGATGCGGTCTTTTAGACGAAGCTTCTGCTTTTTCAGGCGTTGGAGCGTAAGCGCATCCGCCGTACCTTTCGCCTGCAGCGCGTGGATTGCTTCGTCGAGATCACGGTGCTCCCGGCGCAAAAGCTCAAGCTTCACGCGCAAAACCTCTTCGGTTTCCATCTGTTCGGGCGCATTCATGGGTGTTTCGTGGGCCAAGTTTCCAACCGTTGCGCCTAGATAGGCACAATCTCGAGATGTTTCAAAATCTTCGGTGATCCTTGCTTGGGCGCGCTCTCCACCCCATATGATTGATACGGCTGCCGAATGCGGGGCCGCATAGACTTGTCGCTTGAAAAGGACGCGTCATGACGAAGCTAACCCTTGGTTCGCACCCGTTTCTGCTGGGGTTCGAAGAACTCGAACGCTTGGTGGAACGCACCGCTAAGAGCGAAGGCAACGGGTATCCGCCCTACAATATCGAACAGACGAGCGAGACGGGCTATCGCATCACGCTCGCGGTGGCCGGTTTTTCGGAGGATGACCTTTCGATCACCATTGAGGATCAAAGCCTCGTGATCCGTGGGCGCCAAGCTGACGAGGGGCATGAGCGGATTTTTCTGCACCGTGGGATCGCCGCGCGGCAATTCCAACGCAGCTTCGTTCTGGCAGATGGCGTGGAAGTGGACGGTGCACGCACAGAAAACGGGCTCCTGCACGTCGATCTCAAGCGTTCCGAACCCGAACGCGTCGTACAAACCATTGAAATCAGGAAGGGTAAGGGGTGAGCAGATGAATACAGCATATGACATGACCAAGCCCGGCGCCGAAGATATCGTCTACGTGCGTCCTGTGGCAGTGGCTGACCTGCCGAGCGAGTTGCAGGATCAGGTGATCGGGACAGACACCGTGTATGCCGTGCACAATGCTGATGGCGCGCGGCTGGCACTGGTGAAAGATCGCACAATGGCATTCGTTCTGGCCAAGCAGAATGATCTCGCCGCCGTGAGTGTTCACTAAGCGCGGGTGTCTGCGCTGCCTGTTGGCGCGGTTCGCCTTCAATAGGGGTGGGCGCGCCCATCCCAAGTTTCAAAGCACCCCGTAGTGGCAACGGAAAGCGCGTCGAAGCGGGCGATCAAACCTTCTGCGGCCGCGTCAACCGTGATATCGGCCGCGTCGCCGCCCATATCGGTTTTGACCCATCCTGGATGATAGATGCCCACGGCGATGCCTTCTGGTTTGAGATCGCTCGCAAGGTTGCGGCCGAGGTTCAGGGCTGCTGCCTTTGAGGCACGATAAATGTATGATCCCCCGGGCGCGCGCGTGTGTGAGGCCATCTGGCTGGAGATGATCGCGATCTTTGCACCCTGCGCCGCCCGAAGGTTCGGCAAGAGGGCCTGTACGGTCAGAAAAACGCCGGTGACGTTGGTGGCGAACGTCACTGCCCAAAGTTCAATACCATAGCCTGATGCAAGGCCTTGACCCCGGTCGAGATACACGCCCGCATTGCAGATCAGAAGCGAGATCGGCGCCCCATTTAGACGTTTTCCCAACGCGCCGTGGCTTTCGGGTGCGCGTACATCGAGCGTGGCCCATAGTTCTGCGTCCTCGCCAGTGCGCCGGGTTCCGATGACCGGGCCGAGCTTGGCGTAGCGGTCGAACAGCGCGCGCCCAATGCCCCGGTTGGCGCCGGTGATGAGAACTGTCATCGCCCTAGTTCGTTTTTGCTTTCGGGACAAAGGGCAGCGGTGCAACGGGCACGCCATCTTCGAGCAGCTTCACCGCGTCTTCCCGTTTTGCTTCGCCGTAAATGGCCCGATCCGGTGCATCACCGTCGTGGATCGCGCGGGCTTCGGACGCAAAGCTCATCCCCACATATTCCGAGTTCTTTTCGACATGATCACGCAGTTTTGTCAGCGCCTCCGCGCGCGGGTCTGGCTTGGCCGGTGCGGTGATTTCAGGGGGGGGCGGCGCGGCGGTGCGGGCCGGGCGAACACGCGGCGCCATGATCGCTTTTTCAACGGTTACGTCACCGCATTCGGGGCAAGAGACAAGGCCGCGCGCCTTGAGATCATCGAACGCGTCGTTTGATTGAAACCAGCTTTCAAACCGGTGGTTGTGTGTGCATTTCAATGTAAAACGGATCATCGGCCAGACGTATGGGTTGGATGAGAAAAATCAAACCCTTGAGGTGCGATGTTCCGGTGCGTGTTGCAGCTGCTTGAAACGCTTCGTGCGCGCGATACTTCTTCAGCGATGATGAAGCGGCGTATCTTTCTTGCGATGCTCGGCGCGGTGACGGCGCACCGGGGGGTGGCCGGTGAGGGCGGCTTTACCTTCCCGTCCATCGATGGGGGCACATTGGCACTTGAGGATTGGCGCGGCCGCCCGGTGTTGGTGGCGAATACCGCCTCGCTTTGTGGTTTTACTCCTCAGTACGATGGATTGCAGGCGCTGTATGACAGCTACCGCGATCGTGGGCTCGTCGTTCTGGCGGTGCCGTCGGACGACTTCGCGCAGGAGCTGGCCTCAGCCGATGCGGTGAAGCACTTCTGCGAGGTCAATTTCGGCCTCGACTTGCCGATGGCCGATATCAGCCGGGTAAAGGGAAACGGCGCGCACCCCTTCTATCGTTGGCTGGCAGAGAACCACGGGTTTGTACCCCGGTGGAACTTCAACAAGGTACTTCTTGGCCCCGACGGCGAATATGTCGCCCATTGGGGCAGCATGGTTCGGCCCGAGGACCGGCGCATTACCTCGCAGATCGAGGCCCTTCTGCCCCGATGATGGCCCCGCGGCTGATTGGCCATGAGATTTACCGCACGTCCACCTATGGCAGTTGGCATCCCTTACGGATCGCGCGGGTTTCGACCGTTCTCGACCTTAGCCGTGCGCTCGGATGGCTGCCGGCTCAGCAGTATATCAACAGCCCAAGGGCGCGCCCCGCGGCGCTGACAGCGTGGCACACCACCGAATACATCGCCGCGCTCCAGGCCGCGGAGCAGGCCGGCGCGGTGGATGAAGACGCGCGCGAACGCCACGGGCTTGGCACAACGTCGAACCCAGTCTTTTCCGAAATGTTCCGCCGCCCGGCCACGGCCACCGGCGCGTCGATACTGGCCGGTGAGTTGCTGCGGGAGCCGGGCGTGATCCATAACCCAGCCGGTGGCACGCATCACGGGTTTCCCGATCGCGCGAACGGATTTTGCTATCTCAACGATCCGGTGTTCGCGATCCTGTCGCTGAGGGCTTCGGGCCTGCGGCGGATTGCCTATGTGGATATCGACGCGCATCATTGTGACGGGGTTGAACACGCGTTTGCGGGCGACACCGACATCCTGATGATCTCGGTTCACGAGGAACAGCGCTGGCCCTTCACCGGCGCACTTGAGGATCGCGGCGCCGGCGAAGTTTGGAACATGCCGGTGCCCAAAGGGTTTAACGATAGCGAGATGGCTGTAGTGCGCGACCGCTTGATTTTGCCGAGGATTGCGGCGTTTCGACCAGAGGCGATTGTGCTGCAATGCGGGGCGGACGGCGTGACCGAGGATCCCCTCTCGCGGCTGGCGCTGTCAAACAATGCCCATTGGGCCGTGGTTGCCGCACTACGGGCGATGACCCGCCGGTTTTTGGTGTTGGGCGGCGGGGGCTATAACCCGTGGTCGGTCGGCCGGCTGTGGACGGGGGTTTGGGCTACACTTGCCGGGGCGGAGATACCCGACAGGCTGCCGCCCGATGGCGAGGCGGTGCTGCGGTCGCTCACGTGGCCCGGGCGGGCGCGGCGCGATCCGTGGCCCGAGCACTGGTTCACAACGCTTCGCGACAGCCCGCGCGAGGGGCCCGTGCGGGGCGAGGTGCGCGCGCGCCTTGCCGCGCTAGAGGAACGCGCGGCGATATGGGCCTGACCCGCGCGTTCGTGGCGCTTTGGCTGCCCGAGGTGATGGCGGAGGCGCTTGTGGCGGCGCAGCGGGGTCTCCCGTTGGGGCGTCCCGTACCGCAAGAGAACCTTCACCTTACACTGGCGTTTCTAGGGGATCTTTCCGAGAATGATCTAGATGCGGCGCATGATGCGCTTAGCGGCGTGCCCGCCCCCGCGCCTCTGGTGGGCGTGGAGGGGATCGGTACGTTCGGGGGCGCGCGGCCGCGCGCGCTTTGGGCCGCGGTGCCGCGAGAGGCGGGGCTGGTCGCTCTTCACGGCGCCGTAGTTCGTCGGTTGCGCTCGGCGGGCCTTGTGCCCGAAGGGCGCAAGTTCGTGCCTCACATCACGCTGGCCCGCTTCCGCCATGGAACGGTGGAAAATGCCAACTTACAACGGTTCATCGCGGATCGCGCTGGCCTGCGGGTGGCGCCAGAAGCCATTCCCTCATTTGCGCTGGTTGCTTCAACGCTTGGGCCGGGCGGGGCCGTCTACGAAGACTTGGCGCTGTATCCGCTGACTGCGTGACGCCGTAGTGACGGTCGCGTCGCTCAGGCCGGAACCGGGGTTTTTCCCGCCAGCACCTGGGCGAACCAGTCACGGTCGATATTGCCGCCGCAGAGGATCACGGCCACCTTGCGGCCCGCCATAGCCGCGCGTTCCTGCATGAGGGCGGCAAGTGGTGCAGCGCCAGCGCCCTCCGCCAGGTTGTGGGTATCGGCGTAGAAGGTACGGATAGCTTCGGCCACGGCATCGTCGGACACTGTGACGATGCGTTCGGCGCCGCGCCCGTAGATTTCCATCGCCTCGGGCACCGGCACGCGCACCGCCATACCGTCGGCGAAGGTCCGGGCGTCGTTCGTTTCCACCGGGCGGCCGGCCTCGACAGACAGCTTGGCGGTTTGTGCGTTTTCAGAGACGACGCCCACGATGCGGGTGGAAAGCCCGAGCGCATCGCGGGCCGCAATCGTGCCGCAGATGCCCGAGCCGCAGCCGATGGGCACGTAGACGGCGTGCAAATCGGGATGTTCAGAGAAGAGTTCCAACCCGTAGGTTGCCACACCGCGCACAAGCTCACGGTGGAAGGGGGGCACGATGAAGAGCCCCTCTTCTTCGGCCACCCGGTAGGCTTCTACGCGTGCTTCATCGAAATCATCCCCATGCTCCACAAGCTCGGCCCCGAAGGCGCGCATGGCCGCATTTTTTTCCACCGAGTTTCCGCGCGGCACGTAGACGACTGCACGCAGACCCGCGGCTGTGGCGGCCCGCGCCTGGCTCTGGCCATGATTGCCGCGGGTGGCGGTGATGATTCCGGGCGCGTCCGGATGCGCGCGCTTCAGCCAATCTATGAAAGTGATCCCGCCGCGTACCTTGAAGGCGCCGGTTGGCGTGTGGTTTTCGTGCTTGACGATCACCTCGCAGCCCAGGCGCTGGGCCAGAAGCGGCCAGCTGTGCTGGGGCGTTGGCGGCATGTGGGTATTCACGAGCGAGGACGCGGCGGTGAGTTCATCCTTTGAAAACATCAGATGCCCTTTGCGGCCTGTTCGATCGCACGGAGGCGCTTCAAAAGCGCAGGCAGTTCTGCCAGCGGCACCATATTGGGCCCATCCGATGGCGCGTTATCGGGATCTTCGTGGGTTTCTATGAAAAGTCCGGCGCAGCCCACGGCCACCGCCGCGGCGGCGAGCGGCGGCACAAAGCGGCGATCCCCCCCCGAAGATGTGCCCTTGCCGCCGGGCTGCTGCACCGAATGGGTGGCATCGAACACCACGGGGTAGCCGGTTTCGGCCATCACGGGCAGCGCGCGGAAATCGCTGACAAGGGTATTGTAGCCAAACGATGTGCCGCGTTCACACAGCAGGATACGGCTGTTGCCGGTGGAGGCAACTTTGGCTGCGACATTGGCCATATCCCACGGCGCGAGGAACTGACCCTTCTTGATGTTGACCGCCGCGCCCGTTTCCCCGGCAGCCAGCAGAAGGTCGGTTTGGCGCGACAAGAAAGCGGGGATCTGCAGAACATCGCAGACCTTGGCCACCGGCGCGCAGTGATCGGGCAAGTGCACATCGGTCAGCACCGGCACGCCGAACTCTTCCTTGATGCGGGCCAGCACATCGAGCCCCGCTTCCATCCCCAGCCCGCGCGCGGTTTGGTGGGAGGAACGGTTGGCCTTGTCGTAGCTCGATTTGTAGATCCAGCCGATGCCTGCCGCCTCTGCCGCCGATGCGATACCCTCGGCAACCGCGCGGGCGTGATCGAGCGTTTCGATCTGGCAGGGGCCGGCTATAAGCGTGAAGGGGCGATCGTTGGCGATTGTAAGCGAGCCGATGGAAACGGGGGTTGTCATGGCGCGCTCCGGAGCCTTCGGCGGATCTGGAGGCGACGACCGGAATCGAACCGGTGTACACGGATTTGCAATCCGCTGCGTAACCACTCCGCCACGTCGCCCGCTGGGTGGGGAGTAGGTTTTCCCGCCCCCGGCGTCAAGGCGGATCGCCCGGCCGCGCGCGCACCTATTGTTGCGATTATGTGCGCAATAATCGTATGCAACGGGATACTGTTACGCAATTTTATGTCGTTTGCGCCTTTTCCACGTGTCGTTTTGACCTAAATTCTTAATCGGAGCACTCATAACCGAGGCTCTTCCCAGGGAGGATTTCGATATGATTCATAGCTTTACGCGCCGTGCATTTGCTGCGGCAGGTGCAGCCGCATTTGCAGTCACAGCCAGCCTTGGCCCGGTTCAGGCTGGCGATTGGGCCCCTAATAAGCCGATCGAGATGGTGATCATGGCGGGCCAGGGAGGCGGTGCAGATCGGCTTGCGCGCCTATTCCAGTCGATTATCCAGAAAGAGAGCCTAGCCTCGATGCCGGTTCTGCCCGTCAACAAGGGCGGCGGCTCGGGCGCAGAAGCGTTGCGCTATCTGTCCGACAATTCGGGTGACGCGCACAAGATCATGGCCACGCTCAACAGCTACTACACAACACCGCTACGCAACGATATCGGGGTGGATATCGAAGAGTTCACGCCGATCGCGCGCATGGCGCTCGACACGTTCGTGCTTTGGGTGAACGCCGACAGCGATATTCAGACGCTGGAAGACTGGGTTGCCGCCGTGCAGGCCGCAGGCGGTGAATGGAAGATGGGTGGCACCGGCACAGGGCAGGAAGACAGCCTGGTGACAGCGATGCTGGAAGATGCCTTCGACATCGAGATCACCTACGTGCCCTTCAAGGGTGGCGGCGATGTGGCCAAGAACCTCGTGGGCGGCCATATCGACAGCACGGTGAATAACCCCTCAGAACAGATGGGCTTCTACCAAGCGGGCAAATCGCGCCCGATCGTGGCCTTCACGCCGGACCGGCTTGCCGCCTTCCCCGACACGCCGACGGCGACAGAGATGGGGCACGATATCGTCTACTGGATGCAGCGCAGCTTCGTTGGCCCCAAGGATATGCCGGCAGAGGCGGTAGCCTATTACACCGCGATGTTCGAGGCGCTATCGCAATCTGAAGAGTGGCAGACATATACGCAGGAAAAGGCCCTGATGGCCGATTTTCTTACTGGCGACGCACTACAGGCCTATTTCCTGGAGGAACGTGATAAGCACGCCGAGATCCTGCAGATGATGGGCGAAGGATCGTCCTGACCCGCCCTTTGTAGAGCAGCTCAAGCGGGGCTGTCACACGGCCCCGCCATACCCATTTTTGAGCGGAGAGCGCGCCATGCTAACGGCGGATCGCGTGATCGCCTTGGCCCTGATCGGGCTCAGCGGCTATTTCATGGTTCACGCGAGTGCACTGCCCATCGGGTGGCACGGAGAAAGCGGCGGCCCGGGCGGCGGGGCGTTTCCGTTCTGGCTTTCGGCGATCATGGCGCTGTGTGCCGGCGGCATTCTTGTGCGGAGCTTCTGGCAGGACGAAACATTTGTTCCGTTCTTCGATCCCGAAACCATCCGATCGGTGATTGCCGTGGGCCTGGCGCTTTTCGTCACCATAGGGCTAATCCCCTATACGGGCGCCTATGTCGCGATTGTGCTCTTTCTCCTATGGTATCTGAAGGTCTTTGGCGGTCACGGTTGGGTTCTGACAGGCGGGCTCGTTGTGGCGACCCCGATCTTCCTGTTCTTCTTCTTTGAGGTGGCGCTGAAGATCCTGCTACCCAAAGGGTGGACGGAGCCGCTGTTCCTGCCCCTCTACGCGATCTTTTTCTGAGGCGGCGGCATGGAGATACTGTCCCTTCTTGCCGACGGATTCGCGACCTCGCTTTCGCCCTTCAACCTGATGATCGTGCTCATCGGAGTAACGGCTGGGCTTTTCATCGGAGCGATGCCGGGACTGGGATCGGTCAACGGTGTGGCAATCGTGCTGCCGCTCACCTTCATCGTGCCACCCTCGTCGGCGATCATCCTGCTGGCGGCGATCTATTACGGCGCGATGTACGGTGGTGCGGTGAGTTCTGTGCTGTTGGGCATCCCCGGTGCATCGACGGCCGTTGCGACCACCTTCGACGGGCGGCCCATGGCGCAGCAGGGCAGGGCGGGCCTTGCGTTGATCGCCGCGGCCGTCGCCTCTTTCGTGGGCGGAACGATCTCGGTGGTGCTGTTTACCCTTTTCGCGGTGCCGCTTGCCGATCTGGCGCTGGCCTTCGGCCCCGCGGAGGAGTTTGCCTTGGTTCTTCTGGCATTCACCACCTTCGTGGGGCTTGGTGGCGATGATATTCTGAAGACGATCATCATGATCTGCCTCGGCCTTGTGCTTTCTACGGTGGGGCTTGATCTGATTTCGGGCCAGCCCCGGCTGATTTTCGGCGATCTGCCGGGATTCTATGCCGGAATATCCTTCCTCGTGCTCGCGATTGGCGTTTATGGCGTTGGCGAGGTGCTCCATACCATCGAAACCTCGAAATCCGCGCCTTCGGTGACGCCTGCCAAGCTGACCTTCCGCGAACTTGGCGCGGGGCTTCGGGAGATGAACCGGCTTTGGAAAACGATGAGCTTCGGGTCGTTTCTGGGCTTCTTCGTGGGCATGCTACCGGCTGCCGGGGCGACACCCGCCTCGCTGATGGCCTATGGGCTGGCCAAGACCACGTCCAAGAAGCCCGAAACCTTCGGGAAGGGAAACATCGAGGGCGTTGCGGCGCCGGAAACGGCGAACAACGCGGCGTCCACCGGATCGCTTTTGCCAATGCTCACCCTCGGAATTCCCGGCTCGCCCACCACCGCGCTGCTGCTGGGCGGCATGGTGATGTGGGGGCTGATGCCCGGGCCGATGCTTTTCATAGAACAGCCTGATTTCGTTTGGGGCCTGATCTCGTCGCTCTACACCGCGAATTTCGCCGCTGTTGCGATCAACCTGGCATTGATCCCGCTTTTCGTGTGGGCGTTGCGGATGCCGTTCACTGTGCTTTGCGCGCTCGTGCTTGTGCTGTGCATCGTCGGTGGCTTTGCACCCAGCCAGAAGCTGCATGACGTGTGGCTGATCGCGGGTTTCGGGGTAGCGGGCTACCTGCTGAGGAAGGCAGATTACCCGCTGGCACCACTGGTTCTGGCACTCGTACTAGGCCCACTGATGGAGAGCAGCTTCCGCCAGACGCTGATCGCCGAGCGAGGCAATGTGCTTGCGTTCTTCGAGCGCCCGCTTTCGGCTACGTTCATGGGGTTGGCGATCTTGTTCTTCCTGCTGCCACTCTTGAAGCGGATGCGGGGGCGGGCGAAAAAGAATGGCGTAGCCGCAGCCGAGTGAGCGCGCAGAGAGTAGGAATGGCGATATGACGAAGACGATTGCGGCGCTGATTGCGGGCCATAGTGACAGTGCGCCCGCGCTTGGAGCCCCGGGGCGCGACTGGCTAAGCTACGGTGATCTTAGGGCACTGTCTGTTGCCGCGGCGGCGGCGCTGCACGGCGCCGGG
>JBCCRC010000057.1:0-19623 GCA_039208375.1 Pseudomonadota bacterium | reverse complement strand
GACGCGTGGATGCACCCGGTCTTTGTCGATGCGTATCTGGTCAGCCGTGGGCATCGGGGTTCCTCAAGTGGCGGCGGCAATACGCGGGGTGAAGGCGCGGTTGATCACAAGGGCCGCGGCCCCAAGCGTGCCCGTGAGTGGCCCCGAATGGCCACGCAGCAGGCGGGGCGCAGAGCGGTTGGGGCGTTGAGCCACAGATTGCTCCGCCAGAACGGCATGGGCGATCAGGTGATCAAAGATCGCATCCGGCATCGCGCCGCCGAGGATGATGGCTTCGGGATCAAGCATGTTTTCGATAATTGTGATGGCGTTTGACAGTGGCTCTGCCGCACGTTCGAGCCATGCCATCAATCTCGCGTCGCGGCTTGCAAATGCCGCGGCCAAGCCCTCGCTGCTGTCGATATTCGCCCCGGCCTCCTGCATATATCGCTGCACCGAAAGCCGGCTCAGAACGCTTTCCAATGGAACGCTATGGCCACCGGCCATCACCGGAACATGGCCGATCTCGCCTGAGTTTCCGAACGCCCCCGCAAAGAGCCGGCCCTGTTCCACGATTCCAAGGCCAAGGCCATTCCCGAAATACAGATAAGCGTAGCTCTCGAGGCCTCGCGCAACTCCGGCAACCCGTTCGGCCACAGCCGCCGCGTTTGCATCGTTCTCCACAACAACGGGCAGCCCAAGCGCCTGTAAAAACCACTCTGCCGGCGCAACCTCCTGAAAGATCGGCAGGGCGGACCCGGTTTCGCTAAGCCCCGTGCGCCCGAAAGGCCCCGGCATCACGATCCCAACGCCGAGTGCCCGCTCCTCTGGCACTCTAGCTGATTTCAGGATCGCCGTTGTTGCGCCCCTCACTGCCTCTGTCACCCCGCGTAAGTCGCCGGCGCGCAGCGCCTGCCGGGACGTTGCCACCGGCGCGCCCGTCAGATCGAGCACCGCCGCGAAAATCGCATCAGGGCGGATTTCAACGCCCACGGCGTACCCGCCCGCAGGATTCAGCCCATATTGAACCGGCGGTTGGCCCCGTACGCTGGCCAGTCTGCCGCATTCGCGGATCAGCCCGTCTGATAGAAGGTCGGCGATAATATTTGAAACGGCCTGCGTCGACAGGCCAGTGCCCCGGGCCACTTCCGCGCGCCCGATCCGACCGGCAAGGCGCACGCGGTCAAGCACCATCTGACGGTTGTGGCTGCGCGACCGCTCGGCGTTCGCTCCCACGACTTTCTGGTTCGGGCCCATAGCGCGGGATTAACTCAACTTACTTGATAGCTCAATATAGCTGAGTTAACCATTGTTCATTGGCGGCTTGCCCGGCACGGCGACCGGCGGAAAGCCGGCGTGACACACAGGGAGTTACGACATGAAATTGATGAACCCGAAAGCACTGGCATTGGCGGCAGCGACAAGCGCATCGGCGCTTTTCGCCTCGGCGGCCAGTGCCGTTGAAATCGAATACTGGCAATACTTCTTTGATGCCCGCGTCACGGCGATGGAACAGCTGATCGAAAACTTCGAGGCCGCGAACCCCGACATCACTGTCACGATGACCCACTTCCCCTATGCAGACTATCGCACCAAGGTTGCCGCGGCGATCCCGGCTGGCGAGGGCCCTGATGTTGTGCAGCTCTTCTACGGCTGGCTCAATGATTACAAGGCGGCGAGCCTGATCCAGCCGCTACCAGCAGATGCATTCCCGGCGGACACCATTGATGAAGAGTTCTTCCCAATGGTCAGCGCGATGCGCGAGGGTGATAACTACTGGGCGCTGCCCACTGCAGTACGCTCCCTCGCCCTTTTCTATAACACGCGCATCTTCGAAGAGGCCGGCATTGAATCGCCGCCTGAAACGCTCGACGAGATGCTTGAAATCGGTGCCCAACTGACTGAGCGCGACGGCGCAGGCAACATAACGCTCGCTGGCCTGACCATGGGGATGACTGCGCAAGATCACCACTGGTTCCGCGAGGGTCTTGTTCGCCAGTTCGGCGGCGAACCCTATCTCGATGATTACCGCACCGTGAACTACAACACCGATGCCGGGCTTGAGGCGATGGAGTTCTACGTGGGCCTCGGCGCCGAGGATGGCATCGGCGCGATCGGCTTCATGGATGAACCGCAAGCCGCCTTCAAAGCGGGCCGCGCGGCGATGCATATCGATGGCTCGTTCCGGATTGGCTCGCTCAACAACACCCGCGGGCTCAAGTGGGGCGTGACAGAGCTTCCGGCCACGGCCGATGGCATGCGGTCGAACTATTCCTCCTACTGGGTGAACGCGATTACCACCAAGGCGGAAGGTGAAAAGTACGACGCGGCGGTGAAGTTCATGCAGTACATCACGTCCGACGAGGCGATGCAGATCTGGCTTGATACTGTGGGCGAACTGCCCGCCAAGCCATCTGTCGGTCTCACCGAAGCGAATGCGAACAACCCGATCTTCGGGCCCTTCATCCGCGGCCTCGAATACGCCAACACCACGAAGTTCGTGAACGAAAGTGCCCAGCGCCAGATTCTGATCGACCTTGTGGAACGCGTGAAGCTTGAAGGCATGTCAGTGGAAGACTCGCTGGCCATCGCCGCAGAAGCTGAACAGGCGCTTCTCGACGAATTTTACGCCGGGAACTGACAAAACGGGGGCGCGGAACACCGCGCCCCGCACCCTTCCCCGAACACCAGCCAGGCAGGTTGATGTACAAAAACCTCACCATCCGACAGAAGCAGATCGTCTGGGCCTGGGCGTTTCTAGCGATCCCGGTGGTGTTTTACGTCGTGATCCGGTTCTACCCGACCGGCAACGCGATGGTTATCTCGTTTCAGGATTGGAACCTGTTGGGCGATCGAACCTGGGCGGGCTGGGCGAACTACGAAAAGCTCTGGAACGATCCCGTCTTCTGGCAGGTCTTCCGCAATACCTTCGTCTACCTGATCCTTGGCACCCCGATCAGCCTCGTGATCTCGTTCGTGGTGGCCTACCACCTCGACAAGACACGCTTCATGCACGGCTTCATCCGGATGCTCTACTTCCTGCCGTTCATGACAAGCGCGGTGGCGATGGCATGGGTCTGGCGCTGGTTCTATCAGCCCGTGCCCATCGGGCTTTTCAACAACTTCCTTGCCGATTTCGGCATCCCGCAGATCAATTTCCTGCGCTCCACCACCAACGCGCTTCCCGCGATCTTGGCCCCCGCCGTCTGGGCCGGGCTCGGCTTTCAGATCATCATCTTCATGGCCGGTCTACGCGCCATCCCCCAAAGCTACTATGAGGCCGCGCGGATTGACGGTGTATCAAGCTGGACGGTTCTTTTTGAAATCACGATCCCGCTCCTGCGGCCCACCATCGTGTTCCTCGTCGTGTTCTCGTCCATCGGCTTCCTGCGGATCTTCGATCAGGTCTTCAACATGACGACCGGTGATCCCGGAGGGCCGTTGAACTCGACAAAACCGCTGGTTCTTCAAATCTATCAAAGCGCGTTTACCGATTTTGACATGGGCTATGCCGCCGCACAGACGGTGGTGCTGTTCCTGATCCTGCTCTTGGTTTCGCTCTTCCAACTCTACCTCTTGCGGGATCGCTGATGGCCACTGCCGAGGATATCCGCGCCTCTTCCGACACACTGTTCTCGGCGAAGGCGGCGGCCCGGCGCAAGGCCAATACTGGCCAGTACATCCGATGGGCTCTGCTCTTTATCGGCGGAATCTTGATGGTGATGCCGATCATCTACATGATCTCGACCTCACTGAAATGGCCGCACGAGATTTACGATGTCTCCCTGATCCCCAACGAGCCGCATCTTGAAAACTACACGTTCGTACTGGAAGACGGGCGGTTCTATGGCTGGTTCATAAATTCCCTGATTATCGCGCTGATCACCACAATCTCGAACGTCCTCTTTGACAGCCTTGTGGGCTACACATTGTGCAAGTTCACCTTCCCCGGGCGCTACATCGTTTTCATCGCGATCCTGTCAACGCTGATGATCCCCACTGAGATGCTTGTGATCCCCTGGTATCTGATGAGCCAGTCCTTCGGGTGGCTCGACACCTATTGGGGCATCATGTTCCCGGGGCTGATGACGGCCTTCGGCACATTCCTCATGAAGCAGTTTTTTGAAACGGTGCCGGATGACTTTATCGAAGCGGCCCGGATCGACGGGCTGAACGAGCTGCAGATCTGGTGGACGGTGGCGATGCCACTTGTCACTCCCGCCCTGGCCGCGCTTGCGATCTTCGTGTTCCTGGGGAACTGGACGGCGTTCATCTGGCCTCTCATCGTGACGAACAGCTGGGATATGTACACCCTGCCCGTGGGGCTTTCGACTTTCGCGGATGAGGCAGATGTGGCGTGGGAACTGGTGATGACCGGTGCTGCAATCTCCACCATCCCTACCCTCATCGTATTTCTGATCTTCCAGCGGTACATCATCCGCGGCGTCGTGATGGCGGGTTTGAAGGGATGAGCGCACTCGTGGAGATTTCGGCGCTCGATCACGTGCATCTCTATGTGGCAGACCCAGACGCCGCCGCAGCGTGGTATGGCCGCGTCCTGGGGCTTCAGGTGCTGCCGAGCTCGGCCCGCCTGCACGGCGGGAAATACATGGCAACCCCGCGCGGGCAATACTGCGCAACGGTTTTTCCGGGCAAGCCGCCCTCGGACGGAGACCATACAACAGCATTTCGCGTGCCTGGCCGCCTGTTCATGGCCTTCGGTGAAGCGCTACCCCATGCGGATGTGACCGGGCGCTCGGGCAACCCCCTGCGCGCCGATGAGGCGGCTGACCACGATCTGGCGTTTTCGTTTTACTTCCAGGATCCCGACGGAAATCATCTGGAACTGACAACGTATGATCATGAGCCAGTGCGCCGCTGGTTGAGGACGAAGAAACGGACGCACGCATGACCGATACGTCCGTCTTCCCAGATCCCGTCTATCGCGACACTGTGCTTGCACCGCTTTTCGAGGGCGTGAAGGCCAACTACGCAGGTGGGATGGCGGCGATCAATAAGGCGCATCTGGTGATGCTGAAAGAAACGGGCATCCTTCCCGCGCCTGAAGCCCGCGCCATCGCTTCGGCCCTCCGGGATATCGAAACCGGCATCGATATTGCAGCGCTCACTTATACCGGCGAACACGAAGATTACTTCTTTCTCGTCGAGGCCGAACTCCGCCAGCGCTTGGGCGATCTTGGCGGCGCATTGCACACCGCCCGGTCACGCAACGACATGGATCATACGCTGTTCAAGATGGCGCTCCGGGCGCGCGCCGGGCAGATGATCGACGAGTTGCACGGGCTGGCAGAGAAGCTGATCGCCAAGGCGCGCACTGAGGCCGATACGCTGATCGTTGCATACACACACGGCCAACCCGCGCAACCGACAACCTTCGGGCACTACCTGGGGGCCATCGTCGAAGTGATCCTGCGCGATGCGACGCGGCTGGACGTTGCGGCAGATGGCCTCGAACACTGCCCGATGGGCGCCGCCGCGATCACAACATCTGGTTTCCCGATCGATCGCGAGCGGGTGGCAGAGCTTTTGGGGTTCGAGGCGCCGCTCCTGAATTCCTATGGATGCATCGCCTCGGTCGATTATGTGACGGCGCTCTACTCGGCACTAAAGCTCGTCTTCGTGCATCTCGGCCGGCTGATCCAAGATCTGCAATTCTGGTCGGCCTTCGAAGTGGGCCAGATCTACGTGCCCAACAGCCTCGTACAGATCAGCTCTATCATGCCGCAAAAGCGCAACCCGGTGCCGATCGAGCATCTGCGGCACCTCGCCAGCGTCACCGCGGGGCGGTGCGACATGGTCATTGGCACCATGCATAACACCCCATTTACGGACATGAACGATAGCGAGGGCGAGGTGCAGCAGGCCGGATATGCCGCCTTCGATTCTGGCGGGCGAGTGCTTCGGCTTCTTGCGGCGTTCCTCCCGGCCTGCCGGATCAATGCAGATCGCGTGGCCCGCACCACCGATGCCGCCTGCATCACCATCACCGAACTGGCGGATACACTGGTGCGCGAGGAGGGGCTGAGCTTTAGGCAGGCCCACGAGATCGCCGCGAGTGTGGCCAAGGCAGTGATCGCAGAAGAAAAGCCGCTCGGCGCAGGCTACCGCGCGTTCGTCACCGCTTTTCAAGCGTCCACGGGCCGAGCGCCCGCGCTGGGTGAGAGCCAGTTTAGCTCCGCCGTCTCGGCCGAAACCTTCGTGGCCCGGCGCGATCGGCCCGGCGGGCCTGCCCGCGCCGCGTTGCTCCCGGCGCTGGAGCGCTATTCGGAAGAGCTTACCGCGCTCAAATCCCATCAGGCCGCGCGCGAGGCGCGCCACCAGAAAGCGGCGGATGACCTGACGAGCGCCTTCGAAAGCCTCTTGGAAAGCTAGGCGATGTCAAATCTCACCATTAGCAAACTTGTCAAAACCTACGGCCAGACCGAGGTGCTGCACAGCATCGACCTTGCGATTGAGGCAGGCGAGTTCGTCGTGCTCGTCGGCCCGTCGGGTTGCGGCAAATCCACAACCCTGCGCCTGATTGCGGGGCTCGAAGATGTTACAAGCGGAACCATCGAAATTGCGGGACGGGTTGTGAACAACCTCGAACCCAAGGATCGCGATATCGCGATGGTGTTTCAGAACTATGCGATCTACCCGCATATGACCGTGCGCAAAAACATCGGCTTCGGCCTGCGATCTTCAAAGATGTCTCGCTCCGACAAGGATAAGCGCATCGACGACGTGGCCGAGATTCTCGGCATGACCGATTTGCTTAGCCGCAAGCCCAGCCAGCTTTCCGGGGGCCAGCGGCAACGGGTGGCCATCGGGCGCGCCATGGTGCGCGATCCCGCTTTGTTTCTGTTCGATGAACCGCTCTCAAACCTCGATGCCCAGCTTCGCACCCAAATGCGGCTTGAAATCAAGAAACTGCACCAGCGCGTGGGTGCCACCATTGTCTTTGTGACCCACGATCAGGTTGAGGCGATGACGATGGCAGACCGCATCGTGATCATGAAAGATGGGCATATTCAGCAGATCGGAACGCCCTCTGAGGTGTATCACAAACCGACCAATGCCTTTGTCGCCCGATTCATTGGATCGCCATCGATGAACATGATCCCGGCAGTGGCCGAAAACGGCGGGCTACGCATCGAGGGGGGCGCAGCCGTGCCGATCGGCCTTGATATCGTCGAGCGTCGCAAGGTGACTCTCGGCATCCGGCCCGAAGATCTTCACCCCGTCGAAGGACCCTCACTCATCAGTGGCGCGGTCAACGTGCGTGAACCCTTGGGTCATGAAACGCTGATCTATGTGGGCGCTGGCTTCGGCGACGTGATCGCCAAGGCTGATGGACGCACGCCACCTGAGATCGGTGGCGTGGTCAGCCTCGGGGCCGATATCGAGAACATTCATGTGTTTGACGCAGAGAACGGAATGGCCCTGACGTGACGCATGATCCCACCAAATCCTCGGTCCTCTCGGTCGGTCGCCTGTATTGCGATTTCATCTTCACTGACGTGCCGCGCCTGCCATCGCTGGGAACCGAGGTATTCGCGGAGGGGTTTGGCTTGCATCCAGGGGGCGGCGCCTTCATCACTTCGGCGCATCTGGCCGATCTTGGCCACCCTTCTTCTCTCGCAGCCATGCTACCCGCGCCGCCATTCGATGATCTGATCGCAGGCGAGATTGCCGGTTCAGGTGTAGATCTCGCGCTTTGCCAGCGCCTGCCGAACGGATCCGGCCCGCAAATCACGGTGGCCATGGCACAAGGGGGGGACCGCGCCTTTCTCACCCGGCGCGCGGGCCCCGCATTCCCCAAACTGTCTGCACGTCTTTTGGAAGGTCGCGCGTTCCGGCACCTTCACATCGGCGAACTGGCCAGCCTTGTTGCAGAGCCCGGGATCGTTGCGCTGGCCCGATCCCAAGGTATGAGCGTGTCGGCAGATTGCGGATGGGATGATGATTTGCGCGCCGACACGCTTCGCCCACTCGCGGGCCTGGTGGATGTGTTTCTGCCGAATGCGGATGAATATGCGGCCTTGCGGGATATCGGCCTGGCCGACGGCTTTGCACCCGTCATAGCAGTCAAACGCGGCCCGGCCGGCGCCACGGCCCATAGCGCCGAAGGCACCGTCGAGGCCCCAACAAATCCCGTCCGCGCCGTTGATACAACGGGCGCGGGCGATGCATTCAATGCAGGTTTCCTTTCCGAATGGCTTGCGGGGGCGGCGTTGCCGGAGTGCCTTGATGCAGGCAACAGCCGCGGTGCGATTTGCGTTCGGCAAAGCGGCGGCTTTTCTCAAGGATCGGTGGTTGCGGATCTGGCCGGCGCACCTGGGGAATGACCCACCCTTCAGCATCGTTCATGGCGCGCGAGATCGAAGAAATGCAGGCCGCCGCCGCACGCCTCACAGGCCCGGCGGCTCAGGCGCAAATTCGGGAGGTTGCCCGCGATCTTCGCACGTTTGACCCACCAGTGCTGCTAACCGTTGCGCGCGGTTCTTCGGATCATGCGGCAACTTATCTCAGCTACGCCACACACCTCACCCTGGGGCGGCCCGTTGCCTCCGTCGGGCCGTCGATCGTTTCGATCTACAAGACGCAGCTGCGCACGAACGGTCTGGCCGCGCTTGCCATCAGCCAGTCAGGCGCAAGCGCGGATACCGCACGGCTCTGCACGGCTCTTTCGGCAAGCGGAGGGCATGTCATCGCGTTGACGAACGCGCCCGAAAGCGCCCTCGCCCGCGCTTCGGATGCGGTAATCGACATCCGCGCGGGGGCAGAACGCGCCGTGGCCGCCACGAAAAGCTTTTTCAATTCGGTTGTTGCAGGCCTTTGGCTTCTGGCGCACTGGGCAGAAGATAAGGCACTTCTCAAAGCCCTGGAAACGCTGCCTGCGGATATGGAACGCCAGCGCCAGCCACTCTGGACGGGCGAATTGACCGCCGCGTTGGAGACGGCCGAGCGCGCTATGGTGCTCGCCCGCGGCCCGGGCCTTGGGCTTGCGCACGAGATCGCGCTGAAGCTGATCGAAACCTGTAGGATCCATGCCTCGTCCTATAGCGGCGCCGAGGTGCTTCATGGGCCCAGTGCCCTTCTCACCGATGGCTACCCGGTAATCGCGCTCACCGGCGGTGCGGCGCATGGGATGGATCAGGCGCTTGAGCGTATCACGCACCAGGGCGCCCGCCTCATCACAATCCCCGAAGCGCCGGCGGGGATCCACCCGCTTATCGCGCCCCTCCTTGATCTTCAGCCGATCTATTTGTGTGTTGAGGCTCTGGCGCGCCACCGTGGCTTCGATCCGGACAACCCGGCCCATCTTCAAAAAGAAACCAAGACCGTTTGATCCGCCGATGACTTGGGAACAATGGCCCTAAGGCGCTTCAGCCCATGCAAGGTAGTGCGGCACCAGTAGCGCGGCGAAGGGCGCGCCGCGCTCAGCGTGTTCGGGCCGATACCAGCCTGCTTCGTGGAGAAGGTTGACGGTTCCGATCACGGTCGGCCCATCGATCACCGGCAGATTGAGAACCGAAGCACAGCCGAGACGCGCAATCAATTCATGGTCAAAGAACACGGATCGGATGTCTTCGGCAGTGTAGCCGATATAGGGCTGGCCCCTCGCAAGCACCTGTTCACCCCACGCTGTGAGATCGCCCAGAGGTTTGCGACCCTTTACCGGGTAGGCCACAGGGTCGGATGAATAAAGTCGCGCGGCCTCATTGGTCGCGCGATCGATTACCATCAGCGTGAAAAGCTTGTGGCCGACGATCTCGCCCAAGTGCAACTCAAGCGCCGCAAAGAGGTCTGTCGCTGACTGGATCTCTTGCAGGCGTTCATCATCTGTCATCATGGCAACGCAGGTTTTGGCGGGCGCTCGGCCAAGAGCCCCTCTGGCCGGATGCGCATCACGAGAATAAGCGCCGAGCCGATGATGATCTCGCGCAGCGCCGCCCCTTGCGCGCCCGACATGCCATGAAACATCGGCTCGATGAACCGGCTGCCTTCGAGGATCACGATCACGAGGAACGCGCCCAGCACCGCACCCGAGGTGTTCCCAGTGCCCCCGGCGGTGAGCGCGAGGAAGATGTAAATCGTCAGCAGCGGGCGAAAGATATCGGGCGCGACATAGCTTGTGAAATGCGCGTAGGCCGCCCCGGCAAGGCCAACAAGCCCAGCCCCGATGGCGAAGGCTTGCACCTTGTAAAGGCGCACCGGCTTTCCGGCAACGGCGGCCGCGGTTTCATCATCTCGGATCGCCCGTAATGCCCGGCCATAGGGCGAGCGGCGCAGCCGTTCGGTGAGAAACCACGCCAGTGCAACGGCCAGGAGCAGAAGCGCACAGGAGAGCGCGTTGAACTGAAGTGGAGTCAGCGCCCCACGGAAGGGGCCGGGAATGCCCGGGATACCGTCCGACCCATTGGTGAGCCAGATCTCATTGGCCGCGATCAGGCGGATCACCTCCCCAAACCCCAGTGTCACGATGGCGAGGTAATCGCCGCGCAGGTTCAGCGTGAGCCGTGACAGAAGCGCGCCAGCGAGCGCCGCGCTGGCAATCGCGATCACGATGCCAAGCGCGATCGGCAGACCCAGCTCCACCGTGGCGAGAGCCGAGGCATAGGCGCCCAGCGCGAAGAAGCCTGCGAGACCAAGGTTGATCATGCCCGCCATGCCCCAGATCACATTGAGGCCCAGCGCGAGCAGGGCGTAGACGCCTGCAAAGGTGAGGGTTGCCAGAAGGTAGCTCAGCATCAGTAGGCCCGCTCGCCCAAAAGGCCCCGCGGGCGGAAGGCGAGCACCAGAACGATGGCCACAAACCCAACCGCGCTTTTGTATGACGGTGAGAGCACCAGCACCGAAAGCTCTTCCCCGATGCCCACAACCATCGCGCCAAGGGCCGCGCCGGGAATGCTGCCAAGTCCGCCCACTACGGCGGCGGCGAAGATCGGCAGGATGAAGCGAAAGCCGGTGAGCGGGTCAATCGACGTGCCCAGACCCAGCAGCATGCCGCCCGCGCCGACAAGGCCCATCGCGATGAACACGGTCAACCGGCCCACGCGCACCGGATCGATGCCCTTCAGCTCCGCCAGCGTGGGGTTGTCGGCCACCGCGCGCATCGCCTTGCCGATCCGCGTGAACTTCAGCGCGGCGAACACCGCCGCCATGATCAGCAGGGCCAGCACGAGGTTCTGAACCTGCTGCGGGCCGATGCGCACCCCGGCGATCCGCCAATCCCGGACTAGCGGCAGATCGTATCCGCGAAGCTCATTGCCGAACCCGAAGCGCACCATGTTTTCGAGAACAATCGTGAGCGCGATGGAGGCAATCGCGGCGGTCAGCGCGCCATAGGGGCGCAGCGGCTTCAGGGCGATTTCATCGGAAGCGAGGCCAACGAGCGCGGCCACGAGAAAGGCGGCAATCAGTGCCGGCGCGGCGGGGAGGCCAAGCCACACATTGGCGGCGTAGCCCGCAAACGCCCCGATCGTGGCGTGGCTCGCCACAGAGAAGTTCGGAAATCGCAAAACCGCAAAAATCGCGGTGAACCCGATGGCTGGGATCGCCAGCAGCGTGCCGCTGATAATTCCGTTCACCAAAAGCTGCGGAAGAAGTTCCATGATGGCCTGCTTACCCCAAAGGCTCGGGCCGCCCGAAAGCAAGGGCCGCCCGAACCGGTCATCGCCGCTTAGACGCGTTTGAACTCCGCCGCGGCCGCGCCTGAGATTTGCTTGAACACGAATGACGTGCCGGTGATATCGCCGATCTCATCAAAATCGCACGGGCCGGAGGCGCCGGAATAGTTGATGCCGCCGTCAAGCCCCGCAAGCCCGTCAACGGCGCTTTCCACCATCTGGCCCTCGCCCTGGCTGACAGCGCGGATGTTCTGCCGGATCGTATCACCCGTCACATCACCACCTGCCGCCATCGCGAGGATCGCAAGGCTCGCGTGATCGTAGGTTTGCGCGGAATAGGGATCCACGTCTTCGACGCCGAGGATGGCCTGCACATTGGCGTAGGCGCCGCTGTCGATGGCCGGGGCGCCTTCCCAGGTGAAGACGTTTTCCGTGACTTCAGCCGGAAGCGCATCTAGCACAGTCTGGTTCACAGCATAGGCCGGGCCGATGATCTTGCCCTCGTAGCCGGACTGCCAGATATCGCGCAGCAGTACAGTGCTGTCGGCCGCATAGCCGCCGAGCATCAAGAAGTCCGGGCTATTGACCAGGATCTGATCCACTTCCGAGCGATAGGTCGATTTGTCGGCCTCGTAGATCAGGCTCTCCATCCCCGCGCCATTGGCGGCAGCGATCTCTTCCAGAATCTCGATGGACGAGGCGGCGAAGGGCGTCTGCGGCCCGATCCAGGCCATCTGCGTGGCGCCCTCTTCCACCATGAAATCGCCCGCCACGCGGATCTGCAGCTTCGAGTTCGGCTGCGTGCGGCAGATGAAGCCCTGGTGGGGAAGCTGCGTGATGCTGTCAGCGCCCGAGACGCATAGAAGCATCGTCTGGCTTTCCCAAGCGAGCGGCGCCACGGCGGTGGTGATCGAAGAGGCCCAGGTGCCCATGATCGCCGAAACGCCATCCACATCGATCAGTTTGCGCGCTGCGCGCACGGCAGCTTCGGGCGAAGTTTGCGTATCTTCCGAAACAAGCGTGATCTCGCGGCCCAAAACCCCGCCCGCCTCGTTCACCTGCGCGATCACACCGGAGATCGCATCGCGCATCGAGGGCCCGTAGGTGCCGCCCACGCCGGTCAGCGGGGTCAGCGATCCAAGCTTGATGGCATCAGATTGCGCTTTGACAAGCGCCGGGGCCGCAAGCGCCGCAGCGGCCGTTCCTAGAAACACCCGTCTGTTGAGCCTTTGCATGTTCAATTCCTCTCTGTTGCTCCAAGTTTTTTCGTTCTCTCTCACCCGCCCAGAAACGTGCGGCGGATATCGGGATCGGCGGCAAGCTCGGCCCCCGCCCCGGTGGCATGGTTGCGCCCGGCCGACAGAATGTAGGCGCGATCGCACAACCCCAGCGCATCCATCGCGTTTTGCTCCACAAGCACGATGCAGACGGATTGCGCGGCAATCTCTCGTATCGTGTCAAAAAGCTGGGCCGCTGCAATAGGCGATAGGCCCGCCGAGGGTTCATCGAGTAAAAGCAGGCGGGGCGATACCATCATCGCAATGGCCATAGCCAGGATCTGCCGCTGCCCGCCCGAAAGTGTACGCGCCGCTTCGCTGCGCTTTTCGGCAAGCACGGGGAAGCGGCCGAACATCTCCTCGATCCGGCTTGCGGGATCGCTGGCGATGTATCCGCCCATTTCGAGGTTCTCGCGCACGGTCATCGTGGCGAAGATGTTGCTCTCTTGCGGGACGTAAGCCACGCCGCGTTCAGCGATCTGGCGGGGCCGCAGCCCCGTGAGTGGATCGCCCGCAAGGGTGATCTGGCCGGCAACCGTGGGCAAAAGCCCCGTCACGGCCTTGAGCAGCGTGGACTTGCCCGCGCCGTTTGGCCCGAGGATCGCGACGATCTCGCCCGCATCCGCCGTGAAAGTCACCCCTTTCAGGATCTGATCGGCCGCGCTGTAGCCGCCCACGATTTCCTTCGCCTCGAACATCATGCGCGTTGCCCGAGATAGGCATCCTGCACCCGGCGATCGGCCACGATCTCATCGAACGTGCCCTCCGTCAGCCGCGCGCCCGCGGCCATCACGATCACCGGATCGCAGAGCCGCGCGACGATATCCATGTCGTGTTCGACGATCAGGAAGGTCAGCCCCGTCTCCCGCAACGCCGCTATCCGTTCCGCGATCTCACCCGCGAGCGCCGGGTTCACGCCCGCAACTGGCTCATCAAGGAGGATCAGCTTCGGGCGGCCCATAAGCGCGCGCCCGATTTCGAGAAGCTTCTTCTGCCCGCCCGAGAGATCCGATGACATGTTTTCCAGAACGCCGGTTAGGTTCAACTGCGCGGCCACCTCGCGCGCCCGGTCAATCAACTCCCGCTCCCGCGCACGGGCGCGGCCCGGCGTGAAGACGGCGGTTAGAACGTTCTCGCCGGGCTGCCCATCGCCATGCAGAAGCAGCGTTTCCAGAACCGTCAGCTTCGGAAATCCGCGCGCGATCTGGAAGGTGCGCACGAGGCCCCGCTGGCTGATCTGTTCCGGCCGAAGCCCAGTGATATCGGACCCATCGAAGACGATCTTGCCAGCCTCTGCGGGGATCACACCCGACAGGCAGTTGAAGACGGTCGTCTTCCCCGCGCCGTTCGGACCGATGAGCCCAGTGATTGTTTCTGCGCGCACGTCAAGCGCTGCGCCGTTCAGCGCGCGAACCCCGTAGAAGCTGCGCTCCAGGCCCGTCACGCTAAGCAATGTGTTCGGCATTTCTTCCCTCTGGGGAACATGTTAGCCGAACTGGCGCGAAAGGCGACACGCGATTGCAAAGCTGGCCAGATGCCGTACGGTTTGGTTATCAAGGCGGTGGGAAAAACGATGCGCATCCGGTTCGAAAACTGCACCCTCTTCGATGGCCTATCCGACAGCGCACATAGCGGGATGCACGTATTCATTGCCGATGGGCGGATTGAAGAGGTTTCCGAGACCGCGCTCACGGGCAACGCCGATCTCGTTGTCGATGCCACCGGCAAAACGCTGATGCCGGGCCTGATCGACGCACATGTGCATATCACCGCCGCCACGCCCAACCTCGCCGCGCTAGAGGCGATGCCCGTCTCCTACGTTAGTCATTGGACGGCGCGAAACCTCGGCGAAATGCTTGATCGCGGCTTCACCACCGTGCGCGATGTGGGCGGTGGCGATGCCGGGCACCGGCGTGCGCAGGAAGAGGGCATGATCCGGGGGCCACGGCTTTCAGTTTCCGGCAAGGCGCTGGGGCAGACGGGCGGGCACACCGATTTTCGCGGCACAGCGCGCACCGATATCGGCGATCTGCAACGCCGCCATACCCCGGGCCTCGGCCGCATCGTTGACGGCATACCAGCCTGCCTTTCAGCGGCGCGCGATGAGCTGCGCCTCGGTGCCGATTTTATCAAGATCATGGCCAATGGTGGCGTTGCCACACCCGCCGACCCCATTGATTGGATCCAGTTCACGCCCGAGGAAGTCCGCGCGATTGTCACGGTCGCCGAAGCCTCTTGCACCTATGTCGCGGCGCATACCTACACCGCGAAGGCCATCGAACATGCCGCGGTCAACGGCGTGCGCACCTTGGAACACTGCAATTTGATCGATGATCGCGTGGCCGGTATCCTGCGCGATCGCGGCTGTTTCGCCGTGCCCACGCTGGTGATCTACGATTGCCTTGACCGCCATGCCGATGCAATCGGGCTCGGCCCCGAAAACCGCTCCAAGAACCGCCTCGTGCGCGATGCGGGGCTAGCCTCGCTTGAGATCCTCGCGCGCGCGGGCGTGCCGATGGGGTATGGCACGGATCTTCTGGGCTGGATGCACGAGGATCAGCTCACAGAGTTTTCGCTAAGGGCACAGGTGCTGCCCGCGGCAGAGGTGCTGAAATCGGCTACATCCGTCAACGCACAGCTCATCCGGCGGGATGATCTGGGCGTTATCGCACCGGACAAGACGGCCGATCTTGTTCTGATCGATGGTGATCCACTGACGGATATCTCGGTGCTCTCCGGCGACGGCGAGCGTGTCGAGATGGTTGTACAGGCCGGGCAGATCGTGAAATCGCCCTAGCCCAACGCTTCAGAGCGAGCGGGTCAGCCCGCCATCGATGCGGATGTTTTCTCCAGCAATATAGGCAGCCTCGTCTGAGGCAAGGAAACCGACTAGCGCGGCCACCTCGCTTACCGTCCCGTACCGCCCCATAGGCACGCGCGCGCGGCGGTCGTCCTTCTCGGGCAAACTGTCGATGAAGCCTGGCAGCACGTTGTTCATGCGCAGGTTATCGGTGGCATAACGATCGGAGAACATCTTGGCGAAGCTCGCCACACCCGAGCGGAAAACGCCGGATGTGGGGAACTGAAGATCGGGCTCAAAGGTCGCAAAACTGGAGATGTTGATGATCGCCCCGCCGCCCTGGGCGATCATCGCAGGCGTGACCAGCCGGGTGGGGCGGATCACATTCATCAGAAGGATATCCATCGCAAGGTGCCAATCCTCATCGCTTAGATCTAGAAGATCGGCCTTCGGCGCGTGGCCCGCCGAGTTCACGAGCACATCGACGCGGCCCCACTGCGCCAGCGCGGCATCGACGAGGCGCTTGAGATCTGCGGTCTCAAGGTTCGATCCCGTCACACCCACGCCACCAAGCTCTTCCGCCAGCGCCTCGCCCTTTCCGGATTTCGAAAGGATCCCAACCTCGAACCCTTGCGCCGCCAGATGCCGCGCCGCGCCAGCGCCAATTCCGCTTCCGCCTGCCATAATCAGTGCAACTCTCGTATCGCCCATAAATCATGTCCCTGTCTTGCATCGCGCGGCGACGATGCCTCGCCCGCTCGCCCGCAGCAAGGCTGCACCTTGCTGACAGATAGCAAAACGCAGGCTGCTCATCCGGTGGTCGAATTGACCTCTGCGGGCGCAACCACGCCCAAAGCCACGCCGCGCTTTCGCAAACTACGTAAGGGAGTTGACGCCGCGGCAAGACCTGCGCAACGTTTTGAGGATGACTGACGAGGGCCGGCGCGGGGCGGGCTCTGATGGGGGACATTACTTTGCACAAGACATTCCTGAACTGGTGCCTGGCTGTGCTGCTGGCGATCCTGCCGCTCACTGCATTCGCCGATGAAATCGTGATCGTGATCGGAAGCGAACCGACAACGCTTGATCCACACGCCGCCGATGACGGTGGCGAGAAGGCGGTAAACGACAACGTGTTTGAAACGCTCATGGTGCGCGACACCGAGGGCAATCTCGGCCTGGGCCTGGCCGCCGAGGAACCAACGCAGGTGGACGCCACCACCTGGGAGTTCAAGCTGCAGCCCGGCATCACCTTTCACAATGGTGAGCCGCTCGACGCCGCGGCTGTCGCCTTTTCGGTTGAACGAATGATCGACCCAGAGCTGAATTCCGAACAGCTCTCGTATTTTTCCACGATGGCGGGCGCCGAGGTGATCGATGATGTCACCGTGCACATCAAAACCTCTGGGCCCGATCCGATTCTGCCCGCGCGGATGTACTACTTTATGATCGTGCCGCCAGAGGCGAGCCAGGCGGATGACTTCGCCGAAGCCCCGGTGGGCAGCGGCCCGTTCAAGTTCGTTAGCTGGGATCGCGGGAATGAAATCGTGCTGGAGGCCGATCCAGAGTATCGCGGCGGCGCACCGGATGTCACACAGGTCACGTACCGCTTCATCGAAGAACCGGGCACCCGCCTTTCCACGCTTCTCGCGGGCGAGGTTGATCTCGTAACCAATCTGTTGCCTGAATTCATGGCTCAGGTGCCACAAGCCGCCTCGATGCGTGGGTTGGAGCATCCGATGGTCCTCCTGAATGCCGACGGTGGGATCACGGCGGATACCCGCGTGCGCCAGGCGCTGAACTACGCGATCGACAAGGAGGCTTTGGCCTCCGCACTCTTCGAAGGGCAGGCTCAGGTCGAGGCGGGGCAGCTTCTCGGGCCAACATACTTTGGCTTCAATGAAGAGATCTCAGCGTACCCCTATGACCCCGACCGCGCGATGGCGCTTCTGGAAGAGGCAGGGGCAGCGGGTGGTGAGATCACACTCGTCAGCACCGCGGGCCGCTGGCTCAAGGATCGCGAATTGACGGAAGTGGTGGCGGGCTTCTGGTCTGCCGTCGGGCTGAACGTCGACGTGCAGATCTATGAGTTCGACGAATATCTCCAGCGCCTCTTCCGCTCTGAAGACGGCCAGCGGGCGGACGCAATATTCGTCGTCTCCGGCAACGAGCTTCTCGATGCAGACCGTTCGTTCTCTGCCTACCTGGCGCCTTCCGGCTTCGGCGCATCGAACAGCATCGACCAGCTTGAAGAATGGATCACTGCGGCGCGTACCGAGATCGATCTCGAGGCGAGGCAGGCGCTCTATGAACAGGTGGTAGAGTATGCCCACGAAGAGGCGCTGCTGACCTTCCTGCTCAACATCAACAATATCTGGGGAATGAGCGAACGCCTCAGCTGGGAGCCGCGGGTGGACGGCAAGATGTTCGTCAGCACCATGACCGTTGAGTAAGGCGCACCCAACAGGCAACGGGCAATGAGCTGGTACATCTTCAACCGGCTGTGGCAGGGCGCGATCGTCGTCCTGTCGGTCGTCGTTGTTGTGTTCATCCTGACCCGGCTGTTCGGCGATCCGGTTCGGGTGATGCTGCCTCTAGAAGCCACGCCCGAACAACGGGCACTGTTCGAGACCCAGCTGGGCCTCGACCGGCCGATCTGGGAACAGTTCATTACTTATGTCCGTGATGTCGCCGTGCTCGATTTCGGGGAGTCGCTCTGGCAGCGGCGCCCCGTGATCGAAATCATCGCCGAACGTGCGCCGGCGACCGTTCTTCTTTCAGTCGTCGCCATCGCGTTCGCGGTGTTCATGGCGGTGCCGCTGGGCGTGGTGGCCGCGCTGCGGCCCGAGGGCCTTGTGGATCGGATCGTGGTGGTGATCAGCCTTCTTGGCCTCTCGATCCCACAGTTCTGGCTGGGGCTTTTGTTCATCGTGTTTTTCTCGCTGATGCTCGGCTGGCTGCCCACCTCCGGCGCCGGGGGCATCGATCACCTGATCCTTCCGGCGCTGACGCTGGCCCTGCCTGCGATGACACGGATGGTGATGGTTGTGCGCTCCACGATGATCGATCAACTAAACGCGCAATACGTGAAGGTGCTGCGCGCCAAGGGGATGCGGCCCTGGCGGGTGGTGGCCGTGCATGCGCTCCGCAATTCCGCCGTTCCGATCCTGACGATTGCGGGGTGGGAGTTTATCCGCATCGTGTCCGGCTACACCGTCGTTGTGGAAACCGTGTTCGCCTGGCCGGGGCTGGGCCTGACCGCGATCCAGGCGATTGAGCGGCAGGATCTGATCCTGCTTCAGGCGATTGTGTTCGTGACATCGATCGCCGTTGTCGTCATCAACATCGGGCTCGATATCCTCTACAAAGCGATCGACCCGCGCATCGAGATCGGCAGCCAATGAGCCTTGCCGACCCCGATCCCCAGGCCGCGGAGGCGCCAGGAGCCGCATCGGAACCGGTAGTGGCGGGCGGCTATTGGGCCGATCTGCGCGGCGACACGGTGGGCATGATCGGGGTGGTGAGCCTTGGCCTTCTGTTCCTGATCGCGATCTTCGCGCCGCTCATCGCGCCTTACGATCCAGCCGCGCAAAACATCATCGCACGCCTGAAACCGCCCGTATGGCTGCCCGGCGGCAGCTGGGAACACATCCTGGGCACCGATCATCTGGGCCGCGATGTGCTTTCGCGGCTTCTGAATGGATCGCGGATTTCGCTCTTCGTCGGCTTCGCAACGGTCCTTCTGGCGGGATCCTTCGGCGTGATGATGGGCCTGATCTCGGGCTATGCGGGCGGCAAGACCGATCAATTCATTACCGCCGTCACCGATACGCAGGTGGCGTTTCCGGGGCTCCTCCTCGCCCTGCTGATCCTCGCGGTGATCGGGCCCAGTACGGTTACGGTTATCGTGGTACTCGCGCTGAACGGCTGGATG
>JBCCRC010000056.1:0-19920 GCA_039208375.1 Pseudomonadota bacterium | reverse complement strand
GGGCGGCCACCCCAAGGAGTGGACGTACGGAAACATCGCCGACATGCGCGGCCAGATGAAGCCCCTCGGCCTCTCGATCGATTGGTCGCGCGAATTCGCCACCTGCGATCCAGAATACTACGGCCAACAGCAGGCCCTGTTTCTGGATTTTCTGGAAAAGGGCCTTGTTTACCGGAAGGCCGCCACCGTGAACTGGGATCCGGTGGATTTGACCGTGTTGGCCAATGAACAGGTTATTGATGGCAAGGGCTGGCGCTCCGGTGCACCGGTGGAACGGCGCGAGCTGACGCAATGGTTCTTCCGCATCTCGGACTACTCCGAGGAGCTGCTCGCGGCCATCGACGGGCTGGATAATTGGCCCGAAAAGGTCAAGCTGATGCAGCGAAACTGGATCGGGAAGAGCCGGGGGCTGGAATTCTCCTGGGCGCTGGCTGAACCCGCCGCGGGCATCGAAGAGATCGCGGTCTACACCACGCGGCCCGATACGCTGCTGGGCGCCTCGTTCATCGGGATCTCCCCGGATCATCCTCTGGCCAAGGCGCTGGAGGCCGAGAACGCCGAGATTGCGGCCTTCAATGCCGAGTGCCGCCGCATGGGCACGTCGGAAGAAGATCTAGAGAAGGCAGAGAAGCGCGGGTTCTATACCGGGCTCAGGGCACGGCACCCGCTGAATGCCGACGAAACCTTGCCCGTCTGGATCGCGAACTTCATCTTGATGGACTATGGCACCGGCGCCATCTTCGGCTGCCCGGCGCATGATCAGCGCGATCTCGACTTTTGCCGCAGGTACGATCTGCCCGTGATCGATACCTTCTTCGCCCTGGAGGATGCAGCGCCGGTGGAGGACACCGCATTTGTTCCGCCGAAGACAGAAAAGGTGCGCTGGGTCGATCACTTCACCGGGCTCGAGGAGGCCACAGGCCAAGAAGCCATCGATGCAACCATCGACCAGGCCGAACGCGATGGCTGGGGCCGGGGCGTTACGAAGTATCGTCTGCGCGACTGGGGCCTGTCGCGCCAGCGCTACTGGGGCTGTCCGATCCCCGTGGTGCACTGCCCATCCTGTGGCGTAGTGCCCGAGAAGAAAGAAAATCTTCCAATCGCCCTGCCCGATGACGTGAGCTTCGATCAGCCCGGCAACCCGCTGGACAGCCACACGACATGGCGCAACGTCGCCTGCCCGGCCTGTGGCAGCCCTGCGCTGCGGGAAACCGACACGATGGATACGTTTGTGGATTCTTCGTGGTATTTCGCGCGCTTCACAGCGCCTAAGGCCGAAACGCCAACGCAGGCCGAAGACGTGGCCTACTGGATGAACATCGATCAATACATCGGCGGTATTGAGCATGCGATCCTGCACCTGCTCTATTCACGCTTCTTCGCCCGCGCGATGCATATCTGCGGCCACCTGCCAGAAGCGGCGATCGAACCCTTCGATGCGCTCTTCACTCAAGGCATGGTCACCCACGAGATCTATGTGACCAGAGACGAGCGTGATCGGCCCGTCTACCACCTGCCCGAGCATGTGGACTGGACGGAATCTGGCGCCAAGCTTGGGGCGACGGGCGAGGCGGTGGAGGTGATCCCCTCAGCGAAAATGTCGAAATCCAAAAAGAATGTTGTCGACCCAGCCAACATCATCGCGGCTTTCGGCGCAGACACCGCGCGATGGTTCGTGTTGTCCGACAGCCCACCGGAACGCGATGTGGAGTGGACCGCCTCGGGCGCAGAAGCTGCGGCGAAGCACCTCGCGCGGGTTTTCCGTCTGGCGGCAGAGATCGATGAAGCGCCGGAAGCGGGGGAAGGCGATGACGGCCTGATGCGCACCCTCCACCGCACGATCCACGACGTGACCATGGGCGTGGAAAGCTTCGGATTTAACGCCGCCATTGCCAAGCTCTATGCGCTGACCAGCGCCATCGCAAAGTCGAAGGCCAGCCGCGCTGTCAAGCAAGAGGCGGTGCGCACGCTCGGCCAGCTCATGGCCCCGATGACGCCACACCTTTCGGAAGAGATCTGGGAGATGCTGGGCGGCGAAGGGCTGGTGGCTAATGCGCCGTGGCCGGTCGCCGATGAGGCATACCTCGTTGAAGAGGATGTGACGCTACCGATCCAGATCAACGGCAAACGTCGGGCCGAGCTTAACGTGCCGAAAGACTTGCCGCCGGCAGAGGTGGAAGCGCGCGTCTTGGCCCATGACGCGGTGCAAAAGGCGTTGAACGGCGGCGCACCGCGCAAGCTCATCGTGGTGCCCGGGCGGATCGTGAACGTTGTCGTGTGATCGGCGCATCTTCCTATTGGCCGGGCTTGCTGCCGGGTGCGGCTTCACGCCGGTTTATGGCCCCGGCGGCGATGCCGAGGCGCTGCGGGGCGCCATCGCCTTCGATCCGCCGCGCGATGATGATGGGTTTGAGCTCGTGCGCGCGCTTGAGAACCGGCTGGGCCTTCCCGGAGATGCGCCCCGCTACAGGCTTTCGGCCGGCATCTCGCTAAGCGAAGTGGGCCAAGGGATCACGCCGGATGAAGAAATCACGCGCTTCAGCATTCTAGGCCGGGCGCGGTTCAGCATAACCGATCAGGTGACTGGCGAGGTTGCAACCTCAGGCGAGGTGGACACCTTCACCAGCTTCTCGGCTACCGGCACCCCGTTTGCCACTCAATCTGCCCGGCGGGATGCCCGTGCCCGGTTGATGGCATCGCTTGCCGATCAGATCGTGGCGCGCCTTCTGGTGACGAGCGGGGAGTGGCGGGTGTGAAGCTTTCGGGCCGCGACGCGCCGGCCTATTTTGCCAAACCTGACCCGGCAAAAACCGGCCTTCTGATCTACGGGGCCGATGCGATGCGGGTGGCCCTTCGGCGCCAGCAAGTGATCGCAGCACTGATGGGCCCCGAGGGCGAGGCGGAGATGCGGCTTACGCGCCTGTCGGGCGCGACCCTTCGCAAAGAGCCAGCGGAACTATCAGATGCCCTGCGGGCGACGGGGTTTTTCCCCGGCCCGCGGGTGGTGTTTCTCGAAGATGCAGCCGATGCGCAGACTGCGGTGATCGAGGCGGCGATTTCCACATGGAAATCGGGTGATGCGCATTTGGTTGTCACGGCCGGGCAACTCGCGGCACGCTCATCGCTTCGCAAGCTGTTTGAGGCCGATGGCCGGCTTATGGCCGCGGGAATTTACGATGATCCTCCGTCGCGCGCCGAGATTGAGGCGGCAATGAAAGCAGCAGGCCTTAACGCGCCCCCTAGCGCGGCGATGGGGGATCTTGAGGCGCTGGCCCGCGCGCTCGATCCAGGCGATTTCGCGCAAACGGTCGAACGGATCGCGCTTTACAAGCTCAACGATCCCGAACCGCTGAACTCGGAGGAGATTGCGCTTCTCGCCCCCGCCAGCGTTGAGGCGGGGATTGATGACGTGATCCACGTCGTGGCCGAGGCACGAGCCGCCGCCATCGGGCCGATCGTGCAGCGCCTGCGGGCGCAAGGTGTGCAGCCGGTGGCGCTATGCATCGCCGCCGCGCGCCATTTCCGAACTCTCCATGCCGCCGCATGCGACCCAGGCGGCCCATCGCAGGGCATCGCACGGGTGCGCCCACCGGTGTTTGGCCCGCGGCGGGACAGGATGATGCGCCAAGCCCAGCGCTGGGGCCCGGCCAAGCTTGAGCAGGCGCTGCGGCTGCTCTTGGAAACCGATCTGACGTTGCGCTCGGCCCAGACCGCGCCGGAGATGGCGATCTTGGAGCGCGCATTTATCCGGATTGCGATGATGGGCGGCGCCTGAAGCAATTCACATTGTGTTTGAAGCACCCAACGCTGCCAGAAATCTTCGATTTCAACGGGTTAGATCAGGCGGTGTGTTTGAGAAAAGACGCGAAATGCTTTAGGCAGCCCCGCCCACCGGCGGCAGCCCGCGGTGGTGCAGCACGCGCTGTGGGTAGGGAATTTCGATGTCGGCGTCCTGCAGCGCGTTCCAAATCAGAAACAGCACATCGGACGTGTATTTGTTCTTACCGTCATCGATGCCATTCACCCAGAACTCCACCGCGAAATCGATGCCGCTGTCGCCAAACCCACGCAACTCGCAATCGGGCGGCTCTGGGTTATCGAGTACATCGGGGTGCGTGGCGACCGCGGCCTCGACTAGAGCCGGCACGCGGTTGATATCGGTGTCGTAGCTCACTGAAAACGCCGCCTCATACCGGTTGGCCGATCCCTGATCGGAGTAATTCACGACGCGCGTGGTGATGAAATCCTCATTCGGTATCACGATCCACCGCCCGTCGAAGGTTTCGAGGATCGTTGCGCGCGCCGTCATTTTCACGATCGTGCCCGCTTCGCCGCCATCAAGCTCCACAAAGTCGCCCACAGTCGCCTGACCCTCAAGCAGCAGGATAATGCCCGAAATAAAGTTCGACGCGATCTTTTGAAGCCCAAGGCCGAGGCCCACGCCAATCGCGCCGCCGAGCACCGCAAGCGTGGTCAGATCGATCCCGAGAATGCTCATCAGGATTAGGAAAGCCGCACCGAAGATAGCAATCTCAGCGGCCTTTGTAGCCAGTTCCCGTGTGGCCGGGCGAAGCTCTTCCTGCTGCGCAATGTAGGTGGCGGTTTGGGTGTTGGACCAGCGGCCAAGCCAAAAGAGCAGGCTGCCGGCGATCACCCCCCTCAGCGCGTCGAGCAGCGAGAACCGGATGTTGCCGACGCCGACGATGGTTTCGTCAAGCCATAGCGACGCGGGCTCCAGAAGACCGACAGTGTAAAGCACCATGGCCGGTATCAACGTGTAGCGGCCGATGAGCTTGAGGAAGGGGTCGGTCAGAAGGCTGCGCACCACCGCGAGCGCGGCCAGAAGCAGAAAGATCCGCTTCCCAAAAGCGATCACGGCGCCGCTGCCAAAGAGCGAACGCACAATCTCTTCACCAATCGCGGTGAAGGCATAGGCCAGAAGCGGAAGTGCCAGTGGAAGGCACCGCACAGTGAAGCGGCGGGCCTGAGCAAGGGCGTTCGTCGCGCCTTGCTCCGGTTCCAGCACCCGGCGCAGGGCCGGTCGCAAGCGCCGGCTGACCAGCCAGGCGAGCACGAACGCCACTACAAGCAGCGCGAATTGAGACCAGGCCGCGGGCGAAACAAGCCACTCCAGCGCGATGTCGCGCCCCTGCTGCAAGTAGCCCAGCCCCAGATCGATCAGTTCCGCCTGCCGCTCCATTCCGCCCCCTTGCCACCCCGTTGGCGCGCCCCATTCTTCTGGCGCGATTGCCCCGGTGATACACGTGAATGATCCTGCGCCACACCCCCTTTGCCCGCTGTGCCAGCGCCCGATCCCGCCAGACGTGCCGCAAAGCCGGCACCACCTGGTGCCGAAGCTGAAAGGAGGGAAAGGCGGTGAGACAGTGCTGCTCCACCACATCTGCCACCGCGAGATCCATGCGACGTTGAGCGAGGCCGATCTGGCGAGAGAGTATGCCAGCATTGCAGCGCTGCGGGCCCATCCGCGTCTGGCGAAATTCTTCGCGTGGGTGGCCAAGCGCCCGCCCAGCTTCAGCTCACGCGTGCCCGGAAAGCGGCGGGGGCGCTAGGGCACCAGCGCTTTGATGGCGGCAACGTGAGTGCGCTCGGCGCCAAGTGCCGCGGCTGCAAGATCTTCTACGGCAGCATCGAGGCCCATTTCGTCAACAACTGCATCGACGAGGCCCCAGGCCAATGCCTCGCCCGACGCAATCCGCCGCCCGCCCATGAGGATCGCTTTGGCACGCGCGGGCCCGACCAAGGCGGCCAATCGGGCGGGATCAGACGGCTGCGGCAGAAAACCAAGCTTCATCACCGGGTAGAAGAACTGCGCGTTTGGCACGGCAACGCGCAAATCGCAGGCCAGAGCCGCCCCCATCGCGCCGCCAGCGCACGTTCCGTTCAGCGCAGCAATCGTTAGGCACGGAAGGCCAGCGATTGCGCCAGAGGCACGCTCCCACGCCGGGCTGGTGGCAAGGCCCGCCCTCGCTTCTGCTAGATCCGCCCCCGCGCTGAACACGCCGCCCGCGCCTGTGACCACAAAAACATGGGCGCGATCGGCCGCCTCTTCCGCAGCGTCAGCCAATGCTGCGAGCATCTTTTCTGTAAGAGCATTCGCCTTGTCGGGCCGGTCGAGCATGACGCGACAAAGCCCGCCGGCCCAGGATACAGAAATCACCGGATCAGCCCGATCCGGCGGCGGATATCTTCATCGCGCAGGCTAATCTCCGCGCCCTGAAATTCGTCGGCCTCTTTCGAACACATCCACACAAGCGCCTGCGCCGGCCATTCAGGCGGTATGTGGTCAGTCCAATCCAGTTTGCTGACGGGATTAATCCCCGAAGCCTTGATCTCGCGTTGCATCTCGGTGGCCACTGTTCCAGGCGATAGGCCCATCGCACGGATACCTGCCTCGCCCAGTTCCTTGTCGATGCAGCGCACGAGCATCGCCGCGCCAGCCTTGGAAGCGCAATAATGGCTCCAAGCCTCCACCGGCCCGTGGGCCGCACCCGATGAGACGGAAAGGACTGTTCCGCCGCCTGCCTCAATCATGGGCGGAAGCGCGGCGCGGATGGTGTGATAGACGCCCTTGAGGTTGATATCGAGAGCGGTCCCCCACCCGTCGGGGTCGGATGTGGCGATATGCGAGATCGGGTTAATGACACTGGCATTGCAGATGGCCACGTCGAGCCGCCCAAACGCCTGTAGCGCCGCCGATACGGCTGCCTCAACCTCCCAATACCGCGCGACATCGCAGGGAATGGCCAGCGCCCGCTCACCGATCGCCCCGGCCAGGTCGGCAATCGCCTCTTCACTGCGCGCAATCAGGGCCACATTCGCGCCAGCGGATGCAAACGCCTGCGCGGTCGCCGCCCCGATGCCGCGGCTGGCCCCTGTGATCAAAACGCATTTGCCTTCCATCATCGCCGTCCTTTCATTTTGCGGGTCATGCATGACCAGGCCACCTGCTTGACCCTTGGGCCCGCGCGTCGGAAGCTAGCGGCGAGAGCAGTTCAGCGAAAGGCCCCCAATGGCGAAGTTTCCCCGGCTGGCAGCCGCAGTGTGTTTCTGTTTCCTCGCCCCGGTTGCGCACGCCGATGTCACCGCCGCAGATGTCTGGGAAAGCTGGCAAGATCAGGCGCGCACTTTCGGCCAAACCCTGAACGCCTCAGGCGCACAGGTCGGGAGCGGCACGCTGACTCAGCGCCGCGTAAAACTTGAAATGGAAACTGTTGACGGCACGGTTGAAAGCGAAATCGGCGATATCGTTTTTACCGAATCCGGCAGCGGCGCCGTTGCCATCACACTGCCCGACAGCTACCCGCTGACGTTGCGCACTGCTGGGGATGCCGGTGAAGATCTCGACCTGACGATGCAAGTGAGGCACCCAGGCCTAGAAATCGTTGCGACTGGTGAGCCGGGCGCGGTGAACTACACGCTGTCCAGCCCCGAACTCGGGTTGGAACTGACGGAGATCGCTCTCGACGGCACGCCGTTCGACATGGTTCTTGAGGTGCTCGCCAAGCCTCTTCAGGGCAGCTACGGCTATGATACGGGCGGACGCACTCTCGTGAACGACCTCGAGCTTGGAGCGCTCGCGGTTCGGATGGAGGTGGACGATCCCGAAGGCGGTGGCGCGTTCGAGCTTTCGATGACGATGGAAGACGTGCGCTCAGACGGGCGCAGCACTGGTGGCAGCGCGTTGGCGGGCACGATGCCACTTTCGGCGATGCTCGACCAAGGCTTTCGCTCAACCAGCGCAATCAGCTACGGCGCCGTAAGGTATGCGATCTCTGGCACCGATACGCGAGACACGTTTAATGTTGACGGGTCGATCGGCTCGGGTCGCGTGTCTGCCGACATAAATCCAAGCGGGTTCTCTTACTCGGGATCGAACGATGCGGTAGTGCTCAACCTCTCGGGCACAAGCATCCCGTTTCCATCCCTCGAGATTTCTCTTGAGGAAAGCAGTGGCACATTCCAGATGCCGCTCGCGCCCTCGGACGAGCCGCAGGATTTCGCCCTTCTTACAGAGCTCACCGGGCTCGAGATCGACGAGATGCTCTGGTCGCTTTTTGACCCACAGGCGCTTCTGCCTCGGGAACCCGCCAACCTGCTGATCGATATCGCTGGGCGCGCGAACTGGCTTGTTGACATTACCGATCCCGAAGCCGCTGAAGGGTTTGACGCAACGATGGGGCTACCGGGTGAACTCCATGCACTCGATCTGAACGCACTAAGCCTTTCTCTTCTGGGCGCGAAGCTGGCGGGCGAAGGCGCGTTTACGTTCGACAATTCTGGCGCAAGCGCGTTTGCCGAGATGCCAGCCCCCGATGGCACTGTGGAGTTTGAACTCACCGGGCTGGACAACCTGTTGGACACACTGGTCTCGATGGGCCTCGTGCCCGAAGATCAAGCGATGGGGGCGCGCATGATGCTGGGCATTTTCGCCCAGCCTGGGCCCGGGCCCGACTCACTTGTATCCACCATTGAGGTGAACCCAGACGGTAGCGTTTTGGCCAACGGTCAACGTATCCGATGATCTGAACCGTGAGGCGGGCTTGCAGGCAGGTGGCTGCCGAACTAGGTGCGCTCGGGTGAAAGGACCCCGCCATGCCCACCACACTTGAGGATTCCGCGCATGCAATGCTGCGTGCGGCACAAGCAGCAGGCGCTGACGCCGCTGATGCGATTGCAACAGAGGCTCAGACCGTAATGATCGACGTCCGCGAAGGCGGGCTGGAGACGGCGGAACGTTCCGAAAGCGTGGAGTTGGGCCTGCGCGTGATCGTCGGTAAGAAGCAAGCGAGCGTCTCAATCTCAATGAACACCCCTGACGCGATCACCGCGATGGCGGAACGGGCGGTTGCGATGGCACGCGAAGCGCCTGAAGATGCCACCGTGGGATTGTCTGAACCCGATGCCCTTGCGTCATCCGGTGACGCGTTCGAATTGGAACTGGCAGACCCAGCCGACGAGCCGCGCCCCGGCGCGCTGGAGGAGGCTGCGCGCAGCGCAGAAGCGGCCGCTTTGACTGTGCCTGGGATAAGCCAGGTGCAATCCACTGGCGCCGCCTTTGGCCGCCGCAGCATGCATATCGCAGCAACAAACGGGTTTTCGGGCGGCTACGCACGCACAGAAAACTCGCTGTCTTGCGTTGCAATCACTGGCCAAGGTACGGCGATGGAGCGTGACTATGCTGGTGAGATGCGCGTATTTGCCGCCGATTTGCCCACTGCGGAAGATATCGGCCGCCTCGCCGGTGAACGCACGGCCGCGCGCGCCGGCGCACGGAAACCCCCGACCGGGGCATTTCCGGTGCTTTATGACGAGCGCATTGCCAGTTCACTGATCAGCCACCTACTTCAGGCTGCCAACGGGGCCACAATCGTACGCGGCGCTTCTTGGCTCCGGGATGCGCTTGGAGAGGCCATCCTTCCCAAGACTCTGAGCCTGATCGAGGATCCGCATCGATTGCGCTCTGCAGGCTCCAAACCCTTCGATGCCGAGGGTTTGCCAACGGCAAGACGTGCCATTGTGGATGAGGGCGTTCTAACGGGGTGGACGCTTGATCTTGCCACCGCCCGCAAACTTGGCATGAAAAGCACCGCGAACGCGGCCCGAAGCGCAGCCTCTGCCCCCACCCCATCAAACCACAGTGTCGCGCTTAGCGAAGGGCCGCATAGCCGAGATGCACTGATTGCCGAGATGGGCACCGGCCTTATCATCACTGGCCTGATCGGAAGCGCCATCAACCCAACGAACGGGGACTATTCTCGCGGTGCATCCGGGTTCTGGGTTGAAAACGGCGCGATCGCCTACCCCGTCAACGAATGCACCGTGGCCGGAAACCTGCGCGACATGCTCAAAACAATTATGCCGGCCAATGACGCACGCCCACATTTGACCCGCGTTGTGCCCTCGCTGCTTGTGGAGGGTCTCACGATTGCCGGCGCGTGATCTCGCGCTCTTGGTTGAGGCGGCCCATGCCGCCGGAGAGATCGCGCTGCGCTACTGGAGATCCGAAAACGAGGTTTGGCAAAAGGGGGCGGATGGCCCCGTATCGGAGGCTGACCTCGCCGTAGACACCTACCTGCGCGAGATGCTTACAGCAGCCCGACCTGAATATGGCTGGCTGTCCGAGGAAACGACCGACGACGGCACCCGGCATGGGGCCGAAACCGTGTTTATCGTCGATCCTATCGACGGCACCCGCGCCTTTATTGCCGGCGAACGGAGCTGGGCGCATTCCCTCGCTGTTGTGCGCGGCGGGGTGCCGGTGGCCGGCGTCGTATTCATGCCGGCACGAGACAAGCTCTATGCGGCTCATACCGGCGGCGGCGCAACGCAGAACGGCGCGGCGATGTCTGCTGGCAATCGCCCTGCCAACAGTCTTCTCGCGGCCCGCCCCGCGCTGGACCCCAAACATTGGCCTGGCGGTGCACCAGATGTTGAACGGCATTTCCGCCCCTCCCTCGCCTACCGCATGTGCCTTGTGGCAGAGGGCCGTTTCGGCGGGATGCTTGCGCTTCGACAGAGCTGGGAATGGGATATTGCCGCTGGCGCGCTGATATGCTCCGAAGCAGGTGTTGCGGTGTCCAACCGCCGCGGGGCCGCATTGAGCTTCAATTCCAAAGAGCCTCGGGCGGACGGCGTTGTGGCTGCCTCTGCCCCGTTTCATGCGGATCTGATCGGGCGGCTGAACGCGGCCTGATTTCGCTGCGGGGGCCTTGACCCTTCGGCGGTAAAGCGCGCAGTCTCTTCCGGTGATCGCCAGTAAATGGCGACAAACTAGGGAGAAACATAATGAACATGAAATTTGCAGGGGCTGTTGCGGCGCTTTCGCTTTTCGCAGGCGGCGCCGTCTCGGCACAGCAAACCTTTATCGCCATCGGCACCGGCGGCGTGACCGGGGTGTACTACCCAACCGGCGGTGCAATCTGTCGCCTCGTCAATCGCGGACGGTCGGAACACGGCATCCGCTGCGGTGTCGAATCAACTGGCGGTTCTGTTTTCAACATCAACGCGATCCGCGGCGGTGAACTTGAGTTCGGCGTTGCGCAATCGGATTGGCAGTTCCACGCCTTTGGCGGAACCTCGCGGTTTGAAGAGCAGGGCGCGTTCGAAGAGCTGCGCGCCGTCTTCTCGGTTCACCCCGAGCCCTTCACGGTTGTGGCGCGCGCCGATGCAGGCATCTCAACTTTCGATGATCTCAAGGGCAAGCGCGTTAACATCGGCAACCCGGGGTCCGGCCAGCGCGGCACCATGGAAGTGGTGATGGAGGCCAAGGGGTGGACGATGGACGATTTCGCCCTTGCCGCCGAGCTTCAGGCCGCCGAGCAAAGCCAGGCTCTGTGCGACAACAACATCGATGCGATGATCTACACCGTCGGACACCCGTCGGGCTCGATCCAGGAGGCGACGACCGCCTGCGATTCGGTGCTCGTCGAAGTGTCTGGCGCAGAGATCGACGCGTTGGTCGAAGATCGCCCCTACTACCGCACGGCCACGATCCCGGGCGGTATGTATCGGGGCAATGACGGCGATACCCAAACCTTCGGCGTGGGCGCCACCTTCGTGACCTCGGCCAACGTGCCGGAAGAGGTGGTGTACGAAGTGGTGAAGGCCGTCTTCGACAACATCGATCAATTCAAGGGCCTGCACCCGGCTTTTGCCAACCTTGATCCCGCTGCGATGGCCAACGACAGTCTTTCGGCGCCGTTGCACGCCGGGGCAGAGCGGTATTTCCGCGAAGCCGGCCTGATTGAGTAACTGGCCGACCTCAAAAGATAATCTGCAGGGCGCCACTTGCGCCCTGCAGACACACCGCCGGCCAACGGCGCTAGATAAGCCGCGAGAGGGAGCGGGATGACGGACCCAAGCACAAATCAAGAATCTGGCGGCGACGGGCGGCAGTATTCCGACGAAGAGCTTCAGGATCTCGTTGCCAGCAGCGATTCCGGCGCGCGCGCGCCGTCGAACCGTTCGATCGCGCTGCTGATCTCGGTTACCGCGCTTGTCTGGTCGCTCTTCCAGCTTTGGATCGCACAGCCGCAGCTTTGGTTCGGGCAATATCTGCCCGTTCTGAACGCCTCGCAAACCCGGCCGATCCACCTGATGTTCGCGGTGTTTCTAGCCTATCTCGCCTACCCTGCCTTCAAGAACTCGCCGCGCGATAGAATTCCGGTGGCCGACTGGATCCTCGCGCTGACAGCTGCGGGCTGCGCCTTCTACGTGTTTTGGTTTTCCGACACGCTGGCGCTGACCGCCCGCTCGGGCCTTCCCACGCAAACGCAGGTGATCATTGGCGCTGTTGGACTTGTCGTGCTGCTCGAAGCCTCACGCCGCGCGCTGGGGCCCGCGCTCACGATCGTGGGGTCGCTCTTCCTGCTTTACGCCTATTTCGGCACCGGCTGGCTGATTCCTGAACTGATCGAACACGAGGGGCTCTCATTTACAGCGCTCATCAACGCCCAGTGGCTCGATACCGCAGGCGTGTTCGGCATCCCGCTCGGCGTCTCAACCGCGTTTGTGTTCCTTTTCGTGCTCTTCGGCTCGCTCCTAGATAAGGCCGGCGCGGGCAATTACTTCATCAAGCTCGCCTTTGCGGGGCTTGGCCACCTGCGCGGCGGGCCAGCGAAAGCCGCCGTTGTGGGCTCGGCGATGACAGGGCTGATCTCAGGTTCTTCCATCGCCAATGTGGTTACCACCGGTACCTTCACGATCCCCCTGATGAAGCGGGTAGGCTTCACCTCCGAACAGGCCGGGTCAGTCGAAGTAGCATCCTCCGTCAACGGGCAGATCATGCCGCCGGTGATGGGCGCGGCCGCCTTCCTGATGGTGGAGTTCATCGGCATCTCTTATGTCGAGGTGATCAAGCACGCCTTCATCCCGGCAGTGATCTCCTACATCGCGCTCGTCTACATCGTGCATCTCGAAGCGCTGAAGAAGGATATGCCGGCGCTTGGAGAGGCGAAGAGCTTCGCCGGCATGATCATCAAGTTTTTCATCGGCTTTGCGGTGTTCGGCGCGGGATTCACGGCGCTGATCTTCGCGATGAACGCGCTTGAGGCGGCGCTGCCGGCGCTGACCGCGCCGATCTCGATGGCCTTCCTTGGCGTCGTCTATCTCTGGCTCGTGGCGATCGCGGCGCGGCGGCCCGATCTTGAGGTGGATGATCCCAATGACCCCGAAATCAAGCTGCCCACCGTGGCCGAGGTCTACGCAACTGGCCTGCACTTCGTTCTGCCGATCCTCGTGTTGATCTGGTTCTTGATGGTGGAGCAGCAGAGCCCGGCGAAATCGGCATTCTACGCCACCTCGCTGATGCTCTTTATCATCATCACACAGAAGCCGCTGAAGGCGATATTCCGCGGCCAGGCCGGCCAGTTTGCCGCCGAGTTTGCCCAAGGGATCGACGATCTGAAAGAAGGGCTGATCGCGGGGGCGCGCAACATGATCGGCATTGGGGTGGCCACCGCCGCCGCGGGCATCATCGTGGCGACGGTGACGAAAACGCCGATCGGAACGGAGCTTGCAGGCCTTGTTGAACAGATGTCTGCCGGCATTCTGTTTTTGATGCTGGTCTTCGTGGGGCTCTTCTCGCTGATCCTTGGGATGGGGTTGCCGACGACGGCGAATTACATCGTCGTCTCGTCGCTCATGGCCTCGGTCGTCGTCAGCCTCGGCGCGCAGGAGGGGCTGATCGTGCCGCTGATCGCGGCGCACCTCTTCGTCTTCTACTTCGGGATCATGGCCGACGTCACACCACCGGTGGGGCTTGCGAGTTTCGCCGCGGCAGCGGTTTCGGGCGGCGACCCAATCAAGACGGGCTTCACCGCTTTCTTCTACAGCCTGCGCACCGTCGCGCTGCCGTTCCTCTTCATCTACAACCCCACGCTTATTCTTTACGGGGTAGACCTTGGCACAACGGCGGGCGTCCTTCAGGCGATCTTCGTCTTTATCGTGGCCACCTTCGCGATGCTCCTCTTCGCGGCGGCCACGCAGGGCTATTTCCTCGCCCGCTCGCGGATCTATGAATCCGCGGCACTTCTGGCGGTGGCCTTCACGCTTTTCGTGCCAAACGTCTGGCTCGACATGGTGCAAAGCCCGTTTCGGGATATTCCGCCGGCTGAATTCGAGTCTGCCGTGGCAGATGCCAGCGACGGGGATCAACTGCGCCTTCTGATCCGCGGCCCGGATTTCAATACTGGCGCGCCGGCGGAAACAACGCTCGTGATGGATATCGTCGGCAACGGATCGGCGATGGAGCGCATCGGTGCTTCGGGGCTGATGCTCTTCCCCGAAGGCGATGTTGTGCGGCTGGATGAGCCGATGTTTGGCACCGCAAGCGCAGAGAAGCTTGCGGATTTCGATTTTTATGCCGACACGCCGGTGGAGCTTGCCTCGGTGCAGGCCGCCCAAGACAGGCTTCCCGCGCAGGTGTTCTATGTCCCCGCGCTGGCGCTTCTGGGCCTCGTGATCCTGCTCCAGCGCCGCCGGCAAACGAAACCGGCGTTCTGAGGAGGAGCCGATGTTTTCAACAATCCTTCTACCGATCGACCTGACGGCTGAAACAAGCTGGGCCAAGGCCGCACCGATCGCCGTGAAGATGGCCAAAGATGATGGCGCGACGTTACACGTTGTTACCGTGGTGCCGGATTTCGGGATGTCGATTGTCGGCACCTATTTCGAGGCGGGCTTCGAACAAAAGGCGCTGCATGAAATCGGCGAGCAACTTAGCTCATGGATGGCCGAACACGTGCCCGCAGAGATCGATGCCAAGCCCCATGTTCTGCATGGAAGCGTTTATGATCAGATCATTTCCGCCGCAGAGAACCTCGACGCAGACGCCATCGTCATGGGCTCTCACCGGCCCGAGTTGAGCGATTACCTTCTTGGGCCGAACGCGGCCCGCGTGGTGCGTCATGCCAAGCAATCGGTATTCGTCGTGCGAGGCGACGCCTAGGCCATGGCGGGGCACGTCTTCGGGCGCAGCGCCAGGGGCGTGCTTCCCACGGCTGTTTCGGGCGAGGGCTGCTACATCATCGACGCCGCGGGAAAGCGCTACCTCGATGGCTCAGGTGGCGCCGCGGTATCGTGCCTTGGGCATTCGGATGAGGGGGTGCGAGAGGCGATCCACGCGCAGCTTGACCAGATTGCATTCGCTCACACCGGATTTTTCACGTCGGAACCCGCCGAAGCTTTGGCAGACCGTCTGATCGCAGCTTCGCCTGCGGGGATCGACCGCGTCTACCTGCTATCGGGCGGATCAGAGGCGGTGGAAGCCGCGATCAAGCTCGCCCGCCAATATGCGCTGGAAATCGGGCAAATGGAGCGGCGGCACCTCATCGCCCGGCGGCAAAGCTACCATGGCAATACGCTGGGCGCGCTCGCCGCGGGCGGGAACGCATGGCGACGCGAGAAATACGCGCCGCTCTTGATCGAAACACACCACATAAGCCCATGCTACGCCTATCGCGGGCAACGCGACGGCGAGAGTGCAGAAACCTACGGGCGACGCGTGGCCGATGAGCTTGAAGGGGAGATCCAGCGCCTTGGACCCGAAACAGTGCTCGCCTTCATTGCTGAGCCGGTTGTAGGCGCCACCGCAGGGGCCGTGCCGGCCGTTCCGGGTTATTTCAAGCGGGTGCGCGAGATATGTGATCGCCACGGCGTTTTGCTGATCCTTGATGAAGTGATGTGCGGCATGGGGCGCACCGGCACCTTCTTTGCCTGCGAACAAGATGGCGTCGCGCCAGATCTCGTGACCATCGCCAAGGGCCTTGGGGCGGGCTACGCGCCGATCGGGGCGTTGCTGGCGAGCGCGGAAATCTACGACGCGATTGCCGAGGGCTCTGGCGCCTTTCAGCATGGGCATACCTACCACGGCCACCCCCTTGCCGCCGCGGCAGGGCTCGCCGTTGTCTCAGCTCTTGGGGAACGCGGGCTGGTCGAACGCGCGATGTGTATGGGTGATGTATTGCAATCGGCCCTGGAGGGGCGGTTTGGCCAGCACCCCCATGTTGGCGATATCCGTGGCCGCGGGCTGTTCCGCGCGATCGAGCTTGTGGCGGATCGCGAAAGCAAGTCCCCGTTCGACAGCCACCGAAAGATTGCCGCCCGCATCAAGACCGCGGCGATGGAGGCCGGCCTGATCGTCTACCCCGCCAGCGGAACCGTCGACGGTCAGGCGGGCGACCACGTTCTGATCGCCCCGCCTTTCATTATCGAAGAGGCGCAGATCGGCGAGCTTGTCGACAAGCTGGACACGGCAGTGACGGCCGCCCTAGCCGCCTAGGGCGCGCGCACCACCTCTCGCGCAGCCAATGCGGCATTGAACTCATCTTGCGGCATTTCAGTCGAAAGCGCCCGGCGCATGAGTGCGGCCTGGCTTTCGGGCGCACGACCGCCAAGCGGCGGATCCGTGTCGAGGTTCGTCGGAAACGCATAGCCCTCGGCCGCCGCCGCTATGGCCGCATCGCATCCCGCCTCATCCAGCGCCCCCGCTACGCGCAGCGCAAGAAGGGCAGGATAAAGCTCGCGGCACATGGTGCTGCGATCCACGCTTTCCATCGCGCGCCCGAAGGCAGAAGAAACCTGCAGAAGGTTTGCCATCCGCCGGATGCTGTTGCTGCGGTTCTCGCCCGCGGCATGAAACAGGGCCGGACTGAAGAAAATCGCATCGCCTTTCGCCAGCGGCAACTGGATGCACAGGGCTTCAAACCGCTGCCGATAGACAGGCTCACCAGCAATCAGATACCCCGGCCCAAAGAGCTGCGAAAACGGGAGGATCTTGGTCGGCCCGCTTTCCACAGGCATGTCACAATGGGCGATCGCGCCTTGCAAAGTCAGGTATTGCGAAAGCAGGTGCACTGCTTCGGGGAAGCGCGCGGCTTCTGCCACCGGCTGAAAACCCAAGTGATAGTCGCGATGCGCATCCTGAGCCGCCCCGCCGGGGCGCACGACGTTCACCTGCGCGGTCATCTGATAGTGTGGCCCGAGCCAGGCTTCGCACACAGCTGCGATCACAGGGTTGCCGAAGTACCGCGCGAAAAGCGCTGGATCGGCTGCGCAAAGCTTTTGAACGGCGTTCCAAACCCGATCGTTCGCACCCGCAGCTGCGAAGTGATCGCCCTGCCCGGCGCCCTTCTCTGCCTCAGCCCGGATAATTGCCTCGAATGCGGCTGTTGCTGAATCGAGGGTTGCTTCGTCGGCCACCGCCCCCCGCACGACCAGAACGCCAGGCCCTTGGCCCAGAACGTAGGCCCATTCCTTCAAAAGCGCCGCGCGCCCAGCTGCCTGCGACAAGGCGCTTCGACACTTTGCTGCACTATAGACCGGAACGTTTTGGGTGATCTCTTCGGCCAGGGGTGCCTGGCTCGCCTCGAAATGCCGTGCCGTGAGGGCATCGAACTCCGCGCGCGCCGCGTCAGGTTCGAGATTGAACGCATCGGTCAATGTTCATCCTCATCTGTGTAATGCGCCGGATCGAATGCGATAAAAAACTCGTATGCGAGAAAAGCGGTAACCGCGGCGACAAAAGCCGCCCATCCAAGGCTCCCCGCCAGAAGCTCGAATCCCAGCCAAACGGCGCAAACCGCCACGATGGCAAGCCGCCGCCAGAGCGGCCTGAAGAACGGGGAGCGCACGTCGAAATAGGATCGGCGTGTTCGGTTGGGCGGTTGGCTTGTCATCAGGCTCCTTCACAAATGGCTTTGGGAATAGATGGGTCACCGGCATCGTTGCCCGTGAAGACCTACCTGCCCCGCATCCTCCACGTGGCCTCCGGCTGTACCTTAGACGCTCTGCAACCGGTTGCAAATCCCTTGCAGGCGACGCTGGCACCCGCCTATGCTGCACCCATGCCGATAACCCTCAAAGACGTGGCGGAAATGGCCGGTGTCTCGCGGTCGGCCGTCTCGCGCACGTTCACCGAGGGCGCGTCAGTCTCAAAAAAAACGCGTGCGAAAGTGGAAAGCGCCGCGGCCGCGCTGGGGTATCAACCGAACGCGCTCGCCTCGAGCTTAACCACGGGGCGCACCAAACTAATCGGCCTTGTGGCCGACAACTTCCACAATCCGTTCTTTCTCGAGGTCTTCGATCTTTTCACGCGAGGCCTGCAGGATCGGGGCCTGAGGCCGCTCCTGGTAAACCTCACCGCTGAAACCGAGGCGGAGCATTCCGTGCGGCTCTTAAGGCAATACTCCGTCGATGGCGTTGTTGTGGCTTCTTCAACCTTGGCGCCAGGGTTTGCCGTTGCCTTTCAAAAGGCCGGTCTCCCCGTCGTGCATTCCTTCGGGCGGCTTTCCGGAACCCCGGGCGTGCACGTGATCGGGATCGACAATGCCGAATGCGGGCGCATCGCGGCGCGTGCGCTTATAGCCCGCGGATACCGGCGTATCGCGTTTCTGGGCGGGCCCGAAACCGCAACCTCCACCCAGGATCGCTTTACTGGTTTTGTGGAAGAGGCCGCACGTCACACCGAAATCACCATCAGTCAATCCTTCGCGCGCGCCTATTCGTTTGACGCGGGCCGGGTCGAGATGACGAAACTCTTGATGACCGATCCGGCAGAGGCCTACTTCTGCGGCGATGACGTGATCGCAATCGGGGCGCTGAGCGCCGCGCAATCGGCGGGGCTGAACGTTCCGCGCGATATAGGGCTTCTGGGTCTAAATGACATGGAAATGGCGCGCTGGGAGAATATCAATCTCACCACAATTCATCAGCCGGTAGGCCAAATCATCGAACGCTCGGTAGCGCATGTGGTTCGGTTACTGGATGCGCCTGAGACACCTGCCGAAGCACAGCTCTTCCCGTGCTATCTTGTGGAGCGCGGTACTCTGCGCCCACTGCCGTAAGGCCATCGATTTGGGCGTGCGCCGCGCTAGCGCAGCATCGGCGGGCGTGCATCGACCCAAGCGCCACCGTCATTGGCTGAACCCACGGCGGCATGAACAGCGGCCATCGAACGCAATCCATCCACTGCTTTGGGGTAGAGCCCATCGGCGCCGCCGCCGTTGATCGCTTGGGCGAGATCGACGTAGACGTTGGCCACAGCCAGCGGGAAACCCTCGGGCGATCCGATCACCACGCGGGAGAGCCGTGCGGCGTCCTCGGAAATTCCAGCTTCGCCCTTCTCGATGATCTCCGTACGCCCGCCAAGGGATTGGTGATACACTTGATTGGGCTGCTCCTGTGCCCAGCGCAGCCCGCCCGTTTCACCGTAGATCTGGATGTCGAGCCCGTGCTGGCGGCCGATGGCGACAGTCGATGTCCAAAGCCGCCCCACTGCGCCTCCTTCAAAACGCAGGTTGACCATGGCATCGTCTTCCAGCTCACGCCCGGGCACGCAGGAGGCGAAATCGGCCGAGAGCCGCGCCACCTCATCGCCCAGAATGAAGCTAGCAAGATGCAGCGCGTGGATGCCGCAATCGGCCATCTGCCCCGAAACCCCGGCCTGCGCGGGATCGTAGCGCCAGCGCACGCGGGGGTTATCCTGATCGCGCGCATCGGCATGGTGGCCGTGGCTGAAACTAGCCACGACAAGGCGGATCTTGCCCAGATCCCCCCGCGCCACCATCGCCCGCATGTGCCGCACCATCGGGTAGGCGCTATAGCAGTAGTTGACCGCGCAGATCCGCCCGCTCTTCTGGGCCACGCGCACGATTTCTTCGCCTTCTTCCACCGTCATCGTCATCGGTTTTTCGCAAAGCACGTGGAAGCCGGCTTCGAGAAACGCCTTGGTGATCTCGAAATGCGTGGCATTGGGGGTGGCGACGGTTACAAGATCGATCCGGTCCTCCCGTCCCTGTTCGCCCGCCAGCATTTCGCGCCAATCGCCATAGGCGCGGTCTTCGGCAACGCCGAGGGATCGCGCGTAGGCGCGGCCCTTCTCGGGATCGGCATCCAGCGCGC
>JBCCRC010000055.1:0-20402 GCA_039208375.1 Pseudomonadota bacterium | reverse complement strand
GGTGGATCTGCCTTGAGACATCGCCGGAAATTCGCTCCGTCGATCTGGGGCGGCAAAGCGCAAACGAATGGCTTGTGCTCAACAAGCCCTACACACGCGTCGATCTGCGCCTCTCCGCAGTATCGGCTGATCCGGCGATGGCCGATGGCCTTGATACAGCAGTGGGAACGGCGCTTTTTGTGATCGAGCGCACCACGTGGATCGATGCCGCGCCCATCACCACAGTGCGGTCGATCACCGCCCCAGGCTACCAGTTGATTACGCGCAACGAGGCTTGAAGCGGGCTATCCTGAGCCGTCGCACAGAACTGGCCCGTTGCCGACGCCAGAGCAGACGCCCCAGGTGCCGGACAATCTTGCTGTTTTGCGGAGCGAGAGCCGTCACGCAAAACGTCAGCGCGTTTCCCGATGTTGTCTGTCCGCTGGCGCCGCCCCGCGCTTTGCGGCTGGTAGCGCCCCGGAAAACCTGCAAGATCAGCGCCTGATCGAGAGTAAGAGGCAGGCGGCACATGGCCGAACTCTGGAATGGTCTGGTGCAGGCGTTCTGGTTGATCGTATCGGTAGATGCGGAGCTTCTCGAAATTGCGTTGCGATCGCTCCACGTTACGCTCACCGCGCTTGTGATCGCCGCCATGATCGCGTTGCCGCTCGCCGGTGTCCTTGCGGTGCGGCGGTTTCGCTGGCGCCGGTTCGTGATTGCCGTTCTCAATGCGCTGATGGGCCTGCCCCCGGTTGTGGTTGGCCTCATTGTGTATGTGATCCTCTCGCGGTCGGGCCCGCTCGGCGTCTTCGGGTTGCTCTTCACCCCAACGGCAATGATCATTGCGCAAGTCATCATTATCGTGCCCCTCATGGCGAGCATTGCGCATCAATCGCTGCGTGAGCTTTGGCAGGAGTATCATGACCTTCTGATCTCGATGAACGTGACCGAGGGCCAGAAGATGCGCACCTTACTTTGGGATGCGCGGCGCGCACTTCTGACGGCTGCGCTCGCGGGCTTTGGGCGCGCGATCGGGGAGGTTGGAGCCATCATGATCGTGGGCGGCAACATCGATCACGCCACGCGCGTTCTTACCACCGCCATTGCCCTTGAAACCGGGCGCGGAGATTTTGCGCTGGCATTGGCGCTGGGGTTCGTTCTGATCGCGCTGACGGTGGCCATCAACATCACGATCCACTGGCTTGGGCAGACCGAGCGGGACGGCCGGTGGTGAGCGCCCTTTTCCCATTGGTTGTGGATGGGGCAGTTACCCGTCGGCGAGGGAAGGTTCTGGCGGGCCCGGTTTCGCTTACGCTCGACGGTGCGGGCACTGTTGTTGTTATTGGGCCAAACGGATCGGGCAAGACAAGCCTGCTGCGCCTTCTCCACGGCACAGCGCGGTTGAACGAAGGGCAGATCACATGGGCGTGCGGGCTCACCGAGGCGCGTGCGCGCCAGAGCTTTGTTTTCCAACGCCCCGTCATGCTGCGGCGCACGGTATTAGAAAACATTCTCTACCCCCTTCGGCTGCGGGGTGTGGCAGCGGGGGAGGCGCGGAAAGAGGCGTTGATCTGGGCCAAGCGCGTCGGGCTGTCGGACGCGGTAGATGTGCCTGCAACCGTGCTATCAGGTGGTGAGCAGCAGAAACTCGCGTTGGCGCGTGCGCTGATCACAGCGCCCGATGTGGTGTTTTTAGATGAGCCCTGCGCGTCGCTCGACGGCCGCGCTACCCGTGAAATCGAAGAACTGCTCTGCGAGGTGCGTGCGGCAGGCACGCGGCTTATTCTGGCAACCCATGATATGGGTCAGGCGCGGCGGTTGGCCGATACGGTTCTCTTTCTGCTTCACGGCCGCATTCACGAATTGGCCCCCGCGCGCGCGTTTTTCGAGCGGCCCCAGACGGCAGAGGCCGCAGCGTTCCTGAAGGGAGATATCGTGGAATGAGAACGAGTTTGATCGCGATATGCTTGATCCTTTGGGTGAGCCTTGCCCATGCAGAAGGCGTGCTGCGCATGGCTGTGACGACGTCGTTTCACAATTCCGGTCTGGCCGATATCCTGCTGCCTGAGATTGCGCGCGATACCGGCCTCGAGGTTCAGTTGCTTGTGGTGGGAACGGGCCAGGCTCTCGCGCTGGGGCAGGCGGGCGACGTGGACGCCGTGCTTGTGCATTCCAAGGCGGCCGAATTGGCCTTCGTTGCAGAGGGCCACGCCACCCATCGCCGCGAAATCATGTATAACGATTTCGTGCTGATCGGCCCGGCGGAGGACCCCGCCGGTGTGGCAGGCGCTGCTACTGCCACCGACAGCCTGTCCCGCGTGGCGCGGGCAGAGGCGCCCTTCGTAAGCCGCGGCGATGATAGCGGCACCCATAGGATGGAATTGGCCCTCTGGGCCCAGACGGGCCTTTCGGTTGAACAGTTCGACGCATGGTACAAGGCGGTGGGCGCAGGGATGGGCGCTGCGCTGAATACAGCGTCCGGCCTCGGCGCGTACGTACTGTCAGACCGCGCAAGCTGGCTCAACTTCGGAAACAGGGGAACGCTCTCGCTGCTGTTCGAAGGCGACCCGGTGCTATTTAATCAGTACGCGTATTTGCCGGTGAACCCCGAGCGCCACTCACATGTTGATGCGGTCCAGACGGCGCAGTTGGAGGCATGGCTCACGTCACCGCGGGCCGCGGCGCTCATCAACGGGTACACGCTTACGGGTCAGCAACTCTTCGTATTCAACGCGACGCCGGGATAGCAATGGCCAAAGCCCGGGCATGGGCGCCGATCACTAAAGGCTGAAGAAGCGTGATTAGGCACGTAGCGCATCTGCGGGCACACATTCGGGTTAGTTCTGGCGCTCGCCGCCGCCCCTGACTGTGAAAGGACTGTTGATGCTCACCGCTCCGTTGCAAACCGCGCGCGCCGTGTTCTTTTTGGGGCTTGCCGCCATTGCGGTCGTTTGGGCGCCAGAGGCCCGGGCGGAGGGCGAGGCGTCGATCACCGATTATGCGATCGAACAGTTCGGTACGCCGCCAGACGTTCCCAGTGGCCCGCTTTCGGACGAACTCAAAGACGCCGTTCAAACTGCGTTTGTTGATAGCGCAGAACAGTCCACCTGGGGCAGCGAGCAGATCGCTGCCCTTGAGGTGATCGCGGCCTCCGGCGATCCACGCCTTGCCTGGCCGATCAGTGATTTGATGCGCTTCATTTCAAGCCCCGGCCTGAGCCGTGAACTCGCAGGCGCGGCGGGCCAGCTTCTTGGCGTTGAGCTTGAGGCCCGTCACCCTTGGGGGGCGACTACAGATCACCTGATTGCGTGGGACATCCCGGCTCCGCCAGACTACCTGCCGGTGAAACGCGCCATCTTTACCAGCATTGTGCCTGGGTGGGAGCGAATCTTTGTTGAAGGGGACATCGACTGGCGCCTCGTCTCTTGGGGTGGGGTGCTCATTGATGCGCGGCCTTTCGACACCACCGATGACCCGTGCAACTGCATCCCTGCCGCCGATAACCCCGAAGTGCTTTCTGCCGATGAAGCGACATGGTTGGACGACAGCGACATCGTGTTCGGTATCGAGGTCAACGGCGAAACGCGAGCCTATCCGCGCCAGATCATGGAAGTGCGTGAGATGGTGAACGATACCTTGGGCGGTCGCGATCTTGGCATTCCTTACTGCACGCTGTGCGGCGCGGCCCAGGCCTATTTCACTGATGAGCTTCCGATGGGGGTCGAGCGGCCGATCTTGCGCACATCGGGCCTTCTCATCCGCTCGAATAAGGTGATGTACGATCTCGCCACCTATTCGGTGTTTGACACGTTCCTGGGCCATGCGGTGACAGGGCCGCTGGCGGAGAAGGGCCTCACGCTCAAGCAAGCAACTGTGGTGACAACGGATTGGGGCACGTGGAAAGAAGCGCATCCCGAAACAACCGTGCTTGTCGAACGGCTGGCCCTTGGCCGCGATCCCGATTTTCGCAATACCCGCGATGCCAACGGCCCGATCTTTCCGGTGGGCGATGTCGATCCCCGCCTGCCGGTGCATGAGGATGTGATCGGGGTTGTCGCCGGATCGGGAACACCCGTGGCCTTCCAGCGCAGTGCGGCTCTGTTGGCCTTGCGGGCCGGCGAAGAGATCGGGTTTGAAAACGTTCGGCTTGAGCTCGATGCCGGCGGCATCCGGGCGGTGGATGCGGATGGATCGGATCTGGGAAGCCACGAAGCCTTTTGGTTTGCCTGGTCTCAGTTCCATCCGGAAACGGCCCTTTGGCCGGAATAGCGTTGAGCTGATTTTGTTTCTGCTCCTCGGCTTTCCGCAACCGAGTTGACGCCGACGCCCGGGCGCATCACGCTGCCGCCCGCGAAGGGCAAGGCACCACGTGCAGCATACCGAACAACCACCGCTTTGGCGCGATACATCCGGCGAGCCTGATCATACGGCGCCGTTCTCCTGCAGCGCCGATGTGGACCTGGCGGTTGTGGGTGGCGGCTATACTGGCCTTTCTACTGCGCTTCACGCCGCTGAACGCGGGATGTCGGTGCATCTGATCGAGGCAGGTGAGATCGGGGCAGGCGCCTCGGGCCGCAATGTGGGCCTGGTGAATGCTGGGGTGTGGCAGCCGCCCGATGCGGTAATCCGCGCGCTCGGTCCGGATCGCGCAGATCGGTTTCTTCGGGTGTTTGGAGAGGCTCCGGCGGAGGTCTTCGAACTGGTCGAGCGCCATCAAATTCGCTGTGCGCCCACCCGCACCGGTACCATCCATGCGGCCCATGCACCCGCAGGGCTGCGTACGCTGCGGGCGCGTCATAGGGCGTGGGCGGAGCGTGGTGCGCCGGTGGAAGTTCTTTCCCGCGAAGAGGTCTGCGCGGCCACGGGCTCGGTGGCCTATGCCGGCGGGTTGCTCGATCATCGTGCGGGCACGGTTGATCCCATGGGATATGTGCGTGGCCTCGCCCGCGCCGCCTTGGGTGCCGGTGCCACAATCAGCACCGGCACGCGCGTGACGGGCCTTACCCGTGCTGGTGGGCGCTGGGCGGTTGCGGCACCGGATGGCATTTTACACGCGCGTGCCGTCGTTCTTGCAACGAACGCGTATACCGATGCGCTGTGGCCGGGCCTAGCGCAATGCTACACCCCGATCTCCTATTTTCAGCTGTCGACGGAACCGCTCGGCGCCCGGATCGAGGGAATTCTGCCGCGCGGGCAGGGGCTGTGGGATACGGGGCGCATCATGGTCAGCCTGCGGCGGGCGGGGGACCGGCTGATCATCGGCTCCATGGGCCGGGTGATGGGCGATGCCCGGCGCGGGCTGTCGCGGCGCTGGGCCGCCCGGCAATTGGCGCGGCACTTCCCCGATCTGGGGCAGGTCAACTTCGAACAGGCCTGGCACGGGACGATTGCGATGACCCCCGATCATCTGCCGCGGCTCTGCCGCCTTGCCCCCGATCTCTACACGGCGATCGGCTATAATGGCCGGGGCATTACGACAGGCACGGTGTTCGGGCGCGCCCTGGCCGGTTTGGCGGCGGGTGAAGATGAGGCCGGTCTGCCCCTGCCGTTGTCTGATCCGCTGCCGGTGGCCGGGCGCCGCCTGCGGGCGATGGCGCTCGATGCTGCGTTCGTAATCAACCAGGCGGCGCGCGCACTCTGATCGCACCTGGCAAGGCTACCCAGCGCGCCGGGCAATATGCGACGGTAGACCATGGCGCGATTCACGCTTGATCAGATGCGGACTTTTCTTGCCGTTGTACGCCTCGGCGGTGTGCGCCGCGCAGCTGTTGCGCAGAACCTGACGCAGCCCGCCGTGACCACCCGGATCAAAAGCCTTGAAGCCGCGCTTGGCTGCGACCTCTTCGATCGCACGAGCAGCGGGTTGCGGCTAACCAAGCGGGGTGAGTTGCTCCTCGCCCATGCCGAAAGCTTTGAGCATCTGGTGGAGCGGGTGGAACGCGACGTGGCCGATCCTGCCGGAGTGGAGGGTCGGCTGCGGCTCGGCGCGTCCGAGACTGTGGCGCAGTGCTGGCTGCCGGAACTCGTCTCGCGCCTGCATGGGGCGTATCCGAAGCTCGAAATCGAGGTGAACGTCGATGTCTCCACCGATTTACGCGCCGCGCTTCTGGGGCGCGAACTGGATCTTGCGATCCTGCTTGGGCCAATTTCGGAATACACCGTTGAGAATGTCGCCCTGCCTGGCTTTGATCTGGCTTGGTACGCCGCAGCCGGGCGCGACCCGTCGGACATGGCCAAGACCTATCTAGCCCGCCCCGTAATGAGCTACGCCCGCAACACGCGGCCGTTTCAGGAACTCAAGGAGATGTTGATGGATCGGGGTGGGCCTGATGTGGCGCTTTTCCCGTCTTCATCGCTTTCTGCCTGCTTCCGGCTCGTCGAAGCGGACATGGGCGTGGCAGTGCTACCGCGTGCGCTGGGGGCCGAACACGTCCGCGCGGGGCGAATCCGGGAGTTTGATCCGGGTTGGGTGCCGCACCCGCTAGTGTTTACCGCCTCATTCCTGCGGGCCCCGAAGAGCCACCTCAATGAAACCGCCGGCGCGCTTGCGCAAGAGGTGGCTGAAGCCCATGCGCGGCGCGAAAATGCATAAACGTACTTTATAGACTTCGGTAAGTTTTTTCGATTTGCTTTTATGCCGAGCGGGCGTCAGCCTATGCCACGAAAGGCGGGGCATGTCGGAACTCTACGAAACACTGAAGAACAGTGCACTTGCCGATGTGCGCGCCGCGATCCGCAACCGCCGCTACGCCTCGCACACGGCCGGGCTGGGCCGGGGGTATCTGCAAGCCAATCTCGCCATCATGCCAGAGGGGTATGCCCTAGATTTCATGCGCTACTGCCAGCGCAACCCCAAACCTTGCCCGCTTACGGGCGTGTCTGACACTGGCAATCCCTGGCTTGCCACGATGGGGGGCGATCTGGATATCCGAAGCGATGTTCCTGCCTACAACATCTACCGCGGTGGCCAGCTTGCGGGATCGGTCAAGGACATTGCCGATCTTTGGCAGGAGGATTTCGTGGCCTTCGCGCTCGGTTGTTCCTTCACGTTCGAGCGCGCGCTTCAGGCCGCGGGCATTCCGCTCTGGCATATCGACGCTAACAAAACCGTGCCAATGTTCCGCTCGAACATCGAAACCGTGCCCGCGGGGCCGTTTGCGGGCAAGATGGTCGTCTCGATGCGGGCGATCCCCGAGGGCCGGGTGCATGAGGCCGCAGAGATCTCCCGCCGCTTCCCGCTGGCCCATGGCGCTCCGGTTTACGCAGGCGATCCCGCAGGGCTCGGGATTGCAGATCTCGCCCGCCCTGATTGGGGCGATCCCGCGCCGGTTCCAGAGGGCCATGTGCCTGTGTTCTGGGCCTGCGGTGTGACGCCCCAAGTGGCCATTGAGGCCGCGCGCCTGCCGATCTGCATCACCCACAAGCCCGGACACATGCTGATTACCGATATTGCCGAAGACGCCGAAGTGCCCGTTTTGATCCAACACGCCTAATGAACCAACAAGGAGAAACCCAATGAATCGAACGCTCAGTATTCTCGTCGCCTCCACCGCAATCGCCGCACCCGCGTTTGCCGAAGATCTTTCGGTGGTCGGAAGTTGGTCCGGGCTCCCGCTGCACCAGCAGTATGAGGCGCCATTCTGGGGCGAAACGCTGCCAGCGGCTTCTGGCGGGGACCTCAATGTTGCGCTGACCACGCATAATCAGATGAACCTGGGGGTGGGGGATGTGTTCCGCCTGCTCGGCGATGGCGTTTATGACGTGGCGATGACTGTGGCGGATTATGCCGTAGCGGATGCGCCGGAGCTTGAAGGGCTCGACGTTCCACTTCTCGCGCTGACGGCGGACGAGGCGCGCGCGATGGTCGATGCCGCCCGCCCGATGGTGGAAGACATCTATGCCGACCGTTTCAACAGCAAGGTTCTGGCGATTGCGCCCTATCCGCCGCAGGTGGTGTTCTGCAACGCGGAGGTCTCGGAACTCGCCGATCTTGAAGGTTTGAAGGTGCGCGCCTCGGGCCGAATGACGGCGAAGTTCCTCGAAGCGCTGGGCGCCGAGGGTGTGAACGTGGGCTTTTCCGAAGTGCCCGGCGCGCTTCAGAAGGGGGTAGTCGATTGCGCTGTCACCGGCGCAGGCTCGGGCTACTCCGCGGGCTGGTTGGAAGTGTCCACCCATCTCATGCCGATCCCGCTGGGGGGTTGGGATAGTGTGGTGACGGCCATGAACATGGATAAGTGGAACGGGCTCGATGCGGAAACCCAGGAGCTGATCACCGCGCAGGTGGCATCGGAGTTCGAAGATCCCGCGTGGGCCAGCGCGCAGGATGCACTCGTCAACGATATCGCCTGCCTCACCGGCAATGGCGACTGCCCGGCAGGGGATGCGCGAGGGATGACGCTTGTCGAGGTGTTGGATGCCGATTTCGAGAAGGCGCGCGGCGTGCTTGTCAACGAAGTGCTGCCCGATTGGGCCGAGCGCGCGGGGGGTGACTGGGCCGAACGCTGGAATGCCAGCGTGGGCAGCGTGGTCGGTGTGCAAATCGGCAGCTGACGGCCCCGATGGAAGAACGATTGCTTGAAACGGTGCGGCGGCTCAACCGCCGCATCGCGCTTCTCACCGGCGCGGGGCTCATGGCCTGTGCCGCAATCGTTCTGGCCGATATCGTGTTGCGCCAGGTTGGCGCGTCCTTCGGCGGCACCGATGAGATTTCCGGCTACGTGATGGCCATCGCCACCTCCTGGGGCATGGCCTTCACGTTGCTGGAGCTCGGCCACGTGCGGATTGATATCCTGCGCCGCAAGGCTGGCCCGCGCGGGCGGGCCTTGGTGGATCTCTTTGCGATGCTGGTGCTGACAGGCACGGTCACGCTGATCGCCTACAAATGCTGGCCGGTGCTGGCGCGGTCGCTTGAAAACAGCTCGCGCGCCAATACGCCCCTCGAAACCCCGCTGGCCTGGGTTCAAACGCCCTGGTTTGCGGGCTGGATCTGGTTTGCCGCAATGGCGTGGCTCACCTTTGTGGCCGCCGCAATGCTCGTGATGAAGGGCCGGCTCACAGAAGCCGACGAAGCCATCGGTTGCTTCGGCGAAGAGGATGCGACGCCATGATCTGGGCGATTGCTGCGGGTCTTTTGGGCCTTCTTGCGCTGTCGATCCCGGTGGGGATCGTGCTGTTTCTGCTGGGCTTTGGGGTGGATGCGTTCTTTTCGCCCTTCCCGCTGATCCGGGGGCTGGGAAACCTCGTCTGGTCCACCTCCAACAACGCCACGCTGATCGCGATCCCGTTCTTCGTGCTTCTGGGCGAGATCCTTGTGCGCTCTGGTATCGCCGCGCGCACCTATGCGGCGCTCGACCGGTGGGTGAGCTGGATGCCGGGCGGGCTCGTCCATGCCAATGTGGCCACGGCGACGATGTTTTCGGCTACCTCGGGCTCTTCTGTGGCCACGGCGGCGACGGTGGCGACGGTGGCCATGCCCCAGGCCGAGAAGCTCGGCTACGATCCGCGGCTTTTCTCCGGCGCGATCGCGGCGGGGGGCACGCTGGGCATCATGATCCCACCCTCGATCAACCTGATCGTGTACGGCTTTCTCACCCAAACCTCGATCCCGCAACTGTTTCTGGCCGGGCTCATCCCCGGCGTGGCGCTCGCGCTTGGGTTCATGGCGATCACCGCGCTGATCTGCCTTGTGCGGCCCGAACTTGGCGGCACCCGCCGCACCTTCCCGCTCGCTGAGATGTCGCGCGCGCTTTTGCACCTCATTCCCATCGTGCTTCTCTTCACCGTGATCATCGGCACGATCTACCGGGGCTGGGCCACGCCCACCGAGGCCGCCGCCGTGGGCGTGGCGGGCGCCATCGTAATCGCGGCGCTCTTCGGCGGCGTGAGCCTTACGATGTTTGCCGAAAGCCTGCTGGGTACGATCAAGATAACCTCGATGATCATGCTCGTGGTCATCGGCGCCTCGTTTTTGAACTTCACGCTGGCCTCGGCGGGGCTTGGGCGGGAATTGCAAGCGCTGCTCGATGGCATGGGCCTGTCGCCCACCGGACTGATCCTCGTGGTGGTGGTGATCTACATCGTGCTGGGGTTCTTCATCGAAACGCTTTCGCTGATGGTGGTGACGATCCCGATCATCGTGCCCCTTGTCGTTGCGCAAGGGTTCGATCCGATCTGGTTCGGCATCCTGATGATCGTGCTGATCGAAATGGCGCTGATCACGCCGCCGGTGGGGCTGAACCTTTATGTGGTGCAAGGCGCGCGGAAAATGGGCCGAATGGGCGAGGTGATGGTGGGGGCGATCCCTTACGTGATCGCGATGCTGATCATGGTCGCGCTCTTGATAATTTTCCCCGCCATTGCGCTTTACCTGCCCTCGGTGCTGAGCGAAGGATAGGCGATGGAGTTCGAGACATCCGCAGGGCCGCGCGAGATCGAAATCACCCATGCCGTGGTGGCCGGTTGGACGGCGCGCGACCGCGCCGCCGTTGACCATCATATCGAAGAACTGGCGGCGCTTGGCGTGGCACCGCCCTCGAAAGTGCCGCTCTACTATCGCGTGGCGCAGGGCCTTCTGACCCAAGATTCCGCCATCGAGGTGGTCGGCGCCGACAGTTCGGGCGAAATCGAGCCGCTTGTGGTCCGTGCGGAGGGCACGCTCTGGCTCGGCCTTGCGTCTGACCATACGGACCGGGCGCTCGAAGCCACTTCCGTTGCGCTTTCAAAACAGGTCTGCGCCAAGCCAATTTGTGGTGCACTCTGGCGGTTTGAGGAGGTCGCGGGCCATCTCGATCGGCTTGAGTTGAGTTGCGAGATCGAAGAGGCCGGCGGCTGGGTTGTCTATCAGGCCGGTACACTCGCCGCGATCCGCCCGCTGGATGAGCTAATCGCCGGCGCGCCGCTTCAGGAGGGCGGCGCGATGCTTTGCGGCACGCTGGCCGCCATCGGCGGGGTGCGCCCCGCCACCGCCTATCGGATGCAGCTGGGCGATCCGGTTCTCGGTCGTGCGCTTACCTTCGAATACCGGGTCACGGCGCTGCCGGTTGTGGCCTGATGAAACCGACGATCAAGCCCGCAGGGTTTGACGGTTTTCTTGTTACCTTCGGAGAGGGGCTGGACGAGGCCGCGAACCGCGCCGCGCTGGCCTTCCGGAACGCCGTTGAGGCGGCAGGGCTCGCGGGGGTGCAGGAAAGCGCTACTTCGCTTGTTTCGACTTACCTCCGCTTCGATCCATTGCAGATCGCCCATGATGAGATCCGCGTGGCCCTGGAAACCCTTCTTGGGGAACAGGACTGGCACGCTGCGCCACTGCCCCAAGGCCGCCGCCTCTGGCGCATCCCTGCCGCTTTCGGGGACGATGCCGGCCCGCAATTGGCCGAGGCGGCAGAGGCCGCAGGAATGGGCGCGGCAGCTGCGGTAAAGATGATCTGCGCCACGCGGCTGCGTGTGCAAACGATCGGCTTTGCGCCGGGTATGCCCTATCTCGGTGTGCTACCTGAGGCATGGGATATCCCGCGGCTGACAGATATCACCGCCGCGGTGCCCGCAGGCGGGCTTTGCCTAGCGATCCGCCAGATGGTGCTGTTCCCGAACACCACGCCAACGGGTTGGCGGCATGTGGGGCAGACCGCCGTTCGCCTTTTCCAACCCGAGGCGGATGCGCCCTTTTTGCTGCGCTCCGGCGATGAGATTGCGTTTCATCCGGTGGGGGCAGACGCGCTTGCGGCGCTCGAGCACGATCCCGGCGGCGGAGCTATATGCGAGGCGCTGGCGTGAACCGTGTGCTCACTGTCACCCGTGCGGGCCCGGGCGTAACCGTTCAGGATCTGGGCCGCCCGGGCTACTTGGCCTACGGGCTGTCTCGCGGTGGGGCGGCTGACCGCTTGGCTCTGGTGGAGGGTGCAGCACTTCTCGGCCAGGATCCCGACCTGGCGGTGTTGGAGCTTGCCGGGGCGGGGGGCGTATTCGAGGCCAGTGAGGATATGCGCATCGCATGCACCGGCGCTCCCATGCGCGGGTCGCTAGATGGGCGCCCGTTAGCCTGGAACGCGAGCCACCTGCTGCCCGCGGGCGTGGCGCTTACCATCGGCCCGGCGGAGGCAGGGGTTTACGGCTATCTCAGCGTCGGCGGCGGGATCGATACACCCCCACATCTGGGATCACGCAGCACACATCTGGTGGCGGGGCTGGGTGCGCCCGTGGAGGTTGGAACCCAGCTTCCTGTCGGCCGCGACGCAGGCGGGCCCGTCGGCTTACAGGTTCCCGCAGATTCCCGCTTCGATGGGGGCACGATCCGCGTCGTCGCCAGCCTACAAACGCACCTGTTCGATACCGCCGAGATCGCGCGTTTCGAGGCAGCAGTGTTTCACCGCGGCCTGCGCGGCAACCGTATGGGAGTGCGGATGGAGCCGGACGGAGAGGGCTTCGGGCTCTCCCAGGGGCTTACGATCCTGTCGGAGGCCATCGTGCCGGGTGATATCCAGATCACTGGCGATGGCGCGCCTTACGTTCTTCTTGCCGAGTGCGGCACGACGGGGGGCTATCCGCGGCTTGGCTCCGTTATCCTCACCGATTTGCCGCGCGTTGCACAAGCCCCGCCCGGTGCAGAGCTGCGTTTCCGTTTCATCGGTCTCGAAGAAGCCGTGAAAATCGCCCGCGCGGCGGCGGCAGAGCAGGCAAGTCTGCACGCGAAATGCACGCCCTTGCTGCGGGATCCGCGTGAGATGCGCGATCTACTGGAATATGGCCTCATCAGCGGCGTCACCGATGGGCGCGCGGTGGAAAGCTAGTGCTAGAGACTGCCCAACCGCACGATCACAACGGCCGCCACCGCGATATGCGCAAGCGTGATAAGCACCGAAAGCGTGTGGAGCACCTTGAAGCGCTGAGTTTCGCCCGCATCGGTGGCGTTGTTAATCGCGGGCATCAAAACCTGTCGCGCTGGTATCGTAGTGAGCGCAATCGCTGCCAGAAGGGCCGCAGATGTCGCGTCGTAGGAAAAAGATACTGCGGCGGCGATGGCCGATGTGGCGAAGACGAACAGATAGAAATGCGGAAACGCCCGGCGGATCAGTGGCCCGGCCGTTTCTGGCGGCAGGGCGGTGAAGACGAAGGCGGCAAAGCCAAACGAATAAAGCACCGTGCCACCGAACATCAGCGCTGTCACCAAAAGAGCGAATTCGAACATCACGCATACTCCGGTTTTCTTGCCGTGCCCATGTAGATCACGGTTTTGAGCGGCACAGGGCCGAAGGTGAAATCGCCGCGCCGCGTGAGCCCGCGGGGCCCAAGCCCCGTGCTGGGCCCAACCTTAAGCCCGGCGCGCACGATTGCATCTGCCAACTCGCCCGGTTTGATGAACAGCGCCGGATCATGCGTGCCTCTGGGCAAAAGTCGAAGAATACTCTCCGCCACTGTGATCGTCGCCAACCGGGCGAGCGCGTTGCGGTTGATCGTGTCGTACAGAAACACGCCGCCGGGCTTCAGAACGCGCGCCACCTCACGCATTACCTGCGTGAGATCGGCCACATGTTCCAACACATCCACGCAGACCACATAATCGAACGCGGCATTGTCGTAAGGCAGGGCCTCGCCGACGCCCACGTCATATTTGATCGTCAGATCTTGTTGGTCAGCATGGGCGCGCGCGGCTTCGATCGCTTGTGCCGCCGGGTCGATCCCAGTCACGTGGGCGCCCTTCCGAGCCAGGGCCTCTGCCATAAAGCCGCCGGCGCACCCCAGATCCAGCACCGCCTTGCCCGGCCATGTAACCTGCCGGTCAAACCATGCCAGACGGCCCGGCACCATGTTCTTCAGGGTGCGCACCCAGCGGATGTCGTCGGACCACCATTGCGCGGCAACATCATCGTAGATCGCAAGGTTATTGCGTTCGAGCGTTGTCATCACGGCTCCTCGTCAAACGGGCTGGAACGGCATAGGGCACGGCGTTGCGATAGGCACGGAATGCGGCGCCGTAGCGGGCCTCAAACCGGCGTTCCTTCAGCTTCGGCGCGGCGAGGCAATACGCTGTCAGGGTGCTTGCGAGGGCCAATTGATCCGGCGTCCAGACCGGAACGGCCCAGAGTGTGAGGGCAAAGGCCACATAGATCGGCTGGCGGATCACTCGAAACAGCCCGGTTGTGGGCATCGGCGGAAAACGTGGTTTGGCCTTTCGCATGAGAGACATCCACCCGAGCGCGCCCGATTGCACCTCAGCCCCTGCATCCCAGCTTGCCTTGATCAGCAGCCCCCAGGCCGCCGCATAGGCCGTCCCAACGGCGTAGAGCGTCGCGCCCTCGGCGCGCCACCACACGATGCCGCTTGGCGTCCAAAGTGCAAAGAGAGCCAAGAGTTGTAGCGACGCAATGATGGCGTAGGTGGTCGTGCTAAGCGTTGCCCCATGGGCGCCGGGCACGAGGCGGGCCAGAAACCGGCCGCCGGGCCCGGTGAGCAATAGCGAATGCACCAAGGGAAACTGCAAGACGAGCGCGGCATTCGCCACGGCGGCCCAGGGCCAGGGAACGGTGCCGAGGCTTTCGCTCATCCCAAACCACATCGCAGCGATCATAGCGATCACTGCGGCGCCGAACACCAGGTGCACCACTGCGCCAAACGCCAATGCCAGGGCGATCCGCCCCGGCCCGGCAGGCGGGGCCAGCGCTCCGAGCACGAGTGCCAAGATCCGTTGAAGGTGGGTTTCGGAGGGCATTTTTTGGCGCCATTCCCTTTCAGTCTCGTTGGGTCGTGTCAAACTCGAGACCCACGCACCTAGGGCCGAAATTGGCGGAAGCGAGAGTTGTCGACGCATTACCGCGCTGCTTGCGCGCTCAACTTGCCACGCCACTGCAGCGACTGCCGATTTAATGCCCAAAGATCGGCCTCACCGGAAATGATGCGTTCGCACAGGTTCACGGCTTCTGCGGCTTGCGCCACAGAAAGATGGGCGTAGGCGGGCCGCTTGAGATAGGCGTACCAGCTACCCCCACACACAGCATCCAGAACGATGCGCTGGAAACAATGATCGTTACGAACCGGCCACGTCACCGTGCCAGTCCGCGCCATGCGCGGCAGTACCGTTCCAGTAAGATACCGATAGCGCGCGACGAGATCCGCACGATCTGGGCATAGGTTTTGGCGATTAACGGAGTTTTCCACGCTTCGGCCCCAACAATCCAGTAGAGGAGTACATAGCGCCCCCCGGATTTTCGCCTAGCCGCGTATCCAGCCCTGTGCGGCGCGCAAATCTGGCCCATGTCCCCCGCACTGGCCCTGAACCGAGATACGCTGATCATGCCGAAACGCACCTCACCCCGTGACGCCGAAAAGGTCGTTGACGCTGAAGATCTGGAAGAGCTTGTGCAGGACAAGCGCGCAAGCTGGCGGGCGTCGGGCGCGAAAGCGCGCCGTCGGCAGCGGCGCTACAAGAAGCTTTTGCTATCGCGGCTTCCCCGCACAGGTGCTGAGGTGAGCGATGAATGACGCGCGCGGCCAAGCCGGAAAAACCGTTGGAACAATTGAGCTTAGGGATCTACCGCTTGCCACCGACATCGGCACCTACGGCCCCGATGATGTGGTGCCCGATATTCACCTTCTGGATCTCACGCTTGGGATTGATCCACGCCTTGTTCTGATCCCGCGTGATGGAATGGATCTGGTGTTCGATTACGATCCGCTGATTGCCGAGATTGATCGGCTTGCCCGAGATGGGCACTATCATACTCAAGAACGGCTGCTGTCGCGGATTGCTCAGGCCTGCGCGGCGTATGGCGAGATTGCGAGTGCAGAGATCACCCTACGAAAAGCGCCCGTTCTGCCGGCCGGTGGTGCCCTTGGGGTGCGACTTGTCCTGGCGGCGGACGAACTGGCAGCACTGCGATAAACCTAACGCGCTAGGACGACATCGGCGCGGATGTCGAGCCCACGTTCCACCGCATCAACCAAGTATTCCGCCACTTCAGCGCGTGAGACAAGGCCGTTGCGCCAAGTATCGGGGTCGCGCAGAACCTTCATTTTATCCGTCTTACGCCCATTCGTTAGGATTACTGGGCGCGCGATCGTATAATCGAGGTCACTCGAAAGGATGAGCTCTTCCTGCCGAGATTTGTCGGCATAGGGGCGCCCGAGTACGGCACCGTGGCCCAAACGCTCTAAGGCGCTCATTGCATTGCGCGAGCGGCCTGCACCGAACCCCGTTACGGCGACAAGGCGGGTGACTTTCTGCTCCGACATCGCGCTCAGAAGGACCTTCGTTGTCTCGGAAAAAAGTGTCTCTTCCTCCCAAAGCATCGCGAGCCGTTCTTTGATGCCGAGAGCGTAGATCACGGCGCGGGCACCTTGGAGCGCGCGCGAGACGTCGTCGTGGGACAGCGCATCTCCGGGAAACGGTTCAAGCGTGTCTGTCTCGGACAGCCGATCTGCGCCGCGCGCAAAAGCTCTTACGGGAAGTGCTCGGCGGTCTGCGGCCCCAACGGCCTCGCGCCCGATGCCAGATGTGGCGCCCATGATCAGGATCGGTTCGGTCATCTAGCCGCTTCAAGCGTGTGCGAAAGACCGCAATAGCGCGCCTCGCGTGGGGTGTAAGAAGGTTCGACAATTGTGGAATCGCACGACATGCGACTGACATTAGGGCGCGCTATGGGGCTGAACAGGGGCGGGTAGGTTAGCAGGCAGAATAGCCGTGCCCATACGCAACGACCCCAGCATGTGACACCGATGTTTATTGCATTTTGAGATATACCCTATAACTATTGTCAGGAATAACGCTCCGTTTGGCCCGGGGGCCACGGTACTAGGAACCAACTATGGCAGCGCTGACCGCCTTAAAAACCTCCAGCACCCCATCTCGGGAGCCACCGCAATCTGCGGAGCTTGACGATGCGGCGCGCGCCATTCTCAACCAGCTTCGTCTAGTCGCGCTCGACTGTCGCGCAGCCGCCCGCGCAGATCTTTTTGAAGCCTGCGCGCTATTATCGATCGATCGTGAGGTGGCGCGCACTGCCCATGCCGACGCATTTATGAAGTGTTTGCCGCAAGCAATTGGTAAAAAACCAAAAATGCTACGACCGGGCGTGGCAGAGGTGTCGTTTGATGAGGCTTGGGTTGTTCGTTTGATCACATGTGCTCTGAGCGGCGATCACGACAGCTTCGCATTCCTCCTGCGCTCCCGCGTGCCACCATGGGCCCGGCGGAACATCGCTTTTCTTGTAGCGTCCCTCGCGGAGAACTTCGAAGCCGCTTGACGCGTCTTGCTGCGCAATCGGCCCCTCAGCGCAGTGCGATTTGTTGTCAGGTCAAGCGCGCCGAATCGACGAGCGCCTCGTTTATCTCGATGCCCAGGCCTGGGCCCTCCGGCAGTGTAACGAAGCCTTCTTTATGCCAGATCGGTTTATCCACCAAATCGCGCTGGGCGGGGCCGTAGACGGGCTGAAGCTCTAGCACGTGGCAGGCTGTGCAGGCAAAACTCAGCGCCTGGCTCGCTGCCCCGACGATGGCCGTTGAAAAGTTGTGGGCATTTGCCTGGCGGCGATGAAGCGCACAGATTTCCGCCGCCTTGCGGAACCCCGTGATCCCCTCTACGCGCCCAGGATCAAGACCCACTACATCAACGGTTCCCGTGGAAACAATCCGTTCCACCCCGCGTGCATTCCATTCGCGCTCACCGTAGGCGATGCGGATGCCGCTGCCAGCCCTGAGCGCGGCATAGCCCTCGGGATCATCGTGCCCCAGCGGTTCTTCGAGCCAGGCCACCCCCCGCTCTTCAAAGGCGCGGGCGCGGCGCAGGGCAGTGGCGACATCCCAATGGTTCTTCACTCCGAGATCGATCATCAGCTCTTTGCCGGGGCCCATGGCCGCCATCACCTGATCGACGAAGTCCAGGTCACGCGCTTCTTCGAACCCAAGATTGGCATCGCCCGCCTTACCGAACCCCACCTTTGCGCCGTGCAGACCCGTGGACGTATGCCCCGCAATGTCCTCTGCCATCTCGGCGATACTCGCTTTCGTGCCGTGGAGGCTAGCAATTGCCGGGAGGTGCGCGCGCACCGGCCCGCCCAGAAGCTCCAGCACGCTGGCGTTCAACTGCTTTCCCTTGAGATCCCAGAGCGCGATGTCGATGCCCGAGATTGCGAAGGATGCAATCCCCGTGCCGGTGCCGTACCACCAGCTATGGGCCTTCAGCGTGTGCCAGATAGCCTCGATGTGATATGGTGATTGCCCGATCACGAGCGGCGCAAACCCCTCGACGATATGGGCGGCGGCGCGTGAGGCTTCGGGAAAATACGTGCAGGCCTCACCCCAACCAACGCGGCCATCGGCATCGGTGATTTTCACCAAACACACGGAGCGGAAGCGGTTGTGATCAGTGGGCTCCTGGTACGAAACGGGGATTGCCTCGACAGATCGTATAAGCATGGTGTGTCCCCCCTTGCGTCGCCGTCTCAGGCCATCATCGCCCGGAAGCGATCATCGCGCACATCGAGGATCACGTCATCCATCCGCCGCGCTGCGGGCCCGCAGAGCCATGCCATTACGCTTGCGGGCACATCGGGATGCACAAGATCGGCCTGCGAGATCTGGCTGATCGGGTTTAGGCCAGCGGTGCGGATCTCATGCTGCATATCGGTATCGGTGGGCGGGATTCCGATGAAGAAAAACTGCACCGGCCCGCCTTCAAGATCCTTGGCGAACATCATCGTCATCATGCGGGCGGCGGCTTTGGAGTTGCAATAGGCCGCCCAGCCCTCCATCGCCGTGGTAGCCGCGCCTGTGCCGGCATTTACGACCACGCCCTGCGAGGCGCGCAGAAGCGGTAGCATAGCGCAGGTCATCCGGTGCAGCCCGAGGGCGTTCACCTCATAGGCCTGGCGCAGCGCATCGGTTTTCAACTTGTCGATATGGCCGATAGGGCTGATTGAGCCTGCATTGTTCACCAGAGCGTCGAGGGTGCCAATCTCTGCGTCCGCCGCGGCCACCGAACTGTCGCACGTCACATCGAGATCCAGCACCGTTGCGCCTTCGAGATGCGCCGCGCACCCGGGCTCGGGCGGGCCGTAGCAGCCGGCGAAGACGCGCGCGCCGCGGCCCACCAGAAGGCGCACGAGCGCGGCCCCGATGCCCCGCCCCGCGCCGGTTACGAGGATCGTCTTTCCGGTCAGATCGGGCACGGGGATCGGGGCGAGATCGAACATTTTTCTTGAAATCCTTCCGCGCATCGTCAAAATTGGTCTGACCAATTAATTGGTAATGAGACTTGGGCGCGCTGTCAAAGCCAAAGCCCGGGCCGCAGGGGAGGATGGCGCATGCGCCGCACACGCCACGGTGTGACACGGCCAACGGAGGCGGAGATCCGCGCGGGCGGTTTTTCCACCCCCTGGGATGCGCCGATGATCCCGCCCTTTCCCTTCGCCTTCCGCAATGCTGAGATCCTCACGCTCTATTGGCGCACGGATCCCGAAGCGATTGCCTTCCTGCTGCCGCCGCCGCTGGAGCCCACGGGCGATATCGCCTGCGCGCATATCTATCAGATGCATGATACCGATTGGCTGGGGCCCTATGCGGAATGCAACGTGATGGTGGGCGCGCGGCTCGGGGGCCATGAGGGGGCGTATTCTCCCTATCTCGTGCTGTCCTCCGATGTGGGCGTGGCCCATGGGCGCGAGGTGCATGGCCAGCCCAAGAAGCTCGGCACCCCCCGGATCGAGCGGCGCGGGGATCTGATCGTGGGCGAGGTGGCGCGGAACGGCATCGCCGTGATCACCGGCACCACGCCGTACAAGCAGCGCGCCTGCGCCGCCGATGCCATCGCCCCGCATTTCGATTTCGCAACGAACCTGAACCTCAAGGCGGTGGATCACATCGATGGCCGGCCCGCGATCCGCCAGATCACCAGCCGCAAGCTTGCCGAGGTAACAGTTCATGAGGCTTGGGTGGCGCCCGGAACGGTAGAACTGCGCCCCAACGCGCAGTGGCCCGTCAGCCGTCTGCCGGTGATCGAGCCGCTCGCGGCCTTCTACTGGCGCGCCGATTTCACGCTCGTTCCTGGCGAGATCATCCATGATTATCTGGAGGGGCCGCAATGAAGGTTGTCGTCACCGATTACACCTTTCCCGCGGTTGAGGCCGAGGCGGCTGCGGCGGCAGCAGGCGGCGCGGCCTTCTCCGCCCACCAGTGCACATCTGATAGCGAGGTGGCCGAGGTGGTGGCGGGCGCCGATGTGGTGGCGGTGCAGTTTGCCCCGTTTGGGCCGCGCGCTGCAGCCGCCGTTCGCCCCGGCGCCACGGTGGTCCGCTACGGAGTGGGCTATGACAACATCGATCTGAACGCCGCCGCTGCTGCGGGGCTGAAGCTGGGCTACGTGCCCGACTACTGCGTGGAAGAAGTGGCCGACCATACCGCCGCGGCGATCCTGGCCCTTCTGCGAAAGCTTCCCG
>JBCCRC010000054.1:0-22212 GCA_039208375.1 Pseudomonadota bacterium | reverse complement strand
ACCGCCGCTTCGATCCGCGCCTGCATGGCACCCTGCCCCTCGGCGCGGAGAAGATCATCGGGATCCATCCCTTCCGGCATAAGGGCAAACCGCAAGGATTGGCCGGCTTCCAGCATCGGCAGCGCGATATCGATCACTCGCATCGCCGCCCGAAGGCCCGCCGTGTCGCCATCAAGCGCGATCACGGGCTCTGGCGCAATCCGCCACAAAAGGCGCAATTGATCTTCCGTTATCGCGGTGCCGAGCGGGGCGACGGTGGCGCCAAACCCGGCCTCGGCCAGCGCGATTACATCCATATAGCCTTCAGCCACGATCAGGGGTTGGCCCTTCCCGGCGGCCTCGCGCGCGGGCCCGTGGTTGTAAAGGCTGCGGCCCTTGTCGAAGAGTTCGGTTTCAGGAGAATTGAGATACTTTGCGTTATCGGCCGGGTCCATCGCGCGCCCGCCGAAGGCAATCGCGCGCCCGCGGGCATCTCGGATCGGGAACATGATGCGGTTGCGGAACGTGTCGTAGGGTTGTTTGCCGCTGTTGGATGGCTTGGCGAGGCCGGCGCCTAAGATCAAGTCTTCGGCCACTCCAAGTCCACGCAGGTGATCCCACAGCCCCTGCCAGCCCTCGGGCGCGAAGCCTATTTCCCAGCGCTCCCACGCTGCGGGAGCAAGCCCGCGCTGGCCGCTCAGGTAATCACGCGCCGCAGCACCCGCGCCTGTGTTGAGTTGCAGGCGGTAGTGCTGCACAGCCTGCTCCATCACACCCGCGAGTTGGCTGCGCTTGTCTGCCTTCGCCTGTGCCTGTGGATCCCGCGCGGGCATTTGCATCCCCGCCTCGCCCGCGAGAATCTCCACGGCCTCCATGAAGCTCACATTTTCGGTCTCGCGCACGAAGGTGATCGCATCGCCCTTCGCGTGGCACCCAAAGCAGTAGTAATAGCCCTTTCGGTCATCAACGTGGAAGCTCGCGGTCTTTTCCTGGTGGAACGGGCATGGCGCCCACATATCGCCCTTGCCCTGGTTCGATTTGCGGGTGTCCCACATCACCTTGCGGCCAACCACCTGCGTCAGCGACAGGCGCGTGCGCAATTCGTCAAGGAATCCGTCTGGCAAGCTCATGCCTTAAATATCGAGCGCCACGCCCACTTCGGCAAGTCTGCCCAAGGCGCCATCGGCGCAAACCTTCCCAAAAATCTCCCCGCCCCCATCACGCTCCTGTCGGGGTCGCGCCACAATGCAGGGTTAACAACGTTTTAAGTGTAGCAAGTAGCAGAGTGATGAGTATGCGTGTTCTTCCCCCCCTTCTTCGCCGTTTTTGGGCCGATCGTAACGGTGCGGTGGCCACCGATTGGGTGGTTTTGACGGGAGCGGTCATGGGAATCGGCCTTTCGATCGCCGTCATGGTTACGCTCAGCACCACATCGCTTGGCAGCAAGGTGGAAACTGCGCTGGTTACCGATGGCGCGGCGCTCCTGGGCAGCAGTGCGCCGGGAGACGCTGGCGGTATCGGCACGCCGGAGGAAAGTGGCCCGACCGCCTTTGAGCCGATGGGTATTCGCAACCTGAGCGCTTCCGATGTGGACAAATTCACAAAAGACTTCGGCAACGATAGCGACAAGCGGCTCAACAACCGCCTCAACAACATCCTGACCAAGGCCGAACAGGGCAAGAATGTGAACCGGCGGCTTGATCTGGCGGGTATCGCAATCGCCGAGGCCGAAAACCGCGGGCTGGACACCACGGCGCACCGCGCCCGCTATGATGCGTTTCGCTAGGAACCCGCGCGGTGATTAACCGCGGCCAGATGCACGCGCGGTGACGTGGCGCATCGCCGTGGCAAGCTCATGCACCGCCGTGTGTGCCATTGAGCGGAAGATGAGGATCTCGTAACGCTCCGCGCGCGCGCAGATCAGCGTCGCCGTCATATGCCCCAGAAGCGTTTGCGCGCACTGCCCGGGCCCGAAGCACGCCTCGCGCAGATCGAGCGGGGTGAGACGGGCGAGCACGTCGCGCGCGCTGGGGCCTTCGAGCACAAGCGCCGCCCAAACATCGGTTTGATCGCATATAGCGGCGTCAAGGTCCTGAGGCGCCGGGCCGAAGACAAAATAGCGCTCAGGCCCCGTCCAGATGGCGCGCACGCCGCCCGTCTCGGCCACATGGCCGGGCGCGGGCGCGTCTGCCCATCCCCGGGGCGCAAGGGGCATTACGGAGGTGATGTGCCCGTGCACCGCCTCGCTCAGCGTAAGCGCGCCTTCAGTGATCGGCAAAAGGCCATCCGCCGCAGAAATTGCCGTTAGATCAGCCACGCACCCGCCCTCCTTCGGGATCGAAGAACACAGGAGGCGCCACCTCGCACATCACCTCCGCACCGCGCAAATGATCGACCATGCGCACCCGCTCGCCGATCCGCGCGGGCCCTGCGCGCAGGAAGCCGAGGCCAAGATGCGTTTCAAGTGTCGGCGAATAGCAAACTGACGTAAGGTAGCCTTGATCGTTTTCTCCCGTGGCACTCGCGCCCTCGCTGAAAAGATGCGCGCCTGCCAGAAGCGGCGCATCAGGGCGCACCGGGCGCAGGCCCACCAGCCGCTCGCGATCCGGGTCCCGAAGCCCGGGCCGGGCCGCGGCGGTTTTGCCAATGCAATCCTTTTTTGCCGAAATCATCCGCTCCATCCCGATATCGAACGCTGTGACGCGCCCGGTGATCTCGGAATGCGTGATGAATCCCTTTTCGATCCGCAGCACATTCAGTGCCTCCATGCCATAGGGGCCGCCGCCAAGAGGCGCGGCGATCTCCAGGAGTCGGTCGAACAGCGCGGCGCCATAGCGGGAGGGCACGGCCAGCTCATACGCATGTTCGCCGGAGAAAGAGATCCGGAAAAGTCGCCCATCCACCCCGCCCGCGCGCACCGGGCCGCAGGCCATGAATGGCCACTCTGCGGGCACGAAAGGATCGTTTAGGATCTGGGCCAGCACGTCAGGCGCCTTCGGGCCCGCGATGGCAAACTGCGCCCATGCCTCGGTGGCCGAAATGAAGCGGACGCGCATCTCAGGCACCAGGCATTGGTGCACGAAATCGAGATGCTCCATCACCTGGCCCGCCGCCGCCGTTGTCGTCGTCATCAGGTAATGGGTGTCGGAGAGCCGCGCGGTTGTGCCGTCATCCATCACGTGCCCGTCTTCCCGGAGCATCAGCCCGTAGCGCGTGCGCCCGGGCTTAAGCGTGGAAAACATGTTGGTGTAGACGAAATCGAGGAACGTGGCGGCATCGGGCCCCTGAATGTCGATCTTGCCGAGGGTAGAGACATCGGCGATGCCCACCGCGTTGCGCACCATATTCACTTCTCGGTCGCAGGCTTCGCGCCAGGTTCTTTCCCCTTTGACGGGAAAGTAGCTCGGGCGATACCAGAGCCCGGCCTCAATCATCGGCGCGTCCCTGGCCAAGCTGGCCGCGTGCGAAGTTGTAAAGCGCTCTGGCGCAAAACCTTTGCTCCGCGCCCCTGCTGACAGCGCCGAAAGCGGGATCGGCGTGTAAGGCGGGCGGAAGGTAGTGGTGCCTGTCTCCGGGATGGTGCGGCCCGTGGCATCGGCCAGAACGGCCAAAGCCAGCATGTTGGAGCTTTTGCCCTGATCGGGCGCCATCCCTTGCGTCGTGTAGCGCTTCATATGCTCGACGGAGCGGAAGTTTTCTCGCGCCGCAAGCTCCACGTCCTTGACCGTTACGTCATTCTGCAGGTCCAGCCAGGCGCGGCCCTTGCCCGGCATCCGCCACACGGGCTCGATGCGGTAGGCGGCGCTATCCGCCTCGGGGATCGGAGTGTCGTGCACGCGCCGCCCAAGCGCCTCCAGCGCCGCCGCCCCAGCCCGAGCGCCGTCGGCAAGGCAGCCTGCGGTGGAGAAGAGTCCGCGCGACGCGCCTGCGGGATCAAGCCCCGGCACGGCGCCTTCTGTGGGCACGAAAGCTGCGATCTCATCATTCCACACCGGGCGATCATTCATGTGGCATGTCAGGTGTACCGACGGGTTCCAGCCGCCCGAAACCGCCAGGCAATCGCTCCAGATCGTGCGCGTGCCGCCGGCGTGGCGAATGGTGATGTCTTTCAGCCCCCGGCGGCCCGACGTGCCTAGCACTGCGCCTTCGCTGTAAACCGGCCAATCGGCGGAGGCGGGCGCGGCGGCCCGTGTGTCGACAACGCCTGCGATGGAGATGCCTGCCGCCGCCAGATCGCGCGCGGTGCGGTGGGCATCGTCGTTGTTGGCCAGCACCGTGATGCGCTTGCCCGGGCTCACCCCCCAGCGATGCAGGTAACTGCGGACGGCCGCCGCACTCATCACCCCCGGCCTGTCATTGCCCGGGAACGCGATGGGGCGTTCCAGCGCGCCGGCGGCCAGCACCGCGCGTTGCGCCACGATGCGCCAAAAACAGCTCTCGGGCCGGCCCCCGGGATCGACCAGGTGATCGGCAACCCGTTCAAATGCCCCGTAGGTGCCCTGATCGTAGGCGCCGGTCACGGTGGTGCGCGTCATGATCCGCGCGCCGAGGCTCTCAAGCTCCCGCGCCGCCTCCGCCGCCCAGTCCGCCGCCGCCTGCCCGCCGATTTCCTCAAGCTCTGAAAGGCACCGCCCGCCGATCTCGCGATCTTCCTCGGCAAGGATCACATCCGCGCCCGCCCGCGCCGCAGTGAGCGCGGCCATCAGCCCCGCAGGCCCGCTACCGATCACCAGAAGATCGCAATGGGCGAAAGCTTTCTCATATTCCGCCCCGTCCGGCGCGCCCGAAAGCGCGCCAAGCCCCGCCGCGCGCCGGATCGCGGGCTCATAGAGCTTTTCCCAGAACTTCGGGGGCCACATGAAAGTTTTGTAGTAGAACCCTGCGCTTAGAAATGGCGAGAGCAGATAGTTGACCTCCAACGCATCAACGGCCAGCGACGGCCATGCATTCTGCGCGCGGACTTCGAGGCCCTGAAATACCTCCTGCACGGTGGCGCGCACATTGGGCGTTTGTCGCGCGCCGCTCCCGATGGTGACAAGCGCGCTCGGCTCCTCCGATCCCGCGCCGAAGATGCCCCGGGGGCGGTGATACTTGAACGATCGCGCCACCAGCCGGATATCGGCGGCCAGAAGGGCCGACGCGACGGTGTCGCCCGGATGCGCCGCAATCTCGCGCCCTTCAAAGGTAAACCGTATGGGTACGCCCCGGTCGATCCGCCCATAGCCCGAAAGTCTCATGGCGCGGCCTCCTGCACCGCATCCCGGGCGAGGCGGCTTTGCGTGATCTCATGGGTCACCGTATCGCGCGAAACAACGATCCAGCTTCCACATGGCGCGTGATACCAGAGCTCTTCGGTCAAACCCGCCGGATTGTCGCGATTGTGCAAGTAGTCGTCCCAAACCTCGGCGCTCGCCTCCGGATCGGGTCTGGAAAGTGCAAGCGCCGCGCCGCGATATGTGAACTCGCGCCGGTCGCGCAGCCCGCAGCACGGGCACATTATCCGCATCGGGCCGCCTCTTGAGCTTGGCCCAAATATTCCCGCTGGAGGCGTTTCACACCGACACCCTGCCCCTCAATGCAAATTGTGTTGAGACCCTGTGGCCTCTTCATCCAAAAGCCCCGCACCCGTACGGAACCGATCCAGCCGGTAACGCGCCGCGGGCGCGTGATGCCGGCCCGTTGCCAGCAGATGAGCAAAGCTGAAGCCCGAGCCCGGCACCGCCTTGAAGCCCCCGTAGCACCAGCCGCAATTGAGGTAGAGCCCTTCGATAGGCGTGGCATCGATGATCGGGGAACCATCGGGCGACATATCCATGATCCCGCCCCAAGAGCGCAAAAGCCGGGCGCGCCCGATTACGGGCATGAGTTGCACCGCCGCCTCCACCACATGTTCCACCGTAGGCAGGTTGCCGCGCGCGGCGTAGGAGGCATAAAGATCGAGATCACCGCCGAAAACCAGCCCGCCCTTGTCGGACTGGCTGATATAGAAATGCCCGGCGCCGAAGGTGATCACCTGATCTACCACAGGCTTCAGCCCCTCGGTCACGAACGCCTGAAGCACATGGCTTTCGATCGGCACCCGCATGCCGGCCATCGCCGCCACCTGGCTCGTGCGGCCCGCCACCACGATCCCCACCTTCTTCGCGCGGATCGCCCCGCGGGTGGTCTGAACGCCGGTGACCCGGCCGCCCTCGATATCGATTCCGGTTACTTCACAGTTCTGGATCAGGTCCACCCCGCGCATATCTGCGCCGCGCGCATAGCCCCAGGCGACTGCATCATGCCGCGCGGTGCCGCCGCGGGGGTGGTAGAGCCCGCCATAGATCGGAAAGCGGTGATTTTCGAAGTCGAGGTAGGGGATCATCTCGCGTACACCCGCTTGATCGAGCAGGATCGCATCATCGCCTTGGTTGATCATCGCATTGCCCCGGCGGGCGGCGGCATCGCGGGCGCCGTCGGAGTGGAAGAGATTGATGATCCCACGCTGGGAATGCATCACGTTGTAGTTCAGTTCCTGCTCCATCCCCTCCCAGAGCTTCAGGGAATGGCTGTAGAACTCGGAATTGCCCGGCAGGCCGTAATTGGCGCGCACAATGGTGGTGTTGCGGCCCACGTTCCCACCGCCGAGATAGCCGCGTTCCAGCACGGCCACGTTGGTGAGCCCGTGCTCCTTTGCGAGGTAGAAGGCGGTCGCCAGCCCGTGGCCGCCGCCACCGATGATTATGGTGTCATAGGCGGGCTTTGGATCGGGGTCGCGCCAGGCCGGGGCCCAGCCCCGGTTGCCCGTGAGACCTTCCTTGATGACCCTCAGGGCCGAATAGCGCATCGATCGCTCCCGTCACCGCCACGTGCCAGAGAAACTGGGCTTGCAGAGGAATGCAATCGCCCCCGGCGACGCGGGAGGGTTCATTTGCGGCTTTGAAGGCGGGGTTGGGCGCCCCGGGGCAACTGGACCGCAGACAGGCACCCTCGCATGCCCCGAGATCATACGGGACGCGGCCGAACGGCTTACGCCGTTGCGACTAGCGTTGCGCTGGCGGTGCCGTTGGCTCCTAGAGCCCCTTGGCCTTGTAGCTCGCCGCGACCCGCTCAATGGCCACGATGTAGGCCGCCACGCGCAGATCATGCACGTCGTCCCGTTCGCGCCATACGGTGCGCATCGATTGATAGGCATTGCGCATGGTGTCATCGAGGCCAGAGCGCACAAGCTCCAGTTCGCCAGCGCCCTTGAGATACTTCTCCTTGAAGTTTGGCGACAGCTCCCAGCCAATTCCGGTATCTTTGGAAAGCCGCTCAAGCTCGCGCACAATCAGCTCGTGGCGCGCCTCTTCCTGGCGGCGCTGCATCCGGCCAAAGCGGATGTGGCTGAGGTTTTTCACCCATTCGAAATAGCTCACCGTCACGCCGCCGGCGTTGGCGTACATATCGGGGATGATCAGCACGCCCTTTTCGCGCAAGAGCTCATCGGCCCCCGCGGTGACCGGCCCGTTGGCAGCCTCGATGATCAGCCGCGCCTGGATCCGCGCGGCATTGCCGAGGTTGATCACGCCCTCGATCGCCGCAGGGATCAGGATATCGCAGGGATGTTCCAGGATCGACAGGCCGTTGGGCACGAAGGTGGCATCGGCGTAGCCGGACACCCCGCCATGACCGGCGATCCAGCGATACACTGCATCCACATCCAGCCCGCGCTCATCGATCAGAGCGCCATCGCGTTCGATGATACCAGTAACGAGCGCACCATCTTCCTGAGCGAGAAACTTCGCAGCGTGGTACCCCACATTGCCGAGACCCTGCACCACCACGCGTTTGCCCTCAAGCGTGCCCTCCATCCCGGCTTCGGCCACATCTTCGGGAAACCGGAAGAACTCCTGCAACGCGTATTGCACGCCGCGGCCCGTGGCCTCCACGCGGCCTTGAATGCCGCCGGCATGGGTGGGTTTGCCGGTCACGCAGGCATTGGCGTTGATGTCGGAGGTGTTCATGCGGCGATACTGGTCGGCCATCCAGGCCATCTCACGCTCGCCCGTGCCCATATCCGGGGCCGGCACGTTCTGCGAGGGGTCGATCAGATCGCGCTTGGCCAGCTCATAGGCGAAGCGGCGGGTGATCTGTTCCAGCTCATGCTCCTCATACTCCCGCGGATCGATGCAGAGCCCGCCCTTAGAGCCGCCAAAGGGCGTTTCCACTAGTGCGCATTTGTAGGTCATCAGCGCCGCAAGCGCCTCGACCTCATTCTGGTTGACCGATGTGGCGTAGCGGATGCCGCCCTTCACCGGTTCCATATGTTCGGAATGGACGGAACGGTATCCTGTGAACGTCTGGATTCCGCCCCTGAGGCGCACGCCGAACCGCACTGTGTAGGTGGCATTGCAGACGCGGATCTTTTCTTCCAGCCCCGGGGGGAGATCCATGAGCCCGACGGCCCGGTTGAACATCAGATCGACTGATTCGCGAAACCCCGGCTCTTTGAGCCTCTGTTGGTCTGTCATGGCTCCTCCCGGGCCGATTTGCCGCCGAATCCTTCGGCTGGCCTGTCCCGAAATGGATGAAACCAAATTCTTCACAGGCAAACAATCTTTGCGCCGGAGCGCCAATTGTAGGGCCCAAATATGGCGACCTATGCGCGTCTCTGGCAAATCACTGGCAGAGGCCGGGATTGTTCCTGAAGCGCGTGAAATCAAAAAGATGCTTTCGGCCCACGCCCCATTTTCGCCACGAACCCATGGAATTTGCTTGAGGAATTGCACGCGCCTGCGCGCAACTCGGTTAGAGGGTAACGAACAATGACTGCTGCCAAAGATCTTGCTGGGCCCCGTCAAAACGACGGAAAAACGAATACTCTGATGACGGCATTCGCGGTTGCGTCCGCCTTCCGTCGCGACGAGCGCGGTGCCTTTACGGCGTTCTCGCTGTTCATCTTCCTCGCAATCCTCCTGATCGGCGGCATGGCGGTGGATCTCATGCGCCTCGAAATGCGCCGCACCGCGATGCAGAACACCGTCGACAGCGCCGTTCTAGCGGCCGCAGACCTCGATCAGACGCTCGACAGCGAAGCGGTCGTGAAAAGCTACTTCGAACATGCCGGGCTCAACCCCGATGATGTGAGCGTTGTCGTGAACCCCACCTACATCGCCTCGGGCGGTGAGCTTGTGGGTCGCGAAGTGCGTGCCAATACGACCGTGGAGATGGACACCATCTTTATGGACATGATTGGTATCAACACCTTGCGCGCGCCTACCACGGGCAGCGCCATCGAGAATATCCAGAACGTTGAGATTTCGCTGGTGCTCGATATCTCGGGCTCGATGCGCTACCCTGAGAATAACAGCACTCCATCCAGCCCCGACGCCGATAACCGGATCAACGACCTGCGCGAAGCGGTCACCGAGTTCGTGCACTCAGTGATGCAGGTAAGTTGCACCGATGAGGTCAACAAAACGGGCTGTGTGCAGTCCAGTAACACTGACAGCACGACGATCAATATTATTCCGTACGCCGGACACGTGAATCCCGGCCCGCATCTGTTCAATTACATGGGCGGCAGCCGCTGGCATGATTGGTCTTCATGTATTGAAGTCACGGACGCTGACTTCAACCATGCGGACCTGCCATCCGCCTCAGGCAACCAGCTTCCGCACTTTATGGAGTGGGGCATTTCCAACCCCCGCCACTGGATGAACTGGGGTTGGTGCCCGAACGATGACGCTTCGATCATGGTAGCGGAGAATGACTACTACCGGATCACCGATTTTGTGCAGAACATGAAGATGCACGACGGCACGGCCACGCATGTTGGTATGAAGTACGGTGTGGCCCTGCTGAACCCGACGTCTCGGCCTGCTATCGAGGCGCTCAATGCTGTTAACATCCAGGTGCCGACGCCTTCTGGCGCCATGGTGAGCCGAAAGCTTGTGGAAGACGAGTACAAATCGCGCCCGGCGAATTGGGATGACGACGTTGTAAAGTACGTTGTGCTGATGACGGATGGTAAGACGACCAGCCAGTTCCGGCCGAAGGTTGACGGGAACAACTGGAACTATGACGCCGTCTACAACACCTCTCACAGCGACCATGATGAGTACATGGATCTCTACGGAAGTGTGGACTCTAACGGCAATGCCAACGCGCAAGCCGACTTGGAGTTTTATCCATCGACGTCGACTTATAACGACGGCACGAAATCCCACAGCGAAAGCACTAACAACGACCATATCACCGCGATGTGCAACGAGGCGAAGAAGCCAGTTTATGCCAAAGATTCCAATGGCAACATCATCTATGATGGTGAGCAGCCGCGCATCGAAAAGGAAGATCGCATTACGGTGTTCACCATCGCGTTCCTGGCGCCGTCCGGGGCCCAAACGTTGATGAAAAACTGCGCGAGCTCGGAATCGCACTACTTCCCGATTTCGAACCTCAATATCGGCAACGCCTTCCAGGCGATCGCTAAAACCATCAACCAGCTGCGTTTGAGCCAGTAATGCTTCGGGGGCTTTTCAAACGCTTCCGGCGCGAGCGGAAGGGGGCGGCGACCGTTGAGTTCGTCATCCTCCTTCCCGCCTACCTCACGGTGCTGATTGCCTCCTACGAGGCCGGCATCATGATGGTGCGGCACGCGATGCTGGAACGTGGCGTGGATCTTGCGGTGCGCTCGCTGCGGCTTGGAACGCCGCAGCCGCCGACCTTCGAAGAATTCAAGGACTCGGTCTGCGCCAACACCATGATCATTTCTGACTGCGACTCGGTGGTGCAGGTGGAATTGCGCCCGGTGTCCACCACAGCCTGGGATCCGCTCGGCACAGGCGCAAACTGTATCGACGTGAACTCGACGATCGACCCGATCGATCAGACAGAGTTCTCGGTGGGCGTAAACAATGAACTGATGATGGTGCGCGTCTGCGGGCTGTATCAGCCGCTTTTCCCCACCACGACCTTCGGGTTGGAAATGCCCGATGTGGGCAGCGGGCACTATGCGCTTGTCGTCACATCGGCCTTTGTGAACGAGCCGAGCCGATGACCTATCTGATGCAGCTATTCCGCCGGTTCCGGCGTTCCGAGCGCGGTGCGCTTTCGGTTGAAACCGTCATCATGTTCCCGATCCTGCTGTGGGCCTATGGGGCGATGTTCGTGTACTGGGATATCTACAAGACCCTGAACATGAACCTCAAAGCCACCTACACGATCGCCGATCTGATTTCCCGGGAACCCGATCCGATGACGCCGGCCTATATTGACGGCGCCAGCGGCATTTATCGCTACCTTCTGCGTTCGCAGGACGATGGTGATATCCGTGTCACGGTCGTTTCCATGGATTCTGATGCTGTAACGGGCGCGCCCTTCCTGAAATTCGAGTGGTCGTACGGAACCGCAGGCCTGCCCTCCCGTACGGATCTGACTGGGATAATCGGCGAGATACCGATCATGGCCTTGGGCGATAACCTGATCATCGTTGAATCCAGCGTTCCTTGGGATCCGCCAATGCTGTTCGGGCTCGAACCCCGCCAGATCACCAACAGAGTCTTCACCAGCCCCCGGTTCGTTCCGCAGGTGCTGTGCACTGGCTGCGCGTAATCGACTGGGAATTGGATAATATGGCCTGCCGATGCACGTTTGCGGGCAGACCGCACGCGTAGAGGCTTTATGAGGCGGCTCGACACGCCCTAGGAGCGCGCGGCGATTGCGGCCGAGATCAATTCCGCCACCACCTTGCCCTCCCCGGCCGGTGTAACGCCCCCTACCCCAACGAAACGCCCGACCCGCCACCAAAGCCCCGGCGCCCAGACGAAAGGCGCAGGCGTATCGGTGGTGAGCAGGAAGCCGTTCGAGGGTTTGAAGGCAAGTGCACCGCGATCAACGCTTTTGACTGCGTCAACCCGGGTCAGGACCCGGCCCATGCTATCGCGCAACTCTGTGTCGGTGAGTTCGAGGTGAAGCGCGGTGGATTGGTAAAGCCCGATGGTCCCCCAAAGCATAAGGCCGCCGAGCAGCAGAACGGCAACGCTGGCCAATATGCTTGCTACCCCGACCGCGACGCCGAGCGCCAGAAGCACCGCGCCAAGGGTGCCTTGCACCGCGATCCCGATCCAACGCCGCGCCGGACGGGGGCGGATTTCAGCGATCACATCCTCTTGTGCACTCATGTCCAATGCATGAGATCGCCGCCGGGCAACATCGCACGTGCCTCGGCGGGGTCTTCGGGCGGGAGACCATGCATCTCGCAGAATGCGAGCACCCGCGGATCTTCCGCCAGGACGAAGTCGAGCACCGCGCCCAGAAAGCCGGGATCGCCCGCGGCTTCGCGCAAGGCGCCAGCCTCTGCACCCGACATAGCCAGGAAGGCGGGCAGAAGATCCTCATCCTCGGCAATCCATGCCAATGCCTGAAGGGCAATCGTTTCGGCGTCGTCTATAACCATTGCGGGCTCCGGCAAGGTGAAGGCACGTCTCAGCGCCGACCGCAGCCGGCGAAAGGGTTTCTTAACGAATATGCCCAATACCTCAACACATCGCACAGCGGTTAATTCAAACGAGAGGAAGCATGACCGGCCAGGTTCTGATCGCCGACCGTTCCTGCGACACGCGTATCCTGCTGTCATCGATCCTGCGGGATGCCCAATATGAGGTGCAGGGCGTGTCTGACGCGGCCGCCGCGCGCTTGGCGATGCAGACGCAAGCGCCGTCCGTGGCGATCCTCGGCGCACTTGGCGGCGTTGGTGAGATCGAACGGTTGATCCGCTTTGCGCGCGCCACGCCGGCGCTGACGCACATGCCCCTCATCGTGCTCTGCGATGCGCCTGGGGCGGACGCGCGCATCACGCTTCTGCGGGCTGGGGCGGATGAACTGATGTGCCGCCCCTTGCGCGAGGCCACGCTTTTGGCGCGGATGCGTAGCCTGCTTCGGGCCTGTGAAACAGAGCACACGTTGGTAGAGCGCCACGCCGCCCTGCGGGAGCTCGGCTTTTCAGAAACCCGCACGTTTTTTGAGCCGCCCGCGCGGATGGCAGTGGTCGCCCCCCGCCCTGATCGGGCGCAACAGCTCGCCACGGCATTGAAGGCGGAAGGCGTCTATCCTGTAGAAACACTCGCGCCGGAAGCCGCGCTGGCCGCGCAGGCAGGGGCATGCGATCTCTACCTTATCGATGCCACAGCCGGATCTGGCGCACCGGGGCTCCGGCTCTTGGCCGAATTGCGTGCGCGGCCAGGCGCGCGGCACGCCGCCGTGGTTATCATGCACGACGATGCGGATACGGAAACGGCTGTAATGGCGCTTGATTTCGGGGCGAATGACCTTTTGGCGAAAAGCGTGGCCCCTGCAGAGCTTGCATTGCGGCTCAGTACCCAGCTTTCCCGCAAGCACCAGGCCGACCGGGTGCGCGCGTCAGTGGAAGAAGGCCTGCGTCTTGCTGCAGTTGATCCGTTGACCGGGCTCTATAACCGCCGCTACGCAATGGCCCATGCCGACGAGCTGGCCAAACGGAGCGCTGAGAGCGGCCGCCCCTATGCAGTGCCGATCGCGGATCTCGACCGCTTTAAGGCCGTGAATGACAGGTTCGGGCACCCTGCGGGAGATGGTGTTTTGACAGAGGTTGCACAGCGCCTTCGCGGCGATCTTCGGGCCAGCGATACTCTGGCCCGCCTGGGCGGTGAGGAATTCATGGTGCTGATGCCCGATACATCGCCGGCGGTGGCGCTGTTCACGGCGCGCCGGCTTTGCGCGCGCATCGCAGCAGATCCTTGTGTGCTGGCAAGCGGCCTGAAACTACCGGTAACCATTTCGGTGGGCGTTGCCGTCAGCAGCGGGATCGAGCGCCCCGAAGCGCTGATCGCCCGGGCCGATGGCGCCCTCTACGCTTCAAAATCGAGCGGGCGGAACATGGCCACGATGGGCGTGGCCACGGCGGCCTAGCGCGACCCTCGGCGCAAGGATGCTTCAAGTCGATCGGCGTAGGCGCGGCGCTGGTCGGCGCTCATGCTGGCGAAATGTGCCAGGAGCTTGTCCTGCCCCAGCGACTGCCGCTCTGCCGCAAGCCCGCGCTGTTCGCTCAAAAGACCCGCCACCACATCTGGCGCGAAGGGCTCGGCGCGTAGGGCCACGAGCAGCGCCTCAAACCGCGCGCGCATTTCCTCACGGCTCAACCGCATGCCCTGCGCCTCTGATCTCAGGCTTCGCCCCAAGGCGCGGCGATCGTCCCGCTCAAGCGCCATGACAAGCGGCATCGGGCCCAAATCGCGGGCCGCGCGAAACTCCTGCCCCGGCCCACGATCGCCCTTCCCCAGCATTGCGCCGCCCACGATGCCTGCGATCAGCAGGTTTACAGCAAGCGAGGCCACAAGGGTTAGGCGCATCCAAGTCGGGCAGCGGGGCTTTGTGCCGGGATCGGGGGCGGCTTGCGTGTCTGACATGCGCTTAGCCCCCAAAAGCTGACAGGCTGCCGTAGCCGGGCGCCAGATCGCTCAGATCATACCCCGACGCGAGGCCGAGGCTTGTGGGCAGCTCGGGCAGTGCAAAGCCGATCCAGAGGCCCGTTGCCGTGGTGGCGGCCAGCCCCGCAAGCGCGGGCCACCCGCCAAGGGCCTTGAGCATCTGTGCTGGGCGCCGGCGCGCCGGGGTGGCCGCGCGCGTTGCGCGGGCATCGCGCCCGTCCGCCACGGCATCTGCATCGGCCAAGACGCGGGCCATAAGATCGGCGCCGGGCGTTGGCCGGTTTGCGCGCGCTTCATCGAAGAAAGCGTCAAGTGGATCCCGTTCAGTCATCACCATATCCCAATTCTGCGCGCCGGCCGGCCAAATGCCGGCTGAGCGCCCGTTTTCCCCGTGCTGTGAGGCTTTCCACGGCCTCAACCCCAATGTCCATCACCGCCGCGATCTCGGGGTTCGAAAGCCCTTCGAGGTGTCGCAGGATCACGGCCTGGCGCTGGCGTTCCGGCAAGAGCTCCAGCGCTGCTTCAAGCGCGTCGGCGCGATCCTGGTCGATCAGACCCTCTACGGCGGCAGCCTGACCGTCCTCGGGCTCTGGCACCGCATCGAGATCTACCGCGCGGCCGGATTTGCGCAAGCGGTCGGTGCAGAGATTGACGGTCACGCGATAGAGCCAGGTTGTGACCTGCGCCTCGCCCTGCCGCCAATCCGGCGCGATGCGCCAGAGCCTGAGCATCGCCTCTTGCACCACATCTTCGGCTTCAGCGCGATCAGCCAGAACACGGGCCGCATAGCCCAGGATGCGCGGGGTCAGGCGCACCGTTAACGCGCGCGCTGCCGCCCGATCGCCGTTGCCATAGGCAACTAGAAGCGCCTCGTCGGAGGCTTCGCCCAAGGCATCAAGGGGCATTGTCATCGCGCCTGACTGCTATCCTACTCACCAAAACGCTGCAAATGCCAGCGCCCGGGGCGGCGTTCCGCCCCGGGGCCGCTTGGCCTAGCGGTTGACCGGGCGGCCGCCATTGCGGCGCATCTCGGCCCGGCGTGATTTCATCGCCTCGAACTCTTCTTCCGAGATCGCGCCGTCGCCATCCCCGTCAAGGCGTTCGATCAGGCTCGCGCCATCGGGGCCACCGCGCATTTCGATCACATCGCGCGAGAGGGTGCCGTCCCCATCCGCGTCAAGGTTCGAAAACATGCGTTCCGCGCGCTCCGCCGACCGAATTTGCGCCGAGGCAGTGAACTCATCCAGTGTCACCTGGCCATCGCCGTTGGTATCCAGCGCGGCGAAGCGCGCCTCGCGCTGTGCATCCAGTTCGGCCTGTGTGATCATGCCATCGCCATCGGTGTCGAGCGTTTCGAAACTCGCCCGCTCTCCGCCACCACGCGCCTCGGCGGCGTTGGTTACAAAGAGCCCTGCGGCAATCGCCGCGGCCAACGCGATCAATGATAGGTTTTTCATAGCCTTACTCCGTTTTGTTTCGGCGGCAGGCCCTGCCAGGCTTCTGCGTTTCGCCGTGTGACAGGGGGTAAAACGGGGCCGTGCATGAGTTCCGTCGCGCCCACCGGAAAAAATTCGCGACATCGCGCCGCAAGGACATTCTGCCGGGTTCCAAATCCACACGCCGAGGGCCCTAATGTTAGCGCGAGCAGCCCAGCAACCGGACGATCAGATGTTTGACGGAGCCCCAACCGACACCGCCCCCGAGGCGGAAGATACTCGCGCCGTCATGCCAGCGATTACGCGGGGATGGCAGCGGAAATGCCCCAAATGTGGGGTGGGTCCGCTCTTCAACGGCTATCTTACCGTTCGGCGCAGCTGCACCGTTTGCGGCGAGCCACTGCACCATCACCGCGCCGACGATGGGCCTGCCTACCTGACAATCCTGATCGTCGGCCACGTTATGGCGCCTGCGATTTTCTGGGCGTTCGTCACTTTCCGGCCCGATCCCATGGTGCTGGCTTCGATTTTCACCGTTGGGTGTACAGCGCTTTCGCTATACCTTCTGCCCCGCCTCAAAGGCGCAATCGTGGGGTTCCAGTGGGCAAAGCGGATGCACGGCTTCGGCAGCCACTAGCGCTTCGGGCGCGCGGATGAGCGACGTCCCGATCCGACATGCTGCGACGGTGGTCCTCGTGCGAGACGCTGAAGGGGATCCGGCTGTTCTTATGGGCCAACGCGGTGCCAAGGCCGCTTTCATGGCGCAGAAATTCGTCTTTCCCGGCGGTGCGGTTGATCCTGGCGACGCCGCTGCCCCGCTGGACGGCCGCCTTTCCGAACCCTGTCGTACCCGGCTAGGAGAAGAGGCGCGCGGTGCGAAGCCCGAGGCGCTGGTCGCAGCCGCGATCCGAGAGCTTTGGGAAGAGACGGGGCTGATCCTCGGTACACCCGGGAACTGGCCCGATCCACCCGCCGATTGGGCGGGGTTTTCCGCAGCCGGATTTCGCCCCGACGCCAGCGCCTTGCGCTTCGTTTTCCGTGCCATAACCCCGCCTGGACGGCCTCGACGGTTCGATGCGCGGTTCTTTCTGGCCGATGCCGCAGCTGTGGCGGGGGATGTGCAAGGGTTTCAGGGTGCCTCCGGCGAACTGAGCCACCTGCGCTGGGTGCCTCTGGGGGAAGCCCGAGACCTTGGGCTGCCATTTATCACCGAGGTGGTGTTGGCAGAGGTCGCTGCGCGCCTTCCCGCCCTAGACGCGCCCGAAACGGTTCCGTTTTTTCGCAATACCGAGGAAGAGAGCCTGTTTCGGAGGCTCGGCGGCCGCGCGCTTTAGGGGAACGCGTTAACCGAGCGCGACGAGGACGATGATCGAGCCCGTAATCAGCGCCATGGCCGCATATTCGCGTTGGGTGACCTTCTCTCCGAATACAAGCAGCGCAGCGAGGATTGAGAAAATCACCTCGATCTGGCCCACGGCGAAGACGTATGCTGCGTTTTGCAATGAAAACGCGGCGAACCAGCAAAAGCTGCCGATCATGGAAAACAGGCCCATCGGCAATGCCATGCGCCAGGCAGCGCAGACGGCTTTGATCTGGCTGCGCTCCCGCCAGGCGATCCATGCCCCCAAGGCCAGGGTTTGGCCAGTGGCGACGACCGCAAGCGCCGTTCCGGCCCGAAGCGCTGTATCGCCGCCCTCAAGCGCCAGAACAGCGCCGCGGTATCCCACTGCAGAGATCGCGAAGAACAGCCCCGAAAGCAGCCCAAGCCCCGCTGCACGATTGATCAGCCGCGCGCGCCATGGGCCCGTCGCCTCAGGCGGATCAGACAGCCACAGAACACCGAGAAGCCCCAGCGCCATCGCAAAAAAGCCCCAGGCGGACACCCGATCGCCAAGCACCACAAAGCCCACGAGCGCCGTGAGCATCACTTCTGTCTTTTTGAAGGTGATACCCACCGCGAAGTTACGATGGGCAAACAGAGCCACAACGCAGGCGGTGGCGAGGATTTGCGCAAGCCCGCCGGCCGTAGCATAGGCCCAGAACATCGGCTCGGGGCGCGGCAACGCCTGCTCCCCTGCCCCGGCATAGGCGAGCGTCAGAGCGAGGATCAGCGGCGCGGCAAAGAGAAACCGGGCCCAAGTTGCTCCGGCAGTGGAAAGACCCGTGGCCTTGAGGTGCTTCTGCGCCATAAAGCGCAGGGTTTGTGCCGCTGCCGCTGCGATGGTGATGGGGATCCACGCCTCCATGGGCGCGTTCTTTCACGCAGGGCAGCCAAGCGCCAGATGGTTAGCCGCGGCGGAAGATCGGGTGCGGCACGGGATCCTTGGCGCGCAGGAAGTAGCGCGCAAAGACTTCCGCATAGGATCGGTAAAGGTAGCCGCCGTTACGCCCTAGGTAGCGCGCGCGGTTGGCGGCATAGAGCGTGGGTAGCCGGTACCACGGCACCTTAGGATGCATGTGGTGCACGACATGCAGGTTGTTGTTGAGAAACATCCAAGACAACGGCCCACGATCTTCGATGATCACCGTGCGATGCGCGGCGCGCTCTTCGGCCTGATGTTCGAGGAAGGTGCGGATCTTGAGGATGGAAATCGCTAGATAGGCAGCGACGGCATAGGCCCAGAGCGGCATTGCGGCATAGCCGACGATGACAAGAACCACTGCTGCCGCGGGAATGTGCCAGAGCCAGCCAGGCAGGACACGCCGATCACCCGCCCGCGCCTGGCGCAGATCGCAATGCATGAAAGCGATCTGGCTCACAATGGGCCCGATCGCCATTCGGCCTGCCAACGTGTTGTTGATCCTGAGGATCGTGCGGATCGGCGCAGGCAACGTCTCCCACACCGCTGGATCGAGATAGTTCGACTCCGGGTCGTCATAGGGGTCTGTCAGCACCGAATTTGTGTGATGGGCAAGATGGGTATCGCGGAATCGCGCGAAGGGGATCGCAAGCGTCAGAGGCGGCCAGACGACCGCGGCGTTTATCGCAGGATGCCCGGGGAACGGATGGTCGTGTATCACCTCATGGGTCAGCGAGGCATGCAGTGCCGCCATGAGGGCGGCCAGTGCGATCCCGGCAGGCAGCCACCAAGCGGCAACGACGGTGATTGCCGCAAGCCATACCGCATAACACAGCGCGAGAAGCCCCAGCGTTGGCCATTCAACCGATGCAAGAGCGCGGCGGAAGCCATTTAAATCGAGAAGTTTTTTCCCCATAGCAAAATGTTGCCACTTGCTGACACATCACAGAATTCTGTATGTAGACAACAAAACTCAGCATATGTTGAAAAAATCAACAACGATGGCTAAAACCGACAAGCGCGACCGCGCAAACCAGTTTCGCGCCCGTCTGGCCCGGGCGATGGAAGATCGCGACGCCAGCCAAAGCGCGCTGGCGCGTCGCGTCGGTGTGGATCGCTCGACCATCTCACAGCTGCTGTCGGGCGATGGGCCACGCTTGCCGAATGCGCAAGTCGTAGCCGAATGCGCCGCAGCGTTGGGGGTTTCAGCAGATTGGCTTTTAGGGCTCAGCGACCGGCCGGAACAGGCGACGGACCTTCTGGCCGCCTCAATGGAAATGTCCGAGGCCCCGCGCGCGCTGATCGACGAGACGATCTTTGCCTGGCACCGCGAAGCTGCTGGTTACAAGATCCGCCACGTGCCCGCCCGGCTGCCCGACATACTCAAGACTTCAGCCATGCTGCGCTGGGAGTACACGCCGCATCTTGGCAAAACGACCGATCAGGCGATTGGCGCCTCATCCGACAGGCTTGATCTCTTGCGCCACGCTCCATCGGATTATGAGATTGCGCTGCCGCTCTTTGAGCTCGACAGCTTTATCCGTGGCGAGGGGTACTACTTCGGCTTGCCCGACGCGGTGCGCCGCGCGCAGATCGATCGGTTTCTGGAGTTGCACGATCAGCTTTACCCCACCTTGCGGATCTTTCTGTTCGATGCACGGCGGCTGCTTTCGGCACCGATCACCGTCTTCGGCCCGCTGATGGCAGTGCTCTACATCGGCCAGCACTATCTTGCATTCCGGGATACTGAACGCGTGCGTGCCTTCACCCGGCATTTCGATCTTCTGGTGCGCGAAGCCCATGTCTCGGCCCGCGAAATACCCGATTACATCGAAGAGAGAGTACGCGAAACCGGCTGAACACCATGGGGCGTACGCGCCAGCTGCGATACATCGTACCCATTGAATTCAAGAACTTGCAGCGCCGCGTTCAGGCGATCTTCGGGAATCTCGGGGCTGCGGTTCAGGATCCAACCGGCCCTGCCCGAAGGCACGCCCACCACCGCCGTGCGATAGCCTTCATCAACCCAGAGCACCCAATAGGGCGCCCGTCCGATGGGCACGCCGGAAAACCGAACGCCTAGCCGACCGGGGCCAGTGACCACAGCATCGCCCCGCACCTGCCGAATCTCGCCATCGCGCCGGCAGGTGTTGACGACCTCGACGCCCCCTTCCGGCAACGGAGTGTAACGGGCGGTCACGTCGGTGCAGCCGCGCTGAAACAGCACCGGGAAGCGCGCGACTTCATACCAGGTGCCCCCATAGCGCGTGAGATCGAAGGCAGCGATCGAGGTGATGGGGGCTTGCCTGTCGCGATACACCCCACCGCCGCAGCCAGTGAGTAGCGCAAGGGCCAGAGCCGCGATCAATCGATACACAGCTTCGCCGTCGCGCCGAGGGCGCCCAACACATCATGGCATCCGAAAAGCGGGGTAATGGGGGAACAGGTGCGCGAGCGCGCGAAACAAACGCCCTCGCAATCAGAGGCTTGCGAGCAGCTTTGGCCCCCATCGGCGGTGGGCGTGTAGCAGACCATACCGCCCGAAAGCCCCCCTGCGCCCCAGCGCCCGCCCTCGGCCAGACAGTCGCGTTCTTGCTGCATCACTAGGTCTTCGCCCACCGGCGTGAGCGTCGAAGTCGCCGTGGGCTGGCAGGCCGTCAGTACAAGGGCCGCGATGGCAAGGGCTGGGCGCATATCCCCTTGAAGCGTCAAACGGATGGTGGGCGCAAGGGGCTAGTAGGGCATCGGATGCGCCTTGTGGGCGGCGGAGATCGCCGTGAGCACCTCTTCGCCGAGCCGTAGATCGGCGGCATCAAGCGCGATTTTGAGTTGGTCGAGCGACGTGGCCCCGAAGATCGGGATCGTGGGGAACGGGCGGGTGAGGCACCAGGCGAGCGACATCTGCGCCAGGTTCAGCTCATGTTCCTGGGCAATGTCCGCATAGGCTTCAACTGCATCGTCTACGCGTGGCGTTTCGCGGCCGCCGAGCCCACCGGGCCGCGTGCCGCGTGAACCTTCGGGCCGTGCCCCGCCGCGATATTTGCCCGTCAAGAGCCCCGTTGCGAGCGGCGAGAACGCAAGAAGGGAGACAGTCTCATGGGTCGCCATTTCGCCCAGGTCGCTGTCAAACTGACGACAGAGCAGAGAGTATTCGTTTTGGATGCTGGCCACGCGCGGGCCGCCGGATTCCGCCGCCGCCGCCAGCCACTGCATCGTGCCCCAGGCGGATTCATTCGAAAGCCCCCAGGCCCGGACCTTGCCCTCAGCGACCAAATCTTTAAGCGCCGCCATGACACCATGCATGTTCTCGATCTCGGCCACGGCATCCTGCCCCGTTGGATCGAAATCCCAGATCTGGCGGAAGTGGAAGGAGCCGCGATTGGGCCAGTGCAACTGGTAGAGATCGATATAATCGGTCTTCAGACGCATGAGTGAACCCTCAAGTGCGTCGCGCAGGGTTGAGGCGGTGACAGGCCGGCCCTCGCGCACGAACTTGCCGTTGAGCCCGGTGACCTTGGTGGCGATCACCAGATCGCTTCGGCGCCCGGTGCGGGCGTTCCACGTGCCGATGATGCTTTCGGTCACCCCCACCGTTTCGGCGCGGACGGGGGAGACGGGGTACATCTCGGCGGTATCGATGAAATCGCAGCCGTGATCGAGGGCGAAATCGATCTGTGCGTGACCTTCGGCTTCGGTGTTTTGGCTGCCCCATGTCATCGAGCCCAGGCAAAGCGTGCTGACCTCGATGCCGGTGCGGCCGAGTGTTGTCCGGTTCATGGCTGGCTTCCTGCCCCTCGTTCTTTGCGCGCACCGTAGCGGCGCGGGCGTCAGGGGCAAGGCGCTTCGAAGGCTTGAGAACAAAAAAGGAACACGCTAGATTTTACTCATGAAACACAGCCCTGCTCCGCATCTGCTCACTCGCGCTGGCCCGCGCCCGCCCGAACCGGGGCGGGATGGCGTGCGGTTTCTTGGCGATCTGGCGCTGGCGCGCGCGCGGGTGCACGAATTCTGCGGCCCCGCCCGGCGCACGTTGGCGCTTCAGGTGGCGCGCGCACTCACCGGGCCGGTGTT
>JBCCRC010000053.1:0-23743 GCA_039208375.1 Pseudomonadota bacterium | reverse complement strand
TGCGAGGTAGTTCGCCCTTACGTCAGGGCTTATCCGGCCCTCGAAGTTGCGGTTGCCGGAAAGCACCGATACCGCCACCAGATCACCCTCCGCAATCGCCTCCGAAATCTCGGGCTGAAGCGGGCCGGAGTTGCCGATGCAGGTGGTGCAGCCATAGCCCACAAGGTTGAAGCCGATCGCGTCGAGATCGTCCTGCAACTCCGCCGCTTCCAAGTAGGCGCTCACCACCTGGCTGCCTGGTGCCAGTGAGGTCTTCACCCACGGCTGGCGATTGAGGCCCAATTCGCGCGCCTTCCGCGCGACCAGCCCTGCGCCGATCATCACATAGGGGTTCGAAGTGTTGGTGCAGGAGGTGATCGAGGCGATCACCACCTTTCCCGATTTCATCGTGTAGTTTTCGCCTTTTACAGGCATATCCTTATCCATGGGTCGCTTGAACGTCTCCGCCATCTCGCGCGTAAACGCCGATTTCGCCTCGGTCAGCGCCAGAAAATCCTGGGGGCGCTTCGGGCCGGAAATCGCGGGCACGATATCGCCCATGTCGAGTTCAAGCGTATCGGTATAGATCGGGTCATAATCCGGGCCCCGCCACATGCCGTTCGCCTTGGCATAAGCCTCAACCAGAGCGATCGTCTCCTCATCTCGGCCCGTTTGCGTGAGATACCGCAGCGTCTCGCCATCAATCGGGAAGAATCCGCAAGTCGCGCCGTATTCCGGCGCCATGTTCCCGATCGTCGCCCGGTCGGCCAGCGGCAGGGTGTCGAGCCCCGGGCCGTAAAACTCCACGAACTTGCCCACTACGCCCTTTTCGCGAAGCATTTCCACGACCTTGAGCACAAGGTCGGTGGCCGTCGTGCCCTCCTTCATCGCGCCAGTCAGCTTGAAGCCCACGACTTCGGGGATCAGCATCGAAATCGGCTGACCGAGCATCGCGGCCTCAGCCTCGATCCCGCCCACGCCCCAGCCCAGCACCGCGGCGCCGTTGACCATCGTGGTATGGCTATCGGTGCCCACGAGGGTATCGGGGTAGGCCACCTGATCGCCGTTCTGATCGGCGTCCGACCAAACCGTTTTGGCCAGATATTCAAGGTTCACCTGATGGCAGATCCCCGTGCCTGGGGGCACAACGCGGAAGTTGTTGAAGGCCGATTGGCCCCATTTAAGGAACGTGTAGCGTTCCATATTCCGCTCGTATTCCCGGTCCACGTTCATCTGGAATGCGCGGGGGTTGCCGAACTCGTCGATCATCACCGAATGGTCGATCACCAAATCGACAGGGTTAAGCGGGTTGATCTTCTCTGCATCGCCGCCCAGTGCCACGATCCCGTCGCGCATCGCCGCCAGGTCCACCACTGCGGGCACGCCCGTGAAATCCTGCATCAACACGCGGGCCGGGCGATACGCGATCTCGCGCGGGTTCTTCCCGCCTTTGTCAGCCCAGTCCGAAAAGGCCCGAATATCGTCCACATGCACCGTTTTCCCATCTTCAAACCGCAGCATGTTTTCGAGGACAACTTTCAACGCTGCGGGTAGCCGCGCAAAATCTCCCAGGCCGGCCTCTTGGGCCGCGGGGATGGAATAGTAGGCGAAGGTCTGGCCACCCACCTTAAGCGTGCGGCGAGTCTTAGATGTGTCCTGTCCAACGATGATTGGCATAGGGCCTCCCTGGCGATTAGCTGGTTCGGGTATCCTCTGATCAGGCAATAGATAGCGCAAGGTTGCGCAATCAAGGGGGTGCGACTGAAATGTATACTATCGTGCACCAAAATCATGCCGGCCACCTCCCGATCCCGAGAGCTGCGTGTTACGGTTTCTCTCAAAACCTTTATTTGAGCGGGTGCGCCCCATCCCGTAGGAAAGTGCGTGGCCCAAGGAAAGGTAATCGAAATGCGCAGTTGGATGGTGGCGGCACTTGCCGCGATATGGGCATTTGCCGGCGCAGCACAAGCCGACAGGCTTGTTGTGGTGGAACTCTTTACGTCTCAGGGCTGCTCCTCCTGCCCGCCCGCGGATGCGCTTCTTGGCGAGCTGTCCGCGCGCGATGACGTTCTGCCCCTCGCACTGCACGTTGATTATTGGGATTACATCGGCTGGAAGGATGAATTCGCGGACCCCGCGCATACCGTTCGGCAGAAGGGCTACGCACGGGCCGCAGGCGATCGCACCATCTACACCCCCCAGATGATTGTCGGGGGCACCGAACACGTGATCGGCTACAAACCAATGAAGCTTGCAACCATCATCGAGAAGCATGGGGATCAGGCCGCCCCCGTCGCGCTTACCCTCACACGCACGGGTGACCGTCTGCGCATTGTGGCAAATGCCGAGGAAACGCTCGCGGGCGGTTATCTGTTTCAGCTGGTCAGCTGGCGTCCGAAAGCCGAGGTTTCAATCGGGCGGGGCGAAAATGCCGGCCGTACGTTGACCTATCACAACGTCGTCTCCCGCCTTGCGGAGATTGGGCAGTGGAACGGGCAAGGCCGCCACGCCATCACGGTCGAAATTCCCGATCAAGGCCCCCATGCGATCCTTCTCCAGCGTTCCGGGCCGGGGCCCATCGTGGCCGCCGCTCGCGTGCCGGAGTAGTTCGCCCTACCGTTTCACGTTAGTGCTTGCTGCTGCTCCATCGGCGATGGATCCAGAACCATTGCCCCATATGGCTGCGCACCCGCGCCTCTAGGCTATCGTTGAAGGCCTGCATCATTGCTTCAGGCGCGCCGTGGGCAATGTCCTCATCGACGTAGATTTCGAAGTCGAGGCCATTTTCCTTACGGATCGCAAAGGCGGGCATGAGCGCCGCGTCGTATTTCAGGGCCCACTCCGCGGCGCTCAGTGCCGTCGGGGCGGGCTGGCCAAAAAACGTCGTCTCCGCTCCGCGCCAGGCATAGACATCCACCAGAATGCCCAGGATGTTCCCACCGCGCAGGTGCTTGATCATGCCGACAATCCCCGCCCGATTTGCAGGGAATACCGGCTCACCGATCTTTGAAATCGCACGCACATAGTGATCGTTGAAACCTGCGTTGCGCATCTCTCGGTAAAGCGCGGCCAGCGGATGCCCCTGGGCAAAAAGTGCGGCGCGCAGTGCGTCGTAGTTTCCGAAATGGCCGGTCACAAGTATCACGGGGCGCCCCGCGGCTCGGTGCGCCCGGAATGCGTCCGCCCCCGGCCCGGCAAGTTCAGTGTCGCGCACGCGATCGACGAAGTCCTGCCCCGAGTAGATCTCGATCAGCGTGCGCCCCGCATTGTCGGGCACGTCGCGGATCAGTTTCCGGCGTTCGGCAAAACTAAGTTCTGGGCAGACATGGGCCAGGTTCTCTTCAATTCTTCGGTCCCACCCGGCAAGTGGGGCGACGAGACGTGACACGATCCAGCCCATGATCGGCACCCGCGCACGATAAGGAATACGCAGAACAACCCCGAGGATCGCGCGGATGGCGAGGTTCTGCGTGAAATCGCGCCAATCGCCGTGCCGGGGTTTCATCGCGCCTCGTCTCAAGCCCCCCGAGGCGCCGCGCGGTGTGGGCGGGCTCGGGTTTCTCGATGCCAGACATAGAGACCCGCCCCCACGATCACAAGCGCCCCCAAAACAGTCGTGGCGTCCGGCCATTCGTCAAACAGCAGCAAGCCCCAAGCGGTGGCAAAGATCACCCCCGTATATGCAAAAGGCGCAACCGTGCCCGCATCTGCAATGGTGAGTGCCCGGATGAGGAAAAGCTGCCCCGCCATTCCAAGCACTCCGATCAGCGCCAGTAGGGCCAGGGTTATTCCATCGGGCGGTTGCCAAAAGGCGGGCACCACAGCTGATAGCGCCAACGCGCCGACAAGCCCGGTGTAGAAGAGGCTCGTCCATGGGTCTTCATCCCGCCCCACCCTGCGGGTCACGAGGGCATACCCTGCAAAACATATCGCCCCTGCCAGCGGCAGAAGCGCGTCGGTTGAAAACACATCACTGCCCGGGCGGATTACGATCATCGCGCCAATCAGCGCCGTCCCAATGCCCGCCATCCGCCGCCACCCCAGCGCCTCACCCAGAAACACCGCCGCGCCGAGTGTGATAAGAAGCGGGTTGACGGCCATTACCGCGGTCGCCTCGGCCAGACCGATCCGTGCGAGCCCGAAGAACATGAACACGGTGGCCATCAACAAAAGGACCGATCGCACGATCTGAAGCGAAAGATATCGCGTCGCGATCACCGCTTGGGCCCGGGGCGCGATCAGGGCCAGAACGATCAGCATCTGCCCGGTATAACGCGCCCAAACGGCCATAACGGTGTCCGAGCGCTGGCCGAGCGCCTTTGCCGCAACGTCCATCAATGAAAAGAAGAAGATCGCCAGGATCATTAAGGCGATCCCACGGGCCGCGCTTTGGTCACGGGGCATGGGCGAGGCGGGGCACAGTCAGACCTCCGGTTCGGTTGGGTCAAGCCCGGCGAACCGTATCGCCGCGGATGCCGTCTGTCGATGGCCGGGACTATCCGTCTGCGATTAGGTGGATCTCGCCGGCCTCTTCGAGTTCCCGTATCACGGCGACAAGCGCGCCCATCGCGTCCTCACCTGCGTCGGCATCAACCTCTCCCAGTTCGTCCATCTCGCCCCGCAGCGCCTCGGCCATGCGCTTTGACATTGCGCCAAGAATGAACTCGACGGCCTCTTCGAGATCGGGCAGGGCGGCCGCCAATGCCATAACAAGCACGTCTTGCTCCACCTGCCTTACGATTTTTGGAACATCGCGGGTGTCGATGCGGCCGGGGATGTTGGCAAAGGTAAAGATCGCGCGTCGCACCTCCTCGGCGAAGGCGGCGTCTGTTTCTTCAAGGCCTTCCAGTACGTCGTTCCGCGTCATCGCTCGCGTGGAGTTCAGGATCGCGCCGACACGCTCCACGGGCCCCCCTGAAAACGCGGTCTCGGGCACGATGTCGAAGCCGCGCGCAAGCGCCCGCCCGATCCGCGCTACTGCGTCGGGCCGTGCCGCGCCGATCTGGCTGACGGCGTAAGTGATGCGCCGGGCCCGCGCGCCCGGCAGCAGGCCCAAGGCTTCGGCCGCCTTTCCAACCGCCAGTTTTGAGAGAAGCACGGCGGCCACCTCAACGCTTTCACGCTCGAAAATGGGCACAAGGCCTTCGGCGTCCTGCTCCACAATCCGGGCCCAAGGATCACCCCCTGTAATGATCCCTTCCTGCGCGCGCAGGCGGTGGGCGATTGCAGGGCTCACGGCGCCTTCCAGAAGCTCGAGCGCTGCCGCTAGCCCGCCGCCACCGGGCATGCCCCCGGCTTCAAGTGCATCGGCGAACTCGTCCAACACGGCGTTCACAGTTGCAGTGTCCACCGGAGTCAGCGTACCCACGGCGCGGATGAGTTCGGCTTGCGCTGATTCGCGCATCGAGGTGAGCGATAGCTCAATTCCATCGCGCAGCAAAAACTGCACCACGATTGCGGCCTTAGTGCGCTTGTCGAGCATTGCAGCCCCCGTCCCAGGGGCGCCGCCGGACGCGCCAGCAAAATCCGGCAGCGGTGCGGCCGGTTCGGGAAGGTCGGAAGCCATCGGTTGCGCAGTTCTTTAGGGCTGCCCACAGCATCGGGGCAGGGCGTTAATTTCCGGTATTCGCGGGGGGTTAGTAGCGGTAGCCCCGGCCGGATTCGATTGCCCGCTCAAGGGCGAGTTCCGGCCATGTGCGGGCGCCACCGCGGGTGCGGATTTCGGCGAGTTGCGCCCGCGCCCCGTCCATCGCACCGAGCTTGACGAAGGCCTGTCCCATATAGGAGCGCGCAAGCAGGTTGTCGGGGTTCTTTTCAATGGCCTGAATGTAATAAGACATGCCAAGCGCCGTGTCCCCGCCCTGGCGATGGGCGAAGCCAAGGTAGGTCAGCACCCTGTCCTCGGTCGGGTCAGACATCGCGGCAAGAACATTCAGCGCATTTTCAAATTGCCCGGCGTAGGCCAGCTCGCGCGCGGCATTGTAGAGCCCATCGTCGTTAAGGCTGCTTTCCTCAGGCGCCACGCACGCGCCCGCCTGCGCGTCCCAAACCAGCCCGTCGGTGCATTCGGTGGTCGTCTTCGTTGGCTGCGGTGGCGTGGGATCCTCTGATCCAGCCGCGTAAGCCAGGACGGGTGTGACAACAGCAAAGGTGAGGGCGGTGCGGCGCATGCAGAGCTCCAATGTGCGAGATGGTCGAAAGATAGGGCGCGCCCGGGAACAACAAGGGGCGGTACAAACCGCCCCTCAAAAAAACTCGCGCGCCGAAGAATGGCACGCGAAATGGTGCCTTAGCTTGTGGCTTCCGGCACGCAGGTCTGTTTGCTTTCGTCCCAAGCAAAGCCCACGGCGCACGACATCGCAAGATCGCTCTTGGTGTAGTTGCAACCAGCGGCGTCTGCCGGCGTCGGCGCGAAGCTCAACGCCGCCACGGCCAATGCCGTCGGTGTCGTCAGCGCCAGAGCAGCCAACGCGATACGCTTTATTTTCATCGGTTTCTCCTCAAAGGGTTATGCCCCGCAACGCTTGTGAGGCTAGCGTGGCATTCCGTTGCGTCAAACCCCCGAGCCCTACTGCGGCCCGAAGACGCGCTCGAAAATCGTATCGACGTGTTTGGTATGGTAGCCGATGTCGAATTTTTCATCGATTTCTGCATCGCTCAGGGCCGCCGTGACATCTGTATCGCCCTTAAGTTCGGCGCGGAAATCGGCGCCCGCTTCCCACACCTTCATCGCGTTCCGCTGCACCAACCGATAGGCATCTTCGCGGCTTACACCGGCCTGTGTGAGCGCCAGGAGAACGCGCTGGGAATGCACAAGGCCCCGAAACTTCTCCAGATTTGCGATCATGTTGTCTGGGTAGATCACGAGCTTGTCGATCACGCCCGTGAGCCGTGTTAGCGCGAAATCCAGCGTAATCGTCGCATCCGGCCCGATCATGCGCTCGACGCTTGAATGCGAAATGTCACGCTCGTGCCAGAGTGCGACATTCTCTAGCGCCGGAACCACCGAGGCCCGCACAAGGCGCGCGAGCCCTGTGAGATTTTCCGTTAGCACCGGGTTGCGCTTGTGCGGCATGGCCGAGGAGCCCTTTTGACCCTTGGAGAAGAATTCCTCCGCCTCCAGCACCTCGGTGCGCTGCATGTGGCGCACTTCGATGGCGATGTTTTCGATCGAGCTCGCCACCACGCCTAGCGCTGCAAAAAACGCCGCATGCCGATCCCGCGGGATCACCTGGGTGGAAATCGGCTCGGGCAACAGCCCCATCCGGGCGCAGACATGGGCCTCTACGGCCGGATCGATATTGGCAAACGTGCCGACAGCGCCGGATATGGCGCCGGTGGCTACTTCAGTACGAGCCGCGCGCAGGCGCGCCAGATTGCGATCCATCTCCGCGTAAAACCGCGCGAAGGTCAGGCCCATCGTCGTCGGTTCTGCGTGAATGCCGTGGCTACGCCCGATCCGAATCGTCAGCTTGTGCTCCAGCGCCCGCCGCTTGAGCGCAGCCAGCAGGGCTTCGACATCGGCGATCAGAAGGTCGGCGGCCCGCGTGAGCTGCACGTTGAAGGTGGTGTCGAGCACATCGGAAGATGTCATCCCCTGATGCACGAACCGCGCTTCTTCCTCGCCAATAATCTCAGCGAGATGGGTGAGAAACGCGATCACATCGTGTTTCGTGACGGCTTCGATTTCATCGATCCGCGCAACGTCGAACGTTACATCTTTCGCCCCCCACACCGCTTCCGCGTTTTCTTTCGGGATCACGCCAAGTGCGGCCTGTGCGTCGCACGCATGTGCTTCGATCTCGTACCAGATCCGAAATTTCGTCTCGGGGCTCCAGATGGCCACCATCTCGGGGCGGGAATAGCGCGGGATCATCGGCGTCTTTCATGGGGTTGCGCAGGGATCGCGCCGTCATAGACTGGCCCCGATGGGGCGGCAAGGAGCGTGCGTGAAACATCTACTGGCAGCGCTGGCAGCTCTCGCGGTCTCGCCCGCGGGGGCGGAGGACTGGCCGCTTCTGAATGGGACAGAGATCACCGAGGCGCTCACAGGCGCGCATCTCGTCTCTGACCCCGACGTGGATGCCGAGCAAAGGTTTTTTGCCTCAGGCCGCACCGAATACGTGTTTGGTAACCCTCGCTGGGGTTGGTGGGAGGTGCGCGGCGATGAGTATTGCAGCCTTTGGCCGCCATCGGATGAATGGGAATGCTACGCGGTGAGCCGCGCTCCAGATGGCGATGCAGTGCGTTTCATTGGAGCAGAGGGCGATGTTACCGAGGGTGCGTTCGAAAAGTGAGCTTGCCTACTCAACTAACTGATTTTGAAGGGGTATGGAGTATCTGGCGCCGCATCGAGGATACTCTTGGCGCGCAATCGGGCACTTTTCAGGGCAGCGCGAACATTGCCGCCGACGGCGAAAACTATGTCTATGGCGAACGCGGCACTCTAACGCTCGAAACAGGCGCCACCTTCACCTCAGAACGGCGTTATATCTGGCGTGCGGCGGGCCCCGGGCGCATCTCGGCGTTCTTCGACGATGGCCGCGCGTTTCATGAAATCGCCTTGGACGGCCCTACCGATGCCACCCATCTCTGCCCCCCAGATACGTACCGCGTGGCCTATGATTTCGCTGCCTGGCCGATCTGGCGCGCCACCTGGCAGGTCACCGGCCCGAGGAAAGACTACCGGATGACAGCCACCTATCAGCGCGCCTGAACGCGCTTGCGGGGGCCCCAACGCTGGTGCACAACAGGCCCCGATAACTCGATCAGCGGAGACGGGCCCATGAGCACCACATTGACCGATAAGGTTCTGAGCGAAGCCTTCGGGCCTGAGGAGGGGCTCGGCCTGCGCTTAAAGCAGGTTGCGCTTGTCGCGATCGGCGTACTTGTGCTGGCGGTCGCGGCGAAAATCAAAATCCCGATGTGGCCGGTTCCCATCACGATGGGCACGTTTGCGGTACTCACCATCGGGGCCGCCTACGGGCCGCGCCTGGGCTTGGCCACGATCCTCGGCTACCTGATCCTCGGCGCGCTGGGCTTCGATGTCTTTGTAAACTCGTCAGCTGAGAGTTACGGCCTCACCTACATGATGGGCGGCACTGGCGGTTATCTCGTAGGCTACATTCTGGCCACGTTTGCACTTGGCGTTGCGGCGCGGGCCGGGTGGGATCGCTCGATCTTCTGGATGGCGATGGCGATGCTGATCGGCAATGCGCTGATTTACGTACCGGGGCTTTTGTGGCTGGGCCAGCTTTACGGCTGGGATCAGCCGATCCTCGCATGGGGCCTCACGCCCTTCCTGATCGGCGATGCGCTGAAGCTCGCGCTGGCAGCGCTGCTGGTGCCCGCAGTGTGGAAACTAGTGGGCACGGCGCGGGGCTAGGATTCAAGCGCAACGGCAGCCGCGCGGGCGCGGTCCCGTGGTGTGTTACAGCAACGTGTGATCGACGTGCGTTAACCCGGCGAGCCTGCCCGCCCTTAGGCGGCGGAGCCTAGCATCTGCCCAAGCGCCAGGCCGCCGGAATGCGCTGGCGCTCGCTCGGCGCCTTCGGCATGTGCCGGGCGCGGGCGATGGGCGCGCTGCCCGAGGTGAGATGAGGCATACATCTTTCCCGCGGGGAGGCGTCGGGCCCTAAGCCAACTCCATCAATCGCGTCTCCACCAGGCTCGATTGCTCCAGAGTCCGGTGCACCGGGCATCGGTCTGCGATCTCGAGAAGCCGCTCGCGCTGCTCGGCATCAAGCGGCCCCTCAAGGTGGATCTCCCGGCGGAAGGTATCGACCTTCTTCGTTCCGCCATTCTCGGCGTCCTGGGCATGTACCTTGTCGTGGGTCACATCCACCCAGACGTGATTGAGCGGCCAGCCTTTGCGCCTGGCGTACATCCGGATCGTCATCGAAGTGCACGCCCCGAGGCCTGCCGCCAGGTAGCCATAGGGCGACATGCCTTTGTTTGTGCCGCCATAAGCGAGGGGTTCATCGGCCAGCGCATGGTGGTGGGGTCCTGCATTCACGTCCTGCAGAAAGCCCGCCGCGTCCACCTCGCTCACCCGCACCACGCCCTCGGGCGCGCCAATCGGCGGGGCAGGCGGCCGGAGGTCGATATACTTGCCGGCCCACGCCGAAATCACCTCGGCGGCGTATTCGGCATCCTCGGCGTTGGTCACCAGATGATCGGCGCTGTCGAGCGTGATGAAGCTCTTGGGGTGCTTCGCGGCGAGGAAGATCTGGGTTGCGTTTTCGATGCCCACTACCGCATCGCGCGGGGCGTGAAGCACCAAAAGCGCGGCCCGCATCGCCTTGATGGCCGGGGCGAGTTTCTCGGCGGCGACATCCTGCACGAACTCGCGGCGGATGCGGAAGGGTCGCCCGCCCAAATCCACCTCCGCCACCCCGTCGGTTATGATCGTGTCCAACGCGTGGCCGAAGTTATGCGTCACATGCTCGGGGTCGAATGGAGCGCCGAGCGTAACCACCGCCTTGACGCTCGCAATCTCGGCGGCCGTGCGCAGCACTGCCGCACCGCCCAGTGAATGGCCGATCAGAAGCGCTGGCGCCATGCCTCGGCTTGCGAGATACTCTGCCGCGGCCCGCAAATCCGCTGTATTTGTGCTGAAGGTCGTGTTCTCGAACTCCCCGGCTGAGTGCCCAAGCCCGGTAAAGTCGAACCGCAGCACCGCGATGCCCATCGCCGCGAGCCGCCCCGCAATCCGTCGCGCCGCCGGAATATCCTTCGAGCAGGTGAAACAATGGGCGAAAAGCGCCGTTGCCAGATGCGGGCCCTCGGGCAGGTCGAGCCGGGCAGCCAAGGGCGCGCCGGAATGGCCGGTGAAGGTGATGCGTTCTGTGGGCATGGGCGTGGATCCTGATCTGGCAGTACGCGGCAGGTTGGGGCTGTGCTGCCGGGCTGGCAACCCCGCCCTGCGTCCCGTCACGCCATGGTGACGGCGTGTTACATCGCGCTTGAGCGACAGGCTGGCTTCCGCTTACGTGAACTGCGATCGGAGGGGCCATGCGGCGCGAGTTTATCGGTATTCTGACCGCGGCGGCGGTGTTCACAGCGCTCGCCCTCATCGCGGGGGTGCTTGGCCCGGTGTTGCCTCAAGGCGATTCTTTCGCAGTCTTCCGAGGTGAAGCCGCTGTTTTCCTTTGCCTTCTGGCGCTACTGCTTTGGGTCTTGCGGGCCCGACGCCGTGCCGCCGGCTTTGGACTTCTGGCTGGGGCGGCGCTTGCTAGCCTCGCGCCCTATTGGCTTAGCGCTCCGGCAAATGCCTCTGCGGAGGCAGGAATCGCGCTGTACCAGAAGAACGTCTCCTACCGGCTGATCGACAATGCAGCGATTGCCGCCGATATTGTCGCCACATCGCCCGACATCGTCACATTGCAGGAGGTCACGCCGCAGAACCGCGCGGTGCTCAATCAGTTGCCCGCGGCCTACATCACGCGCCACCACTGCACGCGCGCTGGGCTGGCGGTGGTCAGCATCTACCCCGCAATCCCCGGCACGGCGCTCTGCACCGAGCCGCGCGGGTTGGCCGCGATCACAGTGGAAACGCCGCAGGGTCCACTTCGCATCCTGTCGCTGCACCTGCACTGGCCCTGGCCCGATGAGCAGGCTCCGCAGGTGGCGCGGCTCATGGAAACGCTGGAGGCGGGCGATGCGCCTACCGTTGTCGGAGGCGATTTCAACATGGTGCGCTGGTCCCACACCTTGCGTCGGATCGCTAAGGCAACCGGTACCCATCCCGTAGGCCGCCCCACTGCCACGCTTCCCGCGCCGGGCCTACTGATGGGTGGACTCGCCATCGATCACGTTCTGGCGCCCGGCCCCGGTACCCTGGAAACCCGCCCCCGCTTTGGGTCAGACCACTTGGGGCTTTTGGCGCGCTTCCGCCTTTAGGAGCGCCCCGGCAAAGCATGCAGACCGTGCGGGCGGGGCAGGGCCGCCGCCCTCAAACCTCGCCCATCAGCTGCGGATCGAACGGATACGTGGTGAGGTTCTCAAACCCCGTCTCCGTGATCAGCACCTGGTCTTCGAGCTTGATCGAGAAATCCCCGCCCTCGGGCGACACCAGCGCCTCTGCACAAAGCACCATGCCAGGCTCAAGCACGGCATCCCAAGCGCCTGGGTGGTAGTTGTCGGGGTAGTCCACGTGGGGCCACTCGTCGCAAAGCCCCACGCCATGGAATTTGCAGGAATACTTCTGCTTCCAGTACTGATCCTCAAGCTGGTGGCCGTTCATCACCAGCTCTTCGATCGATACGCCGGGCTTAAGCATCTGCATGTTCGTCATGATATGCTCATGGGCATGGCGCATCGCCGCGATCATGGCGTTCGTGGGCTTGCCATCGCCCAGCCAGAACGTGCGCGAGATATCCACGCAGATCCCGTACGGCCCAATCAGGTCAGTATCGTAGGCGATGATTTCATTGTTCTGGATGACCCGCGGCCCGCATTCCTGAAACCACGGATTGGTCCGTGGTCCCGAGGCCAGCAGCCGGGTTTCGATCCATTCGCCGCCGCGCTTGATGTTGCCGGCGTGAAGCACGGCCCAGACATCATCTTCTGAAAGCCCCGGTGCGCAGGCGGCCTCCATCTCCGCCATCGCCGCCTCACAGGCATGGCTCGCGCAGCGCATGGCGCGGATCTCGTCGGGCCCCTTCACCGAACGCGCGCGTTCGGTCACTTCCTCGCCATCGGCTACCTCGAAGCCCGCGGCATCCAGTGCGCGCAGCCCCACGGGCATGATCTTGTCCACCGCAAGCCTGCGGTTGGCCCCCGCATGGGCGCGCAGCACCTCATCCACCTGGCCTGCGAACTCCGCCGCCGCCGCCGCGCCCCGATCGCCTACCGAGAAGTAGAACATCGAGGCGCCAGAGCGCACCTCGCGCACCAGGCGATTGTACTCTGCCAGAAACGGCGCGTTCTTGTATTCCCACAGGACCACATGCCCATCGGCGCAAAGCAAGCAGGCGCGGAAGGGGTTATGGGTGTTCCAGATCTGCATGTTCGTGCAATCGGTCGCATATCGGATGTTCAGGGGATCGAACATCAATAGGCCGCCCAGATCGCGGGCGACGACATGCTGGGTCAACCGTTCCCACCGGAACCGCCGCATCGCCTGCAAATCCGGCAATTCGAGACCCGCCGCCTCCCATTCCCGGTAGGCCAGTACGGTGGGTCCGATTTCCACCCTGTCGGCATCGTTGGGTGTGTTGTCCGGCAAGAGGTCGCCCTTCAGCGGGTCGATCTTGCGGCGGTCGCGGTAATGCGTGTTCATCGGGGCGCTCCCCTCCATCCGCCTTTGATTGAGCGCGCGCGCCCGCGCGCTGTCAGGCCCGTTCGCGACATGTTCCAATGTCGCGAACGGCCAATCAGGGGTTGCGCCGCCAGGCACCCTGGACACTCTCGGGCCTATGGAGCCAATCCTGCACCCGCCTGCGGCACTGACGCCCGAAATCCTTGCAAGCGCCGCGCGGCTGCCAGGCACGTTCCCGGCCGCGCCCGATGACTGGCTGCGAGTTGATGGGGCATTCGCGGCTCAGATGGCCGCGCGGGATCGCCTGGTGGCCGATCGCGGCGAAGACGTCGTGTGGATGGCCGCAGAGGCGCGCCCTGCCGCAGTGGAAACCCTCGATGCGGCGTTGGAGTGGGCCGCGCCACGCGGCTTTACCCGGCGCGGCCAAACCGTCACCCGGCCCGATGGAAAACGCGTGCTGCTCAATAGGGTCACGCCCTTGGCGGCTCTTGCCCGCTTGGTGCAGCAGGATGTCTGCATTCTCGAACGACGTGGGACGGAGCATGTGCTGACGGCCGCGGCCGTGTGCTTCCCAGCCTCCTGGACCCTCGCCGAAAAGCGCCTGAAGCCGCTGACCGCGATCCATGCGCCGGTGACGGAGTACGGGCCAGGCCTCGCCGCCCGCGTGCAGCGCCTCTTCGATGGGATCAAGCCGGGGCGACCGCTTTGGCGCGCGAATGCGCTGGCCTATGACGACCCCGCCCTCTACCAGCCGCGCCTTGAGGCCGATCCACGGCCCGCGCCTGGGCGGCGGGAGTTCATTCGATCTGAGGTTCAGGTGCTCGCACGCCTGCCCCGCACTGGTGCGATCGTGTTCACGATCCACACGCAGGTCATCGACCGAACGGGCCTCAGCGTGGCGCAAGCCAACACGCTCGCCGAACGCGGGGTGTAAGGATTGGTTTGGCTAGAAGGCCGCCAGCACTGGAGCGGTAAAATCTGACATGCCTAGCGCCATCAGCATCCCCGTCAGAGCCATGATGTGCGCCGTCGTGCGCAGGTTTTCCCCGCCGAGGATGTTGAAGATCAGCGTGGCAAACCCGATCGGGAAGCTAAAGAGCATAATCGTGGCGCAAAGCGCGTAAACCGTCAGTTTGGCTTCGGAAGACTTCGTTTCTTCCCGCTCGCGGAAATCGGTGGTTTCCTCGCGGATCGCGTCACTGTCGAGATCAAGCTTGATGCCGAGCTTTTCCAACGGCGAGCGCTCAACCGGCTGGCTCGGCTCATTCGCGGGCTCCAGAACCGGAAGCAGATCGAACCGCGCAGCGCCGCGGACCGCGGCTGCCGAACGGCGCACGCGGGCTGGGACGACCTGGCTGCGGTCAAATTTGCTCATCGCTTCGATCAACATCATCAATCATCGGTTCCGTAACGCGCTGTTAAGTCTGCGCTTGACCCTAGATGCCCGCCGAAATGTGGAAAGATTGAGACAGGTTTTGGGTTTCAACGCGCCAGGCCGGAAACAGAGGCCCGCGCAGGTGGAAACCCGAATGCAATGATTTCAGAGGCTTACTGGATTTGATCGAATTTCGATAAGCGGATTCCTGCCGCTGGGCGCGGCGCAGGCGCATCACTCGAGGTCATTCGGCGCCAGTTCACTCCAGCTCGATCAGCAAATCCTTGGCATCGATCTGTGCGCCCGGGGCCACATGCACGGTCGCGATTTTCGCATCGCGCTCTGCATGGAGGCCCGTCTCCATCTTCATCGCTTCTATGGTGATCAGAAGATCGCCCTCCTTCACCGCCGCTCCGGCGTGAACCGGCACCGACGCTACTACGCCTGGCATTGGCGCGCCCACGTGATCGGCATTGCCCGCTTCGGCCTTGGGCCGCGCCTGCGCGCTTGCCGCCGCGCTCCGGTCGGGCACGCGGATCACGCGGGGCTGGCCATTGAGCTCGAAAAACACCTTCACGAGCCCCTCGTCATTGGTGTCCGAAACCGCCTGGCAGCGGATTTCCAGCGTCACGCCCGGATCAATCTCAACCGAGATCTCCTCGTTCGGTTCCATCCCGTAGAAGAAAGTCTTCGTGGGCAAGGTGCGCACGGGGCCATAAACGCGATGGCGGCCCATGTAGTCCAGAAACACCTTCGGATACATGAGGTATCCGTTTAGGTCTTCGTCATCGATCTTAAGACCTTCAAGCTCTTTCGAGACGTCCTTGCGTACCGCTTCCAACTTCACTGGCGTCATGCCCGCGCCTGGGCGTTTGGTGACTGCCTTCTCGCCCTTGAGGATCTTCTTTTGCAGCGCTTTCGGCCACCCGCCCGGTGGCTGGCCAAGATTGCCGCGCATCATATCCACCACGCTTTCGGGGAAAGAAACGTCGCGATCGGGGTTTTCGACATCGGCGCGGGAAAGGCCCTGGCTCACCATCATCAGCGCCATGTCGCCCACAACCTTGGACGACGGCGTGACCTTCACAATATCGCCGAACATCTCATTCACATCGGCATAGGCCTGCGCCACCTCGTGCCAGCGCTCTTCCAACCCAAGCGAGCGTGCCTGAGCCTTAAGGTTGGTGAACTGCCCGCCCGGCATCTCGTGCAGATAAACCTCAGAGGCCGGCGCTTGCAGCCCGCTTTCAAACGCTGCGTAGTGCCCCCGCACGGTTTCCCAGTAGTTGGAGATCTCGCGCACGCGGCCGATATCGAGCCCCGTTGCGCGATCGGTCTGCGCCATCATCTCGACTACTGTGCCAAGCGTCGCCTGGCTGGTGTTGCCTGAAAGCGCATCCATCGCGCAGTCAACTGCATCGACACCCGCTTCTGCAGCGGCGAGAATCGTGGCGCAGGCCACGCCCGCTGTATCGTGCGTGTGGAAGTGGATCGGGATGCCGATCTCATCCTTCAGCGCTCCAATCAGCGCCGTGGCCGCGCGCGGCTTCAGAAGCCCGGCCATATCCTTCAGGCCCAGCACATGGGCACCCGCCGCTTCCAGCTCTTTCGCCATCGCGACGTAGTATTTGAGATCGTACTTTGATCGGTCTGGGTCCAGCAGATCGCCGGTATAGCAGATCGTGCCCTCGCAAACCTTGCCGGTGTCGCATACGGCATCCATCGCCACGCGCATGTTCTCCACCCAATTCAAGCTGTCGAACACACGGAAAATATCCACCCCGGTCTCGGCGGCCTGCTTGACGAAAAACTGCACCACGTTATCGGGGTAATTCGTGTATCCCACCCCGTTCGAGGCGCGCAGCAGCATCTGCGTCAGCAGGTTCGGCATCACCGCGCGCAGGTCGCGCAGCCGCTGCCAAGGGCATTCCTGCAGGAAGCGGTAGGCCACGTCGAAGGTGGCGCCGCCCCAGCATTCGACGCTGAAAAGCTCCGGAAGGTTCGCCGCATAGGCAGGCGCCACCCGGATCATGTCGATTGAGCGCATGCGGGTCGCCAGCAAGCTCTGATGCCCATCGCGCATCGTGGTATCAGTGATCAAGAGCCGCTTTTGATCGGCCATCCAATTGGCCAGCGCCTTTGGCCCGTCGCGCTCCAGGATCTGCCGCGTGCCGTCTGGCGCAGCATCCAAGGCAAGCGGCGGGCACCTGGGGTCTTTTACATCCGCATGGGGGCGGGGGCGGCCCTCCGTTTCGGGATGCCCGTTCACCGTGATGTCGGCGATATAAGTCAGCACCTTCGTCGCCCGGTCCCGCCGCTTGCGGAAGCGGAACAACTCCGGCGTCTCATCGATGAACTTGGTGTGGTATTCGTTGGAGAGAAACAGCGGGTGCTTCAGCAGGTTCTCGACGAAGGCGATATTCGTCGCCACCCCGCGGATGCGGAACTCGCGCAGCGCCCGGTCCATGCGTGCGATCGCGGCCTCGGGCGTGGGCGCCCAGGCGGTGACCTTCTCCAGAAGGGAATCGTAATACCGCGTGACGACCGCGCCCGAATAGGCGGTGCCGCCATCGAGGCGAATCCCCATCCCTGTTGCGCCCCGATAGGCGGTGATGCGGCCGTAATCGGGGATGAAGTTGTTCTGCGGGTCTTCGGTGGTGATCCGGCACTGGATCGCGTGGCCCGACAGCGCGACATCATATTGCGAGGCGATGCCGGTGGCCTCAACAAGGCTCTTGCCCTCGGCGATCAGGATCTGGGCGCGCACGATATCGATGCCGGTGACCTCTTCGGTCACCGTGTGTTCCACCTGCACGCGGGGATTCACTTCAATGAAGTAGAACTCGCCGGTTTCCATATCCATCAGGAACTCGATGGTGCCGGCGCATTCGTAATTCACCGCCTCCGCGATCTTCTTGCCCAGGTTGCAAAGCTTCTCCCGCTGGGCCCCGGAAAGGTACGGGGCAGGGGCACGTTCTACCACCTTCTGGTTCCGCCGCTGCACCGAACAATCGCGTTCCCAGAGATGATAGATGCTGCCGTGGCTGTCGCCGAGGATCTGCACTTCCACATGCCGGGCGCGCAGGATCATCTTTTCCAGGTAACCTTCGCCGTTGCCGAAAGCCGCCTCCGCCTCACGCCGCCCCTCGCGGATCTTGTCTTCCAGCTCATCGGCCCCGGCTATGGGGCGCATGCCCCGCCCGCCGCCGCCCCAGCTGGCCTTCAGCATCAGGGGGTAGCCGATTTCGCCCGCCTCCTTGGCGATGGCTTTCATGTCATCGCCCAGCACCTCCGTGGCCGGGATCACCGGAACGCCAGCGGCAATCGCTACCTTGCGGGCGGAAGCCTTATCTCCGAGTGCGCGCATGGTTTCGGCCTTTGGGCCGATGAACGTGATGCCGGCGGCCGCGCACGCATCCACAAATTCTGGGTTTTCTGAAAGCAGGCCATAGCCAGGGTGGATCGCATCCGCCCCGCTTTCCTTCGCCACCCGGATCACTTCCTCGATCGAAAGATAGGCGGCAACGGGCCCCATCCCATCTCCGATCTTATAGGCTTCATCGGCTTTGAAGCGGTGAAGCGAAAGCTTGTCCTCCTCGGCGTAAACGGCAACGGTGCGTTTTCCGAGCTCGTTGGCGGCGCGCATCACGCGGATCGCGATTTCGCCGCGGTTGGCGATGAGGATTTTCTGAAAGTCGGCCATGTGGATCGGTCTTTTTTGCAGGTGCAGCAAGTGTTAGGCGGTCATCGCCCCGGCGTAAACGGCATTCCTCGCCGCAATCAGGGCGCTATACAGCCCCGAACCGCCGTGGGCGTCGATATACCCAGTTGCGCCATATCGAGCGTCATCCCCTCACGAAGAAGCCGCACCACATGTGCGGCGCCCTCCGCGCCTGCCGCGCCGAGCCCGTAGTGAAACGCGCGTGCTAGCATCACGAAATCCGCGCCATGGGAGATCAGGCGCAGGATATCCGTGCCCGAGCGCACGCCCCCGTCGCAGAGGATTGGCAGGTCATCCCCCGCCGCGGCCCGGATCGCGGGCAGGGTCGCCAGTGGGGCCGGAGCCGCCTCAAACTGCCGCCCGCCGTGGTTCGAAACCCAGATCGCATCGGCCCCCGACGCGACCAGTTGCGGAACGTGGCCAGCGTTGAGCACGCCCTTGACCACTATAGGCCCCGCCCATTCGCCGCGCAGCGTTTCAAGATACGCCCAGTCAGGAACAACGCGCAGCGCAAGCCCCACATGCTTTTCGTGCCCCGCCGCCGAGGGATCGGCATACCTGTCGAAGATCCGGGGCCGAAGGGCAGGGCGTTGCATCTGCCCCAGCGCCCAGATGGGCCGAAGCGCGCTTTGCAAAAGGATCGTTGGTGTCAGCGCCATCGGGTTCTTAAGCCGCACACGCTTCTCCCGCGCCCGCCAGCTGAGAAGCGGCACATCCACCGTGAGCACAAGCGTATGAAACCCCGCCTCCTTCGCCCGAGCGAGCATATCGCGCCGGATCCCGTCATCGCCCGAAGGATAAAGTTGGAACCAGCCTTGCGTGCCCAGGTGCGGAGCGATGTCTTCGGGCGTCGTGGCGGAAACGGTCGACAGGCAATAGGGGATCTCAGCCGCCACGGCTGTGCGCGCGAGGATCGCCTCAGCATCCGGCCAGAACGCACCCGACATGCCCACCGGCGCAATCCCGAACGGTGCGGCATAGCTTCGGCCCAGCAGGTCGGTTCTCAGCTCCGCTGCCACCGGGCCGCGGAGGATATCCGGCATCAGGGTCACTGCATCAAGGGCCGCCTCGGCGCGATCCCGCGCGCCTTCGTTACCCTCCGCACTATCGAGATATTCCCAGATGTAGCGCGGCACGCGCCGCCGCGCGCGAGCCTTCAGATCGGAAATTGCCGGAAAACGGTAATCAAGCTCCATGCGGCGCGACTATGCCGTGCCGCGTGGCGGGCGCAAGGGAGCGGCTATCGCGCGCCGCTATCGGTGCGGAACAGAATGGGAACAACCCTTTAACTTCACGGCTGACCGGGCTAGGTTTCGGCCCATGAGCAGTTTCGACGAAAGCGATGCCTTTGAGGCCGCCGTGCCCCTCAGCCAGCGCGCCATGGCGGCCCGCGGCGCCCCGTATCTAGATGGGCTGAACCCGGCGCAGCGCGAGGCGGTCGAGGCGCTCGAGGGCCCCGCGCTGATGCTTGCGGGCGCGGGCACGGGCAAGACCCGCGCGCTCACGGCCCGGATCGCGCATCTGCTGGCCACCGGCACCGCCCGCCCCAACGAGATCCTCGCCGTCACGTTTACCAACAAAGCCGCGCGCGAGATGAAGAACCGCGTGGGCCGGCTTCTGGGCGAACAGGTCGAGGGAATGCCCTGGCTCGGCACATTCCACGCGATCTGCGTGAAACTCCTGCGCCGGCATGCCGAGCTCGTGGGGCTGAAGACGAACTTCACCATCCTCGACACTGACGATCAGCTTCGCTTGCTGAAACAGCTCGTGCTAGCCGCCAATATCGACGACAAGCGCTGGCCCGCACGCCAACTTGCCTCCATCATCGACGGCTGGAAGAACCGGGCTTGGACGCCCGAGAAGGTGCCGGCTGCCGAAGCCGGCGCCTACAACCAGATGGGGGTGGAGCTTTACGCGCAGTATCAAGAGCGGCTGATCGCGCTCAACGCCGTCGATTTCGGCGATCTGCTCCTGCACATGCTCACGATCTTCCAGACCAACGAAGATGTGCTTGCCCAATACCAGCGCTGGTTCCGCTACATCCTCGTGGATGAGTATCAGGATACAAATGTCGCCCAGTATCTCTGGCTCCGCCTGCTGGCGGCCAGCCACAAGAACATCTGCTGCGTCGGTGACGATGACCAGTCGATCTACGGCTGGCGCGGGGCCGAAGTGGGCAACATTCTGCGGTTTGAGAAGGATTTTCCCGGCGCGAAGGTCGTTCGCCTCGAACAGAACTACCGCTCTACCCCTCACATCCTTGCCGCCGCCTCGGGCGTGATCGCCGCCAATGCGGGCCGGCTGGGTAAAACGCTATGGACCGAGGCGAATGACGGCGAAAAACTTCGCCTTATCGGCCATTGGGATGGCGATGAGGAGGCGCGCTGGATCGGGGAAGAGCTTGAGGCGATGCTGCAGGGCACACGCGGTCTCCGCCCCATGCGCCTGACCGAAAGCGCGATCCTCGTGCGCGCCTCGCACCAGATGCGCGCCTTTGAGGATCGGTTTCTTACTATAGGCCTGCCCTACCGCGTGATCGGCGGCCCGCGCTTTTATGAGCGGATGGAGATCCGCGATGCGATGGCCTATTTCCGCCTCTCCGTTAGCCCCGATGACGACCTCGCGTTCGAGCGCATCGTCAACACGCCCAAGCGGGGCCTCGGCGACAAGGCACAGCAGAAAATCCAAGTGACCGCGCGCCAGAACGGGGTGAGCCTTGTGGAAGGTGCGCGCCTGCTTCTGGCCGCTAAAGGCCTCACGGGTCGCGGTGCAAACGAGCTTGGCAAGCTGATCGAGGGACTCGGGCGCTGGCACCTCGCAATCAGGGCCGAGGGCGCCAATCACGTGGAGGTTGCCCAACAGATCCTCGACGAGTCGGGCTACACTGAGATGTGGCAAAACGACAAAACGCCCGAGGCGCCGGGGCGTTTGGAAAACCTCAAGGAACTTGTGAAAGCGCTAGAAGGCTTCGAGAACTTGCAGGGCTTTCTTGAACACGTCTCGCTGATCATGGATAACGAAACGGAGGAGGGCGAAGACAAGGTCTCGATCATGACCCTTCATGCCGCGAAGGGCCTCGAATTTCCTGCCGTGTTCCTGCCGGGCTGGGAAGACGGTCTTTTCCCCTCGCAACGCTCGATGGATGAGAGCGGGCTCAAAGGGCTCGAGGAAGAGCGCCGGCTGGCCTACGTGGGCATCACCCGCGCCGAAGAGGTCTGCACGATTTCCTTTGCCGCCAACCGCCGCGTCTTTGGCCAGTGGCAATCAGCGCTGCCCTCGCGATTCATCGATGAGTTGCCAGAAGATCATGTGGATGTGCTTACCCCGCCGGGCCTTTACGGCGGTGGGTACGGCGCCGCCGCTCCCGGCGTGGGGCCCGCATCCTCCGGCCTCGAAGACGCCGCCGCCCGCGCCGATGTCTACAACTCACCCGGCTGGAAACGGCTCCAGGAGCGCAGCCACCAGCGCGGGATGAGCCAGCCGCGCGAAAGCGCCAACATGGTGATCGATGCCACCGCCGTTTCGGCGCATACCCAAGGCGACCGTGTGTTCCATACCAAATTCGGCTACGGCACGATCATGGGCATCGAGGGCGACAAGCTGGATATCGAGTTTGATAAAGCCGGCGCCAAAAAGGTCGTCGCCAAGTTTGTCGTGCCGGCAGACCGCGCGGACGATGTGCCTTTCTGATGCCTTCGTCGCTTGAGGCCGATTTCAGTTCGGCAACAATAGCGGGGTGACGCAACGGCGCGTTGCTTGCCGTGGCCAATGAGATTTCTGGAAACAGTGCGTTTCCACGCATTTTTTTCGCCGAATTGGGGCGGAGGACGCGTCCACCTGCCACTTTCAGAATGCCTCTATTGGCGCGGAATGGGAAACGCCTGCTCCAGAATTTTAAGGAGTTTCCGCCCGCGTCGCGGCGCTCACCCGCGCCATTGTACCTAATTTCGAAACACTGCCCGAGCCGCGTGTTAACCTGTGCGGCCCTGCCTTCATCAATCTGTCACATACCGTCGAACGCCAGCGCATTCTCGCCAGCTTCCCGTGGTTAATTGATCCTTGTAACGATGGCCCGGTGCAACGTCGGGTGTGAGTAGTTGGTGAGAGCGGCGGCGGTCGCGGCGAGGGCGTGTGTTGCCCAGTGCCCCGGCCCGAACCTCTTCGGAGGACGTCGTTAAGGAGTAGTGTGATGGTAGTGAGTGCTCGATTAAGGTATCCGGCCCGGGGCGCGGAACCCGGGAAGGTGGACAGCCCGCGTTGCGAGTTGCCAACCCACTGTCTGGTGGCCGGCGCCACCGTTTTGACAACGCGCGGGGACGTGCGGGCAGAAATGCTGCGGGTTGGGGATGCGCTGCGCACCCGCGACGGCCACACCACTCCGATCACCGCTGTGGCCGCGCGGATCCACCAAAGCCTGTCGGGCCAGATGCGCCCGATCGTGTTCAGGGCGGGCTCGATTGCCCATGGCGTTCCCAAACGTAATCTCGCGGTTCTGCCCGATCAGCCGATGGCAAAGCCCGGCCCGGCAGCGGCCGCTCTGAAACCGGCCAAAGAGCTTGGGTGGCGCACAATCACCCAACCGCTCGTAGCCACCCATGTGAAGTTTATCCTGCTGACCTGCCGCGCGGATGCGGTGATCTCGGTTGGCGGTGTATGGGCGGCCGCTTGCCCCATTGCAGCGCGGCTCGAAGTGGGCGGCCGGCCCGCGCAAGTGTGATTGGTGAAAAGGGGGAAGACCATGCCGTATACTGATATTCTGTCGCGAGTATCCGAAGCGATCGAAACCGGCGCGCAGCCGCAGCCCGAACCGCGGCGGCACACCCGCCCGCAGACCCGCCCCCTCTCGCCGGGCGCGCCCGCTGCGGCGGCCCCGGCGCAATGGACACTGCCGGGCTTCGGCCCGATGACGCGGATCTCGACCTCCTTCGGTGAGGTGCATGCACAAGCGCTTCGGATGCGCGATTTGGTGCGAACCCAGAACGGTAACCTCAAGCCAATCCAGCACCTAGATCGCGTGATGCTTGATCAGGATTTTACCGCGCAGGTTGCTGATGCAACTGCGATCGTGATCCGCGCAGGTGCGCTTGGCGCCGGCCTGCCCAAGCAGGATGTCGTTGTGTCGCCGCGACAGGAAGTTGGCATTGGCCACCACGGAGCCGGCATCAAGTGGCAGCCCGCCGCGCAACTTCTTGGGCGCCCTGGCGTGTTGCGACGGCCGGAAGAGATACTCACCTACACCATGTTCCATTGCGGTGAACCAGTGGTGGTGAAGATGGAAGGCCTCTGGGCTCGCGTAATACCCTAAGAGCCACTGCCTGCTTGAAGTTAAGGCGTCGCATCTGCGGCGCCTTTTCTTAACGTGTCTTGATAAAAAAAAGGCGGTGGCACCAGGGAGGAGGAAGGTGCC
>JBCCRC010000052.1:0-25040 GCA_039208375.1 Pseudomonadota bacterium | reverse complement strand
TGCCGTGGCGCGACAGATCCCCGAAGCCAGCGCCTCCACCCATGCCGGGAAATGGGAGAAATCGCGCTTCATGGGGGTCGAACTCACCGCGAAAACGCTGGGCGTGATCGGTGCCGGCAACATCGGCTCCATCGTGATCGAACGCGCCCATGGGCTGAAGATGAAGGTGATCGCCTACGATCCGTTCCTTAGCGAAGAACGCGCCGATCAGATTGGAGTCGAAAAGGTTGATCTCGATACGCTCTACGCCCGCTCGGACTTCATCACCTTCCACGTGCCGTTGACGGACAAGACCCGAAACATCCTATCGGCGGATGCGATCGCTAAGCTGAAGCCCGGCGTGCGGATCGTGAACTGTGCCCGTGGCGGGCTGGTTGATGAGGCGGCGCTGGCAGAAGCGCTGAAATCGGGCCATGTTGCGGGTGCGGCGTTTGATGTGTTCGCCGTTGAGCCGGCGACCGAGAGCCCGCTCTTCAACCTGCCAAACGTTGTCGTCACCCCACACCTTGGGGCCTCAACCACCGAGGCGCAGGAAAATGTGGCGCTTCAGGTGGCCGAGCAGATGTCAGACTACCTGCTGACGGGCGCGGTGACGAATGCGCTCAACATGCCGTCGGTGACTGCCGAGGAAGCGAAAGTGATGGGGCCCTGGGTGAAGCTGGCCGAGCATTTGGGCGCCTTCGTGGGCCAGCTTACCGATGAACCGATCAAGGCGATAAACATCCTCTACAACGGCGCAGTTTCCGAAATGAACACCGCGGCGCTGAACGCCGCCGTTGTGGCCGGGGTGATGAAAGCCACCAACCCTGACGTCAATATGGTGTCTGCCCCCGTCATCGCGAAGGATCGCGGGGTCGATGTAACCACCACCACACAGGGCAAAACGGGTGTTTTCGATGCTTACATCAAATTGACCGTGGTAACCGATGAGCGCGAGCGCTCCATTGCAGGAACGGTGTTCTCTGACGGCAAGCCGCGTTTCATTCAGATCAAGGGCATCACCATTGATGCAGAGATCGGCCGCCATATGCTTTATACAACCAATGAGGATGTGCCTGGCATCATCGGGGCGTTGGGCCACACAATGGGTGAGAATGGCGTGAATATCGCGAACTTTACCCTGGGCCGCTCAGATCGGGGAAAGGATGCAATCGCCCTTCTCTACGTGGATGATCCCATTCCAGATCCGGTTATCTCGAAGCTGGCCGAAACCGGGCTTTTCCGCTCAATCCGCCCACTTAGCTTTAACGTGGCATAAGGCGGCGGGCTGATCCGGAATAGGGACACACGGCACATGCGCAGCTACGCGATCGGCGATATCCACGGCCAATTGGAAGCCTTGCGCGCCGCCCATGGGCGCATTGCTGAGGATCGTGCGCGCAGCGGGGATGATACCGCGCCAGTGGTTCACCTGGGCGATCTGGTGGATCGCGGGCCGGATAGCGCCGGGGTGATCGATTATCTGGTCAAGGGCCAGGCGGGCGGCGCGCCGTGGATCGTGCTGATGGGCAATCACGATCAGATCTTTCGGGCAGTCCTGCGGGCGGGGGTAGGGCAGGGCGATCTGCCTGATTTTGCCCGCGCCTGGACAAGCGCGGGCATGGGCGGGTTAGAGACGCTTTCCTCCTACGGCGTCCGCCCCGGTTTTCTTTCACGCCCCGCACAGATAGCGCGCGATGCGGCGGCGGCGGTTCCGCCAGGGCACCGCGCATTTCTCGAAGGACTGCCGCTTTTTCACGAAACAGAGGGCGAGATTTTTGTCCACGCGGGCCTGCGCCCGGGCCTGCCGCTCTACGACCAGATCGAGGAAGATCTGCTTTGGATCCGGGGCGAATTTCTCAATGATATCCGTGATCACGGCCGCCTCGTCGTTCACGGGCACACGCCCGTGGAGGAGCCGATGCATTGCGGCAACCGGGTCAACCTGGATACTGGCGCGGGCTTTGGCCGGCCGCTTACGGCGGCGGTGATCGAAGATGGCGCAGTGTTTGTGCTTACCAACGAAGGCCGCGTGCCGCTCGAAGCTCCTTAACCACGCGCAAGGGCGATTGCGCCCCGCAACGCCCCGATATCGCCGATGTGGTTGGCGAGGATCAGGATCAAGCGGGCGTTGAGCGCGCTGCTCTCATCGGCACTGAGGCCTTTATGCGCCGCCAGAAGCTCTTCGTAGAAATCGTCATGTTCGGTGAGGTTCGGCGCGTCGATCAGGGCCATCACACACCTGCCCAAAGCGTGTCTATTGCGCAGGAAATGGCATTGTCATCTGCCTCGAGCCATCGCGCGGCGATCACCTGATCGGGCCGCACAAGATAGATCGCTTGCGCCGCGGCCCCAAGATATCGCGTCGCGACGTGGCCCGCGGCGGGCAGTGCGATGACCTCGGCGCCTTCCACCTCTGGCGCCGCGCAACCGATAGCGATCAGCGCGACGCCATGGCCCAGCCGCTCCGAAAGCCACCCGTTGCCGACTGGCGCATCGGGCGCAACCGTTCCGGGCCGCGCGCCCTCTGGCAAGCGGGCGGTATCCGGGGCGTTCATCGGGTAGGTACACGGCGCGGACAGGCGCCCGGAATTCACCCAAGCCCGCGCAAATGGCGCTTTTGACGCCAGCGCCAGAACCTGATCCCGAAACACCTGCTCCATCCCCGAAGCCGGCGTCATGAACCGAGTCGCGCGGGTGGAGTTCTTGATGTTCTCGTCCGCCCCAAAGGCCCGTTCGCGGCCGTAGCTTTCCAGAAGGCCCGCGTCGGCCCGCCCGTCGATCACCGCCGCGAGCTTCCACCCGAGGTTATCGACATCTTGCAAGCCGCCATTGCCGCCCCGCGCCCCGAAGGGCGACACCACGTGGGCGCTATCGCCGACAAAGATCACTCTATCGTGCACGAACTCGCGTAACCGACGGCACTGAAAGGTGTAAACACTCACCCATTCCAGCGTGAAATCCGAATGTCCGACGACCTTCTCGATGCGGGGGATCACCACCTCTGGCTTCTTTTCATGCTCCGGATCGGCGCCCCAGCCCAGCTGCAGGTCAATGCGATAGACCTGATCGGGCTGCTTGTGCAGCAGCGCCGATTGGCCAGGGTGGAACGTGGGCTCGAACCAGAACCAGCGTTCCGAGGGGAACTCTGCCTCCATCCGGATATCTGCGATCAGAAAGCGTTCTTCGAAGAGCTCACCCTCAAACTCAAGCCCCAGCATATGTCGCAAGGGGGATTTCGCGCCATCGCAGGCAAGCAGATAGGCTGTCTCCAGCGCGTATTCCCCATCCGGCGTTTCGATATCGAGGAACGCGTGATCGCCCATCTGCTCCACCGCGATAACGCGGTTTTTGAAGCGCAGGTCGACAAGCGGCTCGGCGGTACAGGCCTCAACAAGAAACTGTTCCACGTAGTACTGCTGAAGGTTGATGAAGGCCGGCATCTTGTGGCCGTCTTCGGGTTGCAGATCGAAGTTGAACACTTCGCGATCCCGGTGGAACGTGCGGCCGACCTTCCATGTAATGCCCTTATCCAGGCAGCGCGCGCCGAGGCCGAGCCTATCGAATATTTCCAGCGAACGCTTTGACCAGCAGATCGCCCGGGAGCCAACCGAGACAACATCGTTGTCGTCCACCACCACCGTCGCCACGCCATGGCGGGCAAGTTCCAGCGCCATGGCCAAGCCAATCGGCCCCGCGCCTACGATCACCGCGCTCTTTCGCGGCTCCGGGGCCGTGAGCCCTGGTGGTGGTTCATAAGGAAACGGCTGGTAATCGTACGGCATCATTCCTCCCGCTTCATCAGTTTTCGGGCGGAATAGACTGTGGTCCCGCCGAAAAAGACCACCGCAATGATGATCGCTTCCCAGGCGCCGGGCCCAAGCGGCTCCCCCCGCCGATACACAAGCCCGCCGATCAGAAGCGCGAGGCCGCACAGGCTGAAGATCAGGCGAAACCGCCATTCGCTGCGCGGCGGGTCGAACCGGCTCATCCCTGCAGGGCCTCCCACATCTCTGCATCCCGCGCCGCAGTCCAGATCCGCGGCGTATCGATGTCGCGCGCCTCGTCATAGGCGCGGGCCACGTTGAAGGGCAGGCAATGCTCATAGATGGCGAAATCGGCAAACTTAGGGTCACATACGGCGCGGCAGGCCGCCATCGCCTCTTTCAGTGAACCGCCCCCCAAGGCCACCTTGGCAACAGAGCGGTAGGTTGACGTTACGAAATCCGCCGTAGAATCCAGCGCGGCGTTTACTCGATCGCGGCCAATAAGAGCATCTCCGCGCCCCGGCGCGATCGCATCGAGATCCCAACGCCTGATCGCTTCCAACGTCCCTGGCCAGTCGTGAAAGTGCCCGTCACCGCAGTAGCAGGCAGAGCGGTATTCCACGATATCGCCAGTGAACATGACATTCGCATCTGGCACGTAAATCACCATATCGCCAGCCGTATGCGCCCGGCCAACCTGCATCAGATCCACACGCCTTTTCCCGAGATAGACACTCATGCGGCCCGAAAATGTCGTCGTCGGCCAGGTTAGCCCCGGGATCTCGTCATGCCCCTCGAAAAGCCTGGGGAAGCGCGCGAATTCGCTTTCCCAATCTTCCTGCCCGCGCTCCACCACCATTGCGCGCGCGGGTTCAGACATCACAATCTGGTCGGCGTCATAGGCTGCAGCCCCCAAAACCCGCACGGCATGGTAGTGGGTGAGGGCAAGATGTGTAATCGGCTTGTCGGTGACCCCGCGCACGCATTCGATTACCTTGCGCGCGAGCCGCGGCGTGGCCTGCGCCTCGACGATCATCACGCTGTCATCGCCAATGATCACGCCAGAGTTCGGGTCTCCCTCGGCGGTGAAGGCGAAAAGATCCGGACCCACTTCGGTAAAGCTTACCTGCTTTTCCGCCAAGTCGCCTGCGCTGGCGAAGGCCCGGCTCACGCGCCGCGCCCTTTATCCAGCAACACGGTGAAGCCCCCGTAGATCATGCGCCGCCCGGCGATTAACCCGTTCTCCATCTGTTCCTTCATCTTCTCGTCTTCCATCACCTTCGCGTTGCACGCATCCCGTGTGCTTTTGTCGGGGTATTCGATCCAGGAAAACACGGCGGTTTCGTCCTCTTCAAGTTGCACCGCGCGGGGGAAGGAAGTGACCTCGCCCACGGGCGCATCATCGGCCCAGGCCTCCACAACCCGCGTCGCGCCGAAGCCCAGAAAGAGGTCAGCCGCATACGTCGCTTCGGTGATGTACTGGTCGCGTCCGGCAGTTTTGACCGGAAGAACAAATCCTTCGATATACATTGGCCACTCCTCCCATGGCGAACTGGGTGCTCAAAGTGCTGCCGGCCCCTTCTTCCCCCGAGAAGCACCCTTGGCGGCCGCATTGCAAGGCGGCGGACAGCGCCCTATGCGAACCCTACTTAACCCCGGGCGTGCCGTCGAACTTCTTCTCAAGCGACGTCCAGCAATCAATGTAATCGTCCTGCATCGGGGCCTCGTTGGCGGCAAACCGCGTGAGGTGCTGGGGAAACCGTGTCTCGAACATGAAAGACATCGTGTTGTCGAGCTTCTCCGGCTGTAGCTCGGCGTTTGAAGCACCTTCAAAGGCGCCTTTGTCGGGCCCGTGGGGCAGCATCATATTGTGCAGGCTCATCCCGCCCGGCACAAAGCCCTTTGGCTTGGCATCATAGATGCCGTGAATATTGCCCATCAGCTCGGACATAATGTTCTTGTGATACCAGGGTGGGCGGAAGGTGTTTTCCGCCACCATCCACCGCTCTCGGAACAGCACGAAATCGATGTTTGCCGTGCCCTCCACGCCCGACGGCGCCGTAAGCACCGTGAAGATCGAGGGGTCTGGATGATCAAACAGGATTGCGCCCACCGGGCAGTAGCTTTTCAGATCGTATTTGCAGGGCGCGTAGTTGCCATGCCACGCCACCACATCCAACGGCGAGTGGCCGATTTCGGTACGGTGAAACTGGCCGCACCACTTAACCGTCACCGTCGAGGGCGCATCGCGATCCTCAAAGGCGGCAACAGGTGTTTTGAAATCGCGCGGGTTGGCCATGCAGTTCGCCCCGATCGGACCGCGGCCCGGCAGCTCAAACTTCTGGCCGTAGTTTTCGCAGACGAACCCGCGCGCCGGGCCCTCGACCACCTCGACGCGATAGACAAGCCCGCGGGGGATCACCGCAATCTCCTGCGGCGCGAGATCAATCACCCCAAGTTCAGTGGCAAAGCGCAGCCGTCCCTCCTGCGGCACGACGAGAAGTTCGCTATCGGCGGAGTAAAAATAGTCATCCAACATCGAGGTTGTGACGAGGTAGATGTGGCTCGCCATGCCGACTTGGGTGTTCACATCGCCCGCCGTTGTCATCGTGCGCATGCCCGTCAGCCAGGTCAGGGCGCCGTCGGAGTGGGGCACGGGATCCCACCGGTATTGGCCGAGTGAGGCCACGTCAGGATCGATATTCGGGGCCGAGGCCCAGTATGGCAGGTCGATCCGGGCAAAGCGGTGTGTGTGTTTCACTGAGGGCCGGATACGGTAGCACCAGGTGCGTTCGTTCTGATGCGCAGGTGCGGTAAAGGCGGTGCCAGAAAGCTGCTCGCCATAAAGCCCGTAGTTGCATTTCTGGGGGCTGTTCATGCCCTGGGGCAGGGCGCCCGGCAGCGCTTCGGTTTCGAAATCATTGCCAAAGCCCGGCATATACCCCTCATGCGTGCCAGTGGCGCTGGCCGCACGGATCATTTCGCGCGGGGTGGTCTGGCGGTTCATGGCGGCCTCCGTAGGGTTGCCCAAGACGATATCGTTGCAAATGCAACGACGTCAAGCGTCACGCCCTGTGATACGGGGTTCCCGCCAGGATGCTAACGGCGCGGTAAAGCTGCTCGGTGAGCATCACGCGAGCCAGCATGTGCGGCCACACCATTGGGCCGAACGAAAGCCTTGCATTTGCGGATTGGCGTAGACCGAGGTCAAGCCCATCCGCGCCGCCGATAAAGAATGCCAGATCGCGCGCCCCATCATCGCGCCAGCGGGCAATGGCGTCGGCCAGATCGGGGGAAGAGAGGGTCTTGCCGCGTTCATCAAGCGCCACGCGCACCGCGCCGTCGGGCACTGACCGGGTAAGAAGCGCAGCCTCGGCCCCGGGCCCGCCGCCCTTACGATCGTCGACTTCGGCGATGGTGAGCGGGCCAAGCGCAAGCGGTTTCCCCGCACGATCCACGCGTGTGCGGTAATCGTCGATCAGCGCCAGTTCGGGCCCCGGTCGCAGCCGCCCGACGGCTGCGATCCAAAGCCGCATTCAGCCCTTGGCCGCAGCCGGATCGCCGGCGCTGAGCCACATCTTTTCAAGCTGGTAGAATTCGCGCACTTCCGGGCGGAACACATGCACCACCACATCGCCGGTGTCGATCAACACCCAATCGCCAGCATCCTTGCCTTCTACCTTCGAGGTAACACGGAATTCCTGCTTGAGGCGATCGACAAGCTTCTCCGAAATCGCTGCGACTTGGCGCGCGCTTCGGCCCGAGCAGATCACCATGTGATCCGCCATCTCCGATTTGCCGGCGAGGTCGATCACAACCACATCTTCGGCCTTATCGTCTTCTAGCGATACCAGGATACGCTCAAGCATTGCGCGGCTTGAGTGGGGCGCGGGACCGGCGTTCACGCGGCGATCCGATGCAGCCGTCTTCGCGGCTGCGTGTTGAAGCTGAGACAGGACATTGTCCTCCTACGCAACGCGCCGATCTGCCCCGGCGCTGGGCGCATCGGAATCGTACCATCGGATATATGAAATCTCAATGTCAGGTCGCTTTGCGTTGGCACAGGGCAGGGCGCATTCCGGACCTGCCGGTGAGCCGCGAGCCGCAATCCCGCAGAATTCATGCCGTTTGTCCTGAAGTTATGCGGTGTTCGCCGGCTGCGTGCCGAGTGTCGAATGCCGCCCAAACATGGACAATTTACGTACTTGTCCAGGTATTGTTGCGCTGAAATGGGATAATTCGCCGCGCAGATTGGTCGGCCGCTACCCCTAATAATCGCGCTCGAAGAACACCCCGATCCCGGTTTCGCCCTCGCTGTCGACTGATCCTTTCACGGTCACAGACGGGCTGATATCGAGGTTGAGGTTCACTTCTGATCCGCCCTGACTGCCCACCGTAACATCGGTATAGACGTTATCGGACAGGTAGCGGCCGGCGCGTACGGCAGTGCCGCCAGTTTCATCAGTTGTGACGTCAAGATCGTCGAGCCCGAAGTTTTGCCGCAACCGCCCCACGATCCCATCGCCCCCCTGGCCTGCTAGCGTGGCGACGGCTGCGGCAAGCTGCGCCGCCTGAAGGGGCGAAAGCGTCTCTATCCCACGGCCAAACAGCAATCTGGCAAGCACCTCGTCTTCAGGTAGCTGAGGTTCTGACAAAAACCGGATCTCGGGGGCCGACGCGGGGCCTTCGACGATGATGAACACTGTTACATCGTCTGCATCCGCCTCGGCCACGAGCCGCAAAAACGGGTCAAACTCGCCCTGAAGCGTGGCGCGGCCTTCAGTCAGCACAAGCCGTTGACCCAGGATATCAAGGCGCCCGCGGATCAGTTCAAACTGCCCTGCGGGACGAATATCGGCGGTGGTCCCGCGCAAGCGGAGCTGCCCGCCAAGTTCGGCATCCAGGCCGCGGCCGCGCACGAAAACGCGGTTTGGGGCGCTTATCGTAAGGTCGAGCGGAAAGGCCGCGCGTGCGTCGCGCGTGCCCGACGCTTCGCCGATAAGCCCGGCGCGCGCCCGCGTTTGGCGCACCGCGACCGGTTCGTTCACATGGGTGACGTCTGGAATATCGCTTATCGCACCCACGCTGCCCGAGGGAATGCGCAAGAGCGTTTCGCCCAGGGTAAGTGCCCCGCCGATCCGTGCCCCGCCCGCGAGCGGGCCGACGATCTGAACGCTGCCGCCCAGCGACGTCTCATAAAGCTCGGGGTCGTTTAGGCCGAGCGATTGAATGGCAATGGTTAGATCGGTTTGGAACGGGGCGCTTAACGTCAATGGCCCGTTGGCCCGAACGGTGCCGCCCCGTGCCCCGCGCCCGGCCAGCGCGATTTGCGCTGCGCCCCCGCCAAGCTGAACCGTTGCATCGATGCCTTCGATCACAAGCCCGGCAATAGCGGCGGAGGCGCGCGCATCGCTAGCCCGAACGGTGCCAGACACGGCGCCCACCCCGGGTGCGCCGTTGACGGCGAGATCATAGGTGGCAGTGCCGCTCAACGTGCGCGGCGCGATGAAGCGGTTCGCGACCGCCAGGGGGGCGTCCCCCCGGATCGCCGCATTGACCTGCGAAAAGTCTGCCGCCGCCGTGCCCGCGATCGTGGCCGCACTTCGGGCAGGCCCGACGGCATCCAGATCATAGCGCCAGCCGCCACCTTCGGAATTGCCAACAATGCCTTCAATCTCGGCCGCGCCGGAAAGGCCGGCGAGGTACGGCGCTACATCGGTGAGACGCACCTCGACTGTAAGGTCTTCTTCCGGTGGGCCAAGCGCGCCATCGGCAAAGAGAGAAATCTGCCGATTTTGCACTGAAATAGTCTCTAACCCAAGCGTTTCGCCTGTGAGGCGCACCACGCCGCTGGCCACGCTGCGCCCGGCCAGAAGCCGGTCGGCATCCGCCTGGCCAATGCCCAAGCCCTGCGCTTCGGTAACGAAGATCAGCTCAAGCTCCGAAAGATCGGTTGCCACGCGCCCTTCCGCCGTAGCCTCGATCGCTCCTGAAAGTGGGCGGCCTGCGCGATCGGACAGCACCGAAAGGCGGGTAACGTTGGCCGTCAGCGCACCGCTTGCCACGGGCGCCCCATCGCCGGTTTCCACCGTGCCGCCAAAGGCGGCGGTAAGGTCGGGTGTGTCGAGATCTGTATCGACTGCCCAGATCGCCTCATCTTGCGCCGCCTCAAGCCGAAGGTTCAGTGGCCCCGGAAAGCCCTCGGAAATCACCGAAGTGTCGATCAGTTCCGCCACCGCGGAAACCTGGCTCGCACCGGTGGCCAAAACCGCGCTGCCATCCAGCACAAGCGAGGGGCCGCGCAGCACAAGCCGCTCGACAAATGTGCCCTCCTCGGTGCGCCGGGCTACGGTAATAAGGCTAGCGCGCCCGGAAAGAAGCTGGTCCACCTCGGCAATCCCCACCGTGGCATCGGTGAGTGACGCGCCGACGGTGGCATCGAATGTGCCGGCCACCGGCATCAGCTCTGCCTGCACCCGCGCATTCGCGGCCCCGCTCAGATCGCGGTTTGCAAGGCCCGAAAACACCGCAAGATCGCGCGCTGCGACGCGAAAGTCGGCCGTAATGTCGGCGTCGCCCTCAACCGCCTCCACGCTCACTGCTCCCTCAAGAGCATAGGTTTCGCCTTCGAGCACAAGATCGGTCACATCAAGCGGACCGCCATCGCGCCACGCCAACTGGGCCCGGCCTTCTACCGTTTCGCCAAGCGCCGCCTCGGCATCTGGGTTGCCGAGGTCAAGCGCGGTGGCGAGGAATCCAACATCGCCCGTAAAGGCAATGGGCGGTTCCGTTGTCAGAAGCCCATCGGCCGTGAGCGCCACGCGATCGGCGGAAAGCCCGGGGCGATCCAACGCCTCGATCTCCGCCGCAAGTTGCCATGCCTCGCTCTGGGTAGAATCGAAGCCCACGGCGAGGCCAACGCGGCCCACTTCGGTGCGTGCGCCCGAAAGCGGCAACAGCACCGGCGCGCCATCCGGCGCCGCGATCACGCCCTCTATCGCCACGCGCTCTGGAACCCCGCCGGGCGCCAGCGAAAGCGCGCCCGTCAGATCTACCGCGGCTGCGGTCAGGCCCATCTCGTCAATCCGCAGCCCGCCCGCAGCCTCCTGGGCGCCGGCGACGCGCAGTGCGACGTCCGGTCCGAAGAATGCCCGGTAATCGGGCGCGAGGAGCGGGGCGATATTGCCGCTTACATCGGCGAAGAAGGCGCGCGACTGATCATCTGTCTCCTGCAGAGCCAGCTGGCCCGCAAGCCGTTCTTCGCCGTCGGTGGCGAGCACCAGGTTGGCGCCGAAATCGGCGAGTGTGCCCGTGCCGTCAACCGACAGCTGCACCGAAGGGCGCCCGGGTACGCCGATGAGGTTGGCTGCGATCCCATCTTCGGCCTCGTCAAGCGCAAGGGTGATCTCAAGGGCTTCAGTTGCGTTGGCATAGCTTCCGGCCAGCGTGAAACTGCCCCGCTGGCCATCGATCCGCTCCGCAGTGATTTCTGCGCTGCCTTCGCCGCCCGCAAGGCCCACCGAACCGGCTAGCGAAAGCTCTGCCGCTTCGCCGAATAGATCCTCGCCAAGCACGATCCGTTCTGCCTCCAGCGATCCGATCCGGATCGCCACCGGCAGATCGGGCAGGGAAAAGCCCGACGCCTCAGGCGCGGGCGCATCGGGCGAGGCGCCGGGCATCCGCTCAAGCACAATCTCGCCCGCACTCAGCGCACTTACCTCGACGCGGCCGCGGAGAAGCGCGGCGCGTTGCCAATCCAGTACGGCGTCGCGCACGATCAGCCAGACCCCGTCCTCATCGGAGACCGTAAGCACGTCAAGCGACGCCTCGCTCGAAAGGGCGCCGCGAAAACCCGTGATCTCCACCACCCTGCCTTCGGCGGAGAGTTGTTCTTCCAGAGTGCGCTCAACGAACCCCGGATTGTCATCCTGGGCCAAAGCCACCGGAGCCAGCACGCAAACGGCAAATGTGGCACTAACCCACCTCAAAACGCCTGCCCAATTCCAACATAGAGATGGAAGTCAGACCCCCCCGGCGTGCCATCTACCGGCACACCGACATCCAGCCGGATCGGCCCGATCCCGGTGTCGTAGCGCAGGCCCAGCCCGGCGCCCGAATGGCTTTCGCCATCGCCGCCAGGCAGGCTATCGCGACCTACGATACCCCAGTCGAAGAACCCCACGATCGAGAATGGGTCACGCACCAGCGCGCGCAACTCGAGCGAGGCGCCAAGAAAACTGCGCCCGCCGCTTTCCACGCCATTGCCGAGATCAATGTCGAGCGACTGGTAGTCTTGCCCCCGCACTGTGCCGCCGCCTCCAGAATAGAACCGCTCGTCGTTCGGCAGGCCGGTGATCGAGGCGCCGACAATCGATCCCAGTTGCACACGCCCGGCCAACACATAGCGGTTGTTGGGCCCGAAATCCTCGTAGGCGCGCAGGTCTGCGGTGATCCGCGTGCCACTTTCTGAACCGCCGACCCCCAGGAACGGCGCGACCTCAGCTTCCAGGTACTGCCCGTCATTGGTGTTCAGCGGGTTTTCCCGTCGGTCGAGCGTGGCCGAGATCGGGAAGAACAGTTGCTGATATGTCTCTGTTCCACTGGCATCTGTTACCTCTGAAAGATCGAACCTCACGCCCACGCTTGCGGGCACGTCATCGGTGATGTTGCGTGAAAGCTCGGCGCCAATGGAAAACGAAGTGGAATCGAAGTCGGGTTCCTCAAACACCTCCACATCGGTGAAAAGCGTGAGCGTGGTGTCGGCCCGTAGCGTGGCGGGGCGGCTGAAACGGGCGCCAGCACTATAGTCTATCCCCCCAGTTTCGCCGCCAATCCCGGCGACTTCGGCGTCGAGGCGCAAGCGCTCTGCCCCACCCATGATATTGCGATGCAGCCAGAAGCCCGACAGGGTAAGCCCGTCGGTTGTGCCAAGCTCGGCCCCGAACCCGAAGCGCCGTGGTTGTTGTTCGGTGACCGTCATCGTGAAATCGAGCGTTCCGTCGGGGTTGGCAACTTCTGCCTCGCGCAGGCTGACGCTTCGAAACGCGCCTGTGTCGCGCACCCGCCGCGCCACAAGTTCGGCCTCATCCGGGTTGAATGTGAACCCTGTCGGCAGGCCCGCGATACGCGCGATCGCGTCGGCGCGGACGGCGCTATTGCCGCGCACCGTAAGGTCGCCGAAGCGCAGCCGCGGGCCGGGCGCCACCGTAACGTCAGCCGAAAGGGTGCGGCGCGCGTGGTCGGCGGTGATCGACTGGCCGGCAACCTCTGCCTTGGCGCGCCCCACGGCCCGCCAGCCGTCTACCGCCGCTTCTGCCGCATCGCGGATCACGCCGGTTTCGGCCACGGCGCCACGACGAAAGCCTTCCGGCAGTTCGGTGCCTTCGGCGAGCGGCGTAACCTCGGCGCGGGAAAAACGGTAGGCCGGCCCGGGCGCGACGCGGATCGTGATCGTACCGATCCGGGCGGGCGCGTCGAAGGGCGCGATGTTAGCGGCTTCCCGCCCGTCTATCGAGATGTTGATCGTGCCGCCGAAGAAGCCCTCGGCATAAAGCGCGCTCAGAATGCGCGCGTAGTCGGCGCGCGCGGCTGCCAGAAGATCGCCACTGTTCGTCACCCCTTCGTCACGCGCGGCGGTCACGGCGGATGCAGTGCGCAGGCGTTCGCCTAGCGCGCTATCACCGCCCGCGAGGCGAAACGCGACTTCCTGCCCTGCGGCCGGGCCCGCGAGCGCCGAGAGCGCCAAGGCGCAGAGCGTCGCACGGCGCGGCCGCCACGCATCGGCAAAATGGCGAGGTTTCACGTTGCGCCCCTGCTATCGGCCTGGCTCTGGCACAGGCCCGTTTTGCGTGCTCCCAAGCACCGTTACTTCCCGCTGCGGGAACGGGATTGAGATGCCATGTTCCTGAAAGCTATCCCATAACGCGAGGAACACATTGCCGCGAATATCGGTTAACCCGCCCGTCGGGTCTCGGATCCAGAAGCGCAGGATGTAATCCACCGAACTGTCCCCGAAGCCCACGATATGGCAGACCGGCGCGCGGTGTGCCAGCACCCGATCCACCCCGGCCGCAGCTTCGATCGCGAGTTTGCGCACAACGTGCGGATCGTCCCCGTAGGAGGTGCCGAAATGAATGTCGAGCCGCACGAAATCGTTGGAATGCGACCAGTTCACCACCTGCCCGGTGATGAGATCCTCGTTCGGGATCAGGTATTCTCGCCCGTCGCGGGTAACGACGGAGACGTAGCGCGCGCCCAGCGAGTTGATCCAGCCGAACGTATCGCCGAGCGAAATCACGTCGCCGGGTTTGATGGATTTATCGAGCAGGATGATCACGCCCGACACTAGGTTTGACACCACCTTTTGCAGCCCGAAGCCGAGCCCCACGCCGATGGCCCCCGAGAGTACTGCAAGCCCCGTGAGATCAAAGCCAACGGCGCGGAGCCCGATGATAAACGCCGCTGCGTAGAGGCCCACCTGCACGAATTTGATCGTCAGCACCCGCATCGACGGTGAGAGATCCTTCGCTGAATTTAGGCGTGAGGCCGTGGCGCCGGAGACTAGCCGCGCCCCCGTGAAGAGAAGCGCGGTGACCACGAGCGCCTTCAGCACCGCCAGCGCAGAGAGGCGGAAATCGCCGAAACTGATGGCCACGCCATCGAGCGCGGCAGAAACCGCCTCGATCAACCCCAGGAAATAAAGGGTGACGTAGATCCATAGCCCCCAGGTAACGACCCGGCGCAGGGATGCGTTTCCGATCAGCCGCCCGGCAAAGCCCACGAACAGCCAGGCCGTGGCAATCGTTGCAACAAGTTCCAAAAGGTAACGGCGTGAGGGGAAGGTATAGATTTCGGCTGCCACCAGCGCGGCCAGCCACGTGAGGATCACGAAGAAGATCAGCCACAGGCGGCGATTCAGAACGATGAGCACACGGAGCCGCCATTTCGGCCACCCCTCGAGCGTACGCATCCATTCATGCATGCGGGGCCCGACCATGCGCTTCAGAAGCCAGGCCACCGCCGCGATAACGATGATCGCGGCCACTTGCGTCAACCGTGATGGCAGAAGCAATCCTCGCACCTGCACCACAAAGGCCTGCCAAAGGCCCATAAGCTGCTCCGAGAGCGCCTGCAGTTCTGCGTCCATCACGTCTCCCCGCCTTGGGGCCAGCTTGCACGGGCCGTCGCTGCCCCTCAACCCTCATCCACGCTTGCCCCGGCGCATCGGCGGCGTTAGGGAAGGGGAATGGCTCAGGTCTTTGATATCTGCGATCGCGCGCGCTTGCCCTGGCGGTTTTTCGGCGCAGCCCGGAGCGTGCTTGCGCGCCTATGAGCGCGCCATTGCCGCACACCTGACCAATCCAGTTTTATTTTGAGGGAGGAACCGATGCCCCCCAAGACGCTCTATGACAAGATCTGGGATGCCCATGTGGCCCATGAGGCCGAAGATGGCACCTGCCTGCTCTACATTGATCGCCACCTCGTGCACGAGGTGACGAGCCCCCAGGCGTTTGAGGGCCTTCGCATGGCGGGCCGCACGGTGCGCGCCCCGGAGAAGACCATCGCTGTGCCCGACCACAATGTGCCCACAACAGATGGGCGCGAGAATCCGGAGAATATGACCGAGGACAGCCGCATACAGGTGGCAGCGCTTGACACCAATGCCAAGGAATTCGGCATTCACTACTACCCGGTGAACGATATCCGTCAGGGCATCGTGCATATCGTCGGCCCCGAGCAGGGGTGGACGTTGCCGGGCATGACCGTGGTGTGCGGCGATAGCCACACCGCTACGCACGGCGCATTCGGTGCGCTCGCCCATGGTATCGGCACGTCTGAGGTGGAGCATGTGCTGGCCACGCAAACGCTGATCCAGAAGAAATCGAAGAACATGAAGGTGGAAATCACCGGCAAGCTGCGCCCGGGCGTGACGGCGAAGGACATCACGCTGTCGGTAATCGGGGAAACCGGCACGGCGGGCGGCACCGGATATGTGATCGAATACTGCGGCGAGGCGATCCGCGACCTTTCGATGGAAGGGCGGATGACTGTTTGCAACATGGCGATCGAAGGTGGCGCGCGTGCCGGCCTGATTGCGCCGGACGAAAAGACCTTTGAATACGTTCAGGGCCGCCCACACGCGCCCAAAGGCGCGCAGTGGGAGGCGGCGCTCGCCTGGTGGAAAACGTTGAAGTCAGACGAGGGTGCGCACTGGGACAAGGTCGTGACGATCCGCGGAGAAGATATCGCGCCGGTCGTCACCTGGGGCACTTCGCCCGAGGATGTACTGCCCATCACCAGTGCCGTGCCTGATCCCGCCAGCTTTGAGGGCGGCAAGGTGGAGGCCGCCAAACGCTCGCTCGATTACATGGGTCTTGCCCCCGGCACGCCGCTGGCGGAGATCAAGATCGATACGGTATTTATTGGTTCCTGCACGAACGGCCGGATCGAAGACCTTCGCGCCGCTGCCGAAATTGTAAAGGGCAAGAAGATCAAAGACGGGATGCGCGCCATGGTCGTGCCCGGCTCTGGCCTCGTGCGGCTGCAGGCCGAAGAAGAGGGGCTTGCAGACATCTTCAAGGAGGCGGGCTTTGAATGGCGGCTTGCGGGTTGTTCGATGTGCCTTGCGATGAACCCCGACCAGCTCACCCCAGGCGAACGCTGCGCGGCCACCTCGAACCGCAATTTCGAGGGCCGCCAGGGCCGGGGCGGGCGCACTCACCTGATGAGCCCCGCCATGGCCGCAGCGGCCGCAGTGACCGGCCGACTGACGGATGTGCGGGAGTTGATGTGATGCACACCGCCCAATTAGCGGATGTGCAAGGCCCCTTTGACATCATCCAACGCATCGCGTTGCGGTTCGTTGAGCTCGCCGCCATTCACCGCGAGGGTGTTTTGCACAAGGCTCAGAACGGGGGTGACTGCACTCGTTCCGCTCAACTTGTAGAGCTTTCTCGACAGGCGCGAGATCGCCGCATTTGGGCCTCCGCATTCGGTGACAAGCCATCGTCCAAGCACCACAAGTTCTTCGGCGTCACTTTTGCTTACCTCGAGGATAGATTGGGCTTGAACGACCAACGCGTCTCGCTGCTCCTGCGTGGGGAAGCTGCCAATCTCGAGAAAGCTGACCGCAATGCCAACAATCGCGATCTTTGGCTCTTCGATACTATCCACCGGATGAACACTTGTTTGGCGCTTAAAGCCAAACCGGCGTGCGGCGAGCTTCACGTCGTTTGCGACGTCCATGAGTTCGGTCGTCACATCGGCGGCGTTCCGTGCGCGGATGACGAAAAAATAGAATGCGAGGGCGGCGCCTGCGAGCGCAATGAGAATATGCATAAATCTTAACCATAACCGATACTCGATACGCGCTAAGCGGGAAACTCGTCGAAACTTGGGCAATGCAGCCCTGTAGACAGACTGAACCTGCCCCCCCGTAGCGGGCGCGATACTAAATCACAGTCCGCCAGAAGTACAACGCGGAGGAGAAACGAATGCAAAAATTCACCACCCTCACCGGGATCGCGGCGCCCTTGCCGTTGATCAATGTCGATACCGACATGATCATTCCCAAGCAGTTCCTCAAAACGATCAAGCGTTCGGGGCTGGGCGTGAATCTCTTCGATGAGATGCGCTATGATGATGATGGTAACGAGATCGCCGATTTCGTGCTGAACAAGCCGCAATACCGCGCGGCCGAGATCCTTGTGGCGGGCGATAACTTCGGCTGCGGCTCAAGCCGCGAACATGCGCCCTGGGCGCTACTGGATTTCGGGATCCGCTGCGTGATCGCGCCGAGCTATGCCGATATCTTCTACAACAATTGCTTTAAGAACGGCATTCTGCCCGTGGTGCTGCCGCAGGAGCAGGTGGATGTACTGATGGCCGACGCCGAGAAGGGCGCGAACGCGCGGATCACGGTTGATCTCGAGGCGCAGACGGTAACGTCCTCCGACGGGCACACGTTTTCGTTCGAGGTAGATGCGTTCAAGAAGCACTGCCTGCTGAACGGGCTCGATGACATCGGACTGTCCATGGAGAAGGTGGCGTCCATCGATGCCTACGAGGCGCAGGCTTCGGCAGCCCGCCCCTGGGTGTAACAGCCTCGCAGCACGGCAGACGAGGTTGAACAATGGGCGCGGAATTCCGCGCCCGTTTCTGTTTTGGGAATTAGGCCGCCCCGGTGCCTTTAGCGGATGCGGTGCCGCCCCCTACAAGATGTTGATTTTCTTGCGCGCACTGCCGTATTTCGCGCCGAAAATGATGCAAAGCCGCACCAGTTTGTCCACGAAAATGCCGCACTCCTTCAGCAGGGTTAACCCTAACTTGCTGCTCGAAATGAAAGTTGTCAGAAATTGGGCGAAAATAAGGCAACTCGCCACAATCGGCGGAAACCATTGAGAATTGCAGCCGCCGGCCCCCGGCCAGGAACGGTATGCGAGTGGGGCAGAGAGCGGTGATTACTCGTCTGGCAGGGGCGCTTTTGCGCGCGTTTTTGGTTGTCGTGCTGATCGCGATGCCCTCGATCGTTCTGCCAGGTGTGAACTCGGACGCGGCCCAGATCGTGGCCCTGGTGGCGCTCTTTGCCGCTGCACTCATCGTCTTCGAATATGCCACCGTCTACCCCGGCCTCGTGGAGTTTCGCGATGCGCCGCCCTTCAATCGTATTCGTTTCGCGTCGCTTTTCATCACCGTGTTCCTTCTCACGATGGTGTTGCGGGGCGAGTTCGATCCGACGCCCGTTTCGCAATTCATTGAAATGACCGGCGCGGTCATCGGGTCTGCCATCGATTTCCCCTACAGCCCCGTGCGCCTCGTGGTGCTTATGCTGCCCCCCGACACCAGCGGTGAGCACATCGCGCTTGTGCGCACCGCCGCGGGCATCAGCTACCTCGTTTCGCTAATGACGCTTGCCGTCTTCCTTATCGTGCTGCGTCTGAAGGGCTGGCCCAGTCGCTCTGGCGCGTTCAATGTCTGGGTGAACCTGCCAACGTTTGACCCAACCGCGGGTGGCGATGTTGTTGAACGGCTCGAACGGGATGCCAGGGTTAACATCGCGTTAGGGTTTCTTCTGCCATTCTTGATGCCGGCGGTGATAAAGGCGGCCGCGTCGCTCTTCGGCTCGGTCTCGCTTGAAAACCCGCAGACACTGATCTGGACGGTGACGGCATGGGCCTTCCTTCCCGCATCGCTTTTCATGCGCGGCATCGCCATGGGGCGCATCGCGATGATGATCGAAGAAAAGCGCCGCCGGAATGCGGGTGGCGACGATGCGGCGCTCTTGGCGGCCTGATCCTTGCGCTAGGGGCGGCGGCAGCGGCGGCAGAGCCCCTGCGCATTGCCTTCTACAACACCGAATTGCAGCGGGATGGCCCGGGCCTTCTCTTACGCGATATCATCGAAGATGACGCGGCGGATATCGCTGTAGCCGTGGCAGTGATTGCAAAGGTCGGGGCGGATGTCATCGTGCTCTCGGGCATGGACTACGATGCGGAAGGCCACGCGCTGACGGCCTTCGCCGAGGCGCTCGGGCAGGCCGGCGCGATCTACCCGCATCGTTTCGCCGCCGCGCCCAATGCCGGGCAGGCGACCGGGCTTGATCTTGATGGCGATGGCCGCGTTGGGACACCGCGCGATGCGCAGGGCTATGGGCGCTTTGCGGGGCAGGGCGGAATGGCGGTCCTCTCCAACATACCGATTGCCGGTGTGCGCGATCACTCTGATCTGCTTTGGCACGCGCTTCCCGAGAATCTGCTCGCCGGCGATACGCTTGGAACTGGCGCGGTTGAGGTGCAGCGCCTGTCTTCGAAATCTCACTGGATCGTCTCGCTGGCGCCCGAAGCTGCGACGCCTTTTGAGCTTTGGGCCTTTCACGCCACGCCGCCGGTGTTTGACGGGCCTGAAGATAGAAACGGGCGGCGCAACCACGACGAGGCTGCGTTTTGGTTGCGCCACCTCGAGGGTGCTTTCGGCGCGCGGGGCGAGGCCCCCTTCATTCTACTGGGCGATGCCAACCTCGATCCGCTGGATGGCGACGGGCGCCCGGAGGCGCTGCGGGCATTGCTATCGCACCCGGCATTGCAGGATCCCCGCCCAGCCAGCGCGGGCGGCATCGCGGCGGCGCGCGAAGGCGGCGCAAATGCGGTGCATCGCGGCGACCCTGCGCTTGATACCGTCAATTGGCGTGACGATGGCGGCGGGCCGGGCAACCTGCGCGTCGATTACGTTTTGCCCTCGGCAGCATGGCGGGTCGTCGGGACGGGCGTGTTCTGGCCCGGCCCCGACGACCCCAAGGCAAAGCTTCTAGGCGGCGCTGGCGACGGCGCCACCCGCCATCGGCTTGTCTGGGTGGATCTGGTGTTGAAGGGCGCGCCGTAGGGCCAGTGGCACCGGCGTTGGCACGAAATCCGGCACCAGCGCATCGAAATGCGCCCCGTCCAGCCAATGGGGCTTCGACCAGAGATACCGCATCTCAACGAGATACCGCGCAAGCGGCCAGACGGGCCGCGCCAGCTTGATCGGCAGCCAGCACATCTGCCGCGCTTCGATCGGGCGGCCCAGCGCCGCCGCCGCCGCCTGCGCGATTTCCTGGCCCGTCAGGGTGTACCCGGGAAACGGCACATCGGTGAATGCCGGCAGCTCGGCCCGCCGCTCGGCCAGAGCCACCGCCGCGCGCGCGAGATCTGGCAGGTACGCCCACGCATGTGGTGCGTCGAGGGGGCCGGGATACTCCAACCACCCCTTTGGCGCCGCGCGCGCAATAACCTTGTCAAACCAGTTACCAGACGCCTCGGTATCGAGGAAGTCACCGGCCCGCAGCACAATCGTCTGCACACCTGCGCTGCGATAGGCGGCCTCCATTTCGGCCCGCACCTGACCCAGCGGGTTCTCGGCCGCATGGGGCGTGGCGGCGCCCAGGCGGGCGGGTGCATCTTCGCCGAAGACATAGACATTGCCGGGCAGGATGACCGTCGCGCCACTGGCGGCGGCGGCCTCGATCACCGCTTCAGTGATCTGCGGCACCGCGCGCGCCCAATCGGGGTAGCCAGGGTTCCAGCCATTGACGATAACATCGGCGCCGCGCGCCTCCTCGATCAGATCGTCGCGCCCGCGCTCAAAGATTTTCACATGCCAACAGGCGTTCCAGAAAGCGGCTGCGGCGTGTGAGCCGAAGCGGCCATTGGCGCCCAGTATAAGGGCTGTGCCGGACATTGTTCTTCTCCGCTGTTGTTAATGCCCTTAACATCATGCACTAACTTCTGAATTGGAATTTGCAAATTTCGTTTGAGGGGTATTCAATTCTGTATGGCTACGCTCCCCGAAACCCTCGATTGGACGTTGCTGCGCGCCTTTCTCGCCGTGGCGGATACCGGATCACTTTCCGGGGCGGCGCGGCTGTTGCAGACCAGCCAGCCAACTGTTGGGCGTCAGGTTCAGGCGCTTGAGCTGGCGCTTGAAACATCGCTTTTTCGCCGCAAACCCAAGGGGATGGAGCTAACAGAGGCGGGTGCCGAGTTAATCGCCCCGGCCCGCGCGATGCAGATTGCGGCGCGCGATATCGTGCGCAAGGTGGGCGGCGCGGGTCGCGCAATGTCGGGCACTGTGCGGATCACCGCGAGTGTGTTTATGGCCCATCATGTGCTGCCTGAGATATTCGCGGATATTCGCCGATCGCTGCCTAATGTGGCGCTGGAGCTCGTGCCGTCGGACGAGGCCGAGAATCTTCTGTTCCGCGAAGCCGATATCGCGGTGCGGATGTATCGGCCCGAACAGCTTGATGTGATCACGCGCCACCTGGGCGATGTGGAACTTGGGCTCTTTGGCACTGAGGCCTATCTCGCCCGGATCGGGCCGGTGGCGACCGATGAAGTGCTGGAGCGCTATGAGTTCGTTGGCTACGATCGGGGAGAGCGCTTGATCCGCGGGTTCCGCGATGCCGGCGTGAACGTCACCCGTGAGTTCTTCCCTGTTCGTTGCGATAGCCAGACCACGTATTGGGAGCTCGTGCGCGCCGGCTGCGGGCTTGGATTTGCCTCAAAATTCGTAGCGTCGCGTGACCCTTTGATGCGCGAGGTTGATCTTGGCGTACCAATCCCAACCCTGCCGGTTTGGCTGACGGCGCATCAAGCGATGCGGCGCACTCCGCGGGTGGCGCGCGTTTTCGATCTGCTGGCGCAGGCGCTTGTTCCTATCCTCTCGCGCCCCGAGACCGCTGCGGTTTCTTGACCGTCTTGGGCCAACCCGATAGGCGGGCTGGGCACAAACGCACGGGGGATTTCGCCATGACCGATCGCACGCTTCTTATTCTGGCGGGGGACGGAATCGGCCCCGAAGTGATGGGAGAGGTGCGCCGCGTTATCGGCTGGTTTGGCGAGAATCGTGGCCTTTCCTTCGCCGTTTCTGAGAGCCTTGTCGGCGGTGCGGCTTACGATGCCCATGGCACGCCCCTGACCGACGAAACCATGGCCATGGCGCAGGAGGTAGACGCGGTTCTACTTGGCGCCGTCGGCGGGCCAAAATATGACACGCTCGATTTCAGTCTGAAGCCCGAGCGCGGGCTTTTGCGCCTGCGCAAGGAGATGGATCTTTACGCCAATTTGCGCCCTGCACAGTGCTTTGACGCACTTGCCGATTTTTCATCCCTAAAGCCCAACGTTGTCTCTGGCCTCGACATCATGATCATTCGTGAGCTTACGTCGGGCGTGTATTTCGGCGAGCCTCGGGGCATCATCAACGAAGGCAACGAACGCGTGGGCATCAATACCCAGCGCTATACCGAAAGCGAGATCGCGCGCGTCGCCCGCTCTGCCTTTGAAATGGCGCGGCGGCGCAACAACACCGTTTGCTCGATGGAAAAGGCTAACGTGATGGAATCCGGCGTGCTGTGGCGCGATGTGGTGCAAGAGGTGCACGATGCCGAATACCCCGATGTGGAGCTGAGCCATATGTATGCCGATGCAGGTGCCATGCAGCTAACCCGCTGGCCCAAGCAGTTCGACGTTATCGTTACCGATAACTTGTTCGGAGATCTGCTTTCCGATCTCGCAGCGATGCTCACCGGGTCCCTTGGCATGTTGCCCTCGGCCTCGCTTGGCGCGCCAATGGCCAATGGCCGGCCCAAGGCGCTTTATGAGCCCGTGCACGGCTCGGCCCCGGATATCGCGGGGCAGGGCAAGGCCAACCCGATCGCCTGCATCCTCTCCTTCGCGATGGCCCTGCGCTACTCGTTCGATGAAGGGGCAGAGGCCGCGCGGCTGGAGGCGGCGGTGGAAAACGTGCTTGCCCAGGGCATCCGCACTGCCGATCTGCTGCAATCCGACGGCGCGAGCCCGGCGACGACAACCGAGATGGGCGATGCCATCCTCGCGGCGCTCGACAGCTCGCTTTAGCGCGGTGAAGAATCTACACCTGACGGAAGATGGGAACGAAATTTCCCGTGTCTAGGATCGCGCCTTTCCGATGGAGATGGGCGATTTCGCACCGCTCGCGCCCGAGATGTGGCTCACGAAGGCGATGGCGGCCGGGCAGGTTCTGTTTCTGACGCTTCCGGCCGGCTGGGTAGCGCGCAGCATCCGTCTCTGTGCGAACAAATCGGCATCTGCGTGTAGGGCCACGTGCGTGTGGAAGCGGGGCATGGAAACACTCGCGAATTGACCGCCTGTGGCATCTGGCGGATGGCCGATACCCAAGGCCACACCACCACGGTGCTGAGCGATGGAATCGTTCGGATGGCAATCATCCAGCTGCCCGAAGCCTGAGCCTTGCCGCCCGCGCGCAGCAGCCATGCGCCGCGCGGGCCTTGCCCTTCTTCGGCATCCGCGCTTCTGTCGCCGAAGCAACCCCGGATCCTGGCCTGTGACACCCGCAGCAAAAGCCAACCTCAAAGGCGTGGCCTTCGCCATTGCCGCTTTCGGCCTATTCGCCACCCATGACGTCGTGGTGAAAACGCTTGGCGCGAGTTACGCGACCTTTCAGATTATCTTCTTCTCCGTGCTTTTCGCCTTTCCGCTCGTGGTTCTGATGCTGATGCGGGATGCCACGAAGGGCACGCTGATCCCGGCGCACCCGTGGTGGACGGCGGGGCGCACCCTGGCCGCGATCCTCACTGGATCATCGGCCTTCTACGCCTTTTCCGTTCTGCCACTTGCTCAGGTATATGCCATTATCTTTGCCGCGCCGCTGATCATCACGGTGCTGTCGATTCCGATTTTGGGTGAGAAGGTGGGCGGCCATCGCTGGGGCGCGGTGGCGGTTGGCCTGATCGGTGTGCTTGTGGTGCTGCGCCCTGGCGTGGGGGAGTTCGGCTTGGGCCACCTCGCCGCTTTGGTCGCCGCGATATCCGGCGCGCTTGCATCTGTTATCGTGCGCAAGATCGGGCGCGACGAGCGCAGCGTGGTGCTGCTCGTCTACCCGATGATGGCCAACTTCGTGCTGATGGCCTGCCTTCTGCCCTTCGTCTACCGCCCGATGCCGATCGAGCATCTGGGGCTGGTTGGCCTGATGGCGGCGCTTGCGTTCATTGCGGGGCTGATGCTGATCGCCGCCTACAAGGCCGCCGATGCCGCGATGGTGGCGCCGATGCAGTATTCCCAGATCCTTTGGGCTGCGGTTTACGGCTATTTCTTCTTCGATGAACTGCCCGACGCAGTAACGGGTCTCGGCGCACTGATCATCATCGCTTCGGGTCTCTACATCGTGCTGCGCGAGGCGGTGGGTGGTCGGTCAGAAACCACGCCCGTTCTGCGCTCTCGCTCCCGCCCCGAAACCGGCACCTCGCCGCGAACGCTGCATCGCAGGATGCAGGGCGTGCCGGGTCGCGGCACGCTACGCTCCTCCACGCGCGGGCCCCTTGCCAAACTGCCGCCCAACGAGTAACCCGCACGCCACGGTCGGAGTGTAGCTCAGCCTGGTAGAGCACTGTCTTCGGGAGGCAGGGGTCGTGAGTTCGAATCTCGCCACTCCGACCAACGCACCGCACGGTCTTTCGCTTCCATGACTTTCACGCGAGAGCTCCGATCCGTTTCCCGCAATCACCGATTGGATTCTTGTCGCGCACGTTGTGCTTGGGCGCCTTGGCCCGTTTTGACCCTGCGGGCGGAAACGCTTAGCGTTGCGCGGTCGCGCGGCAGATAAGGCGGGCCGAATGCCCCAAAGCATTGTTCCGGCAGACGCCTCGGGCGAGGTTGTCTGCACCACCGAAGGGCTCAGCTTCTGGGGCGGCGTTGATCCGGCAACGGGTGTGGTTATCGATGCGCACCATCCCCTGAAGGGCCGGTCGCTTACGGGAAAGATCGT
>JBCCRC010000051.1:0-25439 GCA_039208375.1 Pseudomonadota bacterium | reverse complement strand
CTTCTGGCCGCCAACGCGATGAAAGCGGGCATGTCGATCCTGAAACCTCTATTGGCCGAAACCGGCGCGCCGCGCATGGGCAAGATGGTGATCGGCACGGTTAAGGGCGATATCCACGACATCGGCAAGAACCTCGTGTCGATGATGATGGAGGGCGCCGGGTTCGAGGTGGTCGATCTGGGCATCAACAACCCGGTCGAAAACTACCTTGAGGCAATCGAACGCGAAGAGGCAGATATTCTCGGGATGTCCGCGCTTCTCACGACGACCATGCCCTACATGAAGGTTGTGATCGACGCTATGAAGGAACAGGGCATCCGCGACGATTATATCGTTCTCGTGGGTGGCGCGCCGCTGAACGAAGAGTTCGGCAAGGCCATCGGCGCGGATGCCTATTGCCGCGATGCCGCCGTCGCGGTGGAAACCGCAAAGCAGTTCATCGCGCGCAAGCACAACCAACTCGCCGCCGGGTGAACCGCCGGGTCTCCGATGGGCCCTTCATCATGGCAAAAATTCTCAAGCAGTGTCCCGGACGGCAGGCGCGCCCATCGCGCGGCGGGCTTGGGCGACGCCAAGCGCCACAAGCGCCGTGCTCATCGCGAAAAAGGCCGCTATAGCGAGAAACTGGTCTTCGAGTGCAAAGCCCAGGTCGATCCCAAGCCCGGTGATCCCCGGCCCGATCGCCGAGCCCAGCACCATGACCGCCATGATTACCGCCCGGATCGCCCCAAGCGCGGCGGTGCCGTAGGCCTCGGCCCAAAAGGCGCTTGGCAGGGTTGACTGCGCCCCCACGGCGAGCCCAAGGCAGACAAACCCGGCAATCATTGCGCCGGTGCCGGTGGCAGCGGCAAAAAGGACGTAGGCCAGCACCAGCGGCATTTGCGTAAACGTCATCAGCCGCGCGGCGCCCACACGATCCAGCGCCCAGCCCGACCCCACCATCGCCATCACCGCGACGGCTGTATAGAGCGGGAAGAGCGCCACAAGCTCCACATGCGCCCAACCCTTGGTTTCGGCCAGATGCACCTGGTGGAAGAAGAACGCGGTGTTGAAGGCGCCGGGGCCCAGGATCGCCGGCACCATGAGCCAGAACAGCGGATGGCGCAGCATCTCGCCCCGTGCCCAGTGCCGTCCGCCCATGCCAACCGTGCCTGCGCCCGAGGCGTGGTGTTGGGGCGTGCGCTCCTGCCCCAGCAGCCGCCAAACCGGCCAGACGCCGGCAAGGCAGATCGCGGCTGCCACAAGCCACAAAAGCCGCCAGTCAATAAAGGCCATCAACGCCACGAAACTCAGCGGCAGCAGCGCCTCCCCGAGGGCGACGCCAAGAGTGGCGATTGACAGCGCGCGCCCCCGCGCCGCCACGAACCACCGCGCCATAGCAACCGTTGCGATATGGAGGCTCATCCCCTGCCCGAACAGCCGCAAGGCGAAGACGAGAAACGGCAAGAGCCAGGCCGCACTGCCGATCGCCATGCCCACACAGGCCACCGCCAGCCCGATCAGCGTCACAGGCCCCATCTGACGCACCCGAAACCTGTCGGTCAGCGCGCCGGCCCAGATCATCACCAGCGCCGAAAGCCCGGTGCCGAGTGTGTAGATGCCACCCCAGGCGCCATGGCTGAGCCCGTAGGCCAGCCGGATCTCGCCCGCGAAGATCGAGATGAAGAACGTTTGCCCGAAGCTCGACATGAACGTGAGCAGCATCCCGACGGAAAGGAATGGGGCGTTCTGGGCGAGAAAGGCGCGCAGCGTCATGGGCCCCGCTTGCCTGCTTCCTGGGGCCGAGGCAAGGCATGGGCACACACGGGGGCACTGCCCCGTACCGGACCCGGGCAGCGGGGCAGAACACGATATCTTGACGGGAAACGCGGGCAGTGGAAAACCGCAAAAGACGGGCCGCGGGCCCGACGCGGCCGGATCACCTATCGATGCCCCAAAAGATAGCCCTTGTTTATGGCGCGCTCCGCTCGGGTACGACGCTTCTTCGGCTGATGCTGGATGGCCACCCGGCGCTTCGCTGCCCGGGCGAGAGCGATTTTCTAGTCGACCATCTTGCGCGGGACGGCACAGGATGGCGCTATGATCGCCCCGCCCTAGAGGCCGGGCGGATCTTCAAGGCATCAGGGCTCAGATATCCCGCGGGCGCAGATGGCGTGGAGGCGTTTGGCGGCTTCGTGGCGCAGATCCGTGGAGATGCCGAATGGCCGGTGCTGATGCTGCACCGGGGGATGGAACGGCTTGTCGCCCTCGCCCCCCACACGCGGGTGATCCACCTGAAACGCGATCCGCGCGATGTGGCCCGCTCGTCCATCGGCATGGGCTGGGCCGGCAATGTCTGGCATGGCGCGAGCCATTGGATGGCCACGGAAGACAGTTGGCAGGCAGGATCGCCGGGGCTAACTCATATGCCGCTCGAAGTGTTCTATGAGCGGCTGATCGCTGCCCCCGAAGCCGAGCTTTCACGGATCTGCGCCTATCTCGATGTGCCCTACGATCCGGAGATGCTCCGCTATCCGGAGCGCTCAAGCTACGCCGCGCCCGACCCCGGCCTGACATCGCAGTGGAAACGGAAGCTGAGCCCGCAGGAGATCGGCCTGATCGAGGCACGGCTGGGCGACCGACTAGCAGCCCACGGCTACGTGCCAAGCGGCCACCCGCCCGCGCAGCCCGGGCCTTTGGAACTGGCGCGCCTGGTGGTTCAGAACCGCGCCGCCACGCTACGCTTTGCCGCCCGGCGCCACGGCTGGCCCACAGTGTTGCAGCACCGCCTGGCAGGGCGCGCGGGCCTGCGGGGCCTTCGCGCCGCCGCCCAGGCACGGATAGATGCGAACGACATCCGCCACCTCAAATAGCCTCAATGCGTGCGTTTGAGCACCTCGCCCAGCGTGCCGATCAACGTATCGATATGCGCCTTTTCAATAATGAGTGGTGGCGACAGCGCGATGATGTCGCCGGTGGTGCGAATAAGGATATTACTCTCATACGCCTCCACAAAGGCCGAGAACGCGCGTTTGGTCGGCTCCCCGGCAATCGGCTCGAGCTCAATGGCGCCGATGAGCCCCATGTTGCGGATATCGATCACATGGGGGTGGTCTTTCAGCGAATGGAGCGCGTCTTCCCAATAAGGTGCGATCTCGGCCGCGCGGGCGAAAAGATCATCCTCGCGGTAGGTTTCCAGCGTCGCGAGGCCAGCGGCCGAGGCGATAGGATTGCCTGAATAGGTGTAGCCGTGGAAGAGCTCGATAACGTGCTCCGGCCCGTGCATGAAAGCGTCGTGCACCTCCGCTGTGGCTAGTACCGCGCCCATCGGGATCACGCCGTTCGTAAGCCCCTTGGCACAGGTGATCAGGTCGGGCATCACGCCGAAATGCTCGGCTGCGAAGGAGGATCCGAGCCGCCCGAACCCGGTAATCACCTCGTCGAAAATGAGCAGGATCCCGTGTTTCGCCGTGATCTCCCGCAACCGCTCCAGGTAGCCCTTCGGCGGCATCAAAACGCCGGTGGAGCCCGCCATCGGCTCCACAATCACCGCAGCCACCGTTTCTGGCCCGTGAAGCGCTACGAGCCGCTCAAGCTCTTCAGCCAAATGTGCGCCGTGTTCGGGCTGGCCACGTGTAAAGGCATTTTCCGGGATATGGGTGTGCGGCAGGTGGTCGACGCCGTTCAAGAGATTGCCGAAAAACTTGCGGTTGTTGACGATTCCGCCCACCGAAATGCCGCCAAACCCGACACCATGATACCCGCGTTCGCGCCCGATCAGGCGCGTGCGCGTGCCCTCGCCGCGCGAACGGTGATATGCAATTGCGATTTTCAGAGCGGTATCAACGGCTTCTGATCCGGAGTTGACAAAAAACGCGTGTTCGAAGGGTTCCGGCGCAAGGTCGCAAAGCTTGGTGGCGAGCTCGAATGCCTTGGGGTGGCCCATCTGGAAGGCTGGAGCATAGTCAAGCTCGGCCGCCTGTTTCTGGATTGCCTCGACGATCCGGGGCCGGTTGTGCCCGGCATTGCAACACCAGAGCCCCGCCGTGCCATCGAGCACCTCACGCCCATCCGCAGTTGTGTAATGCATCCGGTCGGCGCCAACAAACATGCGCGGCGCTTTCTTAAACTGGCGGTTCGCCGTGAACGGCATCCAAAATGCGGACAAATCGTTCGGAACAGGGCGGTCTAGTGCCATTGGAAGCTCCTATTTTGCGGGCCAACGCGGCGCGACGCCTCACGCTAGCAAAGCGCCGCACCCAGTCAAGCCGCCGCCCATGACCCGGCGGCTTTGTTAACCACGGAGCATGATTCTCGGCGGCTTTAACGTTCTCTCCACCGTGTGGTGCGTAGCGTCATGCCGGTGATGGGCTAGATTTTGGAGTGACACGATGATTTCCCCCCTTGGGCCAGCCGCCGCGCCAAGCGTGGCACCCAGTGCACCGAGTGAGGTGCGCGACGCACTGACAATCCGGCTTGATGCGGCGCCAACGGCGGCCGAAACGCCCGCTGCACCCACGGCAGCTTCCGGGCGACCGGACACCGCGATTGCAATTTCGCCTACGCAGGCCACCACGGCCACCGATGGCGGGGTTGATGCCGGGCGGCCCAGCTTTTTACCGCCCAATCCGGATGCGCCGACAGGGCCCCCGCCCGCATTTGAGGCCAGCCTGCTTGACCGGGAACGTGAGCTTGGTGTGGGCCCGCAAGACGTGGTCGAGACGCGTGCCCCCGAGACAAGCACAGCCGCGCTGAACCCGGCCTCTGAGCCGGTCGTTGCACCCGAAGCAGACGATGGCAGTGGCCCGATACAGTCGGAACGAAGCGCTCGCGCGCTTTATGACGTGCCCCCGGAACCGGCAGCGCGCGCCGAGGACAGCGTGGCAACGCTGCGCCGGATCGAAACGCCCTATGACACGGCAACGGTCGACGTCGCGCGTTAGTCCCATTCGGCGCCCGGTGATCGGGTGCCCAAATTACGGGACACAACCGCTTTTCTCCCCTATGCGCCTCGCGTATAAGCGCGCAACGTCCGGCAGAAACTGCTGCCGGGCGCGGGTGAGGAGCGTGCATGACAGACAAATCCTACAAGACAGATGTCGAGTTCATCCGGGCGCTTGCTGAACTGTTAACCGAGAACGACCTCACCGAACTGCAGGTGAAACGCGACTACGGCGAAGGCGACAGCCTGAATGTGCGCGTCAGCCGGGGCGCACCTGCCGCCCCACCCGTTACGCATCACGTGGCGGCGTCGGCCGCCGCCGCGGCCCCGGCAATGCCCGCAGCCCCAGCCGCCGAGGAACCCACCTCTGCGGGCGATCCCGCGGGCCACCCCGGCGCGGTACCATCCCCCATGGTCGGCACGGCCTATCTTGCGCCGGAACCTGGCGCGGCAGCCTTTGTGGGCGTGGGCGACAAGGTGACCGAGGGCCAAACACTTCTCATCGTTGAAGCCATGAAAACGATGAACCACATCCCCGCCCCCAAGGCCGGCACCGTGAAGCGCATCCTTGTCGAGGACGGCGCACCGGTGGAGTTTGGGGCGCCGCTCATGATTGTCGAGTAAGGGCGCGGCCATGTTCGACAAGATCCTCATCGCCAACCGGGGCGAGATTGCGCTGCGCGTGATCCGCGCCTGCCGCGAGATGGGCATCAAATCCGTTGCCGTGCATTCCACCGCCGATGCCGATGCCATGCATGTGCGCATGGCTGACGAAAGCGTCTGCATCGGGCCTGCGTCCAGCGCGCAAAGCTACCTCTCAATGCCCGCGATCATCTCGGCCTGCGAAATCACCGGGGCCCAGGCGATCCACCCGGGCTATGGCTTTCTTTCGGAGAATGCGCAGTTCGTGCAGATCGTCGAAGATCACGAGATCACCTTCATCGGCCCGTCGGCGGAGCATATCCGGGTGATGGGCGACAAGATCACCGCGAAAGACACGATGAAAGCCCTCGGCGTGCCCTGTGTTCCAGGCTCCGATGGCGGGGTGCCCGACTATGCCGCCGCGCAGGCCGTGGCGGCAGAAATCGGCTATCCGGTGATCATTAAGGCCACGGCGGGCGGCGGCGGGCGCGGCATGAAGCTCGCCCGCTCGGAAGCCGACCTCGAAACCGCATTCCGCACCGCGCGCGCCGAAGGCAAGGCGGCCTTCGGAAATGACGAGGTATACATCGAAAAATACCTTGGTAAGCCGCGCCATATCGAGATCCAGGTCTTCGGCGATGGCAAAGGCAACGCAGTGCATCTGGGCGAGCGCGACTGTTCGCTGCAACGCCGCCACCAAAAGGTGTTCGAAGAGGCGCCCGGCCCTGCGATCGATGTCGAGACCCGCGCTAAAATCGGCAAGATCTGCGCCGATGCCGTGGCCTCGATCAACTATATCGGCGCCGGCACCATCGAATTTCTCTACGAGGACGGCGCGTTCTTCTTCATTGAGATGAATACCCGCCTCCAGGTGGAACACCCTGTGACCGAGGCAATCTTCGGCGTGGATCTCGTACGTGAGCAAATCCGCGTCGCCGCGGGCGAACCGATGGAGTTCACGCAAGACAGCCTGGAGCTGAGCGGCCACGCCATAGAGGTGCGGCTTAATGCCGAAAAGCTGCCGAATTTCGCGCCCTCGCCCGGCCGGATCAGCCAGTATCACGCCCCCGGCGGGCTCGGCGTGCGGATGGATAGCGCGCTTTATGACGGCTATGCGATCCCGCCCTACTATGACAGCCTGATCGGCAAGCTTATCGTCTACGGGCGTGACAGGCCCGAGGCGCTTGCGCGCCTGAACCGCGCCCTGGGCGAGCTGATCATCGACGGGATCGATACGACGATCCCGCTCTTCCACGCATTGCTCGAGGAAGATGCCATACTGCGCGGGAACTATGACATTCACTGGCTCGAAGGCTGGCTGGAACACAATCTGGGCTAGCGCCGAGCCTGCCCGATCCGGCGCGCGGCGGCAGGCCCGTCGATGGTGCAACGGGCCTTCCGCTCCAATTCGTTGCGCGCCGAGATGAAACGCAAACACTCCGAACATTACGCCTGCGGCGGGCGACCTTAGCGTCCATGCTCTAACCTGTTGGAACGCGTTACAAACCCCACTACGATACTGTCAAACGACACCCCCGCCATGACCCGCGATCTTACACCCGAGCTTCTCCTTCAGGCCTATGCCTCGGGCATCTTCCCGATGGCTGAACGCCGCGATGATGATGAAGTGTTCTGGGTGGATCCCCATGAACGCGGCGTCATGCCCCTTGATGGCTTTCATATCTCGCGCTCGCTCCGCCGCACGATCCGCAGCGGGCGCTTCACCGTCACGGTAGATCGCGATTTCGAAGGCGTGATCGATGGCTGCGCGGACCGGCCGGAAACCTGGATCAACCCCACGATCCGGCGGCTGTACGCCGCCCTCTTTCGCCGGGGCCGCGCGCATTCGCTGGAGGTTTGGGAGGATGCGGCACTGGTGGGCGGCGTCTACGGCGTTTCCCTCGGCGCGGCCTTTTTCGGCGAAAGTATGTTTTCGCGGCGCACCGATGCCTCGAAAGTCGCGCTGGCCTACTTGGTGGACCGGTTGCGGCAGGGCGGCTTCGTGCTGTTCGATGCGCAGTTTCTAACCGCGCATCTGGCAAGTCTTGGCGCTATCGAGATCCCGCGCACCGACTATCGCGCCCGGCTTGATGCCGCTCTGGCGGCGCGGGGCGATTTCACCGGGGCCGGGCCCGTGCCCACGCCTCAAACGTTGTTGCAGCGGATGACCCAGACGTCATAGCGCGGATGGTCCAGCGCGCTCAGGGCCGGGCTCGCGGCCACCATCCAGCCTGCAAACTCGGTATCGCCGCTGGATTGCGACGCGATCTCAAGCCACGCAAAGGCATTTCCGGATGGGTTCTGCACCGGGTAGCGGCATTCGCCGAGGGACACGCTCAACCGCCAGAGATCGACTGTTTCACCCACGGCGAGTTCGATATCGCGCACCTGGCCCGACACTTTATCAAGGCCCCGCAACACCGCGCCAGGCGCGCCGGCCACTTCAACGACGGGCGCAGCCCGCGGGTTCAGCTGCAAAACGCCGCTGGAAAACGGCTGTAGCGGCTCCGACACGATACGGTTGGTGATGACGTCACCCTCGGCAGAGGGGTCGCTCTGTGCCGCAGGCTCTTCCAGCTCTACCTCGGCAATCGCGGCATCGGTATCGAAGATGGGCAAGGGGGTTGCCCCTTCTGCGGCGGGCGCCGCGTCGGGCGAAAACGGCGATGGGATGATCACGTCACCATCAGCAGGGGCATCCAGCGGCTGGGCGACGATACCGCCGCCCGTCACTTCGGCCTGCGCGACTTGCGGCGAGAGCATTTCCGGGCGGTCTTCGGGCTCCGGCGCGGCGGTGAGGGCGGGGGCGTTCGGGGCAATCACAGGCGGCGCTTCGGAAATCGTGCCCACCACATCGTCAATCGCGGGCGTCCAGTCGGGCGGCAAAAGTGCCTCACCTTCAGCAACGGTCTCTGCCGCTTGGGTGCCGGCCACATCAATCTCGGCTACTGCGGCACCGGCTATGTTGCCGCCGGGCCGCGGCATGGGCCGCACGCCGAAGACGGCGCGCGAGACCACGTTGATTCCAGGCCGCGCACGTTCTGTCACTTCACGCTCGCGCACCGTAGGCAGGCGCCTCTCGCTTTCCTGCCCAAAGACGGGAAGTTGCGAACCCTCTTGCGCCGCCACAGGCGCTGCCAGCGCAACCGCAACTGCCGTGGAGATCCAGAAAGCCCTCATTCATCAGCCCCGGAAACAAAGCGGAGGAGAAGCGAGATGATCGAAACCGAGCTTTCGGTATCGATGATCTCATCGCCAGCTTCGTAGTTAAACGACGATCCGCCCGGAACAACCTCGATAAATGTGCCGCCCAGAAGCCCCTCTGACGCAACGACAACCGATGTATCGTCGGGCAGGAGGATGTTCTCGTCGATCGCGAATTGCGCGGTGGCGCGGAACGTTTCGGGATTGAGCTCGAGCCCGGTGACCGTGCCCACCTTTACTCCGGCAAGCCGCAGGTCGGTGCCCACAGTGACGCCTTCGGCAGAGCGGAACTGCGCTGAAAGCTCATAGGCCCCCGCCGGACCGCCCACGCCGCTGAATTGGCTGGCATATACGAGAAATCCGGCAGCAGCGGCGATGACCACCCCGCCAACGATCACCTCAGAGGTGTGACTTGCCATGATACCTGCCCTATTCCGGCTGCCAAGCTTCGTAGTCAGACCGCTCCTTGGGCTCTTCCCGCCGGATCGAGCCCGGCGGGGCGTAGGCCAGCGCGGTGCCCGTCAGGTTTTCCTGATGCGGTTTCTCCCACTTTTTTTTCGGCGGGGGCGCTTTGGTGGGTGGCTCATCCCAGGTGCGATGCAGCCAGCCGTGCCATTCGGGCGCAATGCGGCTGGCCTCAGCTTCCCCATTAAAAATCACCCAGCGGCGGCTGCCATCGGCATTTTCATAGAAGACATTGCCCTGATCGTCCTCGCCCACGCGCTTGCCTTTGCGCCACGTGAAAATCTGGGTGCCGATCGTTTGGTCATTCCACCAAGTTACGGCACGCAATAGAGTGTTGAGAATGCCCATCAGCCGATACTCCTGCCGTGTTTTGGGATGGTATGGCCCATGGCGCCGCGCGGGTCCAGCGGCTTACGCTGCAGGGCGGCGATTTGCGCGGCGGCGCGCGCGCCCGCTCATTGAACGGTAAATGCGCCCACCCTACCCTCGCGCCGCCCGCGCCACCTGGGCGCGATAGCGGGCGCGCAGTAGCTCAGCCCGAAGCCGCTCCAAAGGCCCACGCCCCCGCTTTTGAAGGGTGCTGCCCCCCATCTCATTGGAGATATCGCGCACGACAGGGGGCAAAAGCGTCAGTGGCTGCAACCCCGTTTCCCACGTCATCTGGATCGTTGTGTCGACCGGGCGGTCGAAGCGCTCGGTGATCTCCAAAAGCCGCGCTGCTGCGCCCCGGCCGACGATCTGGGCCTGCATCCCGAGCCCTGTTTCACGCGGGGCAAAGAGGCGCAGCCCGCTGTGTTCGCCAATCACCTGCCCGGGCCGCTCGCGCTCCTTGTCGGGCAGTCGGATCAGCAGGTCGTCTGTCAGATTATCTCGGGCGAGATCCAGTGCCGGGCCAATCAGTGCGGGATCAAAGACAACATCATCCTCCACGACAAGCCCTGCAGCCGCCCCTGCAGCGATGATCCGCGCCCAGGCCTGGCGGTGGCTGAGGGTCACTGCGATCTCGGTGTCGCTCAGCGGAAACGGGTAGCGCGGGTGGCGACCGAGCGAAGGATCGTAGCGTGCCATTTCTGCCGGATCGGCCAATTTGGCGTCGACGGCGGGCAAGATTTCCGAAGGCACCGGCAGCGCTGCACGCAATCTGTTCACATGCTCGCGGCGTGCGACCGCCCGATGAAGGTGGATGATAAGGCCCAGAATCTCTGCCACGATCCGCCGCCGCTACCGCAGGTTTGGCGCATAGGTTAGGATCACTGGTACGACCAGATCTTCTTCATCGGTCAGGTGCCGATCGAGAAACCTCTCGAAGGCCGCCAGCGCCCGATGCAATGCACCAAGGCTGTTCCTCACTGCATCACGTTCATTTGCTCGCAGGTAGGTATTCGCCGTCTCAGCCATGGCGTGAATATGGCCATCGAGCGCGTTGTGACCGGCGTCAAGCAACGTGAAGCCGCGCCCAAGCCAGGCGTCGCGGCCAACGAGCTGCGGAAGATAGTGCTGATCCTCGATCCGGTGGTGGCCGTGAAGCTGGTTCAGCAGAAACCCGGCAGAGCGCTCGGTTTCGCGCAGGTGGCGCTCGGGCGACATCTCGCCATCCAAGCGATGTTGAGCATCGTTGCGCAACATATTGAGAACGTTTCGGAAAATAAAATTGCTGCCTAGCCAGAAACGGGTGAGACCATCGAAGTTTGGATCCGCCTCCCAGCCCGAACGCGGCAGCGCATTGGCGAGTACGCGCAGGGCGTCTGGCAGGGCCTTACGGGTTCCAAGGGCGAGCGCATCGTCGGTCATCTCCGCCCGTTTAGGCGCTAGGGCCCGCTGTGTCCACGGCACTGGCCAGGGCTCAGGCCATCGCTGCTTCTGCCGGCGGCTCCGTTAGAACGCCGCGCCCCAAGATATGGTCCGCTGCCTTTTCGCCCACCATGATCGAAGGCGCGTTTGTGTTGCCATTGGTGATCTGGGGGAAGATTGATGAATCTGCGACCCGCAGGCCCTCTACCCCGATCACACGCGTTTCGGGATCCACCACCGCATGCCGATCACTTCGGTCCCCCATCCGGCAGGTGCCACAAGGGTGATAGGCGCTCTCGGCGTGTTCGCGGATCGCCGCATCCAACTCTGCATCGCTCTGCGCCCCACTGCCCGGCAGAATCTCGTGGCGTGACAGCGCCGCGAGGGCGGGCTGCTGGGCCACCTGTCGCGCCATGGCAATTGCCCGGCGAAAGTCCGGGAAATCATCGGCGTGGCTCATGTAGTTGAAGAAAATCTCCGGCGCATTGTCGGGCCCCAGTCGCACATGCCCGCGGCTCTTTGAGCGCATCGGGCCGGTATGGATCTGGTACCCATGCCCCTCCGCAGCAGCCCGCCCGTCATAGCGCACAGCAATGGGAATGAAGTGAAACTGCACGTCCGGATATCGCACGTCCGGCCCCGAGCGCAGGAATGCCAGCGCCTCGATCTGGTTTGAGGCGCCGGGCCCACCCCGGGTGAGAAGCCAGTTCAGCCCCACGTAGGCCTTCCCGGCAGGGTTCCAGTAACGGTAGAGCGATACAGGCGCAGCAGCGGCAACCTGCACGTAAAGCTCCAAATGGTCTTGCAGATTTTCGCCCACCCCCGGGCGATCGGCCACAACGCTGATCCCATGCTCGGCCAGATGCGCACCGGGCCCGATGCCCGAGTGCATGAGCAGAAGCGGGCTGTTGATCGCGCCCGCCGCCAGTACCACCTCGCGCCGGGCCGCGATTTTCGTCACCGGGCCGCCAGCCGCGATTTCCACCGCAACTGCGCGGCCCTCTCGGATCACCACGCGCCGGGCATCGCCCCGCACCAGCCTGCATCTGCCGTCCTGCAACGCAGGGCGCAGATAAGCTCGCGCGGCAGAGCACCGTTGCCCCCGCCAGATTGTGGCCTGTCCAGCGCAGACCCCCTCTTGGTCCGCCCCATTGTAATCTGGAGTCAGCGGATAACCCGCCTCTTGCCCTGCTTTGAGAAAGGCTTGCACCAGCGGGTTCGTACCCGCCCCTTGGGTGACGTGCACCGGCCCGTCGGCGCCGCGCACCGCGCACGCTGCGCCGTGCCAATGCTCCATCCGTTTGAAGTATGGCAGAACGTCGTCATAGCCCCAGCCCGTCGCCCCAAGGGCCTCCCATGCCGCGAAATCCTGCGGGTGGCCCCGAACGTACACCATTCCGTTGATCGAGCTCGATCCCCCGATCACCTTCCCGCGCGGGCAGGCCAACCGACGTCCGCCCAGGCCAGGCTCTGGCAGGGTTTGATACCCCCAGTCGTACCGCGCCATATTCATAGGGTAGCTGAGCGCACCGGGCATCTGGATGAAGGGCCCCGCATCGCTGCCCCCTGCCTCGATTACGATCACCGAAGCGCCCGCCGCGCTGAGCCTGTAGGCCAGCGCGCAGCCAGCGGAACCGGCGCCGACGACAACAAAGTCGGCCTCCATCAAAAATGCCTCTCAATAGGGCGCATCGACAAACCCCATGCCCACATAAACGGATTTGATTTGCGTGTAGCTCTCGAGCGCCGCGCGGGCGTTCTCGCGCCCGAAGCCCGAAGCCTTCATGCCGCCGAAGGGCATCCCCGCGGGCGTAAGGTTATAGGTGTTGATCCAGCAGGTGCCCGCGTTCAGCCGCGCCACCACACGGTGTGCCCGCGTCAGGCTGCGGGTAAAGACGCCTGCCGAAAGGCCAAAGTCGGTGGCATTGGCGCGCTCGATCACCTCTGCCTCATCCTCGAAGTCAAGCACTGCCATCACGGGGCCGAAGATCTCTTCCTGTGCGATTATCATGTCGTCGCGCACATCGGCGAACACGGTCGGCTCCACAAAGTGGCCCGGCCGACCGGCCGCCTTGCCGCCGGCCACGAGCGTCGCGCCCTCGGCCAGGCCCTTCGCGATATAGTCAAGCACTTGCGCCCTTTGCGTGGCGCTCACGAGCGGGCCGAAATTCACCGCCTCATCCAGTGGATCGCCCATTACGACCTGAGCCAACCTTTCCGTCAGCCGGCCAAGGAACTGGTCCCGCGCATCGCGATGCACGAAAACGCGCGTCCCGTTCGAGCAGATCTGCCCGGACGAATAGAAATTGCCGAGGATCGCGCCCGATACAGCCGCATCCATGTCAGCGTCTGGAAAAACGATCAGGGGCGATTTGCCGCCAAGCTCAAGCGTTACCGGCGTGAGTCCCGCTCCGGCTGCGGCGGCCACTTTGCGGCCCGTAGGCACCGATCCGGTGAGCGATACCTTGGCAACCCGAGGATCGCCAAGAAGCGCAGCCCCCACATCGCTCCCTCCCTGCACAACGTTGAACACGCCCGGCGGCAGCCCGGCCTCGGCCAGGATCTCGGCAAACTTGAGCGCAGAAAGCGGCGTTTCCTCCGACGGCTTGAAGATCATTGTGTTGCCCGCGGCAAGCGCGGGTGCAGCCTTCCAGCAAGCAATCTGGATGGGGTAATTCCACGCACCGATCCCAAGGCAAAGGCCAAGGGGCACCCGCGCGCTATAGGCAAAGTCGCCACCAAACCCCATCGTCTCGCCCCGAAGATCCGCGGCGAGGCAGCCGAAGTATTCCAGCGCGTCCGCCCCGCTTGCGGCATCGGCCACGAGCGTTTCCTGCAGCGGCTTGCCGGTGTCGAGCGTTTCAAGCTCGGAAAGCGCGCGGTTGCGATCGCCCATGATCTCGGCCGCGCGGCGCAGGATGCGCCCGCGCTCTACCCCCGGCATCGCGGCCCAATCCGCGCGCGCCTCATCGCCCGCCGCAAGCGCGGCCGCTATCACCTTTGGCGTGGCGGCGTGAAGCTCAGCGATCACCTCCCCGGTGGCCGGGTAGCGGCTCTCGAAAACCGCGCCTCCAGCATCTTCAAGCGGTGCGCCGGCAACGAAGTGGCTGGCCGCGGGCTGCGCAAGGCGGGAGGGCTGCGCGCTCATCGTTCGGCCCCCACAAGTGCGTTAATCAGGGCGGAAAGCTCTTGCGGCCCGCCGGTGCCCGAAACCGCCGCACGCAAGTAGACCCCGTCAATCGCGGCTGCCACGATCTCCGCAGCCTGTCGGGGCGATGCGACAAGGCCGCGAAACCCATAGGCCAGGTTCGAACGCATCCTGAGCTGGTAAATCTGCAAAAGCCGCCGCGTGCCTGCCTCGTCCTGCGCGCGGGCGTAAAACGTCATCCAGGCGCGGATCACCGGCGGCGCAAAACAGGCCGGGTCAAAACTCGCGGCCACAATCGCATCCACTCGCCCCCGCGGGCCCCGTGCCCCAGCCAGTTCCCGCCGGGCGATGCCGCCGAATTCCGAAAGGATCTGGCGCATGGCCGCAAGGAAAATCTGCTCCTTCCCGCCGAAGTAATGATGAGCCAGCGCGCTCGAAACACCGGCGCGCCGCGCGATATCCCGCACCGTCACGTCGAGCGACCCGCGCGCGCCCACCTCCGCGATCGTCGCCTTTACAAGCGCGTCGCGTCGGATAGGCTCCATCCCAATCTTCGGCATTTCGGGGCCTCCTGTACTGGCCTTGACCGCTGAGAGCATTGCGGGTTTTTAATTGACCCGTCAATCAACAAAAACCTCGGGGAGACCTCATGTTGAAATCCACACTGTCCGCCATGGCCCTAAGCCTTGCCGCGGGGGCCGCTTTTGCCGATTGCGAAACCATCACCTTCTCCGATGTCGGGTGGACGGACATCACCGCGACGACCGCTGCCGCGACCGTTATGCTCGAGGCGCTTGGCTACGAGACCGATATCAAGGTGCTCTCGGTGCCGGTGACCTACACCTCGCTCGCCAATGGCGATGTGGATGTGTTCCTCGGCAACTGGATGCCCACGATGGAAGCAGATATCGCGCCATATCGAGAAGCCGGCACGGTGGATACGGTGCGTGCCAACCTCGAAGGCGCAAAGTACACGCTTGCGGCCAATGCCGCGGCGGCCGCACTTGGCATCGCGAGCTTTGCCGATATCGCGGCCCAATCCGAAGCGCTAGAGGGCAAGATATACGGCATCGAGCCCGGCAATGACGGCAACCGCCTGATCATGGACATGATTGCGGCTGACGCCTTCGGTCTTTCCGGCTTCGAGGTGGTGGAAAGCTCGGAACAGGGAATGCTCGCCCAAGTCGCCCGCGCCGACCGCCGCGAGGAGCCCGTCGTGTTTCTCGGGTGGGAGCCGCATCCGATGAACGCCAATTTCGATCTTACCTATCTTGAGGGCGGGGATGACTGGTTCGGCCCCAACCTGGGCGGCGCAACCGTCTTCACCAACACATCGGCGGGGTTCGTCGAGGAATGCGCCAATGTCGGCCAGTTCCTGGAAAATCTCGAGTTTACGCTGGCGATGGAGAACGAGATCATGGGCGCAATCCTCGATGATGGGGAAGATCCCGCCGCCGCCGCAACCGCCTGGCTCACCGCCAACCCAGGCGCGCTGGACGGCTGGCTTGCGGGCGTGACAACGCAAGATGGTGCCGAGGGCCTGCCCGCCGTAAAGACTGCGCTCGGGCTCTGACCCGTCCCTCCGGCGGGCCGTCTTCTGTTCGAAAACGTGCACGCCGGAGGCATCGCAGCGGCGCCGGGCGGCGCCATGTCTGACTGGCGCGCCAATGGCGCGCTTTCCCCCGAGAAAGGCGGCTCATCCGCATGAACTGGCTGACCGATACGAAAATCCCCGTGGGCCGCGTGGCAGCAGACGGGTTTGACTGGCTGCAAGCCAACGGCGCGTGGTTCTTTGATGGGCTTTCCGATGCGATGGAGGCGCTGATCGATGCGGTGCTCTGGGTGCTGCAAACCCCGCATCCGCTCCTGATCGTCGCCGCCTTCGTCGCGCTCACTTGGGCGCTGCAGCGCTCGTGGAAGACCTGCGCGCTCGTGGCGCTTGGCTTTCTCTTCATTCTCAACCAGGGCTACTGGGAGGAGACGACCGAAAGCCTTACGCTGGTGCTCTCAGCCTGCGTGGTATGCATGGGCGTAGGCGTGCCGATCGGCATTGCGGCGGCGCACCGCCCCCGGCTTTACCGCGCAATGCGGCCGGTGCTGGATCTGATGCAAACGCTGCCGACTTTCGTATATCTCATCCCGGCCATCGTATTCTTCGGGATCGGCATGGTGCCGGGGCTCATCGCCACGGTGATCTTCGTCCTTCCTGCCCCGATCCGGTTGACGCATCTTGGCGTCACATCCACCCCCAAACCACTTCTCGAAGCCGCGCAGGCCTTTGGTGCCACGCCGCGCCAGACGCTGTTCAAGGTGGAACTGCCCTACGCCTTTCCGCAGATCATGGCGGGGCTGAACCAAACGATTATGCTCTCGCTTTCCATGGTGGTGATCGCGGCCCTTGTGGGCGCCGATGGGCTGGGGGTGCCGGTGGTGCGCGCGCTCAACCAGGTGAACACCTCGCTTGGCTTTGAAAGCGGGTTCATCATCGTGGTTGTGGCCATCATGCTCGATCGGATGCTGCGGGTGGACCGGTCATGAGCGCGGTGGCATTCGATAATGTCTCCATCGTGTTCGGCGATAAGCCGGAGGCGGCGCTGCCCCTGATGGATGCGGGCCAGGACCGCGCCGAAATTCAGGCGGCGACCGGCCAGATCCTGGGCGTGCATAACTGTTCGCTTGAGGTGGCCGAAGGCGAAATCGTGGTGCTGATGGGCCTTTCGGGCTCCGGCAAATCCACGCTCCTACGCGCTGTGAACGGGCTGAATCCGGTGGCGCGCGGCGAAGTGCGGGTGAACGACGGCGATGCGATGATCTCGGTCACCCATGCAGGCAAGGCCACGCTGCGCGACTTGCGACTCAGCCGGATCGCGATGGTGTTCCAGCAGTTCGGCCTTCTGCCATGGCGCACGGTGCGCGACAATGTGGGGCTCGGGCTCGAACTGGGCGGGATGAGTGGCGCGGAGCGGCGGGCAAAGGTGGAAGAGCAGCTTGCACTTGTGGGGCTGGCCGATTGGGCGGATCGCAAGGTGGGCGAGCTTTCCGGCGGCATGCAGCAGCGCGTGGGCCTGGCCCGCGCCTTTGTGACCGACGCGCCGATCTTGCTGATGGACGAGCCCTTTTCGGCGCTCGATCCGCTGATCCGCAACCGGCTACAGGATGAGCTTCTCGATCTGCAGGAACGGCTCAAGCGCACAATCATCTTCGTCAGCCACGATCTGGACGAGGCGTTCAAGATCGGCAACCGGATCGCGATCATGGAGGGCGGGCGGATTGTGCAGTGCGGCACGCCGCGGGAGATCTTCTCGGCCCCTGCCTCGGACTACGTGGCCGATTTCGTGGCCGAGATGAATCCGCTCGGCGTGCTTTGCGCCCGCGATGTGATGGAGCCGCGCGCAGGGGAGACCGGCGCGCATGTGGGGCCGGAGACCGAGATCCAGGCTGTGATGGAGATCGTGCGCCAGACTGGCCAGCCCGTCGCGGTGGTGGATGACGGCGCGGTTCTGGGTCAGATCACGAAGGACAGCGTGCTGACGAAGCTTTTGAACCCGCGGGGATAGACTTTTCGGTCTTCGCGCAGAGCTGCGCCATCGGCGGGCCGGGGGCTGTCGAACAACCGGTTGGTCGGTGCGCTTTATCGCAGCAAGCCCGCAAGAGCCGCCCCGATGCGTCTGCATCAGCAAATCGACAGGCCGCGGGACGGCCCGTCGATGGCGCGGCGGCCTGCGGCCTTGTTCCGCGCCCTTCCCCTCAAACCTTCGTCTCATTCACCACCGGCGTCACTGCGCGCTGCTTCTGCACATGCTCGCGCCAGGTGATGAAGCTCACCGCCGCAAGGATCACCGCGCCGCCCAGCACGACCCAGCCATCCACCGCCTCATCAAACACCAGCCAGCCGAGCAGAATTGCCCAGAGAAGCTGAAGGAATGTCACGGGCTGAGTCACCGTTACCGGCGCAGCCGCAAAGGCCAGCGTCATTGTATAGTGCCCGGCCGTGGCAAAGACGGCGACACCGAAGATCCAGCCCAGCTGCGCTAACGTGGGCGTGACCCACACAGCCGCGGCGAAGGGCAGAAGCACAACCGTGACCGTGATCGACAGAAATCCCACGATCACGGCCGCACTCAGCTCGCCCGAAAGCCGTTTGGCCAGAAGGTACGACGCGCCAAAGAGCACCGCCGTGCCCAGCATCGTGATGTGGCCAAGATCCAGCTCCCGAAACCCGGGGCGCAGGATGATCATCGCGCCGAGGAAGGCCGCGGCCACGGCCAGAAGGCGGCGCGCCGCGATACGTTCGCCCAGAAAGAGCACCGCGCCGATCGTCACGTACACCGGATTGAGGTAGTTGAGCGCTGTCACCTCGGCGATGGTGATCCGCGTCATCGCGTAGAACCACAGCATCACGCCAAGCCCATGGGCCAGCCCACGCCAGCCAAAGAGCGCAAGCTGCTGGCGGCTAAGCCGCGCCGCCAGCATCGGGCGGATCATCGGGATCAGAAAGACAAGCCCCAGAAGATAGCGCAGAAAGGCCGATTGCGCCGCTGGAAGTCCATCACCCACATGTTTCACGATCGCCGTCACGGCCACGAAGTTCACGCCCGTGACGAGCATCCAGAGTATGCCGGCCAGCGGCCGGTCTTCGCGCGGTGCCATGGGCCCGGCATGCCCGATGCCCGCTACATCAGCAAGAGCTTCGCGGCGATAGCCCACATCACGCAGCCGATGATGGCATCGAGTACCCGCCATGCCGCAGGCCGCGCGAAGAGCGGCGCAAGAAGCCGCGCCCCGTAGCCAAGCGTGAAGAAGAAGGTGAAGCTCGCCAGAACCGCCCCGGCCCCGAACGCGGCCGCAAGGGGATCGTATTGGGTGGAAATCGAGCCGAGCAAAACCACCGTGTCGAGATAAACATGCGGGTTCAGCCAAGTCAGCGCGAGGCAAGTCAGAAGTGCCGCGCGCAGCGAGCCTGCGCCGCTCTGGGCCGCCTCCAGCGCCTCGCTTTGCCGCGCCGCGCGCCAAAAGCTCAGTGCGCCATAGATGGTGAGGAAGGCGGCGCCCCCCCATGTCATCACCGGCGTGATCCAGGGAGCGGCCTGAACGATCCAACCAAACCCCGCCACGCCGGCGGTGATAAGAAGAGCGTCAGACGTCGCGCAGGTCAGAACCACCCAGAACACATGCGCCCGCCGCAGCCCCTGGCGCAGCACGAAAGCGTTCTGTGCGCCGATGGCGAGGATCAGGCTGAAGCCTAGTGCGAAGCCGGCGGGGAATGCAGCGGTCATGGGCCCTCCTGTTCAGGCCAGCCGGATTTGACGGATTGCAAGGCATAACGCAAATTCATCTTGATGATGTTTGATTAGCAGATCTGATGCTTGACTATGCCCATCTCCGCGCCCTCTCGGCGGTTCTGAAAACCGGAAGTTTCGAGGGTGCTGCCAACGCCCTGGGGCTCACGCAATCGGCGATCTCGCAGCGCATTCGCGCGCTGGAGGATCGCGCAGGCGCGGTGCTGATCGTACGCGATAAGCCCTGCCGGCCCACCGCAGCCGGGCAACGGCTTTATCGCCACGCCGAAGAGGTGGCGTTGCTGGAACGGGATCTCGCGCGTGATCTCGGCGGCCGCGCGAGTGGGGCCACTGCGCTCCGGATCGCGGTGAATGCCGATAGTCTGGCCACCTGGTTCCTGCCGCCGCTCGCCGAAACGCCCGGATTTCTCTATGAGATTGTGATCGACGATCAGGATCACTCTGCCGATCTGTTGCGTGCGGGCGACGTGATCGCAGCGATCACCGGCCATCCCGGCCCCGTGCAGGGCTGCACCACGACGCCCCTTGGCGCGCTCCGCTACGTGGCCACGGCCAGCCCGGCTTTTGCGGCGCAGTGGTTTCCGGATGGAGTAACGGTAGAGGCGCTGCGCACCGCCCCTGCCCTGATCTTCAGCGAAAAAGACAGGCTGCAGGGCGATTGGGCGGCAGAGGTTGCCGGCGCGCGGCTGCGCCTGCCCGGACACCGCCTGCCGTCGTCCACCGCCTTTGTGGAGGCCGCCTGCCTTGGCCTTGGCTGGGGGATGAACCCCGAGGCGCTGGTGGCCGAAGCGCTCGCCGATGGGCGGCTGATTGCGCTCGCGCCCGATCGCCCGCTATACACGCCGCTATACTGGATCGCCACCCGCGCCGGACAAGCGGCCCTTTCAGATCTCACCCGAGCAATTCGACGCGCCGCGCGCGCGCATCTCCGCTAGGTCCGATTTTTGGTTATAAATCCTGGGCTCAAAGCGGCCAGAACACGAGGATCGCGGGGATAGAAACCGCAACCACCAAAATCTCCAGCGGCAACCCCATCCGCCAGTAATCGCCAAACCGGTAGCCCCCGGGCCCAAGGATCAGTGTGTTGTTCTTGTGCCCAATCGGCGTGAGGAAGGCGCAGGAAGCCGCCACGGCCACCGCCATCAAGAAGGGGTCGGGATCAACGCCCAGCGCGCGCGCCATCTCGATCCCCACGGGCGCGGCGACAATCGCGGTGGCGGTGTTGTTGAGCACATCCGAAAGCGTCATCGTCACCACCATCAGTGCCGTCAGAACCGCCCAGGCGGGCAGCCCCTCGGTGGCAGTGACCAGCCAGCCGGCGATCAGTTCTGTGCCGCCCGACGCCTCAAGCGCGGCGCCAAGGGGAAGCATCGAGCCCAGAAGCACCACCACGGGCCATTCGATATGCGCATAAAGCTCCGAAAGCGGCAGCACGCGGGCCAGCACGTAGGCCACCACCACGATGCCCAGCGCCACAGGCAGGTAGATCAGCCCCAACGAGGCCGCGATCACCGCGCCCGCAAAGATCCCGATCGCCAGCCAGACTTTCGAGCTGTCGGTCACCGCGAGCCCGCGATCGGCGAGCGGCAGGGTGCCAAGCCAGTCTGCCACATCCCGCTCCGCGCCCTCGGGCACAAGGAGAAGGAGGATATCGCCGGGCTGCACCACGGTCTTCCGAACCCGGCTCGTGATCCGCCGCCCCTGGCGCGCGACGCCCAAAAGCACTGTGCGCCGGCGCCAGGAAAGCCCGATGGCCTGTGCCGTCTTGCCCGCAATGCGCGCGCCCACGGGCACCACGGCTTCCACAAGCGTCACGCCCGCGCCCTCGGCTCGGAGCAGATCCTCGCGCTGTTTCTCGGCATAATCGAGGCTTAGGGCGGCGCGAAACTCGTCCAGCGCATCGGGCACCGCCTCGATCACCAGCGCATCACCCGGCGCGAGCGGCGTGTTGCGCTGGCGGCCATAGAGCCGCTTGCCACCGCGCGCGAGGCCAAGGATGGCGACGTCGTTTTTCTCTGCCGCCTCGTCAAGTTCCGAAAGCCGCTGCCCGATCAGCTTCGATCCCTCGGGGATGGTGAGTTCGGCGAGATAGGCTGAAATCTCTTCCATCGCTGCGCCCGCGGCATCGGCTGTCTCCCCCTGCGGAATGAGTCGCCAGCCCACAAGGGCCACGAACGCGAGCCCTGCGATGGCCACGACACCGCCCACGGGCGCGAAATCGAACATCGCGAAACTCTCGCCCAGCGCATCCTCCCGGATCCCGGCGATGATAATGTTGGGCGGTGTGCCGATGAGGGTGACCATACCGCCAAGGATCGTGGCGAAGCTTAAGGGCATCAGCGAAAGCCCCGGCCCCCGCCCCGCCTTTCGCGCCGTTTGAATATCGACGGGCATCAGAAGCGCCAGCGCGGCCACATTATTCATAAAGGCCGAGAGCACGCCGCCGACGCCGCCCATGATCGCGATATGGGCGCCAAGCGCGCGCGAACTGTCCACCAGCGTGCGGGTGATGAGATATACCGCACCCGACCGCACAAGGCCGGCAGAGACCACCAGCACCAGCGCCACCACCAGCGTGGCGGGATGGCCGAAGCCCGCAAAGGCCTCATCCGCCGGCACGACGCCTAGCACCACACCCAGCATGAGAGCTGCGAAGGCTACGATATCGTAGCGAAATCGGCCCCAGATCAGCAGAACGAAAACCGCACCGAAGAGCGTGAAAAGGATCGTTTGATCGGTCGTCATCTGCCCCTGCCCTCTCGGGCGCAAGCCAAGCCGAAGCTGCAGCCGATTGCAATGGCCCCCGCTTGCACCCAACCCGCCCGTTTCCTAAAAGAACGCCGATTTCAGGCTTTGGGAGGCGCGTCATGGCAGGCCATTCAAAATGGGCGAACATCCAGCACCGCAAGGGGCGGCAGGATGCGGCACGCTCAAAGCTTTTCTCGAAGCTGTCGAAAGAAATCACGGTCGCCGCCAAGATGGGCGATCCAGACCCCGAGAAAAACCCGCGCCTGCGCCTTGCGGTGAAGGAAGCGAAATCGAACTCTGTCCCGAAAGACGTGATTGAACGGGCGATTTCCAAAAGCCAGGCAGGCGACGGCGATGAATACGAAGAAATCCGTTACGAAGGCTATGGCCCGGGCGGCGTGGCGGTGATCGTCGAGGCGATGACTGACAATCGCAATCGCACCGCCTCTACCGTACGCTCCACCTTCGGCAAGCATGGCGGGAACCTCGGCGAAACCGGCTCGGTTTCGTTCATGTTCGAGCGGAAGGGCGAGATCCTCTACCCCGCCGAGGCCGGCGACGAAGATACGATCATGATGGCCGCCATCGAGGCGGGCGCGGAAGATGTGGAAAGCTCCGAGGAGGGCCATGCGATCTACACGGCCGATACCGATCTCAATGAGGTCTCCACCGCGCTTGAGGCCGCGCTTGGCGAGGCAGACTCGACAAAGCTGATTTGGAAGCCGACCACCACGACGGAGCTTGATCTCGACGGCGCACAGAAACTCATGCGCCTGATCGAGGTGCTGGAAGACGATGACGACGTGCAGCGCGTCACCGCGAATTTCGAGGTATCAGATGAGGTGATGGCGGCGCTCTGAAACCGCCAGCTTGACCAGAATCGCAATGTGGCGACGGTTTCACCCCCGGCGCCAATCCCGGGGCGAGCCTCCCGCTCCGTTCACCGGTGGGAACCGGCGAAACAGTGCCACATTTTTGACGCCGGATCGGCAACAGTCGATGCGCGGGAATCCATCGGATTTTTTGCTGCATTTTCAGAGGCCATATCCCTTGCCGGCAACGTTCTGCCGATCGGTGGACGGTAGCCCGCCCAGAAACGCCAGAGGCGCGCGGCAGCCCTTTTCTCGCCACATTCTCCCCTAGCGTTGACGCTGAGTTAGCCAGTTCTTCCGGTTCGTTCTCACTGTTCCCGATCGGGCATCAGGGGCGCGGGCCCACGCCATCCGAGTATCTCAACAAAACGCCAAATGACCTGCCGTGCGCGAAGGCTCCGCGCAACGGCCATGGGAGAGGTTTGCCATGACGACGACCAGCTATTTCGACCCCTCGAACCCCGACACGCCCGAAGGCCTTGCGGCCGCCCTCTCCCCCGCCGCGATCAGCGGCGTGCCCGCGTCAGGCACCGGCCTTGCGGGCGCCGTGTTCGCGCCGGGCAACCGCATCTTCAATACCGAAAGCGCTGCCGAGGCCGCCGAGGGCGCGCCGGATGCCACTTTCACCGCAAGCGAAGTCGCCTATGGCGGCAAAAAAAGCGATACCACCGTCGCGCAGTTTCTCGGCACTGATGCGGCCTCGATCGAAGGCGACGGTGATGTGGAGATGGGCCCCTCGGCGGTTACGCTTTCAGGGTACGTGTACATCCCCGCCGGCGTGCATGAAATCAAAGTGATCTCGGATGACGGTTTCGCGCTGCAGCTTGGCGGCGTGGAGTTCATGGAGTTTGCAGGCACTCGCCCCGCCGATGAAACTGCCCGCGTTGCAGAGTTCGAGGGCGGGCTTTACGAGCTTGAGATACTCTATTTCGATGCCGGCGGGGCGATGACGCTCTCGCTCGAAATCGATGGGCTGCCCGTTGATCAGAGCGCCTTCTACCAATCGGTCGATGATTTCGAGAATCCGCCCGCCGATGTGCCGTTGGTTCCGGTGGACGAATACCACCCTTCCTACTTCCTTGGCGAAGGCTCCCTCGAAACCCCGGTGACCCAGGCGGCCACGGCCGGGCACGACGAGATCCATGGCGCGGCGGCGGATGATACAATCGAAGGCGGCGCAGGCGACGATGATCTCACCGGCGGCTATGGCGACGATATCCTGCGCGGTGGCGACGGGGATGATTTCCTCGATGGCGGTCGCGGCTCTGACCTCCTAGAAGGCGGTGCGGGCAACGATACGCTGCTCTCCACGTCTGACGCCGGGGTGCAGCGGATCGGCCAACTCGCCATCGGCAAGCCCACCCGCGACGATCCCGATGGCGAGGTGGATGCCGCGCGCCAGAAGCTGACCGCTTATCTCGATGAGCCGCTTGTGGCCGACGATATCCTCGTGGGCGGTGAAGGCGAGGATACCTTCCTTTTCAAACCCCAGATCAACGCCAAGCTCGATATCATCCAGAAGCACGTCCAGGCCGATGGCTCGATCAACTGGGCGGGCGTGGCCGGTGAGAACAACGAGTTGCACGATCACTGGGTGGATAGCTTCGGGATCGACATCATTGCCGATTACAACGCCGCCGAAGACAAGATCGCGGTGATCGGCCATACCGCCAATGTCTATGTCACCCATGCCGATGTGATCGGGGATGCCGCCGAGGAATCGATCATCACAGTAATCTCCAAGCAGCACGGCAACGGCGGCGCCCATGACAACGATCTGCTCGGCCAGATCATTGTCCATGGCGATCGGGTGGAGAAGGACGATATCCAGACCGACGATATGGTCACCTACGGCATCGTGGACAATTACGCCGATGTCGCCGAAGCGCTGAACCCGATGGGCGATCAGAAGGTGACGGAGATCGATGGCGAAACGGTCTACGGCTACGACACGCGCTCGCCCTCCACGATGCAGGGCATGTCGCACCACGACGGGCCGGGCACCAACAATCTGGGGCCCATCACCGGCGATCCCGCGGCCTATTTCGAGAATGAGAATTTCGACGAAAGCATGCTGTCAGCCCCGGCGGACGCCCCGGATTACGAAGAAACCCGCGCGCCATTCGAGCAGCTTGGCACTGTGGAGGGCACAGGCCATACGATGACCGGCACAAACGGCGCGGATACCATGGCGCAGCCCGAAACCCTCGAGCCCGGCCTGCCTGGCGCGCTGGGGTTCTGGAGCTTCAATGGCGGCGCAGACGGCGCCTATGGCGATGACCGGGGCGAAGGCGAGGCGATCAAGGCCTACACGCTTGACGAAAACGCCGCGATGCTGCGCACCGACG
>JBCCRC010000050.1:0-25728 GCA_039208375.1 Pseudomonadota bacterium | reverse complement strand
CTAACGTCCTCAACGATCCGCCGCTCAACGTATATCTCAGCGCCGACATGACACACACCTCGGCGGTGGGCGAAAGTCTGCGTCTTGGGCTGCAAGCCGGACTAATCGAGGGCGCTGGTCGATATGGCGGGCCGGCGCCGCAGGTGATCGTCCGAGATCATAAGAACAATATGCGACGCACCGAGCGCACGTTCGACGAAGCATACCATGACCCACACACGCTGGCTGTAGTCGGCGGCATGCATTCACCGCACTACCTGCGGCACGGGCCAAAAATGAATGAGCGAAAAATGGTGCTTATGCTTCCTTGGTCTGCCGGGGGGACGCTCACACGTATGGCCGACGGCCCCGAGAACCACATCTTTCGCGTCTCCCTGGATGACAGCAAGGCCGCACCCTTCCTGGCCGCGCAAGCGCAGATGCACGGGTGCACCCGCGTCGCCGCCATCGCACTCGACAATGGGTGGGGCAGAAGCAACGTGACGTCGCTGGCCCAGCACCTCCCGTCCCACGGCATGGAACTCGTCCATCAAGGCTTCATCCGGCGTGATGCTGGGACCGACACTGTGGGGGCAGAGGTAGCGAAAATGCACGACGTACGGCCAGACTGCGTTGTGATGGTTCTGGCGGCGCGCGGCAGTGCCTACACGGCGAACGCGCTTCTCGAATGGGAGAGCCCGCCAAACGTCTTGAGCCACTGGGGCCTTCTCGGAGGCGGATTTCACAATTTCGTCTCTCAGGGCGTTTGGGACAGGCTTGATATCGCCATCCTGTCCACCTGCGTGCTTGAAACCCCGGTTGACCGGCCAGAGCAGTTGGCGATCGCCCTTCGGGCGACAGAGACCGTTCAAGCCGGTGTGCAAGAGTTGGGTGATTTCCCATCACCCACCGCCTTTGCCCATGCCTATGATTTGGCGTTGATTTTAAGCGCCGCTGCGGCTCAGGCCACAACTGACCCGCGCTGGGCTGAGGGTCAAACCACAAGAAACGCAGCACTTCGGGATGCGTTGCAATCGCTCAACGCTCCTGTCGTCGGTCTATTGAAGACATATGATCCGCCGTTCCAGGCCGTATCCGCGGATACGCAAAACGGGCATGAAGCGCTCCGGCAAACGGACCTCTGCCTGGCCCGAAAGCGTCCCGATGGCGGCGTTGAAGCCTATAGCCGAGTCTCGACGCAATGAACGCGCGCTCGATCGGTGAGCGCTTCCTTGCCCTGACGCTTATCGGGTTTTTGGCCGCGGGAGTTGCCTGTACCTTTGTCGTCTGGTCTCTGTCCGGCCCGTTTGTGAGAGAAGCAACGCAAGAGCACCTTCGCGGTGTGGCACAGCAACAGGCAAGCTCTGTCGCCTTTACGCTGGATGAGGTGTTCGACCGATCCGAGCATCTGGCCCAGCTGCCCGCGATTGTAGACTTTACCCGCGGCTCCATCGACGATGTCTCTGCCGTCGCCGACGGAATCGCCACCTTCCGAACGGAAGCCGTACAAAACGTGATGTTGCTCGATTTTGAAGGGCAGGTGCTTTACGAAACGCCGCCCACCCCGTCGAGCACCCAAGTCTTTGCTGATGCCGAGTATTGGGAAGGTTTCTCTCAAGTTCACCGGGTGCAGCCGGGCGGCGGGCGGCCCGGCCGGATCCTGGTGCGGGAAGAACCGCTCTCTGGCAACACCCATTTCCTGATATCGGTTCCGGTGATGATCGAAGGCGCCATGGAAGGCGCCGTTGTGATCGAAAAGCGCCGCGCGCTCGATACCGTGCTGCTGGGCGGGTCACGCCTGGTTACGCCGTTCCAGCGCGACTTGGCTCGCGAGAACGGCTATGCGGCGACAGCGCCCGTTCCCGGGATGCCGCTGCATATCGTTGTGGGAGAAGAACTCGAAACCGCCAGCGCAGGCACAACGCCCACATCGGCGCTTGTGATGCGGATCAGCTTCGGCATCACGGCGGTTCTGCTAATCGCGTTTTTTGCGATGTTTCTCTTCGGGCGCCGGCACCTTGTGGCGCCAACGCGGGCCTTGGCCGAATCCCGCGAGCTTCTGACGGAGCAAAAGGAAGTTCTGAAACGCCAGAGCGACGAGCTTCGGGAATTGGCGGCTGTCGCTGAGCTTTCACTCGACGCGGTCACGGTAAACGATCGACATGCAAAAATAATCTGGGTGAACGAGTCATTTACGCAATTAACGGGTTACACACGCGACGAAGCGAAGGGGCAAAAACCCGGGCAGTTGCTCCAGAACAGAAACACCGACCCCGAAACGGTGGCCCGCATTCGTTCCGCGCTTCGCGCTGGCCGCCCGGTGCGGGAAGAGATTCTCAACGTCCACAAGTCGGGCAAGCCCTATTGGGCCACCATCAGCATATCTCCAATTGTGGGGGAGGATGGTGAGGTTGAGCGCTTCGCAGCAATTTCGTCTGACATCACAGAACGGCGCAGGATCCAGGAAGCGCTGTCGCGCGCGCAGCAAGAGACGGAATATCAAGCCACGCACGACACGTTGACCGGGCTTCCCAACCGGCGCTACCTTGATCAAGTGCTGGCCTCGGAAGTGGGCAACGGCGCAGCGCCGCGTACGCTCATCCGGGTGGACCTCGATTTCTTCAAGAATGTGAATGACACCCACGGCCATGCCGCGGGCGATCACGTGCTCAAGGTTGTGAGCAAAGCGCTGACATCGCTCACGCGGAAAGATGATCTGGTGGCGCGCGTTGGGGGCGATGAGTTTGTTGTTCTGCTGCGCCAGGCGGCAACATCAGCCCAAGCCGATGCGCTTTGCGAGAGGTTGCGATCCGAGATCTGCAAAGACATCGTGTTCGAGGGCGCCACATGCCGCGTCGGCGCAAGTTTCGGCGTTGCCTCTGCGCTCGACGGCCTTGTCGATAACGAAAAGCTCTTGGTGGGCGCGGATGCCGCTCTGTACGTCTCAAAGGAACAGGGCCGCAACACGACAACCCTCTACACCCCAGAAGTGCATGCAGACGTTCTGACCAAGCGGCGGTCGTCGGCAGAGATCGAGCGCGCTATCGAACGTGAGGAGTTCGAGCCCTATTTTCAGCCGCAGATCGATGCCAAGACGCGCGGATTTGCCGGGCTCGAGGCCCTTGTCAGATGGCACCACCCCGAACAAGGCGTGCTGCTTCCGGGCGCCTTTCTACCGCTCGCGGAGCGTCTGTCGCTTGTTCCAGAGATCGACAACCTTGTTTACAAGAAGGGCCTTGGCGCGGTTTTGCGCCTGAACGCAGATGGCTTTGCGGTGCCAAAAGTCTCGTTCAACGTGGGGGCCAAGCAACTTGAAAACCCGTTCCTCCGATCGATCTTCAACAGCTACGAACTGGGCGAAACCCGCATCGCCTTTGAGGTTTTGGAAAGCGTGCTTGTCGAAGAACAGACCAGCCTCTTTGCCAACCAGATCGATTTGCTGCGCGACCTTGGCTTCGGTGTAGAGGTCGACGATTTCGGGTCAGGTCACGCCTCTGTCGTTGGCCTGATGCAGCTTCGACCAGACGCGATGAAACTCGACCAACGCCTGATCCTGCCACTGAACCGCGATCCCAACGCGGTGACGACCGTGCGCGCGCTGATCGAGATCGGCCAATCGAACGGGATCAAGGTAACGGCCGAAGGCGTCGAAACCGAGGAGCATGCGCAACTGCTGACAGAGCTTGGCGTCGATACGCTGCAAGGCTATCGGTTCGCGCCGCCTCTACCGGTTGACCAGCTTCGCGATTTTCTGCGCGCGTTGCCGCAAGATGCGTCCAGCGCGGCCTGACCCGCGTGGCGGCGCGTTGCTTCCAACGGCCATTCCGCAGTGCGCAAACCATCTGTGCTTGAGGTAACGAACGGGTGGCGTAAGAGGGTGGATCCGACTGGTGCCCAGGAGAGGACTCGAACCTCCACGTCCGTACGGACACTAGCACCTGAAGCTAGCGCGTCTACCAATTCCGCCACCTGGGCAGGTGTCGTGGTGCGGCGGCATACAGCCGGGGGCTGGGGCTGTCAACGCCGCCCCTTGGGGCATTGAAGTGACTTGTTTGCAGGGGGCGCGGGAGCTACCTACATCCCTGCATTCGTGAGCGAGGCATGCATGAGCGGATTGGTCACAATTTACGGCGGGTCGGGGTTTGTGGGCCGCTACATCGCCCAGCGCCTGGCCAAAAAAGGCTGGCGTATCCGCGTGGCTGTGCGACGGCCCAATGAGGCGATGTTTGTGAAACCCTACGGCGTTGTCGGGCAAGTCGAGCCTGTCTTTTGCAACATTCGCGACGATGAGAGCGTGCGCAGTGTGATGCAGGGTGCTGATGCGGTTGTGAACTGCGTGGGGATCCTTGCCAAAGACGGTGCCAACACCTTTGACGCGCTCCAGCACGAGGGTGCCGAACGCGTCGCGCGCCTTGCGGCCGAAGAAGGCGTCGGACGCATGGTTCACATCTCTGCAATCGGGGCCGATCCCGAAAGCGGTAGCGACTACTCGCGCACCAAAGGCCTCGGTGAGGCGGCGATGCTGGCCCATATGCCCGGCGCGGTGATCCTCAGGCCCTCGATCGTGTTTGGGCAGGAGGATCAGTTCTTCAACCGCTTCGCCAGCATGGCGCGCCTCGGCCCGATTTTGCCAATCGTCGGCGCAAAGACGAAGTTTCAGCCGGTCTATGTTGGCGATGTGGCCCACGCTGCGACGCGCGCTGTGGAAGGCGCGGCGGCTCCGGGCATTTATGAGCTTGGCGGGCCGGATGTGAACACATTCCGCGAACTCATGGTGCAGATGCTCGGGGTGATCCACCGCCGCCGCCTAATCCTCGGCCTCCCGATCTGGGTGGGGCGGATCATGGGCACGGTGTTCGACGGGCTCAATGCCCTATCGTTCGGGCTGATCAAAGGCCCGGTCACGCGCGATCAGGTAAAGAACCTCGCGCGCGACAACGTTGCCAGCGGCGATTACCCGGGGCTGGCAGAGCTGGGCATTCAGCCCACGGCGCTTGAAGCGGTTCTGCCAGAGTATCTCTGGCGCTTCCGCCCCCAGGGCCAGTATGCCGAGATCACCGAAAGTGCGAAAAACCTGCGCTCTTAGGTGTAGGCGATCCAGAGCAGGATCCCGCCTAGGACCACGCGGTAGATCACGTAGGGCGTGAAATCCACGAACTTGAGCAGCTTCATCATGCCTACCAGCGCCAGCAGCGCAGCGATGAAGGCAAAGGCCGCTGCGATCGCAGCATCCCGCGCCGCGGCCAGATCCGCGGTAACCATCACCTCGGCGCCCAGCAAAACGCCCGACGCCATGATCGTGGGGATCGACATCAGCATTGCGATCCGCGCGGCCTCAGAGCGCTCATAACCCAAGTACCGCGCCGCGGTGATCGTAATGCCCGAACGCGAGGTGCCGGGGATCAAGGCGATCGCCTGCCAGAGCCCCATGGTGATTGCATCTTTTAGCGACCAGTCCGCGGCGGTTTTTTCGACCGGCCCGCGCCTGTCGGCCCACCAGAGCACCAGACCGAAGATCAGCATCGTCCACCCAATCACTGCGATCGATCGCATCGCGTCATCCAGCCCTGTGAGTTTCAGCACGACTCCGAAAACCACCACCGGGACCGTTGCGATAATCAGGCAAAGCGCCAGCCACGCCTCCTGGCTATCGATCTGCCAGCGCAGCACGCGCGGCAGGCCAATGGCCGCGCGGCGCACGTCCGCCCAGAAGTACAGGCAGACGGCGCCAAGCGTGCCAACATGCACGGCCACGTCGATCACTTGGCCCTGATCGGCCATGCCAGTGAGATTCGGCAGAAGAATGAGATGGCCGGAGGAAGAGACGGGCAAAAACTCCGTCACGCCCTGTATCACGGCGACGAGGAAAAGGTGGAAGAGCGACATGCTGCCTGCGAATGCAATCGTTTTGTGAAACTCTAACTCCCTGAGTTTCTTTATAAAGCCCTCATTTAGGTAGCATTTGTTACCTATTTTTTTGGCCTACGAGCACAAATGGATCACGTACGCGCGAGAAATCGCATAATAAGGTCAGTATTTATGACTTTATTTTTGCCTGCAGCCCGTTTAAACGGGCGGTCTGGTATGAGGGAGGCTGCAATGGCCGGGAATCGGATGCTCAAGTTCGTGGATGTGGGCCGGGCCATGCCCGAAAAGCGCCCACCGAATCTGCGCCGCGACGATTTCAACGAAATCTACGGAGAATACGCGCGCGAAAAGGCCGCTGAGCAGGCTGGGCGCTGCAGCCAGTGCGGCGTGCCCTACTGCCAAAGCCACTGCCCCTTGCACAACAACATCCCCGATTGGCTGAAGCTTACCGCCGAGGGGCGTTTGAAAGAAGCCTACGAGCTCAGCCAGGCCACGAACACCTTCCCCGAAATCTGCGGCCGGATCTGCCCACAGGATCGGCTCTGCGAAGGCAACTGCGTGATCGAACAATCGGGCCACGGCACCGTCACCATCGGATCGGTCGAGAAATACATCACCGATACGGCTTGGGAAAATGGCTGGGTGGAGGCGATCCGACCCGCCGCCGAGCGTAGCGAAAGCGTGGGCATCATTGGCGCAGGCCCCGGCGGGCTTGCGGCTGCGGATATGCTGCGCCGCCAGGGCGTACAGGTGACAGTTTACGATCGCTACGATCGCGCGGGCGGGCTGATGACATACGGCATACCCGGCTTCAAACTTGAAAAAGATGTGGTGATGCAACGCATCGAACAGCTCGAAGATGGTGGTGTGACATTCGTTCTGAATTGTGACATCGGCAGCGACATCTCGTTCGAGAAACTCCGCGCCAAGCACAATGCCGTACTGATCGCGACAGGCGTCTACAAATCCCGAGATCTGCAGGCGCCCGGCGTAGGCGCGGACGGCATCGTGCGCGCAATCGACTATCTTACCGCGTCGAACCGCAAGAGTTTTGGGGATGCGGTGCCGGAGTTTGACAGCGGCGAATTGAACGCCGAAGGCAAGCGTATCGTCGTCATCGGCGGGGGTGACACCGCGATGGATTGCGTCCGCACCGCAGTGCGTCAGGGCGCCAAGAGCGTGAAATGCCTCTACCGGCGCGACCGGGCGAATATGCCAGGGTCCCAGCGGGAGGTGGCAAATGCCGAAGAGGAAGGCGTTGAATTCGTCTGGCTCTCTGCCCCCAAGGGCTTCACCGGCAATACGGTAAGCGGCGTGAAGATCGCCAAGATGCGCCTCGGCGCTCCGGATGCCACGGGCCGCCAAATGCCAGAGGAAATCGAGGGTGCCGATTACACTGAAGACGCCGATCTTGTGATCAAGGCGCTTGGGTTCGAGCCCGAGGAACTGCCCACGCTCTGGGGAGTTCCGGAGCTCGAGGTAACGCGATGGGGCACCATCAAGGCCGATTTCCGCACGCATGCGACGAACCTCGATGGCGTTTATGCCGCAGGAGATATCGTGCGTGGGGCAAGCCTCGTAGTCTGGGCCATTCGCGATGGGCGCGAGGCGGCGGAAGCGATGCTTGAATACATGAGCGCGGGCGCAAAACTGGCCGCGGAATAGGGCCGCGCGCCCCAGGCCGGCCGCCCGTATCTGCGTCGGGCGGCCAACCAAGGGAGAACGCCATGAGCAAGACAGGTGGATGCCTCTGCGATGCCGTGCGCTTCGAACTGGCCGAAGCGCCGTCGGCCTATGGCGCGTGCCATTGCGGCATGTGCCGCAAGTTTTCTGGCGGTATCGAACTTGGGGTGATGGTGCCCGCGGGCAGCATCACATGGACAGGCGAAGAGAGTGTGGGAACATACGCGTCGTCCGAATGGGCCGAACGCGGCTTCTGCAAGATCTGCGGATCAAGCCTATACTGGAAGCTCACCGCCCCCGGGCCGATGCAGGGGCTTCTATCGCTCAGCGCGGGGGCGCTCGACAGCCTGGATGGCATGGTGTTCGAGAGCGAAGTCTACATCGATGCCAAACCAAAGAGCCACGCCTTTGCGGGCGAGCGCACGCGGATGACCGAGGCCGAGGTGCTTGCCATGGTCAATACGCCACCGCCGGAGGCGGGGTAGCACCATGTCGATCGAAACCCCCGTATATGCCGATGGCACCGTCGGACGCTGCCTGTGCGGCGATATCACGATCCGCGTCGGGCGCCACCGGGCCGAAGTGGGCGCCTGCCACTGCACGCGCTGCCGCCGCTGGTCTGGCGTCGCGCTCAACGTGTTTACCGCCGCCCCTGAACAGGTCTCGGTGGACGGCAAAGTGGCGATCTATCCCGGCGAGATTGCCGAACGCGGGTTCTGCCCCCGCTGCGGCACCTCGCTTTGGCTGCGCAATCCGGGCGAAGATTATGAATTCATGGTCGGCGTCTTCGATCGCGCGCGGGACTATCCGCTTATCTCGGAAATCTATATCGACCGCGCCTTTGCCTCCTGCCGCTTCGCCGGCGAGCACAAGCGCGCAACGCAGGCCGAATACGAGGCCAAGAACGCATTCATCTCGGAGGACAGCTGATGACCAAGTATGACGCCCAGTGGGCCGCTGCCGAGGAACGCCGCCGCGCCTGGATGGCCGAAAACAGCCTTTATTCTGCCGATGATGAGCATTCGTCCTGTGGTGTCGGCCTCGTTGTGGCGATTGACGGCACCAAATCGCGCAAGGTCGTGGAAAATGGCATCGAGGCGCTGAAGGCCGTGTGGCACCGGGGCGCAGTGGATGCCGATGGCAAAACCGGCGACGGGGCGGGCATTCACGTGCAGATTCCCCACAAGTTCTTCGGCGACCAGATCCGCCGCACGGGGCACGAGCCGCGCGATGGCGAATTGATGGCAGTGGGTATGGTATTCCTGCCCCGGACCGATTTCGGCGCGCAGGAAACCTGTCGCACGATCATCGAAACCGAAGTCCTGCGCATGGGCTATTACATTTATGGCTGGCGCCACGTACCGGTGAACATCGATGTGCTGGGCGACAAGGCAAACGCCACGCGGCCCGAAATCGAACAGATCATTATCTCGAATTCAAAGGGCGTGGACGAGGATACGTTCGAACGTGAACTCTACGTGATCCGCCGCCGGATCGAAAAGGCCGCGGCTGCCGCGCAAGTGAACGCGCTTTACGTCTGTTCGCTTTCCTGCCGGTCGATCATCTACAAGGGTATGATGCTCGCCCAAGATGTAGCCGAGTATTACCCCGATCTGAAAGACGAGCGCTTCGAAAGCGCTTTCGCGATCTACCACCAACGCTATTCTACGAACACATTCCCGCAGTGGTGGCTTGCCCAACCCTTCCGCATGCTCGCCCACAACGGCGAGATCAACACGCTGAAGGGCAATCTCAACTGGATGAAAAGCCATGAAATTCGCATGGCAAGCGCGTCGTTCGGGGATTACGCCGAAGATATCAAACCGATCGTTGCCAACGGTTCGTCGGATTCCGCAGCGCTCGATTCCGTTTTTGAAGTGCTTGTCCGCGCGGGCCGTTCGGCGCCGATGGCAAAAACGATGCTCGTGCCCGAAAGCTGGTCAAAACAGGCCATCGAGCTTCCGCAGGCGTGGCGCGATATGTACAGCTACTGCAACTCGGTTATGGAACCGTGGGACGGGCCCGCGGCGCTGGCGATGACGGATGGCCGTTGGGTTTGCGCGGGGCTCGACAGGAACGGCCTGCGCCCGATGCGCTATACCGTAACGCGCGATGGTCTGGTGATCGCGGGTTCGGAGACGGGCATGGTGCCGGTAGATGAGGCACATGTCATCGAAAAGGGCGCCCTCGGCCCAGGCCAAATCCTTGCGGTGGATATGAAGAAGGGCAAGCTCTTCCATGACACCGAAATCAAGAACAAACTCGCCCGCGCCCTTCCCTTCGGCGAATGGGTTCAGCGGATCAACGATCTTGACGACAAGCTGAAGGCTGTAACCGAAGCGCCGATGTTCACTGGCGACGATTTGCGCAAACGACAGATCGCGGCGGGCTACACCATTGAAGAACTTGAGCAGATCCTTGCGCCGATGGCAGAAGACGGAAAGGAAACGCTTGCTTCCATGGGCGATGACACGCCCTCGGCGGTGCTGTCCGAACGCTACCGCCCGCTCAGCCATTTCGTCCGACAGAACTTCAGCCAGGTAACGAACCCGCCGATTGACAGCTTGCGCGAATACCGGGTGATGAGCCTCAAAACCCGCTTCGGCAACCTCAAGAACGTGCTCGACGAGGATTCAAGCCAGACCGAGATCATCGTGCTGGAAAGCCCCTTTGTGGCCAACGCTCAGTTCGATGAACTGGTGGAGAACTTCAACGCGCCAATGGTGGAGATCGATTGCACCTTTGCGCGCGATGGCGGGCGCCAGGCACTGCTCGACGGGCTTGCCCGTATCCGCGCCGAGGCCGAGGATGCCGTGCGTTCTGGCACCGGGCATATCGTTTTGACCGATCATCATCAGGGGCCCGGCAAGGTGCCTATGCCGATGATCCTGGCCACGAGCGCCGTGCATTCCTGGCTCACCAAGAAGGGGTTACGTACGTTTTGTTCACTCGCCGTACGCTCGGCCGAGTGCATCGATCCGCATTACTTCGCCGTGCTCATCGGCTGCGGCGCGACGGTAGTAAATGCCTACCTCGCCGAGGATTCCATTGCCGACCGGATCGACAAGGGCCTGATCGACGGCACGTTGACCGAGGCAATGGCCCGCTACCGCAATGCCATCGACCAGGGCCTTCTGAAGATCATGGCGAAGATGGGGATCAGCGTGATCTCCTCCTACCGCGGCGGGCTCAACTTTGAAGCCGTGGGCCTCAGCCGCGCTATGGTGAACGAGTATTTTCCGGGCATGCCCTCGCGCATCTCCGGCATCGGCGTGCGCGGCATCCAAACGAAGCTTGAAGAGGTGCATGCGCTGGGCTGGGCCGGTGCGGGCAACGTGCTGCCCATCGGCGGTTTCTACAAGGCGCGCCGGTCGGGCGAAACCCATGCTTGGGAAGCCACGTCGATGCATCTGATGCAAACCGCCGTCACCCGCGCCTCTTACGAGATGTGGAAGCAGTATTCGGCAAAGATGCGGTCAAACCCGCCGATCCACCTGCGCGATCTTCTGGATATCAAGCCGCTCGGGCCCAAGGTGGATATCGACGAGGTGGAAAGCATAACCTCGATCCGCAAGCGCTTCGTCACGCCGGGTATGAGCCTCGGCGCGCTATCGCCGGAAGCCCACAAAACGCTGAACGTCGCGATGAACCGGATCGGCGCGAAATCCGATTCCGGCGAAGGTGGGGAAGACCCGGCGCATTTCCACCCCGAGCCAAATGGCGATAACCCGTCGGCCAAGATCAAGCAGGTGGCCTCGGGCCGCTTTGGGGTGACAGCTGAGTATCTGAACCAATGCGAAGAACTGGAAATCAAGGTGGCCCAGGGCGCCAAGCCCGGCGAGGGCGGCCAGCTGCCCGGCATGAAGGTCACTGAACTGATCGCGCGGCTTCGGCATTCCACACCCGGCGTGACGCTGATCTCACCCCCGCCGCACCACGATATCTACTCTATCGAGGATCTCGCGCAGCTGATCTACGATCTCAAGCAGATCAACCCGCGCGCCAAGGTAACCGTCAAGCTCGTGGCCGCCTCGGGCGTGGGCACGATCGCGGCGGGCGTAGCCAAGGCCAAGGCAGACGTGATTCTCATTTCGGGCCACAACGGCGGCACGGGCGCGAGCCCCGCAACCTCGATCAAATACGCAGGCCTGCCCTGGGAGATGGGCCTCACCGAGGCGCATCAGGTGCTCAGCATGAACAACCTGCGCGACCGTGTGACATTGCGCACCGATGGGGGCCTGCGCACCGGCCGCGATATCGTGATGGCCGCGATGCTGGGCGCGGAGGAATACGGGATCGGCACCGCGGCGCTGATCGCGATGGGCTGCATCATGGTGCGGCAGTGCCAATCGAACACCTGCCCGGTGGGCGTGTGCACGCAAGACGAACGCCTGCGCGAGAAGTTCACGGGGACGGCGGATAAGGTGGTGAACCTCATCACGTTCTACGCTCAGGAGGTGCGCGAAATCCTCGCCTCCATCGGGGCGCGCAGCCTTGATGAGGTGATCGGGCGTGCGGATCTTCTGAGCCAGGTGTCGCGCGGGGCCGCGCATCTTGATGATCTGGATATGAACCCGCTTCTGATCACCGTCGATAGCGCAGAGGATGTGACCTATGATCGGAACCGGCCGCGCACACCGGTTGATGACACGCTGGATGCGGAGATCGTGAAGGATGCCGCGCGCTTCCTGGAAGATGGGGAGAAGATGCAGCTTTCCTACGCCGTGCGGAACACCCACCGCACCATCGGCACGCGCACGTCAAGCCACATCGTGCAGCGCTTCGGCATGCGCAACGGCTTGCAGCCCGATCACCTGCGCATCGCGCTATCGGGCAGCGCCGGGCAATCGCTGGGCGCCTTCGCGGCCCCGGGGCTGAAGATCGAGGTGGCGGGCGATGCCAACGATTATGTGGGCAAGGGCCTCTCGGGCGGCACCATCGTGGTGCGCCCGCACATGGCCTCACCGCTCGTGGCCGCCGAGAACACGATCATCGGCAACACGGTGCTTTATGGCGCGACCGACGGCTATCTCTTCGCCGCGGGCCGAGCGGGCGAACGCTTCGCGGTGCGCAACTCGGGCGCCAAGGTGGTGATCGAAGGCTGCGGCACCAACGGGTGCGAATACATGACGGGCGGAGTGGCCGTCATCCTGGGCGGGATCGGCGCGAACTTCGGCGCCGGCATGACAGGTGGCATGGCCTACCTCTACGATCCCGAAGGCCAGGCGCTCGAGATGATGAATCTCGAAACCCTCGTCACCGGCCCCGTGGCGGTCGAGCATTGGGAGATGCAGCTTTACGAGTTGATCGATGCCCATGCCCGCGAAACCGGCAGCCAGCGCGGCAAGGAGATCCTGCAGAACTGGGCCGCCGCGCGCACACATTTCCTTCAGGTCTGCCCAAAGGAAATGCTCGGCAAGCTGCCCGCGCCCCTGTCGCTCGACGAGGCCGCGGTTCCGGCCGAATAGGCCCATACACCGCCGAAACAGCAAGGCGCGCCCCGCACGGCGCGCCTTGATTCGTGCGCCCTGGCGTGATTCATTGCCCTCAGAGGCCGCGCAGACGGCCCGTTTGAGGCAGGACAGGCCGGTATGCCAACGAGCTACACCGACCAGTTCTACACATTCGATCCGGCCAATCCCCCGCCCGCGGGGACGTCGATCACGTGGGTAGAGTTGGAACTCGTCGATCAGAATGACGACGGGGATATAGACCGGTTCAATAATGACCGGGTGGGCGGGCTGGACGTAACAGCCTCCTGGCCCGGTGACACGGTGCGCGTAAACGTGCCAGGCGTGGGCATCGTCGATTATACAGGCGTCACCTTTTATCGCGCCGGCGGTGTGGCGGTGTTTACACCCACGGACGGGCAGGTGCTGCAAAACGGCACGTTGGTCAGCACCACTTTTGTCACCGTGCAAGGCTCTGTCGATCCGCCGACGGATCTGGCCCCACCGTGCTTTGTCGCCGGCACATTGATCAAAACGCCAAGTGGCACCCGCGCGGTGGAGGATCTGGCGATCGGCGACAGGGTCATCACCCTCGATCACGGGCCACAAGAGGTAAGTTGGATTGGCCGGCAAACCGTGGGCGCACGCGGCGATCTCGCACCTATCCGATTTGCTCCTGGATCAATCGGCAACTCCCGCCCCCTAAACGTGTCGCCACAACACCGGGTGCTGCTTACGGGCTGGCGCTGCGAGCTTCATTTCGGCGTAACAGAGGCCCTCGTCGCCGCCAAACACCTTGTGGATGGCGACCGGATCTGTCGCGTGCCGCAAGCCACCGTCACTTACCTGCATCTGATGTTCGAGCGGCACGAAATCGTCTTCTCAGAAGGTGCGCCTACCGAAAGCTTTCATCCCGGGGATTGGATTCTGTCCGAACAGGCCGGCATCTCTGCCGAACTGCAGCAGATCTTCCCCGAACTGTCTGCGCGCGAGCTTCCCGGCGCCTTCCCCTTGGCCCGCCCCGTGCCGCGGGCGCGTGAGGCGCGGATGCTGGCCGGGGCCGGGCACATGGCGTAGAACGCACGCGTGGCAGGTAAGACGGCAAAGAAACGGGCCCCGCGCAAGCGGAAGGCCGCGGCGCTACCATGGCCTCGGCGGTTCAGGCGGTGGCTGGGGCGGGGTACGATAGGTGTTGTGGGGCTCGTTGGCCTCGCCGTTCTAGCCTATACGGTGATCAACCCGCCCACCACGCCCTACAAGGTTGCCGAAACCCGGCGCCTCGGGGCCGTATCCCATCAATGGGTGCCGATAGAGGCCATTGCCCCGGTGATGGCGCGTTCGGTTGTTGCGGCGGAAGACGCCAACTATTGCCTTCACTGGGGCTTTGACATGGGCGCGATCCGTGAGGCCATTGACGAAGGCGCCCAGCGCGGCGCCTCAACCCTAAGCCAGCAGGTGGTGAAAAACGTCTACCTCTGGCAGGGGCGAAGTTGGGGCCGCAAGGCACTTGAGGCCGCGCTTACCCCGGTGGTGGAGCTTGTGTGGAGCAAGCGTCGGATTATCGAGATCTACCTCAACGTGGCCGAATTCGATGATGGGGTGTTCGGGGTCGAGGCCGCGGCACGGCACTATTTTGGCACCCCCGCGGCAGAGCTATCGGCCACCCAGGCCGCCCGCCTTGCCGCGATCCTGCCCGCGCCGAAATTGCGCTCCGCGTCAGATCCATCGCCCTTCGTGCGCCAGCGCGCGGCGGCCATCGTGGATGGCGCGGCGACGATTGCGCGCGATGGCCGCGCGGCGTGTTTTGAGGGCGGGTAGCCGCCGATTTCGCCGCGCGCGCTTTGTGAAACCGCCCTCACCCGGTAGGCTTACGCCCGAGGGGCTTTGATTGCACGGGGAATGCATGCCATGGCGCAGACACGCGCAGGGCTGGTTCTGGCGGGGCTTCTGGCCGGTGCCGGAGGGGCCGCCGCCGAAGAGCGGCTCAACTTCGTTTTGTGGAACAACGGGCCGGGGCAAAGCTTTGATGCCAATCTCTGGACAGGGCTGATCGCGCAAGGATTGCGGGACGGCATCACCGTGGTTGCCTCCGCCCAAACCGGGCCCGATCGGATCAAGGCCGCCGTCCAGTCGGCCGCAAGCGCAGAGCCCGAAACGGTCGTCGTGCTGACCACGATCGAACTTGAGCTCGCGGAAGATGATTTCACCCAGGCCTTCGCCAACTTCGATGCCGCGCGCGTGGACGATCCCACGTTCAAGGATGCCATGGTGATCGTCGACGCGCCCCTCTGTCGCGCGATGCAGACGCCCATGGCCCCCAATGACTACACGCCCTACACCTACATCTACACCACGCCCGAGGGCCGCGAGGGCTGCTATTCAGCTGTGATAGACACACTTTATCAGCGTGACGGCAGCGGGAACGCCGTGGATGAAACCGCCGCCGTGGCCCAGGCCGCCATGCCCGCGATGTATTCCATGGGCTGGAAATTCATCGATCTCGAAGACCCCAATCAAAGCAAAATCCGCGAAAGCCGCACCTTTCAACCCGGCGAGCAGATTCTGTTTCAGACGGGGATGGATTATGTGCGAAAGAGAGGCGCAGGCGCCCCGGGTGCCACCTTCGAGGTGCGCCTTGATCTGGAGGTGACCGACAAGGCCACAGGAGACGTCACGCGCATCGACAACCTGCGCACCTACGAAGGCGTCGTCTCGCACAGGGTGCCGGTAGACGCCACTTATTTTCGCAACTGGTTCCGCGCCGGAATCGATCTGAAAGATCCCGGTGAGTACACGCTGAGCTATATCTTCACTGATCTCAACGCGGACGGCGACGCGCAGGTGCCTGTTCCGGTGACCGTGGACGTGACGATCGCAGAATAAGGTGCCCCGGTTGAACCCCGCCGGATTTCGCGGCATGGAGGGCGAAGCTTCAAGGGGCCCGCAGAATGCACCGTCTCTACCACGTTCCGCTTTCGCCGTTCTGCCGCAAGGTGCGGCTGGTTCTGGCGGAAAAGAAGATCGAGGTCGAGCTGGTGGAGGAGCGGTATTGGGAGGCCGATACCGATTTCCTGCGCCGCAACCCCGCCGGAAAAGTGCCCGTCCTGAAGATGGACGGCCTCGTTATGGCCGAATCCACGCCGATCTGCGAGTACATCGAAGAACGCCATCCCGATCCCGTTCTCTTACCTCGCGATCCAAAAGCGCGCTTCGAAGTGCGCCGCCTCGTGGCATGGTTCGACGACAAGTTTCATCAGGAGGTGACGTCGAACCTGCTCTACGAACGGGTGAATAAGAAGATCATGAAGGCCGGCTACCCCGACAGCACCAAGGTTAAGGCCGGGGCCAAAGCGATCAAATTCCATCTCGATTACCTCTCCTGGCTTCTAGATGACCGGCGCTGGCTCGCGGGCGATGTGATGACGCTTGCCGATTTCGCGGCGGCTGCGCATTTCTCGGCTTTGGACTATATTTCGGATGTCGATTGGAACCGATCGCCGAATGTGCGGGACTGGTATGCCAAGATCAAATCGCGCCCCGCGTTCCGGGGCCTCCTCGCAGATCAGGTTCCGGGCTTCCCGCCGCCCGGCCACTACGCAGATCTCGACTTCTGAGCTAAAGGCGCAGTTGCTGAGCGAGGCGCACGCGGCAGGCTTCGCCGAGGCGCGTGTCTGCCGGCCCGATGCGGTGGATCTGCGCGCGGCCCTCGGCGCTTTCCTCGACGCGGGCTATCACGGCGATATGGGCTGGCTGGCGGATCGCACCGCGTGGCGGGCGCAACCGAACGTGCTCTGGCCCGAGGCGCGATCGGTCCTGATGCTCGCCGAACCCTACACGCCGGAAGAGGATCCGCTCGCCACACTGGATCGGAAGGATCGGGCGACAATCAGCGTTTATGCCCGAAACAGAGACTATCATGACCTGGTGAAAAAACGCCTCAAGCGGGTGGCCCGCTGGCTCGTGGCAGAAGCCGGGGGCGAGGTGAAGGTGTTCGTTGATACCGCGCCGGTGCCGGAAAAAGCACTAGCACAAGCCGCGGGGCTTGGCTGGCAGGGCAAGCATACCAATCTGCTCAGTCGGCGCCTTGGCAACTGGTTCTTCCTGGGAGCGATCTTCACGACACACGCGTTAGACCCTGATCCGGCAGAAGACGATCATTGTGGCAACTGCCGCGCCTGCCTTGATGTCTGCCCGACCGATGCGTTCCCCGGGCCATACAAGCTCGATGCGCGGCGCTGCATTTCTTACCTTACGATCGAGCACAAAGGCCCGGTGGCAGAAGACTTGCGCCCCCTTATGGGCAACCGCATTTATGGCTGTGACGATTGCCTTGCCGTTTGCCCCTGGAACAAGTTCGCCGTGGACGCGCAGGAAATGCGCTATGCAGCGCGCGAGGATCTGGTCGCCCCGTCGCTGGCAGAGCTTGCCGGGCTCGACGATGCCACCTTCCGCGCGATGTTCTCCGGCAGCCCGATCAAGCGCATCGGGCGCGGGCGTTTCGTGCGAAACGTGCTCTACGCCATCGGTAATTCGGCGGATCAGAGCCTTATTTCGGCGGCTGAACCCCTGATCGGCGATCCTGAGCCGGTGGTCGCCGATGCCGCCCGGTGGGCGGTGGGGCGGCTGCGCAATCTGTGATACACTTGGTGGCAGGGAGGACGTTATGAGCAAACACATACTCGACGGAACCCGCGCCCGCACCGGCCAGCGCATCCCCCGATACGCGATGCTGGAACGGATGCGCGGCCTTAAGCTGCGCCCTCAAACGGTGGTGTTGCGGCAGCGCCCCAAGGGCCTGAGCAACGCCCTGCGCATGCGGCGGTATCTGGAGATCGCGCGCCAGGGCGACTGACGCGCCTTTCCCCGCCCAAGCGGATGCGCTAGGCGGAGGCCATGCCGCCCCCGCCAGACAGTGCGCGCCCCGTTCGGGGCATTCTTCTCATGGTCATCGCCGTGACGCTCTTCACAATCATGTCGAGCCTGATAAAGGCGGCAGATCGGATTCCTGCAGGTCAGGCCGTTTTTTTTCGGGCATCGCTCGGCCTGCCGGTCGTGCTGATCTGGCTGACCGTTAGGCAGGAGTTGGCGCAGGGCCTGCGCACGCGCAACTGGAAGAACCACGCCGTGCGCGCCTTGGCCGGCACCACGGCGATGGGCCTCGGCTTTGCCGGGCTAAAGTTCCTGCCCCTGCCCGAAGTCACGGCCCTGCGCTTCATCACACCGGTGCTATTGGTGATCTTCGCAGTATTGATCCTTGGCGAGCGCATCCGCCTGATCCGGATCACGGCGGTGGCGGTGGGGCTTCTGGGCGTACTGGTGATCCTCTCGCCCCGCCTCACGCTGGAAGGCGGCTCGCGGGAGCTGATCGGGGCAGCGATGATCCTCGGCTCTGCCACCCTCGCCGCCCTTGCGCAGGTATTCGTAAAAGCGATGGCGGGCACAGAGCATACCGCGGCCATCGTCTTCTACTTTGCGCTGACCGCCACGGTGCTTTCCCTCCTCACCGCGCCCTTCGGCTGGGTCTGGCCCGAGGGCTGGGAATGGGGGCTTCTGATCGGCGCGGGGCTGATCGGCAGCGTGGGCCAGGTGCTGCTGACCTCAAGCTACCGCTTCGCCGAAGCCAGCACGCTCGCGCCCTTCACCTATGTCACGATGATCTGGGCGATCCTGATCGGCTACGTCTTCTTCGACGAGGTGCCAACCTGGACGATGCTCGCCGGCGCGCTGCTGATCATCGGCGCAGGCGTCGCCATCGTTCTGCGCGAACGCGCGCTGGGCAAGCGGATGGTCGCGGAAGGCAAGGTGGGCGCGAAGGGGCTTTAGGGGCGTCGGTCCTGCTAAGGCAATCATCTGCCGGCTTTGGTAGTCTTACGTGACACACTGGCTTCACGGGAAGGAGACGGCGCGTGGCGCGAGAGATACCGGTTAGCCTGCGAAACAAACTCGGGGCCTGGAACAACGGCAATGGCGTTGGGTTAGCCGATTGGCTCAGCCTCACCGGGACATATGGGCTCGCGGTTGGGTACGCCGATTTGTTTTGGCCCGAGTTCTATTGCTACGGGCCCTACATCCTCCACGTTGATCGGGGCTTTAGCGGGCTCGAAGCATGGGAACGAAAACTCGGCAAAAACGGTCGGGCGATCGAGGCCGTCGTGAATCACGTTCACTTGGCAGATCTTCTTTCGCCGGAAGATGACGACTGTACGGCAGACAAGCTTTCCTTTCTCGGGCGGATCATGAAGGAGATCTACGAGGCAAAACTTGATTGGCAGTTTCCGGACCGGCCCTGCGTTGTGAAATACGATGAACCGGAGCCCGACGGTGATCTGTTGGACTATAAGATCACGTTCTGGCAGAAGTCCTGGGAACGCGACTTTCCGACATAAGGCTGATTAGAGGCCTTAGGCCCGCACCAGCGCCTCGTACCCCTCCGCAATCTCACGGGTCAGGGCGCCTACCTCAAAGTTCCAATCCCCGATCTGGCCCACGGGCGTTACCTCGGCGGCGGTGCCGGTGAGCCAGCATTGCTCGAAGCCCTCAAGCTCTTCGGGCATGATGTGGCGGGTGTGGACCTTGATCTGGCGCTCTTCGAGCATGCCGATCACCGTCTGCCGGGTGATGCCGTTGAGGAAGCAATCGGGATCGGGCGTGTGCACCTCGCCATCTTTCACGAAGAAGATGTTGGCCCCCGTCGCCTCCGCCACATAACCGCGATAGTCGAACATCATAGCATCTGCGCAGCCCTTCGCCTCGGCGGCATGCTTTGACATCGTGCAGATCATGTAGAGCCCCGCCGCCTTGGCATGCGACGGGATCGTTTCGGGCGAGGGGCGCTTCCATTTCGAGATGTCGAGTTTGGCGCCCTTGAACTTCGAGTCACCGTAATAGGCGCCCCACTCCCAGGTCGCGATCGCGAGGCGCACGGCATTGCGTTCCGCGGCTACGCCCATGTCTTCGCCCGATCCGCGCCAAGCAACGGCGCGCACATAGGCATCCTCGAACCCGTTGTCCTTTAGCACCTCGTATTTCGCGGCCTCGATTTCTTCCACCGTCCAGGGGATTTCGAAATCGATCATGCGGGCCGAAGCATGGAGCCGCTCGGAATGCTTGCGGCTCTCAAAGATCTTGCCGCCATAGGCCCGCTCGCCTTCGAAAACCGATGAGGCGTAGTGCATGGCATGGGTCAGGATATGCACATTCGCTTCCCGCCACGGCACGAGCGTACCGTCCATCCAGATCACGCCATCCCGATCGTCATAGCCGCCAGCCATCGCAACAGTCCTTCCAACGCCCGCTTTCGTGCGGTTTTCGTTTATTGCGCAATATAGGGCCGATGCGGACACAATATTGCGCAAATTCTGGCAGAGCGCTACCAATTGATTCTTGGAATGTCAACAAGGCTGACATAAAATGAAGGCACCAAGGTGAGGAGGATGGTGCGCCCATGGCGGAAGGTGGCGGGCCAGGCAGCGAAAATCTGTTGTTTCTAACGGACGATCAGCTGCGCAAGGGGATCGAGGCGATGTTTTTCGCCTATCGCGGTTTTACCGCAGATCCCGATCGCATTCTGTCTCACCACGCCTATGGCCGCGCCCACCACCGCGCGCTGCATTTCATTAACCGCTCCCCCGGCACCACGGTAAACAACCTGCTGTCGATCCTCGGGGTGACGAAGCAATCGTTGAACCGCGTCCTGCGGTCGCTGATCGAGGATGGGCTGGTGGAAAGCCGGGTGGGAACGCGCGATAAGCGCGAGCGCCATCTTTACCTCACCGAAAACGGGCAGGACCTCGAAAGCGCATTATCAGATGCCCAGCGCCGCCGGATGCGCGCCGCGTTCCGCACGGCCGGCCCCGAGGCGGTTGCGGGCTTCCGCCAAGTTCTTGAGGCGATGATGGACCCCGAGATGCGCCGACACTACGAAGACACTAAGGAGGCCGCCTCTTAATGGACGCCGATCCCCATCTCATGATCGTCGACGACGATGAGCGCATTCGCGGCCTTCTTCAAAAATTCCTCGCCAAACAGGGCTTCTTCGTGTCTGCCGCCCGCGATGCCGCCCATGCGCGGCGGCTGCTCGAAGGGCTGGAATTCGATCTCATCGTGCTCGATGTGATGATGCCAGGGGAGGATGGCGTCAGCTTCACTCGCGCTATTCGCGAAGAGATTGCAACGCCGATCCTGCTGCTAACCGCCAAAGGCGAAACCGAGGATCGGATCGCGGGGCTGGAGGCAGGGGCAGATGATTACCTCGCAAAACCGTTCGAGCCGCGTGAATTGCTGCTTCGGATCAACGCGATCTTGCGGCGCGTCCCCTCAGAAGACGTGGGCGACGCCGTGCCCAAGGTGCTGAACCTCGGGCCACTCCGCTATGACGTTGAGAAGGGCAAGCTGTGGCAGGGCGAAACGCCGGTGCGGCTGACGGCGACCGAAAGCCAGCTTATGCGGATCTTCGCGGCTACGCCTGGGGAGCCTGTAGGGCGCGGCAAGCTGGTGGAGGATCTGGGCCGCGCGGGCGGCAAGGATGGCGGGACAGCGCAGGAACGCGCGGTGGATGTTCAGATCACCCGCCTGCGCCGGAAACTCGAAAGCGATCCCCGCCAGCCCCGCTACCTGCAAACGGTGCGGGGCGCGGGCTATATGCTTGCGCCGGATTAGAGCCGCATGGGCACGCTGCTCTTCGATCATCCCGGCTTCGACGGGCATGTCACGCCGCCGGGGCACCCAGAACGTGTGGATCGCCTTGTTGCCGTGCGCGAGGCGCTTTCGGCACCAGAGTTCACAGGGCTGATCCGGCGCGAGGCGCCCGAATGCACGGATGTCGATCTGACCCGTGCCCATCCACAAGCCTATGTCGATCGGTTGGCTGCGGCGCTCCCGGTGGAAGGCTGGGTCTCGCTTGATGCCGACACCCATCTCGCACCGGGCTCGCTGGAGGCCGCGCGCCGCGCCGTAGGCGGCAATCTCGCGGCCGTCGATGCGGTGATGGCGGGCGAGGCGGCCAACGCATTCGTGGCCTGTCGCCCGCCAGGGCATCACGCGGAGCGGGAGACGGCGATGGGCTTCTGCCTCTTCGGAAGTGTCTCTATCGCAGCCAAACACGCGCTTGCGGTGCACGGGATGGCCCGCGTTGCGGTGGTGGATTTCGATGTGCATCACGGCAACGGCACGCAGGATCTATTGTGGGATGAACCGGGCACACTCTTCATATCATCCCACCAGATGCCGCTTTACCCCGGATCAGGCGCACCGCATGAAACCGGCGCCCATGACAACGTAATGAACGTGCCATTGGCGCCGATGACGGGCGGGGCCGAGATGCGCCGCGCCTATTCCGACGAAATTCTTCCGGCACTTGATGATTTCGCGCCCGAGCTTGTGCTGATTTCGGCCGGGTTCGACGCACATCTGGAAGACCCGCTGGCGAACCTAAACTGGACGGCGGCGGATTTCGCATGGGTCACTGCCGCGATCTGCGATGTCGCCGAGGCCCATGCCGGCGGCCGCGTGGTCTCGACACTCGAAGGCGGTTATGATCTGGCAGCGCTGGGCGCCAGCGTGGCCGCCCATGTGGGCGTTTTGATGGAGCGGGGGGCATGAGCGAAATCAAGATTGAAGAGATGAGCTTCGAAGAGGCGATGCGGGAGCTTGAGGCGATCGTGACGCAGCTGGATAGCGGCAATGTGGAGCTCGAAAAATCCATCGCACTCTACGAACGCGGCGCGGCGCTTAAAACGCACTGCGAAGCTAAGCTGAAAGCGGCGGAAGAGAAGGTGGCCGCCATCACGCTCGATTCCGACGGCGCGCCGAAGGGAACGCAGGCGTTCGAGGCGGAATAGAGCCATGTTTGCGGAACGGTTGGAGGCTGCGGCGGCCCGCACGCAGCGGGCACTCTCTGTAGCGATGGCGGAGTTTGCCGATCAGCCGGTGACCCACGCGATGCGTTATGCGGTGGCTGGCGGCAAGGGATTGCGCGGGTTTCTCGTTCTGGAAGGCGCGCGGCTCCACGGGGTGGATGACGCGCCCGCCTCCCTTGCCGCTGCGGCCATCGAAGCCATCCATGCCTATTCGCTGATCCACGATGATCTTCCGGCGATGGATAATGACGATCTCCGCCGCGGCCAGCCCACCGTGCACGTGAAATGGGATGAGGCAACGGCGGTTCTGGCGGGCGACGCGCTGCAGGCGCTGGCCTTCGATCTGCTCTCGCGGTCTGACATTGGAGCGCCGGAGATCTCAGTCGCGCTCGTTCAGAGCCTTGCGCGCGCTTCCGGTGCCGATGGCATGGTGCTTGGGCAGGCGCTCGACATTGCGGCAGAAGTGGCCGACACGCCGCTTGATATGGCCGCGATCGAGGCGCTGCAGGCGAAGAAAACCGGCGCGCTTTTCGATTGGGCCGCCTGCGCCGGGCCACGGCTGGCTGGGCACGATCCGAGCGCCATGGCCGCCTATGCCCGCGCCCTGGGCCTGGCCTTCCAGATCGCCGATGACATTCTGGATGTCGAGGGCGATGAAGAGACGGCCGGAAAGCGACTGGGCAAGGATGCAGAGGCGGGGAAGGCGACGGTTGTGGGGCTTCTGGGGCTCGATGAGGCGAAGGCCTATGCAAACCGGCTTGTCGAAGCCGCCATCGCGGCGCTTGAGCCTTACGACGGCGATGCTGACGTTCTGCGCGAAACCGCGCGCTTCGTCATTGCGCGAAAGGTATGAGCCAGATCCACCCGACCCCGGATCTTCACGGTCGGCCTGTGTTGCTTTACCGCTGGGCGGTGTTCTTGTTGGCTGGGGCGGCAACCGTAAAGCAGATCGCGATTGACGGCGATTACAGCGATCCCGGCGGCCCGTTTCGCTTTCTCACGAACTGGGCGCTTCTACTGGCATTCCTCAACGCCTCGCGCATGCTGGCATTCTCCGAGCGACGGAGCGAACGGCAGTGGCCGGATCTGACTGCGGTGGCCTGCGTTGCCAACCTTTTGATGGCCGGGCTCTACTGGGCGCTGCGCTTCGACGACCCAGCAAACTTGCGCGACGGGCCAGAACTTCCCGCCTATCTCGATCTCTACCTTCACCTGTTCGGGCCACTTCTTCTGTGGATCGATGCGGTGTTCATCGCGCGCGGCTTTCGCCGCCCGTGGCGCAGCGCACCGTGGATCCTCGTGCTTGTCGCGCTTTATGTCGCGTGGATTGAGCTTGTGGTGGGGCCCGCAAGCGATGTGCCCTTCGGATCTGTCACAAGCGGCTTACCCTACCCGTTCCTCAACAACATGGCGGTTGAGGCGCGCGCAATTCTTTACGGGGGTATCGCAGCGGCCGGGATGGCGGCGTTGGCGCTTTTCGCCGGGCTGTCCCACGCAGTATCAGGGCGAAACAGAGCCTGATTCTGCTGCCAGAAGCGCCGCAAGCCCGTCGCGATAAGACGGGTAGCGGAGTGTGACGCCGAGCTCCTCCTTAATGCGATCGTTCCGCACACGCTTGCTTTCTGCGTAAAAGCTGCGCGCCATCGGCGAAAGCTCTGCCTCCTCGAAGGCAATTGCAGGCGGCAGTGGCAGGCCCAGTAGCTCTGCCGCATGAGCGATCACATCCTGCGGCGGGGCGGGATCATCATCGCACAGGTTATAGATCGCACCGGGCTTCGGACGCGCGATGGAGGCGGCAAGAACCTGAGCGATATCCTCCACATGAATGCGCGAGAACACCTGGCCTTCCTTCACGATCCGCCGCGCCGTGCCGGCCCGCACCTTTGCAAACGGCCCACGCCCGGGGCCGTAGATCCCCGCAAGGCGGAAAATATGCAGCGGCAGGCCCGTTTCCACGGCCAGCGCTTGCCAGGCGGCCTCAGCCACACGCCGCATCTCGCCGCGTTTAGTGGCGGGTGTCAGGGCCGTGTCTTCGTCCACCCACCCACCACCATGATCGCCATAAACGCCCGTGGTGGAGAGGTAGCCGACCCATTCAAGATGCGGCGCCGCGTGCGCCAATTCGTCTCTATGTTGACCCAAAACAGGATCGCCATCCTCACCCGGTGCCACCGAGGTAAGAACGTGACTGGCACGTTGAAGCGCAGGCCCGATATCATCACCCGGCCAAAGAAGCGCCGTCACCCCCGCAGCGCGCAGGGCATTGGCCTTCTCTAAGCTGCGAGTGGTTCCAATCAACTCCCACCCCGCATCAATGAGCGTGGCGCCCAATGCGCGGGCCGAGAAGCCGTGGCCGAAGGATAGCATCGTTTTGCCCATGGGGGCATGGTGACGGGCGTGGCGGCGGGCGCAAGGCCACTTTCGTTACGAAAAATCTTGTGCGAGACGATTTTTGTAACATATACTCAGAGGACCCAGGAGGAGGAGCGCGTCCATGTATTCCCAGGGATTTATCGGTGCCGACGGGCGCACGGAGGAAACGCCAGAATTTCTGGCCGCCTTTCAAGCCCGGATCGATGCCGAAGAAAAAATCGAGCCCAAGGATGCGATGCCCGAGGGTTATCGCCGCACGCTAATCCGTCAGATCGGCCAGCACGCCCATTCGGAAATCGTGGGCATGCTGCCCGAGGGCAACTGGATCACGCGCGCCCCATCGCTCAAGCGCAAGGCGGCGCTTCTGGCCAAGGTGCAGGATGAAGGCGGGCACGGGCTGTACCTCTACTCCGCCGCCGAAACCCGGGGCGTGACCCGCGATCAGATGACCGAAGAACTGCTCGATGGCCGCGCCAAGTATTCTTCCATCTTCAACTATCCCACGCTGAGCTGGGCCG
>JBCCRC010000049.1:0-25739 GCA_039208375.1 Pseudomonadota bacterium | reverse complement strand
TACACGATCTGCAATCGCCGCGATGCGATGGGTGTCGGGCGAATGGGCATAACGCGCAAATTCTAAATGGTTATCCCGATTGCCCGGCTCTTTGAATGACGCTACGCCTGCAAAGAGACGCCCATCAACCTCGGGCAACACCACATGCATCGCCAGATCGGCCGGCGACAGGCCGCGCTCCGCTTCTTTCCACGCATCGCGAGTCGAGGTGGCAAGTGCCACCTGAAAAACGGGCGCGCCCGACGCATCAAGCGGGGAGCTGCCCGCATCGCCCCGTCCTGAGAACGACGTTGCGTTTACGATCGCCGCTGGCGCCAGTTGGCGAACCTGGCGCGCAAGCCAGTCACGCGCGCCTGGTGCCTTCAACGATGGCGCAAAGAGACCCAGCGCCCGAAATCCACGCTGGCGCAATGCCGCAAAGAGCGCCTCGATCGGCGCAAGGTCTGCCGCAACGAGGTAGGATCGGTAGAATACGATCAGCACTAGAGGAGCGGCGCCATCCAACTGAGCTTCGAACCTGGCGGGCCCGGGGCAGGCAACGCCATCCTCCGGCGTCCACGCCCCCACTTGCGGCAGCGTCTTCGCGCCCAGAACAGGGCCTGCGTACAAGCCGGCAGCGAGGGCCAATTGCGCGAGCGCGGCCTGCGCGGCAACCGCGCCGCCGGTATCGCACAGGTGCGACAGGCGCCGCAGCGTCGAAGCGGGCACGGTTGACACTGCATCAAGCCGCGCATCCGGCCGCCCATCGGCCGGCAGAACCGCCAGCGCGATGCCCTTCGCGCGCGCCAGCGCCGCGATCTGCTGCAAGCCGTAAGGCCAGTAGGGCACGCCGCCGATCAGGCGGATCAGAATACCTTTCGCCCCCGAAAGCGTTTGCTCCACATACGTATCAACTGAGAGCGGATGTTTAAGCGCGACAATGTTGGCCAGCCGCAACGTGGGCAAACGTCCCTCTGGCCCACCACCGCGATGCCAGCCCGCTGCGAAAGCACCCAGATCACTGTCAGAGAAGGTCAGAACCACCAAGTCCGCAGGCGATTGCCCAAGATCGGTGGGCGTCTCCGTCTCTTCTAGCCCATGGCTTTCGCGGAAGATGACATGCATCGGATCGGTCCGCCGCTACTCCGCCGCTTGCGCGCCGGGAACCAAGACATTCAGGATTGCGGCTGCGTCGACATCATCGTGTTCAGCGATCACCACGAGCCGCCCGCGCCGGCCTTCCTCGGGCGCCCACGGCCGATCATACTGGTACCGCACTCTTGCGCCTACCGCCTGCAGCAAAAGCCGCATCGGCTTGCCGATGATCGCCGCGTAGCCCTTCACGCGCAGGATATTCTGGGCTTTCGCCAGCGCCTCCACCCTTGCGGCCAGTTCACCAGGGTCGGAAAACTCCGGGATATCGATGATAACGCTCGCGAAATCATCGTGTTCATGGTCGTGATGGCCATCATGGTGGCTGGGCCGTGCTGCCATATCATCTTCTGCTGCGGCTTCGAGGCCAAGTATTATGCGTGGATCCACGACACCTTCGGCCACTTCGATGATTGGAAGTGTGCGTGGCGCTTCCGCCTCTATTGTGGCCTTCGCCTTCGCCACGCCTTCGGGGCCCGCAAGATCGGGCTTGGTGAGAAGAACAATATCGGCGCAAGACACCTGATCCTCAAACACCTCCGACAGTGGCGTTTCATGATCGATGCTCTCGTCAGCCTGGCGTTGGGCGTCAACGGCGGCGACATCGGGGGCAAACCGCCCGGCAGCAACAGCCTCGGCATCCGCCAGTGCAATCACGCCATCAACAGTGATCTTGGAGCGAATATCTGGCCAATCGAACGCTTTCAGCAGCGGCTTCGGCAAGGCCAGCCCGGATGTTTCGATGACGATGTGATCGGGGCGCGGCTCCAACGCCATAAGCGCTTCAATCGTGGGGATGAAGTCATCGGCGACCGTGCAGCAGATGCATCCATTGGCCAGTTCCACTATGTTTTCCGCGGGGCAATCGGGGATCGCGCAGCTTTTGAGGATCTCGCCATCCACGCCGACATCGCCGAATTCGTTCACGACGATGGCAAGGCGCTTGCCACCGGGGTTTTGCATCAGTTGCGTGATCAGGGTGGTTTTACCCGAACCGAGAAAACCGGTGATAATCGTCACGGGAAGTTTTTCGAGGCTGGCCATGCTAGCTATCTCCGAGGTTGGGGATCGGGGCGGCGAGCGGAGGAACGCGCGCGATGCAATTCTTTCGGAAGTGTTCGGGGCGCTCGCGCCACGGCACGAGCCCATCGGCGGTCGCCGCATACTTCGACACGCCTTCCTGCACAATCGCCGCATGCTGGCTGGGATCGAACCGGCCATAAACATACGTCCACCGCCCCGGACCGCGCAGCGCAATCGTGCAGCCGTTTTCACAATTCGACAGGCATTCGACCGGGGTAATAGTGACGTGCTCAATGCCTTGGTCTGCAAGGCGCTGATAAAGTTGAGCGCCGGGGCGTTCCCCACCGTCAGGCACATCCTGCCCACTCCGGCACTTGGTGCAGACAAGCAGTTCTACCGGCTCTTCGGATCGCACCATGCGAGCTCCATCTCATTTAGGCGCGGGGCATATGGCGCGGAAAAGCGGGCGTTTCCCGCCGGTCCGACGCCGGGGCACCCCGCCCGGTTCAATCGTCGCGCTGGCAGGTCTCCCGGCTTACGGATGTCAGGGGATTTCCCTGTCAGTCGCCCGGCCTTCCCGAACCGCCAAAGCGGCCAGTGGCCATGGGGCGCCCTCTCCGATCACGGTCGCGGGGGCGGCTGCGGTTCGGCCCCAAATCCCGGGCCTCGCGCATTCCCTTTTCACCTGTTAGCACAGGCACCAGCATGCACAGATGCTCAGGCCCGCCCGCCCCTGTCAAGCTACGAGGAGCCCCACCGATGGATGACGTGACCCTGCGCCACAATGAAAAGATGAAGCGCATCAAGGCCGCACGCGACGAGATGATGAAAACCAAGACCGAGGAGAAGGGGCTCATCATCGTGCATACCGGGCCGGGCAAGGGCAAATCCTCATCCGGGTTCGGGATGATCATGCGCTGCATCGCCCATGGCATGCCCTGCGCGGTGGTACAGTTCATCAAAGGCAACTGGCAAACCGGTGAGAAAACACTTCTGCGCGAACGCTTTGTCGAAGAGTGCCGTTTTTTCGTATCTGGCGAGGGCTTTACGTGGGAGACGCAGGACCGCGAGCGCGATATCGCAGCAGCTCAGAATGGCTGGCGCATTGCGCGGGAGCAGATCCTCGACCCCGAGATCCAGTTCGTATTGCTCGACGAGATCAATATCGCGCTCCGCTACGACTACCTCGATATCGACGAGGTGGTGGATTTTCTTCTGACGCAGAAGCCTGAGATGACCCATGTGTGCCTGACGGGGCGCAACGCAAAGCCCGAGCTGATCGAGGCGGCCGATCTGGTGACGGAGATGACGCTTAAGAAGCACCCGTTCAAGGAAGGCGTGAAGGCGCAGAAGGGCGTCGAGTTCTGACCATGCCACCGCACAAGTCGGCAATTGCAGGAGGCTTTCAGCGCATCGATTATGGGCGACTTAATTCGCGACAGAAGGAGAACTACAATTTCCATATGTTGGCTGCCCGGCTTGCAGAGTATGGATTCAATTGCATGCGCCTGACGGACGACTGGCAGGGGGCAGACTTAATAGCCTGCCACATTGACGGCGACACGTTCCTCAAGATCCAACTCAAAGGGCGATTGACAGTCGACAAAAAGTACTCAGGCAAAGGCATACACGTCGCCTTCTTCCGACTGAGTGATTGCTTTGTTTATCCGCATGACGCTTTCGTTGAGGCTGCCATCCAGCGAGGTGCGCTTTCCCAGGAAAGTGTCAGTTGGGGCGAAAGAGGCATTTGGAGTTGGGGCACCCCACCAAAATGGGCGCTGGATTACCTCGCACCGTTTAGGGTCTGACGCCCCATGACCCGCGCGCTGATGATCCAAGGAACCGGCAGCAACGTCGGGAAATCCCTTCTGGTCGCTGGGCTCTGCCGTGCAGCGCGGCGGCGCGGCCTTTCGGTTGCGCCGTTCAAACCGCAGAACATGTCGAACAATGCCGCCGTCACCGTCGATGGAGGCGAAATCGGGCGCGCCCAGGCGTTACAGGCGCTGGCGGCGGGTCTCCCGCTCCACACCGATATGAATCCGGTTCTCTTGAAACCCGAAACCGACGTAGGCGCGCAGGTGATTGTGCAAGGAAAGCGCCTGACCACCGCAAAAGCGCGGGAATATCAGGCGCTCAAACCGCGGCTACTCGCCCGTGTCCTTGAAAGCTTCGAACGTATGAAGGGCGCGCACGACCTTGTATTGGTCGAAGGTGCGGGCAGCCCTGCCGAAGTAAACCTGCGGGCGGGCGACATCGCCAATATGGGGTTTGCGCGCGCAGCGGATGTTCCGGTGATCCTTGCCGGGGATATCGACCGTGGCGGCGTAATCGCGCAGATCGTGGGCACCAAAGCCGTGATCGACGCTGCCGACGCCGCGATGATCGCCGGTTTCCTGATCAACCGGTTTCGGGGTGACCCCACGTTGTTCGATGACGGCTACGAGTTGATCGAGACGCGCACCGGGTGGCGAGGCTTCGGCGTCTGCCCGTGGTTTCCAGAAGCCTGGAGGTTGCCTGCAGAAGATGCGCTTGATCTCGATCCCCCTGCGCGGCGCGAGGGGCTTCACATCGTTTGCCTCGCCTTGAGCCGGATCGCGAATTTCGACGATCTCGATCCCCTGGCGCAGGAGCCGGGCGTGCGGTTGACGATGCTCGGCGCGGGCCGCCCCATTCCAGGCGACGCAGATCTTGTGATCCTGCCCGGCACAAAATCCACCCGCGGCGATCTGGCCTTCCTGCGTGCGCAGGGCTGGGATGTCGATCTGGCCGCCCATGTGCGGCGCGGTGGCCATGTGCTTGGGATCTGCGGCGGCTTCCAGATGCTGGGGCGTGAGGTGGCAGATCCCAAGGGTATCGAAGGCGCGGCGGGCGTGGATACAGGGCTTGGCCTTCTCGACGTTGCAACAGTGATGACACCACTGAAGCGGCTGACCGAGGTGGCTGCGGTTCATATCACTTCGGGGGCGGCGTTTGAGGGATACGAAATTCATATCGGTGAAACGGTAGGCCCGGATCGCGCACGGCCTTTCGCCACGGTGGGCGGTGTACCGGAAGGGGCCGTGAGTACAGACGGGCGCATCGCCGGCAGCTACCTTCACGGCATGTTCCGAGATGACAGTTTCCGCGCGGGGTTTCTGCAAAGCCTTGGCGCTGATGCGGGCGAAACCCAGTACGGCGCCACGGTGGAACGCACGCTCGATGCGCTTGCCGAACACCTAGAGGCGCATCTCGATGTGGAGGGGCTCCTTGCCGCGGCCCGCTAGGGTTTGTTCGGGCACAGCGGTACGCGTCGTGCCTAGGATGAAAGGTGCCTTTACGTATCGGTAACGGCGGCGGGCATGCCACAATCACACTAAAGCGTGGGTGCAACGCGCCGCGATGAAAGGGCCCTCTCAACCCGGCCCCACGCATTTTCCGGTCCTGGCAGGCCCATCCGAAGCCAATGCTTTGAATAGGGGAAAACGCGCGTCCAGATCCTGGCCCGGGCAAGGTTTGTTTGTGCCGCAGTGGCGTCTTCCATGGCGTAGGTTCGGAAGAGTGCCGTACCACCCACAAGCTGCCATCCGGCGCACGCCGCAAGTGCATCGAGCCGAGCAGCATCGCGGCTCAAGCGCTTCGCCGTTTCCTTACGCCACCCAGTGTTCGCCAACGCATCACCGGCAATCGCGATGGCTGGGCCGTTTACCGCCCAGGGCCCCGCGAGCGCGCGCAGTTTCGCAATCGTCGCCTCACCACCAATCGCAAAGCCAAGCCGAAGCCCCGCAAGCCCGTAAAATTTTCCGAAAGATCGCAAAACAAGAGCGCGATCGCCGCACTGACGCAATCGGGGCACCATCGAAAGCTCGGGATGCGGATCCGCAAAACTCTCGTCCACCACAAGAAGGCCAACCTGTGCGCTAAGCTCAGCCAGCGCGTCTGGCGGCCAGCTTCTCCCGTCGGGGTTGTTGGGGTTAACGATAACGGCGATCTCCGCGCCCGTCAGGGCCGGGAGATCGTCTACCTCGCGCACTGCCCAGCCGTGATCGCGCAGGGCCGCAGCGTGTTCGTTATACGTTGGGGCCAAAACCGCCGCTGCACCCACTCGCCGAAGCTGTGGCACGATTTGGATTGCTGCCTGTGCCCCGCCAAGTGCGGCGACCGGCACTTGCGCCCCGTAGCACTGCGCCGCCACGTGTTCGAGCGCGGCGATATCCGCGTGCGTCGGCAGGGCCGTATAGGCCCGACGAGCGACATCCGGCACCGGATAGGGAACAGGGTTGATCCCCGTCGAGAGGTCAACCCAATCCGTGCCGCCAAAGGCGGCCCGTGCCCTGTCAAGATCGCCACCGTGGTCCCGCATATCACACTCAGATCAGCGCGAGCGCCACGAGGCCCGCGCTGCACAGGACCATGGCGCGGATATAGAGCGCAAGGGCGCGCGCCATCGCGCTTGCATCGGGATCCGGCGCGCCCTCGTTCACCCAGGGTTCATCCGCCACCCGATCGCCATAGATCCGGGGGCCCGAGAGGCGGATATCGAGCCCGCCGGCCATCGCCGCTTCTGGCCAACCGGCATTGGGCGAACGGTGGTGGCCCGCATCTCGCAACATCACCCGTATCGCGCACCGGAGCCGCCCCGAGACAAGCGCAAAGACAAGGCCCGTGAGCCGTGCGGGGATAAGGTTGACCACATCGTCAAGGCGCGCGGCGGCCTTCCCAAATTCTTCATAGCGTGCATTGCGATGGCCGATCATCGAATCGAGGGTATTGATGGCTTTGTACGCCACAAGCCCGGGCAACCCAGCAATGGCGCCCCAGAACAGCGGGGCCACCACACCATCTGACGCATTCTCGGCCAGGCTTTCAACGGCGGCCCGCGCCACACCAGCCGCGTCGAGCGCGGCAGGATCGCGCCCAACGATCATGGCAACAGCACTGCGCGCACCCTCTAAATCACCCTCCGCAAGGGGGAGCATGACGGCTGCGACGTGATCGTAGAGCGCACGCGCGGCAATCCATGGCCATGCAAACACAGCCGCAATCAAAATCCCGGTGGCGCCTTGGGGAAGCACGATTTGCAGAACTAAAGCTGGAAACGTTGCAGCGCAGAGCGTAACCCCAACGCATCCAGCGCCCATAACGCGCCGGCGTGCCGCGCCGCCGTGGTTCCACCGGCTCTCAAGCGCGGATATCAGCGCCCCGATCCAAGTGACCGGATGGCCGATTGCGCTGAAGAGCCGCCCCGGCCAGCCGAGCACCGCGTCGATTGCGAGCGCTAGGGCCATGATCGCAGCAAAGGTCATCGGCGGCCTATCCAGTTAGGCGGCCTGCTCACGCGCCAAGCGCTCCACAGCACAGCCCAAATCTGCTGACGAGCGTCCGTCAACCGCATTCTACCTGCCTCACGCCACAGCCTGCTTGCGGGTACACCCGATCTGTCCAGACACTCCGGCAAGCGAGTGTAAAACGCAATTGACAGAACTCTGGTTTTCATTCTTGTTTGCTCCGTCAGCACGGTCGCCACTTCCCGGTGGCGCTAAGAGGGAACGAGGTGCGGATCAATAGGGTCCAATGCCTCGGCTGCCCCCGCAACTGTAAGCGGAACGTTGACGCCTCAGATGCCACTGGCCGCGTACGGCTGGGAAGGCAGGCGCCGACAGACCCCCGCGAGCCAGGAGACCTGCCTGCTGAGAAACCGATCAACCCAGGCGGGGTGTCCTGGTAGGAGTGGACATATGACTGACGCACGACCGGCGCCTTCATGGCTGATCGTCAGCACGGCCCTCAGGCCGTCCGCCCCAACCTGCCCCCGCACTATCGGCAGGTGGGCAGGGTGGACGATACCAACCTAATCCTCTCGATCTGCTTACGCTGCCGCGATGGGCGTGAAACCCGCGATGCCGATCTATCAAGCCGCGGCGGCCGCCGACTTGCCGAAGCCGTGGCACGTGGCTTCGCAGGCAGCTGCGCGGCGCAGCGCGGCGTGGGTCTACGGGGCGTCAATTGCATGAGCCAATGCAAGCGGCCCTGCACCATTGCGCTTTCAGGCCCGGGCCGCTTCACATACCTCTTCGGTGATCTCGATCCTGCCTACCACGCTGAAGACGTGCGCGCCGTCGCAGCTGCCTACGCCGAGGCAGAGCTTGGATTTTTGCCACGGGGCACACGCCCCGCCGTGCTTCAGGCCGGCATTCTAGGGCGCATTCCGCCGCGTGGGCTTGAGAGCAATCTCATCGAACCCCTGCACGCAACTGCACCAAATTTTAAAACAGGAGAGAAAAGCTAAATGATACGATTCCGTGCTGCCGGAGCGATTGCCACCGCGGTGCTAAGCGGCGCCCTACTCACCCCACTCGCCGCTAATGCCGAAGGCGTCACTGTTGGGCAAACATTCATTGCCTCTGGCCTTGACCCTGCGGAGGGCTCAAACGGCTGGGCGCTGGTCAGCCACGGCATTGGAGAGCAACTCTTTCGCGTTTCACGCGATGGGGAGGTCGTGCCAAACCTCGCCGCTTCTGCCACCCTCAACAACGATGGCACCTGGACCATCGAATTGGCCGCCGAGCGCTTCTTTTCGGATGGCGCGCCGGTCACAGCCGAGGCCGTCGCCACGGCCCTTAACCGCACCGGCGAGGCAAACCCATCGGCCCGCGCCACCGCGGGGCGGCTCACGTTCACCGCCGTCGATGAAGACACGCTCAGCGTCGCCACCGAGCAGCCCACGACGATCCTGCCCTCGATCCTCGCCGAATGGGCCTTCCCTGTTTACCAGATGGATGGCGACACGCCGATTTTCACCGGCCCCTTCGCTGTTACGAATTTCGAGCCCGGCGCAACAATTGAAATGACGCCGAACACCTTTTACGCCGATGCCGACGCCCGAAGCGACGTGACGGTGCGCCGGATCGCTGATGGCCAATCGCTTGCGCTTGCGTTTGCGGCGGGTGAGTTGGACATGGCCTTCAACCTACCCGTTGAAACACTTGCCATGTTGGAAGCGACTGAAGGGGAAACTGTCACCTTCCCAGTTGCTTACCAGTACATGATGTGGATGAACACGCGCACGCCTGCCTTGGCGGACCCGCTGGTGCGCCGCGCCGTTGATATGGCCATCAACCGTGCCGATCTGGTGACCGCGGCACAGGCTGGCGTGCCCGCAACGGGCGCTTTCGCTGCAAGCTACCCCTTCGCGTCGGAGGGCCCCCTGCCCTACGATCCTGAGATGGCCGCATCGCTTCTCGACGAAGCCGGTTGGGCTCTGGGCGACGATGGCATGCGCACCAAAGATGGCGAGCCGCTTGAGCTTGTGCTTTACGCCTACCCCCAACGACCTGATCTTGTCACGTTCCAGCCCGTTGTGCGGGCAGCGCTGGCGGAACTCGGAATCTCTGCAACCACACAAGTCACCGAGAGCCCGAGCGACGTTGCGGGAAGCGGAGACTTCGATTTGTTCTTGTGGGCGCAGCATACGGCACCGGCAGGCGATCCGGGCCTATTTCTTTCGCTCTTCTTCGAAACTGGAGCCGCACGGAACTACACGGGCTGGTCGAACCCAGAGTATGACGCTCTTATCGCCGAGTTGCGTGCCGAAGGTGATCCGGAGGGGCGGATAGACCTAGCTCTCAAGGCGCAGGAAATAATTGCCGCCGAAGCGCCCGTTTCGTTTCTGGTGACCCCGGAGTGGCATGTGGGGCTGTCGCCCAGACTTGCCGGATATGAGCCGTGGGGCTCGGACTACTACGTGATCCGGCCCGACCTCGTCGTGACGGATTAAGCTACGTGGCGGCGGCATTCGGCCTCATTGGGCGGCTTACGCTCTCTTGGCTGGCCGTTGTCGCCGCCGCATTCCTGTTGCTCCGCCTCATGCCTGGCGATCCAGTGGAGGTGTTTCTCTCCCACGTGAATACCCAATCCGGGCCCGAAATTGTGGCAGCCTATCGTGCGGCCTGGGGACTTGACGGATCGCTCACCTCACAGTTTCTGCGTTGGCTTGAGGGCTTTGTGACCTTCGATTGGGGCGTGTCATTTCAAACCGGGCGCCCTGTCGCGGATGACTTCGCGGCTCGCCTTCCTTACTCCGCTGCCATCGGATTTGGCGGCATGGCCCTCGCCGTTATCAGCGGATTTCTTATTGGCTATCTCGCTGCGCTTCGGCCGCAGGGAGCGGTTGACACGCTCTCGCGCGGCTTGGCCGTGGCCGGGCAATCGCTTCCCGCCTTTGCCGTAGGCCTCGTGGCACTTTGGGTGCTGGGCGTGCAACTGCGATGGATCGATGCGTTTGGCGGTGGGCCGGTGGAGCGAATTGTTCTGCCGACACTACTGGTGGCGCTCTTCTCCGTAGGCTCGATGTCCCGCCTCGCCCGGGCCGGTTTCTTGGATGTCCGACGCAGCCCCTATTTTAGAACCGCACTGGCCAAAGGCCGCTCGATCCGGGCCGCGCTCTGGCACCACGGCCGCGCGGCCGGGGCTTTGACGCTGCTCGCGGGCCTTGCACCGGAAATGGCATGGATTGTAGGCGGCACCGCGGTAGCGGAAATCGTCTTCGGGGTTCCTGGTGTGTCCGAGCGGGTCGTGCAGGCCGTCGGGCACCGCGACTATGCCGTCCTGCAGCCGTACATTGCGCTCGTCGCGCTGTGGGTGGCCCTGGTCCTGCTGGGGGCCCGAAGTCTGCGCCGGGCGCTCGACCCGCGGCTCACATGATCCGGCTCGCCTTCCTTTTCTCGCTCCTCGGGGCCCTGACCGCGCTCTGGGCGCTCGACGCAATTGGCGATCCGCATGCGGTAGACCTGACAAACCGCCTGGCTGGCCCGTCCCGTGGACATATCCTCGGCACCGATCACCTGGGCCGCGACTTGGCCACCCGGCTTGTCTGGGGGGCTGTGCCATCGCTCATTGCGATTGCGATCGTTCTCGCCGGCGGGATCGGCGTTGGTGTTTTTGCTGGCGGCCTTATTGCACTTGGGCCCAAACTACTGAGCGACGCATCCCATTGGCTTGCAGAAACCGCACTTGCGGTGCCAACGCTGGTTACGGCGCTCGTGCTCTCGGCGTTCTTCGGGGCCGGGATCTTCACCATTGCAGCAGCGCTTCTCATCACCAGTTGGGCGCCCTACGCGCTGACCATAGCGGCTCTCTTTGACCGGGTGCGCGGCGAGCCGTACTGGCGCGCAAGCGAAGCGCTTGGAACGCCGCTGGCCGCAGGGCTCCACCGGCACCTTCTTCCCAACGCGTGGCCTGCGATCGGCGCGCTGGCCGGTGCTGATGCCGGGCGCGCCGTGATCGTCGTGGCGTCGCTCGGCTTTATCGGGCTTTCGTCCGATACCGGGCGGCCCGAATGGGGTGCAATGATCAACGAATACCGGATGTTTCTCTTCTCTGAACCGCGGCTCGTTCTTGCGCCCGTCCTCGCCTGCACACTTGTAACGGTGTACCTGCACTTGATGCTCGATCGGGCAGACCGCTGATCCTCGCCCGCCGATTTTGTGTCATGTGAGCTGGCGCACCCGAGAGGATTCGAACCTCTGGCCTCTGCCTTCGGAGGGCAGCGCTCTATCCAGCTGAGCTACGGGTGCCTGCTGCCGCTATAGCGCGCGTGCCAGCGCGCGGCAACGGCTATTCAAAAAGGTCGTGGCAGAGCTCAAGCGCATCGATCAACACGTCCACCTCGTCCGTCGTGTTGTAAAGGCCGAACGAGGCACGGCAGGTGGCGCTCACGCCCAGATGGTCCATAAGAGGCCCGGCACAATGATGACCGGCACGCACTGCCACGCCTTTCTTGTCGAGCACGGTTGAAACGTCATGGGCGTGGGCCGCGCCCTCAAGCGTGAACGAAAAGATCGCGGCCTTCGTCGCGCTCGTGCCCTGCACATTCAGCCAGTTCAGCCCATCCAGACGGGTGCGCGCATAGTCACGCAAGCCGTCCTCATGGGCGGCGATGTTCTCCATGCCAAGGCTCATCATATAGTCAAGCGCGGCCCCAAGGCCGATTTGCTGAACGATCCCTGGCGTTCCCGCCTCGAACTTCATCGGAGGATCGGCCCAGGTGATCTTTTCCTTATGCACCTCGCGGATCATGTCACCGCCACCCATGAAAGGGCGCATCTCCCTAAGCCGCTCCTCAGCAATCCAGATCGCGCCAGAACCAGAGGGGCCGTAGAGCTTGTGCCCGGTGATCGCGTAGAAATCGACGCCGAGATCCTGCATATCAACGGGCATGTGCACCGCCGCCTGGCTGCCATCCACCAGAACAGCGACTCCCCGTTCCCGCGCCGCGGCAGCAATGGCCCTCACATCCACCTTCGTTCCCAGCACATTCGACAGGTGCGTGATCGCGATAAGCTTGGTTTTCGGCCCGATCGCATCAATCACCTTCTGGGCGTCTAGATCGCCGCGCGCATCCACATCCACCCATTTCAGCACCGCCCCCTGCCGTTCGCGCAGGAAATGCCAGGGCACGATATTGGCGTGATGCTCCATGACCGAAAGCACGATCTCATCGCCGGGCTCGAACCGCGGCATTGCCCACCCGTACGCGACAAGGTTGATGCCCTCGGTCGTGCCCGAATTCATAACGATCTCGTTTTCCGATTTCGCGTTGAGAAAGCGCGCGATGGTCACGCGCACGGCCTCGTATTTCTCGGTCGCAAGGTTTGACAGGTAGTGCAGGCCTCGGTGCACGTTGGCGTATTCCATCGAATAGGCCTGCGTCACGGCATCTATCACCACCTGCGGCTTCTGCGCAGAGGCACCATTGTCGAGGTAAACGAGCGGCTTGCCATTCACCTCCCGCGATAGGATCGGAAAATCGCGGCGTATCTCCGTGACATTGTACATCACACACCCCCCGTGGGCATTTGCATCTCAAAGCCGAATATCGCCAGTAGCATTGAAAAAAGGAACGCCAGCGTGAACCCCGAAACAACTATCATTACAAAGACTTGCGCGAGAGAGCGAAAGCCGTGCAGCACAGCGACAAAGGTTGTCATCAGCCAAAAAAAGAGCGCGAGCGCGGCGATCCCGATGAGGCCGGCAAGGGGCGGTAGCGTGATCATCGCGACAGTCTGGACCACCTGAACGCACACCATGATGAACTGAAGCCAAGACATGAGCAGCATCGATTCCTCGAAGCTACCGGTGCCGCCCATGGCGCGACCGATCCAGAACACCGCGAAAATGATCACAACCAGCAGGCCAAGCTGGATGCTGCCTGCCACGACGGGGTTAGAGAGGATCGACTCCATCATTACTTCGCCAGGTGCGGCGATCAGGGCGGTCAGTTGCGCAAGAATGATCGACAACACGACCACGATCAGCAGGATCAGCCACAGCGCCTGCTTCGGCACACCAAGCGCCAGCACCTCGGCCGCACCTTCGCGCGGCGCGGTGATCGAGCGCCAGACCATGGCGAGGAGTTGGTTGAGGGAGAGCGTCATGCTCCTGCTCCGTCTCTCATCTCTGCTTCCCAGAGACCTGCGCCCCAAATCACGAGGAATGCAAGGCCTGCTGCCAGACCGGTCAGGTTTAAGGCGACACCCGGCCCAACGAACCCCCCAACGAGGCCAGTGAAGAGCCAAAGCGGGCTGGCGGCCAGAAGCGCCCAGAAGAGCGCCATGCGCGCGCGATACCACGTGCCCTTTCCGCCGAAGAGCCGCGCGAAGGCATGGGTCAGCCCAGCGAGAATGTAAAGCAGCAACGGCATGATGAAGAGCCAGCCCATCAGCGCACCGCCGAGCCGCGCTTCAAGCGGGATCGTCGGCTCGATAAAGGCTGCGCGCGAAAGGCCCGGCCACTGGGCGATAAACATCAACACGCAACCCGCCATCAGCACCGCAAGCGCGCGGTCTTCCCGCGGCCCGCCGGCCATGCGACGGCGTTGAACCTGCCGCGGGCTGATGTAGCTCCGCGCGATATCAGTCGCCACACTCACGCGTGTTTTACCCCCGGCGGCGCGCCAGCCAGCCTTCGAGGCGTGAACGGATGTCATCGGCGATGGCCTCGTCCTCAATCTCCTCGATCGCCTCGGCGAGGAATGCGAGCACCAGAAGATCCTGCGCCTCACCCGTGGGCACCCCGCGGGAGCGCAGGTAGAAGAGCGCCGTTTCATCTATCGCGCCCGAGGTTGATCCGTGTGAGCACGCCACATCATCGGCGTAGATTTCTAGCTCAGGCTTGGCGAGAAAGTTCGAATCGTCGTCTAGCAAAAGCGATTGGCTGATCTGGTAACCATCGGTTTTCTGCGCATCCGGTTTCACGAGGATCTTGCCCTGAAACACGCCAGTCGCGCCGTTCCGCAGCACCTTTTTGAACACCTGGCGGCTTTCGCAATTCACCGCATCATGCGTGATGAATACCGTATCGTCATGGTGAAAGTCGCCATCGCCAAGCGCCGCGCCCGCCACGTGGGCCACCGCCTCATCGCCGACGATTTCAACTACTTGTTCGTTGCGGGTCATCACGCCATTTGCCGTGAGGGTGAAGCTTTTGTACGTGCTCTCGCGCCCCAGCCGGGTGAACATATGCGTCATCGCGCGCCGCTCGTGATCGCGGCCCTGGGCGCGGATGTGATGGAACGTGCCACCATCAGCGATGTCGATTTCCATGCATTTGTTGAAGCGGGCTGCCGCCGGGCCGTTTTCAAGCACAGTGATTTCCGCGCCGGGCTCCACTTTGATCACATGGTGGAGTGTAGCATCCGATCCGGTATCGCGGTGCAGATACGTAAGGTTCACAGGTTTCTCCGCCTTGCCTGTCACCCGGATCAGCACGCCATCGGTGGCGGTGGCGGTATTCAGCGCCGCCAGCGGTCGCTCAACCGGATCCTGCCCCCGCGCCTCGAGCACGCCGTACACATCGCGCACCCAGTGGATATCTACGCCCTGCACGTCGGCAAGGCGATCGATTTCAACCCCCGCCATCGCGGGATCGTCGGATTGGTCCGGGTCGAAGACACCGTCGACGAAAACAAGCCGAAGGCGATCAATCTCGCCGAACACGACGGATTCACTGGTATCCTCAAAAAGCGCCGCAGGGATTGCCGCGGGTGCGATCAGATCGGCTGGGTTGGTGAACTTCCAGTATTCGTCGCGGCGGGCCGGCAACCCCATGGCGCGTACACGCGCCAGCGCATCCGAGCGTGCCGACGCCGCCCACCCCGCGCCGTTCGGCACCTCAAGCGCGGCCAACCGTGCTTCGGTTGCATCGATTTTGGTTTGCGGCAGGGCCATTACGCCACCTCCGCCAAAATGTCAGCATATCCGTTGGTTTCAACTTCAAGCGCAAGCTCGGGCCCTCCGGATTTAACAATCCGCCCATCGGCCATGATGTGCACGACATCGGGTTTGATATGATCGAGCAGGCGCTGGTAGTGCGTTATTACCAGGAACCCGCGGCCAGCATCACGCAGGGCGTTCACGCCTTCGGACACCAGCTTCATTGCATCCACATCGAGGCCGGAATCCGTTTCATCCAGAATGCACATCTTCGGCTCTAGCACCGCCATCTGAAGAATCTCGTTGCGCTTTTTCTCGCCGCCCGAAAAGCCAACATTCACCGGGCGCTTCAGCATCTCGGCATCGATGTTAAGCGCCTTGGCCTTTTCGCGGATCAGCTTAAGGAAATCTGCGGCGCTTACTTCTTCTTCCCCGCGTGCCTTCCGCTGGGCGTTGAGCGCCGTGCGCAGGAAGGTCATGTTGCCCACACCGGGAATTTCGACGGGATATTGAAATGCGAGGAACAGACCCGCCGAAGCGCGCTCTTCAGGTTCCATCTCAAGCACATCTTCGCCCTCGAGCGACGCACTGCCATCCGTCACCTCATAGCCATCGCGGCCGGACAGAACATAGCTCAGCGTGGACTTTCCAGAGCCGTTCGGGCCCATGATCGCATGCACCTTCCCGGCTTCGACCGAGAGGTTCACACCCTTAAGGATTGCCTTGTCTTCTTCCTCAAGAGAGACGTGCAAGTTTTTGATTTCAAGCATCTTGTACCTCGTGTCAGGTCATGCCGAAACGGGCGCCGCATCGCTGCGGCCCCCGAACAGGCAGGTTACAAATTTCAAGTGTTGGGTTAGAGGCCGACGAGCGTGGCGAGATCCTCGATCTGCACCAGTGGCGAAGGGGGCGCAGGCGTTGCCACGGCCTCGGCCACATATTCCGGCGTATACATCGCCTCGAACAGGAACGGCGCCTCGCGCATCATCGCCGCCTCGCCCAGCATAACGCTCAGAAGCCCCGCCATCAGAACGATGCGCTGCAGGCTGCCCCACTGGAATGCCCAGGCGAACATCGTCATCAGCAGAAAAGCGATCGAGATATCGGCGTACAGCGCGATGTGATCGGGGGGCCAGGGCATTTCCACATCGGCGTTGAGCATGTGAAACGCGGCCACGCGGCCCGAAAGCATCGAGGTAAAGCCAACGATCCCGGCAATCACCAGCATCATGAACCAACGCCCGACCGCGGCCATACTGAGGGGTTTGCGCTTCCGGCGCACCTTTACCTTGCCACTGTCGCCCTCGATCTCCGCCGGGCCGATATGCATCGTGCCCACGGTGTTGACGCCGCCCTTTTCGATCCGGGCCAGGCGTTCCATGAAGATATCGCGTTGGCCGTCGGCCATCGTGCCGCCCATGGCATCCCACTCCACGTTGTATCAAACGCTGGGATGGCGGGGCAGTGTGACGAAATAATGGCCCGGCTGGGAAAAGTTTTAAGCGATCCACGGCTAGGTTTCCTCGCCTTCCCAATAATCGCGCGCGTCCTCGGGGCGGGCGACTATCTTCAGATGCGCATCGAAGAATGAACTGCCGGGCCAGATCGCCATCGCCGAGAATTTGCCGCTATCAGGATATTCCACGATCTCGGGATCGTTCCGGGTGGAAATACCAATATATTTCAATGTGCTGTCGCCGGTATTGATGATCTGATGCGCCGTCTCCGCCCCGCCCCGCGGCGCGCCGCAGATATCGCCGGCTTTCACCGGATGCTCTTCGGTGCCGAAGCGGTAGGTGCCGGTGCCATCCAGGATGATGAACGCCTCATCGTTGGCGAGGTGGTTGTGGAACGGGAAGCCGCGCTTGCCGGGGGCCACTTCGATCACCGTCAGCCCAAGCTTCGTGAGCCCCAGGGCCTCGCCAACGGGCGAGATGTTCGCACCGAATGTCTCCGATCCCCCTTCCGGCGCCATTGGAAAGCGGTCGGGCGCATCGACATGGATGACAGGCTTGCCCATCTTAGGCGACCGTCACGGCTGTGCCCGAGGCCGAAACCATGAGCATGTTGTTGATCACCTCGTAATCGAGATCCACGCCCACGACGGCATTCGCTCCCTGCGCGGCGGCGCGATCTTCCAGTTCACGGATCGCGGTTTCCCGCGCTTCGCCCAGCGATTGCTCATAGGCCGCTGAACGCCCACCGACGATATCGGTGATCGAGGCAAAGACATCGCGAAAGATGTTCGCGCCCAAAATCGCCTCGCCGACGACAACGCCGTGATAACCGGTGATCGACTTGCCTTCGATCGAGGGGGTGGTGGTGACGATCATGCCTGTCTTCTCCCAGGGGCTCACTTCCGCTCATCCCGCCAGCGGCCTAGAAATATTTGCGCGAAAAGGCTTCCAAGAAAGCCGGAGGCGAAGCTCACCGTGATCACCTGCCGACTTTCAAGCATGTCGGTTAGATAGTCGATCGCCACGGCAAACGCCGCACAGAACGCGCCGGTCAACGCTGCAGTGAGAAGGATCGGACGCAACATTGGAGTATCGAATTCCACTATCGATCAAAAACACAAGGCAATCTCTGCAGATGACAGTCTATGAACCGCACATCCACCCCGGCGGGCACGGCTTAAGCATCCAGTCGTGGTCAACACCCCAGAGCCAAGTGAACTCCAGCGCGAAACCGGACCCGAGTGCTTCCATCCCAGGGGCATCCCAGACCCCCGCCAGAGCGACCGAACCAAACGAGATCAAAAGGATCGTCAGCACCGACCGCCGCAGCTGCGTGGACTTCATTAGCCCACGCTCCCCTCAAGCGAGATCGCCACGAGCTGCTGCGCTTCCATCGCGAACTCCATCGGCAGGGCCTGGAGCACCTCCTTGCAGAAACCGTTGACGACGAGCGCCACGGCCTCTTCCTCATCCATCCCGCGCTGGCGGCAATAAAAGAGTTGGTCGTCATCCACCTTCGAGGTGGTTGCCTCGTGTTCGACCCGCGAGGAGTTGTTCTTCACCTCGATATAGGGAACCGTGTGAGCCCCGCATTTATCGCCGATCAGAAGGCTGTCGCACTGGGTGTAGTTGCGCCCGTTCACCGCCTTTTTGTGCATCGAAACAAGACCGCGATAGGTGTTCTGCGCGCGGCCCGCGCTAATGCCTTTGGAGACGATGCGGCTTTTGGTGTCTTTGCCGAGATGGATCATCTTCGTGCCGGTATCGGCCTGCTGGGCGTTGTTGGCGATGGCGATCGAATAGAACTCGCCCTGGCTTTCATCGCCGCGCAGGATGCAGGAGGGGTATTTCCAAGTGATCGCCGATCCGGTTTCCACCTGCGTCCACATCACCTTCGAACGGTCGCCCCGGCAATCGGCGCGCTTGGTCACGAAGTTGTAGATCCCGCCCTTGCCGTTTTCATCGCCCGGATACCAGTTCTGCACGGTGGAATACTTGATCTCGGCATCGTCAAGCGCCACGAGCTCCACCACAGCGGCGTGTAGCTGGTGCGTGTCGCGCATCGGCGCGGTGCAGCCCTCGAGGTAGCTCACGTAGCTGCCCTTGTCGGCGATGATCAGCGTTCGTTCGAACTGGCCGGTATTTTCGGCGTTGATGCGAAAATAGGTGGAAAGCTCCATCGGGCAGCGCACGCCGGGCGGCACATAGACGAACGAGCCATCGGAGAAGACCGCCGAATTCAGCGTGGCAAAGAAGTTGTCGGATTGCGGCACAACGCTCCCGAGATACTTCTTCACAAGCTCAGGGTGCTCGCGCACCGCCTCGGAAATCGAACAGAAGATCACGCCGGCCTTCTTCAGCTCTTCCTGGAAGGTCGTGCCCACGCTGACGCTATCAAACACCGCATCAACCGCCACCTTGCGGCCCTCGGCGGGGGCATCTTCGGCGCCCTCCACGCCCGCGAGGATCATCTGTTCCTTGAGCGGGATGCCGAGCTTCGAATACGTCTCAAGCAGCTTGGGATCGACCTCATCAAGCGATTTCGGCTTCTCCTCCATGCTCTTGGGGCGCGCATAGTAATACTGATCCTGGTAGTCGATGGGCGGGTAATCCACCATCGCCCATTGCGGCTCATCCATCTGCTTCCAGCGGCGGAAAGCTTCGAGCCGCCATTCCGTCATCCACTCAGGCTCTTCATTTTTCTCCGAGATCAGGCGCACGATCTCTTCGCTTACGCCCTTGGGCGCGTATTCCATCTCGATCTCGGTTTCCCAGCCATGTTTGTAGGTGCCTGAGAGAGATTTGACGGCGTCTACCGTTCCCTGATCAACGCCTTCCTTGACGGTCGTGGTATCCAATGCAGCCATCAGCCCTTGATCCTTTTCGCCTGTTATGCCGCGCGGCGGCGGAACTTTTCGTATCGGGCGAGCCACGCTTCGCAAAAGCGCAGCACCTCGTCTTCGGTCGTCGTCGGCCCGAGAGACACGCGTAGAGCCCCTTGAGCCACCGCATCTTCAAGCCCCATGGCCCTCAGAACGCGGCTGGAGCGCACCTTGCCGCTGGAACAGGCCGATCCGCTGGACACCGCGAAACCGGCCAGATCCATCTGCATCACCTGTGTCTCACCCTTCCACCCGGGGGTGGCAAAGCAGGAGGTGTTTGGCAGACGCTCCCTGTCTTTCCCGACAAAAATAGTATCTCTCGCGCCAGAGGCCAGAGTTATTTCTAGAATATTTCTAAGTCGGGCCACGTCATTCCAGCGGCCCCCTTCCAGATCAGCCATCGCCGCTGTGATTGCGGCGCCGAACCCGGCGATACCAATAACGTTTTCAGTGCCAGAACGCCGGCCCATTTCGTGCCCGCCACCGGCCAGTAGGGGTGAGATGTCAATCCCATCGCGCAGAATCAGCGCGCCTACGCCTTTCGGCCCGCCAAGCTTGTGGGCGCTGAGGATCGCGAAATCGGCACCACTCCAGGCAAACGAGAACGGGATCCGCCCAACGGCCTGGGTGATATCCAGCAAAAGCCAGTCGCACGCGACCGCACCGTACCGATAGCGGCCCTCTTTCCTTTGGGGCACCTCAAGGATGAGCCCGGTCTCCGAGTTGGCAAGGCCAACGGCAAGCGTGTGGCCCGACACGCCCTCATTCCCATCCGCGCCAATCGGATCATGATGCGCCCAAACCGCCTCATGCGCGGTTTCTTCCACGCAAACCGCTGTACCCGAGGGGAGCCCTGCAAGCACCTGTGCGGCTTCCGTGGCGCCGGAGGTAAAGATTACCTCGGCAGGCTTGCAACCCAAGGCCTCTGCCACCTGCGCCCGCGCGCGTTCCACAAGGCCCCGCGCCGCGCGTCCTTCACCGTGAACGGCAGACGGATTGCCCGCCACATCCATCGCCGCGATCATGGCTTCCCGCGCTTCGGGCCGCAGCGGGGCGGTGGCGTTCCAATCGAGGTAGACGCGCGCGCTCATGCGCGCAGATGACAAGGGCGCTGCCTCATGCGTCATCCACCACCGTGAGAAGCGACGGAACCGCAGGGCATGGCGTAAGATCGTTTTTCACTACATCCGAGAGCCTAGTCTGGTGCAAAAAGACGTAAACGTGTGCCGAAAGGCCCTCCCACAGCCGGTTCGCCATGGATTGCGCACGCGTGCCCGACAAGGCCCCAGACGCCCCTGCCCCGGTTTCGAGCGCGTTCAACGTCTCATCCACGGCCGCTAGGATCTCCGACACCCGGATTTCAGACGCCGCGCGCGCAAGCCGATAGCCGCCACCCGGCCCGCGAACGCTTTCGACGAGGCCGGCTCGCCTTAGTTTCACGAAGAGCTGTTCGAGATAGGGCAGCGAGATATCCTGCCGTTCGCTGAGCGCAGATAGCGAAACAAGGTCATCGCCTGCTTGTGCGGCAAGATCGGCTAATGCGACCATCGCGTAACGGCCCTTGGTGCTGAGTTTCACGGCTTGGAACCCCCGGAAAACGTTGACGCCGCGCGACGGGGCGCTTAGGTGCATGCAGCCTTGAGACCGCGGCTTGGCTCTGGCTTAGAATAATTCTAAAGAACCTCTCCGAACCCGTCAAGCCACGGGGGGCGTAGAGGGCGCAACGAAGGAACGGCACGAAGATGCCTGAGGTCATATTCCCCGGCCCCGAGGGGCGGCTCGAAGGCCGCTACCACGCCCAGAAAATCAAAGACGCACCAATTGCGATCATCCTGCACCCGCACCCGCAGTTCGGGGGCACGATGAACAACCGTGTGGTGTACAACCTGCACTATGCGTTCCATGCCATGGGCTTTACGGTGCTGCGTTTCAATTTCCGCGGCGTTGGCCGTAGCCAGGGCGAGTACGATCAGGGGATCGGGGAGCTTTCCGATGCCGCCTCCGCCCTCGATTACTTGCAATCGATGAACCAGAATTCAAAGCACTGCTGGGTGGCGGGCTTTTCCTTCGGGGCGTGGATCGGAATGCAGCTGCTCATGCGTCGGCCCGAGATCACCGGCTTCATCAGTGTCTCGCCGCCCGCAAACATGTACGATTTTTCGTTCCTCGCGCCCTGCCCTTCCTCGGGCCTGATCATCAACGGAGCGGCCGACCGCGTGGCCCCGCCGCGTGACACCCATCTGCTTGTCGACAAGTTGCACGAGCAGAAGGGCATCACGATAACGCACCAGGAAATTGCCGGCGCCGGCCATTTCTTCGAAGATCCGTATATGGAGCAGATGATCGGCAATGTGAGCGAGTATGTCGAACGGCGCTTGACGGAGACCACGAGATAAGCACGCGGCCCCGGCAAAGAGGTTCGCAAAGAGGGGGCGCTGCCCCCGCTGCCTTAGGCGCCCTCCGGAGTGTTTTCACCAACATGATAGGAGACGCGCGTGCCGGGCTTAGCGGGGCGCTCGCCGGTGGTGCGACAAATCGGTATACATTTGCATACCATTCTTTCCAGCGCAGCGCCGATCCGATATGACGCGCGCAACCCAACAATCCGTTTTTGAGGAGCCCGCCGATGTCCAAAATCAAGGTAGAGAAGCCCGTCGTTGAGCTTGACGGCGATGAGATGACCCGGATCATCTGGGATTTCATCAAGAAGAAGCTGATCCAGCCCTACCTCGACATCGACCTGCTTTACTACGATCTTGGCATCGAAGAACGCGATCGCACCGACGATCAGATTACGATCGACGCTGCCGAAAAGATCAAGGAAGTTGGCGTTGGCGTGAAATGCGCCACGATCACGCCGGACGAGGCGCGGGTTGAAGAGTTTAACCTCAAAAAAATGTGGCGCTCGCCCAATGGCACGATCCGGAACATCCTGGGCGGCGTTGTTTTCCGCGCGCCGATCATCTGCCAGAACGTGCCGCGCCTGGTGCCGGGCTGGACCCAGCCGATTGTGATCGGGCGCCATGCTTTCGGTGATCAGTATCGGGCGACTGATATGAAGTTCCCCGGCCCCGGCAAGCTGACGATGAAGTTCGTGGGCGCTGATGGCACGGTGGATGAGCGAGAGGTCTTCGATGCGCCCGCGGGCGGCGTGTTCATGGGCATGTATAACCTCGACGACTCCATCGCCGATTTCGCCCGCGCCTCGCTGAACTACGGCCTCAACCTTGGCTGGCCCGTCTATCTTTCGACGAAGAACACAATCATGAAGGTCTACGATGGCCGTTTCAAAGATATCTTTCAGGAAATCTTTGATGCCGAGTTTAAGGACCAGTTCGAGGCCAAGGGCATCACCTACGAACACCGGCTGATCGACGATATGGTGGCAGCAGCCATGAAATGGTCGGGCGGCTTCGTCTGGGCCTGTAAGAACTACGATGGAGATGTGCAGTCCGACACCGTGGCGCAGGGCTTTGGCTCTCTAGGGCTCATGACATCGCAGCTGATGACCCCCGATGGTAAGATCGTGGAGGCGGAAGCGGCGCACGGCACGGTCACGCGCCACTACCGCCAACATCAGGCGGGCAAGGAGACCTCCACGAACTCAATCGCGTCGATCTTTGCCTGGACGGGCGGGCTGAAGCACCGCGCCAAACTTGACGACAATGCAGCGCTCGCAAACTTCGCCGAGACCCTGGAGAAGGTTGTCGTCGACACAGTGGAAAGCGGGTTTATGACGAAAGACCTCGCGCTGCTCGTCGGCCCCGACCAGAAATGGCTCACCACGATGGGCTTCCTTGAAAAGGTGGACGAGAACCTCAACGCCGCGCTCGCCGGCTGAGGCACAGGGTTTCGAGAAAGGGGGCCGGCCATCCGCCGGCCCTTTGCATTTTCGCACCATGCTTCGCAGAGTGCGGCCATGCTTTTGCGCGCCCTTCTGCTTCTTTTTCTCGTCGCCGGCGCGTCGATCTGGCTCACGCTCTATTTCGGGCAGGAGGTGCTTCTGGCACTGGGGCTGATCCTCTTGCAGCTTCAGATCATCGGCAAAAAGATCCTCTCAATTGAACTGCCCGCAATTCTCGTCTGGCTGAAATCACAGGCGGCAATCTTCTTCCGCGTTGAGCTTCTGAAGAAATGGGTGATGACGACGGCGCTACCGCTTCTTGTCGGCAATGCGCTCCTGCGGCGGATCGAGCGTTTCGTGGGCCAGTATCGTGAAGCCGTTGCAGTGCAATACGAAGCGATCCTCGGCTGGTATGGCGGGCTCGCCTGGTACGAAAAAACCGTGGCCGCGCTTATCCTGATCTTCGCAACGCTCGGCCTCTCGGTTGCCTCCCTCGGGCTTTGGCTGATCCTATTTTCGGTCAAGCTTCCGATCTGGCTCCTCGCGGCCGTTACCTCGCTCGGCCGCATGGTATGGACGTCAGCGCAGAAAATGGCGTTCCGCGCTGTGGCGTTCTTGCAGCTTGGCTGGCTTTGGCGGCTGGTGCGCCGCCGCCTGCCGAAGGAATACCTCGATCGCAAGCGACGCTTTGACTTTCGCGTGGCGCGAATGGTCGTACGGAAGCGCCGGATGACGGTGCGCCAGCTTGCACAGCAGAAAGACAGCCTTGGCATGCGCCTCGCCCTAATCCGCGGCTATTTTCAGCAGCCACGCCCAGAGCCGCCGAAGCGGCTTCGCCCGTACACACGCGATGACAGCTGAGGCTGGACAAGCCCTTCACCCCATGCAACGCGGGCATTGATGGCAGAACCTCATAAACGGCTAGAACACCGGCTCTACGAAGATGCGATGGCCTTTGTTCTCGGCACATCGATATGCGCGCTAGGCGTTCAATTTCTTACCCATAACGGGCTTATCACCGGGCAAACGGCGGGGCTCGGAGTTCTTTTAAGCTACATCACACCGCTGTCTTTCGGGCTTGTTTTCTTTCTCGTGAACCTGCCCTTTTACATTCTCGCCTGGCTGCGAATGGGGCCGCGCTTTACGATCAAGAGCTTCGTGGCCGTGGGCATGGTTTCGGCCTTTTCGGAACTGATCCCAGAAGCATTTCAGATTGCCACACTCGACCCCGCCCTTGGCGCGGCACTTTCTGGCGCGATGATCGGGCTGGGGCTGATCGTGCTCTTCCGCCACGGCGCATCACTTGGCGGCGTCGGCGTGCTGGCGCTTTACCTGCAGGATCGGATCGGCTTTCAGGCGGGGTGGACGCAGCTTATCTTCGATGCCCTTCTCTTCGCCGCCGCGATCTTCATCCTTGACCCGGTGCTCGTGGTCTACTCATTGGCAGGGTCCATCGTCGTCAATCTCATCATCGCCGTGAACCACCGCAAGGATCGCTATATCGGGCGTTGATTGGCACTGGCCATTCCGCACCGGGCAAGCTACCTGCGCCCCGAGCAGTCAGGACGGCCCCATGGATCTTCGCAACATCGCCATCATCGCCCATGTCGATCATGGCAAAACCACGCTCGTGGACGAGCTTCTCAAGCAGTCAGGCGCGTTTCGCGCGGGCCAAGCGGTGGCCGAGCGCGCGATGGACTCCAACGATCTTGAACGCGAGCGCGGCATCACGATCCTCGCCAAATGCACCTCCGTTGAATGGAAGGGCACACGGATCAACATCGTCGATACCCCCGGCCATGCCGATTTCGGCGGCGAGGTGGAGCGCATCCTTTCCATGGTCGATGGCGTCTGCCTGCTGGTCGACGCCGCCGAAGGCCCGATGCCGCAGACGAAGTTTGTTACCTCCAAGGCGCTCGCCCTGGGGCTGCGGCCCATCGTCGTGCTTAACAAGGTCGACAAACCCGAGGCCGAGCCTGATCGCGCGCTCGATGAAGTGTTCGATCTTTTTGCCGCGCTCGATGCCAATGAAGATCAGCTCGATTTCCCGCATCTCTATGCCTCGGGCCGCTCCGGCTGGGCTGATGCGGAGCTCGATGGCCCGCGCGCCGATCTCTCTGCCCTGTTCGAGTTGATCACCCGCCACGTGCCGCCCCCGAAACAGATCGCGCGGGAAGATGAGCCCTTCCGCATGCTCGCCACAACGCTCGGCAGC
>JBCCRC010000048.1:0-26286 GCA_039208375.1 Pseudomonadota bacterium | reverse complement strand
TCGGCATCCTGGTGTTCGATCAGGCCAATGAAGGCGCGCAAGAGGCGCATGCGGAGCTTGGCAATCCGGGCGAGTTGCTTTTTGTGGGGCCTACCCCGGAAAACTCTGTGGCCGGCCAGATCGAGATCATGACCACTTCGGCCACACAAGGCCAAGGCGCCGTGATGCTCTCAAACAACGCCGGTGACCAGATCGCCCCGGCGGCCGTGGCCGCGCAAGAAGCGGGCACCAAGGTGGTCACCTGGGATAGCCCGATCCCTGGCGGAGACGGCGAAGATGTGTTCGTGGCTCAGGTGGATTTCGGATCGATCGGGGTGGTGATGGCCGATATGGCGCATTCGATCCTGGGCGGTGAAGGCCAGATGGCCGTGCTGTCGGCCACGCCCGATGCAGCGAACCAGAACGCCTGGATCGCCTCGATGCAGGAAGCGCGTGAGGGCGACGCGAAATATGCGGGCATCGAGCTTGTCGATATCGTCTACGGCGATGATCAGGCGGAAGTCAGCTACAATCGCGCCCTGTCTCTTGTGGATCAGTATCCCGATCTCGGCGTGATCATGTCCCCCACCACAGTGGGTATTCAGGCGGCCTCGAAGGCGATGCAGGATGAGGGGCTGTGCGACCAAATCAAGGTATCCGGCCTCGGCCTACCCTCGGAGATGGTCTCCTACACCATGAACGGCTGCGCGCCTGAGTTTGCGCTGTGGGATTTCCGCGATCTGGGGTACCTGACCTACTACACCGCCTATGGCATGGCGACGGGGCAGTTGACCGGTGAGCTTGGCGAAAGCTTCACCGCGGGCCGGATGGGCGATTACACCATCGAGGAAGATCCCGGCCGCCCCGGCGCCAAGCGCATCCTGATGGGCCCCTTCACCGTTTACACCGCCGAAAACGTGGAAGCGGCGGCGCAGTAAACCGCACGCCATGGCGGGGGTGGCCCCGCCATGGCCCTTTTGAGGGTAGAAGCTTGGCCGATCCGATCCTCGAATTGCGCGGCGTATCGAAATCCTTCGGGATGACCCATGCGCTATCCGATATGTCGCTCGCGCTTTTGCCCGGCGAGGTGCACGCGCTTGTGGGCGAAAACGGCGCCGGCAAATCCACGATGATCAAGATCATGACGGGGGTGCACCAGCCCACGGGTGGGCAGATCGCGGTGGATGGCGCGGCGCATGCGATCTCGGGGCCCCAGGCTGCCCGCGCCCTGGGCATCGCGGCGATCTATCAAGAACCGATGGTGTTTCCCGATCTCGATGTGGCCGAAAACATCTTCATTTCATCCGCCAGTCAGGGCCTGTGGCTGCGCCGCGGCGAACAGCGGCGGCGGGCGGCGGAGTTGATCGCGCGCATCGGCATGGCCTTCGATGTGGATCAGATCTCAAGCGGGCTCACGCTGGCCGAACAACAGGCCGTGGAAATCGCGCGCGCGCTTTCCGAAGATGTGCGCGTTCTCATCATGGATGAACCCACCGCCTCGCTTTCGGCCCATGAGGCCGCCCAGCTTCGCCGCATCGCGCGCACGCTGGCGGGCGAGGGCGTTGCGGTCGTGTATATCTCCCACCGGCTGGAAGAGGTGTTTGAGATCGCCGATCGGGTAACGGTGATCCGCGATGGCGCCCATGTCTCCACCCGCCCCATCGGCGAGGTGACCTCGGAGGGCATGATTGCCGAAATGGTGGGGCGCGAGGTGGGCAACTACTTCACCAAGGCGGCAAGCACGGCGACCGCGGAACCCGCGCTTGAGGTGGCGGGCCTCACGCGTGAGGGTGTGTTCGAGGAGATCGGCTTCACGCTTCACAAGGGCGAGGTGCTTTGCATGGCGGGTCTCGTGGGGGCCCGGCGCACCGATGTGGCGCTTTCGATCTTCGGCGTGGCGCCGGCCACCGCGGGCACGATACGCGTCAACGGGCGCGAGATTTCGATCATGGAGCCGCGCGCGGCCATGGCGGCCGGGATCGCCTATGTCTCGGAAGACAGGCGCAAACTTGGCCTCGCGATGCCGATGCCGATCCGCGCGAATGTGACGGTGGCGACCCTTCGGAATTTTCTCAGCCGCTGGGGCCTCCTTGACCGCGCGCGCGAACAAGAGACTGCGGAGGCCTTCCGCAAGCGGCTCAACATCCGAACGCCCGATGTGGAACTTCAAGTGGGCATGCTTTCGGGCGGCAACCAGCAGAAAGTGATGTTAGCCAAATGGCTCAACATGGAGCCCGATATCCTGATCTTCGATGAACCCACGCGCGGCATCGATGTGGGCGCCAAGGCGGAGGTGCATGACCTGATCCGTGCATTCGCAGCGGATGGCGGTGCGGCGCTCGTGATCTCCTCCGATCTGCCGGAGGTGCTGGCGCTGGGCGACCGCATCCTGGTGATGCGCGAGGGACAGCAGATGGGGGTGCTGGGGGCGGAGAAGGCCACTCAGGAGCGGATCATGGCGCTGGCCACCGGGCAGGCCACGCTCAAAGAGGCGTCCTGATGCTGGGGCTGGTGGATCGGATGAGCCCGCAAACCCTGCGTATCCTCGCGCTGCTGATCGTACTTGGCGCTGTGATCCTGTTTTTCGCGGCCGTCGTGCCGAACTACCTCAACGGCCGGCTCTTCAACCGGGTTTCAAGCTCGGTCGCGATCATGGCGTTGATCGCCACGGCGCAAACGCTTGTGATCATTACCCGTAACATCGATCTCTCGGTGGGCTCCACCGTTGGCTTCGTGGCCTTTGCCACCGGCAGCCTTGTCACCAACAACCCCGAAATCGGGCCGGTGATCCTGGTGGCCTACGCCATGGCGCTCGGCGCGATGTTCGGCGCGATCAACGGCGTGCTCGTGGCCTTCGCGAAGGTGCCCTCGATCATCGTGACGCTCGGCACAATGGCGCTTTTCCGATCGGCGCTGGTGGAGTTTTCCGATAGTAAATCGATCTCCACCGCCAACCTGCCCGAATGGCTGGTGTCCTTCCCCAACACCGTGCTGCTGCAATGGGGCCAGCTTCAGTTCCGCGCGGGCTTCGTGGCGGCGGTGGTGGTTGTGATCGTGGTTCACATCGCGCTGTCGCGCCTGCGCGCGGCGCGAAAGCTCTATGCCATCGGATCGAACCCGGAAGCGGCGGAGATGGCGGGGATCGACACGCGAAGAACCGTTTTCGTGGCGTTTGTTCTGGCAGGCGCGTTGGCGGGGCTCGCGGGCTTCATGTTCCTCGCCCGCTTCGGCACGATCACCGTTGTGGCGGGCCTTGGGTTTGAGCTGAAATCCGTGGCCGCCGCCGTTGTGGGCGGGGTGAATATCTTCGGCGGGTCCGGCACCGTGATCGGCGCCCTGATCGGCGCGATCCTCGTGGATCTGCTCGACACATCTCTGGTGCGCTGGCAGCTTGTGAGCGAGTTTTGGCGCGAGGCGGTTCTGGGCATCCTGATCCTGCTCGCCGTGGCTGCCGATGCGCTTTTGAACCGCCGCCTCGTGGCCGCGCGTCAAGCCCGCGAACACCGCCGTGCGGAGGAACGCATCGCCGCCGAGCTTGCGGGCCGGGCCAAGGGGCAATCGGCATGAGCTGGCTTGGCGCGATCCGAAGCTGGGAGGGCTTTCTCTTCGCCGTACTCATCGCGATTATTGTCGTTAATACAACGCTTTCGCCGCAGTTCTTTACGTTATCCAATCAGATCAACCTCTTTCAGCTTTCGATCGAGAAAATCATCGTGGCGCTGATCATGACGCTGATCATTATCAATGCCGAGATTGATCTTTCGGTGGGCTCTATGATGGGGCTGGCGGCCTGCGCCTTCGGCTTCCTCTTCGCACTTGGTGTGCCTGCGGGGCTGGCCTGTGTGATTGTTCTCGGCATAGGCGTGATCGGCGGCGCGCTAAACGGTTACTTCATCGCCTATGTCGGCCTGCCGTCGCTTGTCGTGACGCTGGCCACGCTCATCGGATTTCGCGGTATGGCGCGGGTGCTGGTGGAGGATCGCGGGATCACCGGGTTTCCCGACTGGTTTGATGCACTGGGCCAGGAGGGCCTGATCGGGGATATCCCGCTGGCGCTTTTCATCTTCGCCGCGCTCTTCGTGATCCTGTACGTTGTGCTTCAGAAGAGCGGATTTGGGCGTAAAACCTATCTGATTGGCAACAACCGGGAGGTGGCCGCCTATGCAGGCATCGATACTGCACGCCACAAGCTGATCCTCTTTACCGCCTCGGGTGCGATCTCGGCGCTGGCCGGGCTTCTTTTTGCGGCCCGCGTGGGCGCGGTGCGGGGCGATGTGGCGAACGGCTTTGAGTTGGATATCATCACCATGGTGCTTCTAGGCGGGGTCAGCATCTTTGGCGGACGCGGTACGCTCGTGGGTACGCTTCTGGCTTTGCTGATCGTGCTGAACCTGCGCAACGGCATGGCGCTGATGAACATCACCGGGCATATCCAGACCGGCGTGATCGGCCTTCTTCTCATCGCCTCGGTCATCGGCCCGCGGCTCAACCTGTCCGGCCTGCTTGGTCGGCCCCGTCCGGAGGCGCGACCATGAGCGAGAAGCCATCCATCTTTCTCAACGAGGCCCCGATCACGCGGGAATCGCTTGCGGAACTTGTGGCCAAGCGGATCCTCGAAATGGTTACCTCCCGCGCGCTGAAACCGGGCGATCAATTGCCGCCCGAGCGTGAGCTGGCAGAGATGCTCAACGTCTCCCGCCCCTCGGTGCGGGAGGCGATCCGGGGCCTTTCCATTTTGGGCGTGGTGCGCAGCCGCCAGGGCGGCGGGGCGTTTATCAGCGAGCTTGACGGCGATGCGCTCTTAGGGCCGATCCGCTTTTTCCTCGAACTTGAGGATATGAATATCCGCGAGCTTTACGATGCGCGGTCGCTGATCGAAGGCGATGTGGCGCGGCGGGCGGCCCGCCATATGCCGGAGACTGAGCTTGATGCGCTTGAAGCCATGCTCGCGGGGCAGGGGGAGACGATATCGGATCCCCAGGCCTTCCGGCTGGCCGATCTGAAGTTTCACGAGGCGATCTGGATCGGCTGCGGCAACGCGTTTCTCAAGCGCATCGGCCAAAGCCTCAACGCGCTGGGCCTCGAATTTCGGCGCCGCGCCTCGGAAAACCCCAAGGTGCTAGAACAAAGCCTCAAAGATCACCGCAAGCTCTACGAGGCGTTGCGCACGCGCGATCCAGCGGCGGCGGCGGAGGCGGCGGAGGCGCATATGCAAAACGTCTACCGCTCCACGGTGGCGCAAGGCATTTCAGGGAGGGATGGATGACGGCACGGATCGGCGTGGTGGGCGTGGGCTGGTGGGCGACGTTCAATCACATCCCCACAATCAACGAATGCCCGGAGGCGGAGATCGTTGCAATCTGCGATCTCGATCCCGCTCGGCTCGATATCGCAGGCGAAGAATTCAGTATCGCGCCGCGCTACACGGATGTGAGCGAGATGCTTGCCGCCGAGGCGCTGGATGGCGTGATGATTTCCACGCCCCATATCGCCCACACCGCGCCGGCCATCGCCGCGCTTGAGGCCGGCGCCCATGTGCTGATCGAAAAGCCGATGGCGACGACGGCTGAAGACGGGCGCGCGATCGCGGCGGCGGCGAAGGCCGCGGGGCGCGAGGTGCTGGTGCCCACGGGGCTGAACTTCGAGGCTTACACCGCGAAGGCGCGCGCCTGGGTGGCGGAGGGCCGCATCGGTGAGATACGGCACATGATCTGCCAGATGGGCTCGCCGCTGCACGATCTCTTCGCGGGCGAGCCGATGCTGGAGACGGCAGACCATCTCTTTCGCCCGCCCGCCTCCACCTGGGCCGATCCGGCCAAGGCGGGGGGCTATGCCTGGGGGCAGATGAGCCATTCGCTGGCATGGATGATCCATGTCTCGGGCCTGGCCGTGCGCGAGGTGTACTGCGCCTCGGGCCTGTCGCCCACGCAGGTGGATTTCTACGATGCCGCCACCGCCCGGGCCGAAAACGGCGCCACCATCGCGCTTTCGGGCGCGGCCACCGTGCCGAAGCATCGCGGCATGCACACCGATGTGCGCATCTACGGCACCGAAGGCATGATCCTCTTCGATAATCAGGCCGCGCGGGTGCAGCTTTGGCGGCTGGACGGCGCGGATGAAGAACTGGTGCTTGACCGCCCCGAATACGATGGCGCCCTGCCGGTGCAGGTGTTCTCCAAGCTCTGCGCCGGCGAGCCCGTCACCAACGCAAGCAATGCGGCCTGCGGGGCGGAGGTTACGGCCACGATCGCCGCGCTTTACCAATCCGCCGCCAGCGGCCAGCCGGAGACTGTTCAATGAGGCTTTCGCTCACCGCCTGGTCACTGCCCGCCTGCACGTTGCGGGAGGCTGCCGATATCTCAAGCGCGCTCGGGATCGGCGCGCTGGATGTGGGGCTGTTCTACCGCTCCGCGCTCGATAAGGCCGCGCTTCTGGCGGAGCCGGAGGCGGTTGCCGAAACCGTGCGCGGCCTTGGCGTGGCGGTGCCGAACTATTACCACCTCTTCGGCGAGGGGCTTGAGGGCCGAAATCTCGCGCAGCCCGGCACGCTTGAGGAAAATCTCAAGGATCTCAAGCAGGTGCTGACCTTCGCCGATGCGGCGGGGATCGGCACGATCTTTATCCTGCCCGGCGTGGTGAACCCTGGCCAATCGCGGGCGGAGGCGGAGCGCGCCTCCATCGCCTCGCTCAAGGAAATGGTGGCGCTCGCCGCGGATCATAAAGCCACGCTTTGCATCGAGCCCCATGTGCATTCCTTCGCGGAATCGCCAGCCATCGTTCAAAGGCTGGTGGCGGCCACCGGCATCAAGCTTGCCCTCGATTATTCGCACTTCGCCTGCCTCGGCTACCGGCAGGATGAGGTGGATCCGCTTGCGCCCCACGCGGCTCATGTGCATCTGCGTCAGGCGAAGATGGGCGCACTGCAAACCAAGTTCGCGCACGGCACGCTGAATTTCCCCGCCATGTTCGGCACGTTACGCGATGCGGGCTATACCGGCGCGCTGGCGATCGAGCCCGTGCATCAGGATTACATGAACACGCTTTTCGAAGATGTTCTGACCGAGATCGTCGCCCTGCGCGATTGTTACCTAAGCTGGAAGGAGGGCGCGTGATGGCATCCTACGCCTGGGTTCTGGAGGTTCGCCCCGGATACGAGGAAGAGTACAAGAAGCGCCACGATGAGATCTGGCCGGAAATGCTGGAAACGTTGCGGGAAGCCGGGCTCCGCAACTACAACATTTTCCGCCACGGGCTGACACTGTTCGGCTATTTCGAAACCGATGATCTGGCGGCGGCCCAGGCGCATCTGAAGGATTGTCCGGTCAACGCCAAATGGGGCGCCTGGATGGGGCCGATCATGAAAGTTGAGGTTGACCAAGCCACGAATTTCCCGTTCCTTCTGCCGCTTCAATTTCAGATGGCGTGAGTATTTAAGCGGGCTGAACAGGGCCCAAGTGACGCGCCGCTGCATTGGCGCGCGATCGGCCCGTGACTCCCACGCAATGACGCACTATGTGTCGCGTAGCTGTCACAGACGGATTCGGGGCCGCCCTTCAGCTCATGCCAACAGAGCCGCCTGCCCATCCCTTCGATGATGACAAGCTCCGCGAGGAGTGCGGCATCTTTGGCGTTGTCGGCGTGGCCGATGCGGCAAACTTCGTGGCGCTTGGCCTGCATGCGCTTCAGCATCGCGGGCAAGAAGCGGGGGGTATCGTCACTCATTGCCCTGAGGCTGGCTTCAACTCGGCCCGCCGCTTCGGCTATGTGCGTGACAACTTCACTTCGAAATCCGTGATGAATACGCTGCCGGGGCCCTTGGGCATCGGCCACGTGCGCTATTCCACCGCTGGATCGAAGGGCCACACGCAGATCCGCGATGTGCAGCCGTTTTTTGGCGAGTTTTCCATGGGCGGTGCCGCGATCGCCCATAACGGCAATATCACCAATGCCGATGCGCTCCGGCGTGAGTTGATCGAGCGTGGCTCGATCTTCCAATCTTCGTCGGACAGCGAATGCATTATTCACCTCATGGCCCGCTCGCTGCAACGCGATATCCCCGAGCGCATGAAAGATGCACTCCGCCGGGTTGAAGGCGCGTTCTCCGTTGTGGCGATGACCCGCACCAAGCTTATCGGTGTGCGCGATCCTCTCGGCGTGCGCCCGCTCGTTCTTGGCAAGATCGGCGACGGCTGGGCGCTCGCGTCGGAAACCTGTGCGCTCGATATCATCGGGGCCGAGTTCGTGCGCGAGGTCGAGCCGGGCGAGATGGTGGTGATCAACGGTGACGGCGTGAAAAGCCACCGCCCGTTTGAGCCCAAGCGCGCACGCTTCTGCGTGTTCGAACACGTCTACTTCTCGCGGCCAGATTCCATCCTCGGCGGGCGTTCGGTCTACGAAACCCGCCGCGCCATCGGTGTGGAACTGGCGCGTGAGGCACCGGTGGAGGCCGATCTCGTCTGCCCTGTGCCCGATAGTGGCACCCCTGCGGCCATCGGCTACAGTCAGGAAAGCGGCATCCCCTATGCGATGGGGATCATCCGCAATCAGTATATGGGCCGCACCTTCATCGAACCCACCGAGCAGATCCGCAACATGGGCGTGCGCCTGAAGCTGAACATCAACCGCGCGCTGGTCCGCGGCAAGCGGCTAGTGCTGGTGGACGACAGCGTTGTGCGTGGCACGACCTCGATCAAGATCCGCGAGATGCTGCTGGATGCTGGCGCGGCGGAGATCCACTTCCGCATCGCCAGCCCGCCCACGGCTTGGCCCTGCTTCTACGGGGTCGATACGCCGGATCGCGAGAAGCTTCTGGCTGCGACCATGTCGGAAGACGAGATGTGCGCGCATTTGGGCGTCGATAGCCTGCGTTTCATTTCCCTTGATGGGCTCTACCGCGCTGTGGGTGAATCGAAGGGGCGTGATCCCGCCTCACCACAGTATTGCGACGCTTGTTTCTCAGGCGAATACCCGGTTGAGCCCGCCGATATGATCGAGCGCGGCTTTACGCTTAAAACAGCAGCAGAATAGCAACGCTCCGCCGAGACCCCTTTAGATGCAGGCTCAGATGGCGGCGCGCTCCCGCCGCGCACCGCATTCCTGCCACATTGTGACTGAAAATTAGCGTTGAGGGGATACGCCTTGGCCTTTCGGGGACGGGCGCTGCGCGACGAGGAGCATATGAGCTTTGCACTTACGGGGCTGAAATGGGGCCCCGCCGACTACGGCGAAGATGGTGGGACTGTCACATGGCATGCTGACTTTTCCGGCCTGAACTTCGATACCAGTACCTATAGTGTTGCCGATTTCGACAACGCTCTCTCGACCGCTTTCCAGGATTGGGAGGATGTGGCGGATATCGATTTTCAGCGTGTTGGCTCCCCGGCTGCCTCAGACGTGGATTTCTTCATGTCACCGCTTTCGGGGTCTACCGTCGGCCTTGCTACAATGTTCTTCACGCCGACGCCGGGCACGCCAGACCCTATCGTCGAAGCGAGTATCGAGCTGGATAGTACCGAAGGCTGGGCCCCGTTTGGCAGTACTGATCTAAGCTTCTATGCCGTTGCCCTCCACGAAATCGGCCATGTTCTGGGCCTTGAGCACGTGAACGACACCAGCGAGATCATGAATCCCGTCGTCTTCGCCAATAGCCTTGGGGACGGCGACATCGCGGGCGCGCAGGTGGTTTATGGGGCCGACACCGCCGCGGGTTCGGTCCTGGCGCCGCCCGGGGCTGATCCGCTGTCTTTCATCCAGCCCCCATCCAGCCCCACCTTTGGCGATGACGACGATGGCGGCGGTGATGGGGGAGGGAGTGGCGGTGCCGGGCTGGTAGCGCTGATCCTTGGCCTGATAGCGGCGGTGTTCGGCGGCGGCCTCGCAGGGGGCGCCATGGCTCTGGCCGCACGGCGGGATGAGGATGACGAGGATCGCGATGGCGGTGACGTGGCGGCGGAGACCGACGAGCTGCTGCTTCCTGCGATCTTCGCTTTCGATGATCCTTCAGGCGTGCCAGTCTACCAGTACGTTCACTTTCACGGGGACGGGCCCAGCCCGTGCGGTTGCCATGCCCCCTGTAATTGCGACGTCGACGCGCGCGAGGATGATATCGTTTTCATTTGATGCGCGTAGACAGGCGAAGCCGAGTGGACGCTCGTCCAAGTGGTGTTTAGAGACGGCAATCGGCGCCGCGCTCCCGTGCGGAGCTATCAAATGTCGCGCTGCCCTCTAGCCCGACATCTGCTCGCGCAGGATCGAGGCGGTAAGCGAGCCCATCAGGTAGATCCCTGAAAAGATCAGGAAGGCCAGTACCGTGTTCTCGAAGGCGCGCGGATAGCTTGCCTCATCCGGGGGGATCGGGTTCACACCCAACGACAGATATCGCACCTGTCGATTGGCCTCGGTACGCGCCGTCTCAAGCGATTGCAGCGCCTCCTGCATCATCATGGTGCGGGTTTCGAGATCTACTTCTGCCATGCGTAGCTGCGCCGTCATTGAGGCCATCGAACCGCCCGCGTCATTCTCTTCGGTCAGTTCTGCGCGCAGCTCCGTCACCAGCGTTTGCAGTCGCTCAATATCGCCCTCAACACCAGATACCCGCGCCTGGTTGGGCGCCGGGTTGTCCAGTAACTGCTGCAGTTGCAGCCGTTTTTCCGCGATCTGGGTTTCAAACTGGGTGATCTGGCCCATTAGCGCCGAGGTTTCGGTTGTGGGGTCGAGGACACCGAGATCCTGCTGAAGTTCCAATACGCGAAGCTGGGCGGCCTCCATTTTTTCTTCTGCCTCGGCGAAGGTTTCGTTCGCGCCTTGCATCTGGTCTTCCCGCAGGCGCTGAGTCAGGTTGTCGACCTGTTCCTCGGCATAGCCGATCAGCGCCCGCGAAAAGGCAGCGCTTTCTTGCGGCGAGGCAGCAATCACTTCCATCCGCACAATGCCTTCAGTGGGATCGTAGCCGATCTTCACATTCCGGCGGAATGTTTTGTAGGCCTCTTCATTCGTCGCATCGGGATCAAGCCGCTGCAGGAAGTCTATGTTTGTGCCCGCGAAGTGCGATTTGTAGCCCAGGTCCTCGTCCAGGCGCAGGAGCGCCTCGCGGGATTGAAGGTAGCTTTGAACGGTTATCGAATCCTGGCTGGTGGCCAGCCCGGTGCCCGAGAGCAGCCCGCCCATTCCGGCCCCGCCACCCTGATCGGCCTGCTGAATTACGAATTCCGATTTCGTGGCATACATGGGCGTGGCGATCTGTGTGTAGTAGAAGCCCACAAGAACCGTGGGCAGCAGCACAAAGCCGGCCAAACGTATCGCCAGGCTATAGATCCGTTGCCGCCGGCGGCGTGCGATATCGGCCTGAATTTCTTGCACTTCTTTAAAGCGAGAGGTTTCAGGGGGCCGCACTTCGGTTGAAACCTCTGTGCCCGGCCCAGGCGCGGTTAATGCCCCGCCCGATTTGGCCTTGGCCTTTGGGTCGGCCACGACAAGTTCCAGCATGTTGGCGCGTTCGAAAGGATCGATGCCCGCCTTACGCAGAAGCCGTACCGCATCGAAGTCGGACGTCGATGCCAGTCCGTGTTTGTGGGCGAGCCGGCGCGCCATCCGCAGCTGCCGACCGGTGAGCCCTTCATTTCGGATTGCCTCAATTTCTGCCGCAACGGCCTCGCTTTGTGTCGCGGCCGGGGCTCCGGCGCGCGCGGTTGCGAAGGGTTCCGAGCCAAAGCCATCCTCGGTGCGGGCGGCCGCGCCGCCGCCAGTGGGGCGGGCTGCGGCGTCCATTCCAGCATCCGCGCCTGGGGTGGACGCCTGCGCCGTCGCATCGCCACCGTCCTGGCTGCGGCGGCGTATCCGGAAACGCTTAGCCTTGGGTTTCGTAGTCATAGAGTTCCTTGGCCTCTTCGAGCGTATCGAACATGTGCAACTGGCCGTGCTTGAGCACCGCGGCCGAGCGGCAGAATTTTTCGAGCGTTTCAGCTTGGTGTGACACGATAATCACCGTCGCGCCTTCCAGCCGTTCGCGCAGGATCGTTCCCGCCTTTCGGTTGAAGGCCGCGTCGGTTGCCGCCGGCATCCCTTCGTCGATTAGGTAGATGTCGAAATCGAGTGCCAGGAGCAGGGCAAAGCAGAAGCGCCCGCGCATCCCCGCAGAATAGGTGCCCACTGGCATTTCATAGTATTCCCCGATGTCGGCCAGCCAGCGGGTAAATGCCTCCAGATAATCGGGATCAATCCCGTACATGCCGGCAATGAAGCGCGAGTTCTCGCGCGCCGACAGTTTAGGGATTACCCCACCCATGAAGCCCAAGGGGAAGGATACTCGGCTGGTGCGGTGGATTTCACCCTCGTCGGGCTTTTCCAACCCCGCCATCATGTTGATGATCGTGGTTTTGCCGGTGCCGTTGGGGGCGAGGATGCCAAGCGAGTTACCGAGTTCCACGCGAAACGACGCGCGATCAAGGATTACCTTGCGCTGCGTGCCCGTCCAGAACGACTTGCTCACATTGTCGAACTCGATCATCGAAGCCCTGCTCGGCCCATGGGGCCGCTTTTGTTTTTTGCCCCGTTAAATTCAGCCTATAGCACGGAATTAACGCTTTGCCATGCCCATGACGCTGACGTGACGGCAAAGCGCTGCCGGTGTCTAAAAAAATGCGCGGAAACGCTCCGTTGCCCTTTTGTCGCCAACGCGGCGGGCGCTAAAGAGGCCGCTTTTCTACCCGGGCCACCCGCCCCGCAAGGATCGAAACCAGCGCGGCGGCGAAGCTGAAGAGCGCGCCCATCTTCGCGGCATCCTGCACTGGCCCGCCCTCGAAGGCGACCGAGGCGATGAAAAGCGAGACAGTAAACCCGATCGCGGCCACGCAGCCGATTACAAAAAGATCGACCGTGCGCATGCCTGAGGGCAGCCCAAGCCGCAACGGCTCCGCTGCCAGCCAACCGAAGAACAGGATGCCGAACGGTTTTCCGATCAAGAGCCCCGCAAGAACCAGCCACGTGGGTGCGGCGATGGCTGAAAACTCAACGCCCGCATTCATCAGGCCGAAGAAGAAGAGGATGATTTCCACAGGATGCTTCAGGCCATGTTCGATGTGGTTCAAAAGGTCGGTGAGATGCGTTTCGGCGGCACTGAAGATGCCAAACGCCCGGTCGACATGGGGGATCGCCGGAACGACGGGCAAAAGCCCAAGCGCCGGATGCAGCCCGCTTTCCTGAAAGCCAAACCAGCTGAGGCACCCTGCCACAAGGTAGGGCCAGAAGCCCAGCCTCTGCCGCACCCAGGTGGAATTCGGGCGCGCCTGGTTGCCCCGATCCATCCGCCGCGGCAGCCAGTTGAACATCACGTAGACCCCCGTGGCGGCAAAGATCGACAGCAGTAGCCATACCGGCGCCAGATCGCCCGAGGGGTAGAACACGGCGAGGATGATCAGCCCGGCCGCATCGTCCGCGATCGCCAAAAGCAGTAGGAAGCGCACGGCAGGGTGCCCCGCACCGAACACGATACGCCCGACGAGATAGGAAAACGCGATATCGGTCGCGGTGGGGATCGCCCACCCACGGGCAACGGCATCGTAGACATCTGAGCCAAGGATCGCCGCAAGGCCCAGATACACGCTAATCGGCCCGACCATGCCGCCGAGTGTGGCCACCAGCGGCGTGGCCGCCTTCCGGCCGCGCAGCGAGCCGTTCTTGAGGATCACGGCCTCCCACACCTCCTTCGCCGCGATCGCGAAGAAAAAAGCCATGAGGACATCGTTCACCAGGTAATGCAGTGTGAGGCTACGGTGAACGTGCCCGTGCTCGTCGGCATGGGGGTGGCCTATGATGAAATCGTCGATCAGAACGAATTCGACGAAGCCATGGTAGCTATGCCCATCGAGGTTGGCCCACACCAGGGCGATCAGGGCGCCGAAAATCAGGAGCAGCGAATAGTTGGTGACAAAGTTCCAGACGCGATACATGTCGCCGCGCTCCTTTTTCTTTCCTCAGCCCTATCGAAGGGGCCAGAGCGCGGCAACATGAGCAAATGTCTCAGCAGTATCCCGGCGTCATGCGGCAATCGCGCCCCAGGTGAGGCCGGCGGCGATCGCGCCCGTGATCCCTAGAGAGAGATAGGCGGCGAAGACACGGGGCTTCACCAATGCCCAGACCGCTACGGCAGCAGGGATGCTGCTTACGCCACCGGCTATGACGAAGGCCATACCCGCGCCAGGGCTCATGCCCTGTTCGATCAGGCCCGCTACCAGGGGCACGGCGGCATAACCATTGAGATAGGCGGGCGCGCCCACCAGCGCGGCCACGATCACTGGCCCGGGACCGGTGCCGCCCACTAGAGTGGCCACGGTTTCTGCCGGGATGTAGCGGATCATCAGAACTTCTAGCAGGTAGGCAAGCGAAAGCCATTTTAGCAGAAACACAAGATTGATGAGCGCGGCCTCGCGGAACGCGGCCACCCGCGGCGCTTCCTGCCAGAAGCGCCAGACTGGTGCACTGCCGAAGGGCGACGCACCACAGCCGCAGCCCTTCTTCTGCGCAGGCTTCAGGGGATCTGCGAACATCGCGGTGCCCTTAAGTGCCATAACCGCAAGCCCTCCGAAGAGGCCGAGCGCGACGGCAGAGGCGGTCTTGGCAATCGCGAACTCCCATCCAAGCCCGCCGGCGGTAATGGCAAACATCGCCGGATCCATCAGCGGGGAGGACAGCCAGAAGGCCATTACCGCAGAGAGCGGCGCGCCGGCTGCGAGTAGGGCAGCGATGAAGGGGATCACCTCGCACGAACAGAAGGGCGAGAGCCCGCCTGCCAGAGCGCCCACCGCAATCATCCGAAGCTCGCGGCCCTTGAACGCCTCCGCAAGCAGCCCCTCCGCGCCGGTCGCCTTAAGATAGCCGATGGCCGACACGGCAAATAAGATGAATGGCAACGTATGGAGAAGCGCGCGGAGGGCGTCGATGACCGTCGGCCACGCGGCAGGCGGATCGAGTATCAACACCACAAGTGGGGTCAGGGCGACGAGCAGCCAGACCTTATCGATCCGTGCCCAGAGGCGGGGCAGGGGGGAAGGGGAGGAAATATCAGCCATGCGTTTCGTCTCTATCGGTTGCGTCCGCGCAGCATTCGCTCAAAAGGAACTTCGATAGCGCTTGAACCGGATCGAAGGCGGCTGCAGCGATGATCTTCCTGCCGTGTTTTTTCTGATGAATTAATCCGGCTTGCACTAGTATCTTCATGTGATGCGTGAGGGTGGAGCCGCTTAGGCCGACACGCGCCCCAAGATCGCCCACACTCAAGCCATTGGGCCCAGCACGCACCAGCGTAAGCAGAACCGAAAGGCGCTGCTCCGATCCAAGGGCTGCAAAGGCCGATGCGGTTTCGGCCAAATGGTCGGGGGGTGTGTATGCGCGGGACATATTTCTATATTTCTAGAAATGTTGAAATGAGTCAAGTGCCGATTTGCACTCCCCGCACACCCGCCTAGTTTGGCCGGCATGTTGGCATCCCTTCCCGATGAAATTCGTGCGTGCCGCGCCTGCGTTGACAGATTTGCGGCAACGGCCACGCGCCACGCGCCGCGCCCGGTTGCGTGGTTTCGCCAAGGCGCGCGTGTTATCGTCGCCAGCCAAGCGCCGGGCCTGCGGGCGCACAAGGCAGGCAAGCCCTTCTACGATCCCTCTGGCCAACGCTTACGCGCCTGGATGGGGATCGGGGAAGACGTGTTTTATGATCAGGCGAATGTGGCCGTCGTGCCGATGGCGTTCTGCTTCCCGGGATACGATGCAAAGGGTTCGGATCTGCCGCCCCCGAAGATCTGTGCTGCAACCTGGAATGACCGTGTGATGGCGCATCTGGGGCACGCACCGCTGACGCTGGTGATCGGCGGATACGCCCATCGTTGGCACCTTGGCGTGCGGTCGGGTGTGACGGAAACCGTGGCGGCCTGGCGCGACCATGCACCGAAGGTGTTTGCTTTGCCGCATCCCTCATGGCGCAATACCGCCTGGCTGAAGAAGAACCCTTGGTTTGAGGCTGAGGTGCTGCCTGCGCTTCGCGCCCGGGTGGCCGAGGTGCTTCGGTGACCGAAACGGCGCTCGATCAGGCTCACGCGGCGATGGATGCTGCGCCTAAGGATGAGGCGGCACGGTTACGTTTCTTCGAACGCCTCGCCGATGCCGAACTTCATGTGCTTTTGGAGGATGACGCGGGCGAAACCGTCGTCCCAAAGGTGTTTCCGCTGGAAGACGGGCCGATCGTGCTGGCCTTCGATCGCGAGGACCGGCTTGCGGCCTTTGGCGAGGGGCCAGTTCCGCACGCAATTCTATCGGGCCGCACCCTTGCGGGCCATCTGGCAGGGCAGGGCTTGGGGCTTGGGCTGAACCTTGGCGTGGCGCCCTCGTCGATCCTGCTTCCCGCAGCGGCGGTTGGTTGGCTTGCCAAAACGGTCGCAACGGCCCCGGCGGCGCTTGAGGCGCGGCCGGTGGAAGTCGCGCCCCCGGCCAACGTGCCCGAGCCGTTTCTGGCTGCGCTTGACGCCAAGTTGCCCGCAGCCGCAGGGCTAGCGCGCGTGGCATATCTTGCGAACGTGGTCTACGAGGGCGGCGCAACCGGTCACATGCTGGCCTTCATCGAGGCACACGCCGGTGCCGAAGCCGCGCTAACCCAGGCGGTTTCCGAGGCGCTGGTTTTCTCGGGTCTCGAAGCGGGTGCAGTAGACGTTGCGTTCCTTTCGGCATCCGACGCGCTTGCTGCGCGCCTTGCACGCACCGCTCTCAAACTGGAACTTCCCGAAGCGAATGTCGGTTTTGTGCAACAACCGCCGGGGCGGAACCCGAAAAAGCCGCCGATCTTGCGCTGACAAAGTCGCATTTATGCAAGGGCGCGACAATCCTTGCAAAATAAGCTCTTTGCATCTTCCCCGTTAACCCTTGCGTGCCTATAACGCTGGGCAACTTGCGGGTCTATAAATCCGCGCGGATCGAGCAGACAGGAAGTATTGGTATGGCACTTTTCGGCGGCATCTTCGCGTCCGACATGGCGATTGACCTGGGGACGGCGAATACGCTCGTCTACGTGAAGGGCCGGGGCGTTATTCTCAACGAACCCTCGGTGGTGGCCTATCATGTCAAGGACGGCCGCAAGCAGGTGCTGGCTGTCGGTGAGGATGCCAAGCTGATGCTTGGCCGCACCCCTGGCTCGATCGAGGCTATTCGGCCAATGCGTGAGGGTGTGATCGCGGATTTCGATGTGGCCGAAGAAATGATCAAGCACTTCATCCGCAAAGTGCACCGGCGCTCCACCTTCTCGAAACCCAAGATCATCGTCTGCGTGCCCCATGGCGCAACGCCCGTGGAAAAGCGCGCGATCCGTCAATCGGTGCTCTCGGCCGGCGCCCGCCGCGCGGGGCTGATCGCGGAACCCATCGCAGCAGCCATTGGGGCTGGCATGCCGATCACTGATCCCACCGGCAACATGGTGGTGGATATCGGGGGTGGCACCACCGAGGTGGCGGTTCTGTCCCTCGGCGATATCGTGTATGCCCGTTCGGTGCGCGTTGGGGGCGACCGGATGGATGAGGCGATCATCAGCTACCTGCGACGCCAGCAAAACCTGTTGATTGGGGAAGCCACAGCCGAGCGTGTAAAAACCTCCATCGGCACTGCGCGCATGCCCGATGACGGGCGCGGCACCTCGATGCAGATCCGCGGCCGCGATCTGCTGAACGGCGTGCCGAAGGAAACCGAGATCAACCAGGCCCAGGTGGCCGAGGCGCTGGCCGAGCCCGTGCAACAGATCTGCGAAGCTGTTATGACGGCTCTGGAAGCCACGCCGCCCGATCTGGCCGCAGACATCGTTGATCGCGGTGTTATGCTCACCGGTGGCGGCGCGCTTCTGGGCGAGCTGGATCTGGCGCTTCGGGAACAGACGGGTCTGGCCATATCGGTGGCAGACGAATCGCTCAATTGCGTGGCGATGGGCACGGGCAAGGCGCTGGAATACGAAAAACAGCTCCGCCACGTGATAGATTACGATAGCTAACAGGGCCGAGCTTCCGGCCCGGGGAAGAGGCCGTGGCGTCTGACCGGAGCAGCAGCGAAGATTTTGGGCGCCCGATCCGGCGGATCCTCGTGGGCGGGATCGTTCTTGTGCTCTTCGCGCTCTTCCTCCTCTGGCGAATTGACAGCCCGCGCGCCGAACGGTTCCGGGCCATGCTCGTCGATCGTTTCGTTCCCTCGATGGACTGGGCGCTGGTGCCGGTGACGAACGTGGCCGATATGGCCGACGGCTTCCAAAGCTACGCACGGCTTTACGAGCAGAACCAGGAGCTGCGGCGCGAATTGCAGCAGATGCGCGCGTGGCGCGAGGCCGCCTTACAGCTTGAACAGGAAAACGCCAAGCTTCTTGACCTCAACAAGGTCCGGCTCGACCCGAAGCTGACTTTTGTGACCGGTGTGGTTCTGGCCGATAGCGGATCACCCTTCCGCCAGTCCGTGCTGCTGAATGTCGGCGCGCGGGACGGCATTCAGGATGGTTGGGCCACCACCGACGGGCTTGGCCTCGTGGGCCGAATCTCTGGCGTCGGCCAAACCACCTCGCGCGTGATCCTTTTGACGGATCCCGGCAGCCGCATCCCCGTCACCATTCAGCCCTCGGGCCAGCGCGGTATTCTTGCCGGCGACAACTCGCCCCTGCCGCCAGTAGATTTCATCGAGGATGTGGAACTGGTGCGCCCCGGCGATCGCGTCGTGTCGTCCGGCGATGGCGGGGTGTTTCCCGCAGGGCTTCTTGTGGGTCAGCTCGTGGCCGGGCCGGACGACCGGCTGCGTGTGCGCCTTGCCGCCGATTATGAACGGCTCGAGTTTTTGCGCGTTCTGCGCTCCCAGCCCGCTGAGACGATCGCTTTGCCCGGCGAACTGATCGTGCCAGGCGGGATCCTGGAGCCGCCGCCGCCCGAGACCAGCGGCGATGGCTGAGCGCGTCACATCCCATCGTTGGCAGTTCCGCCTGCTCTTCGCCGCACTGGCGTTTGCGGTGATCTTCACCCGGCTTTTGCCGATTGATGCGGGCCCCGGGCGTCTGCCGGGCCCCGACGTGATGTTTCTCATCGCTATTGCCTGGGTGCTCCGGCGCCCGGCCTATGTGCCGGTGGCACTTGTGGCGGCGGTTTTTTTGATGATGGACGTCCTCTTCCTGCGCCCCTTGGGCCTTTGGGCGGCGTGCGTGGTGGTGGCGATAGAAGTGCTTCGCACCCGTGAAGCGCAATGGCGCGATCTGCCGTTCCTGTTGGAATGGATGCTGGTGGGCTTTGTCATCGCCGCCACCTCGATAGCTTATATCGCCATTCTCACGCTTTTCGCCGCCGATCAGCCCAGCTTCGGCCTCACACTTCTGCAAATGCTGATCACAATTCTTTGCTACCCCCTGGCTGTTTTCTTTTCGGTCGCGTTTTTAGGGCTTAGAAAGGTTGTGCCGGGGGCGGTCGATCAACTGGGGCGTCGCGTATGAGGCAAAATCCCAAGGATATCGAAGAAAATGCCCGCACGGTCACCCGGCGCGGGCTGGTTCTGACGGGCCTGCAGCTTTCCTTCATGGGCATGCTGGGGCTTCGTATGCGTCAGCTTCAGATCGAGGAAAGCGATCAGTACCGCCTGCTTGCCGAGGAAAACCGCGTGAACATGCGCCTCCTCGCCCCGCCGCGCGGCATTATTTACGATCGCAATGGCGTTATTATCGCCGACAACGCCCAGAATTACCGCATCATCATCGTGCGCGAGGACGCGGGCGATGTGGATGAGCTTCTTGCGAAGCTGAAGCAGATCGTCACGCTGGATGAAACCGAGCTTGAGCGCGCGATCAGGGAGATGAACCGCCGCAGCCCCTTCGTGCCGGTCACCCTTGCGGATCGGCTGACGTGGGAAGAGTTCTCGAAGGTCGCCGTGAACGCCCCTTCGCTGCCGGGCATTACGCCCGATGTGGGCCTGTCGCGATACTACCCGCTTTACGAGGATTTCGCCCACGTCATCGGCTATGTGGGCCCCGTCAGCGATTATGATCTTGACCGGATTGAAGACCCAGATCCCCTGCTGCAGATCCCGAAATTTCAGATCGGCAAGATCGGGGTGGAAAACAAGCTTGAAGAACAGCTGCGTGGCAAGGCGGGCAGCAAGCGAATCGAGGTGAACGCCGCGGGCCGGGTGATGCGCGAGCTGGATCGCGATCCGGGCACCCCTGGCACCGACATGCAGCTGACTGTCGATGCTCGGCTGCAGAACTTCGTTCAGGCTCGCCTCGCGGGCGAAAGCGCGGGCGTTGTGGTGATGGATTGCGAGAATGGCGATATTCTCTCCATCGGCTCCGCGCCGGCCTATGATCCGAATCTCTTCGTGCGCGGCATCTCTGCTGCCGACTACAACCTGCTGCGCGAGGACAAATACGTACCGCTCCGCAACAAGCCTGTGCAGGGCACCTATCCGCCGGGATCGACCTACAAGATGGTGGTGGCGCTTGCCGCGCTGGAGATGGGGGTCATGACGCCGGAGGAAACCGTCTGGTGCCCCGGCCACTACCAGCTTGGCCGCAGACGTTTCCACTGTTGGAAGCGGGGTGGGCACGGTTACATGGACCTGCACGATTCTCTCGTACAGTCCTGCGACGTCTATTATTACGACATCTCCCAACGCGTTGGGATCGACCGGATCACCGCGATGGCCAACAAGCTGGGCCTTGGCGTACGCCATAACATCCCGATGTCAGCGGTCACTGAGGGCCTCGCCCCTACCCAGCAATGGAAACAGGTGCGGCGGGGCGAGCCTTGGCGCGTCGGCGATACGCTCAACGCCTCCATCGGGCAGGGCTTCACGCTGGCCTCGCCACTGCAGCTTTGCGTTTATACCGCCCGGATGGCGAGCGGGCTGAACCTTGAGCCGCATTTGATCAAAACGGTCGATGGTGTGCCGCTCTACCCCGACCCGCCGGAAGCGCTGGATGTGAACCCCTATCACCTTAAACTGATGCGCGATGCGATGGATGGCGTGAACAATGGCCCGCGCGGAACGGCGCGGGGCAGCCGGATCGTGCTGGAAGGCTACGAGATCGCCGGGAAAACCGGCACCAGCCAGGTGCGCAACATCACCCCGGCCGAACGCGCGGCGGGTGTGATCCGCAACGAAGACCTGCCCTGGGAACGCCGCGATCACGCACTTTACGTGGGCTACGCGCCGCGCGACAAGCCGAAATACGCGATCTCGGTCGTGGTGGAACATGGCGGGGGCGGATCGCGCGCTGCGGCCCCCATCGCCCGCGATATTCTGGCCTTTGCGCAGTTCGGCGAAGTGCCGCCGCTGGAAGCCTATCCGGCAAGCCAGCGCGAACGCGTGCGCACCATGTATGAGGAGATGCAGCTTAAAGACCCGCGGCCACCGGCACCGGGGCGCAGCCGCGCATGAGCTATCTCGAGTATAACGTCAAAACCGTGCCCACGGGCGCGCGCAAGATCCTTTACCTGAACTGGCCGCTGATCCTCTTGGTGACCGCCGTTGCCGCCATTGGCGTGGTCATGCTCTATTCGGTGGCGGGCGGGCGGTTTGATCGCTGGTCTGAGCCGCAATTGCAGCGCTTCGTTCTGGGCCTCGTGGCGATGTTCACGGTCGCCATGATCCCGATCTGGTTTTGGCGCAACGTGGCGGTGCTGGCTTATGGCGTCTCGCTCCTTTTGCTGTTGGCGGTGGAGTTTGTGGGGGTGACCGGGATGGGCGCCCAGCGGTGGATCGATCTGGGCTTCATGCGCCTGCAGCCCTCGGAAGTGACAAAGATCACCCTCGTGATGATCCTTGCGGCCTATTACGATTGGCTTGACCCCAAGAAGGTGTCGCACCCGTTTTTCGTTCTGATCCCGCTGATCCTGATCCTGATCCCCACGGCACTTGTGGTCATTCAGCCTGACCTTGGCACCTCGATCTTGCTCGTTGTCGGCGGCGGTATCGTGATGTTCTGCGCGGGCGTCAGCTGGTGGTATTTCGGCACCGTGATCGCTGGCGGGGTGGGGGCGATCTTCGCCGTCTTCTCGTCCCGTGGAACGCCATGGCAGCTTTTGAAAGACTATCAGTATCGCCGGATCGATACGTTCCTTGATCCCAGCCAAGACCCGCTTGGCGCGGGATACCACATCACGCAATCGAAGATTGCGCTAGGCTCTGGCGGGTTTTCGGGCCGTGGCTTCATGCAGGGCACGCAATCGCGGCTGAATTTCCTACCAGAAAAGCACACCGATTTCATCTTCACCACGCTGGCGGAAGAGTTCGGCTTTGTCGGGGCCTTCTCGCTGCTCTCACTGTACGGCTTGATCATTTTCTTCTGCGTGGCGTCGGCGATGACGATGAAAGATCGGTTCTCGGCCCTCCTCGTTTACGGCATCGCGGCGGCGTTTTTCCTCTACTTCGCCGTCAACATGTCGATGGTCATGGGGCTTGCGCCGGTTGTCGGCGTGCCGCTGCCGCTCGTCAGCTATGGTGGCTCGGCGATGCTGGTTCTGATGATCGCCTTCGGCCTTGTGCAATCGGCGCATGTGCACCGGCCCCGCGGGCGATGATCCGCGTTCTTTTCGCGGCCAACGACATACGGTGGGACGAGTATCGCGAGGTGCTGCCTGCTGCGATAGCCGCGGCTGGCCTGCAGGCAGATCTTGCACGCAACCACGCTCCCGAGAACGTGGATTATATCGTCTACGCGCCAAACAGCCCACTGCAGGATTTCACCCCCTACACCCGTGCCAAGGCCGTATTGAACCTATGGGCGGGGGTGGAGGATGTGGTGGGCAACCAAACGCTCACGATCCCGCTCTGCCGGATGGTGGATGCGGGGCTGACCGAAGGGATGGTGGAATGGGTCACAGGCCATGTGCTGCGACATCACCTTGGGATGGATGCGCATCTGTTCGGGCAAGATGGAGTTTGGCGGGCAGGTGCGCCGCGGCTGGCGCGAGACTGCCATGTGGCAATCTTAGGGCTCGGTGTGTTGGGGCGCGCGTGCGCCGAGGCGCTTGCGGTGCTGAACTTCCGGGTTTCGGGGTGGAGCCACAGCCCCAAGGCTATCCCAGGCGTGGCAACGCACAACGGCGCGGGCGCGCTGCTGCAGGTGCTGGCCGCAGCAGAAATCCTCGTACTGCTCTTGCCGCTCACGCCTGCCACCGAGAGCCTCCTCAACGCTGAAACCCTGGCACACCTGCCCCGGGGCGCGGTGATCCTGAACCCTGGCCGCGGTGGGCTCATCGATGATGCCGCTCTTCTCGCCGCGCTTGATACCGGGCAGGTGGCTCATGCTACGCTTGATGCGTTTCGCGTAGAGCCGCTGCCGGCGGGCGATCCGTACTGGGCGCATCCGCATGTGACCGTCACGCCCCATATCGCCTCGGCTACCCGCCCCGGCACTGCCAGCCGCGCAATTGCCGAAAACATCCGGCGGGGGGAGGCGGGGGAACCCTTCCTGCACGTCGTTGATCGTGCGAGGGCTTACTGACCGGGCTGCGAGGCTCGGCTTGACTGCTGTGCTGCCACCCGGCGAACGGCGTAGAGCGTCGCGAACGGCCCCAGAAGTTCAAACGCAACCGTGGCGGCGATTGTCAGCGCCATGATCGCCTCTGCCCATGCCGGGAATTGCTCGCCCGCCACAAGCGCCATACCCACGGCAACACCCGCCTGCGGCAGAAGCGCTGGGCCGTACCACGGCCGCTCCACCGCATCTGCGCTGCCGAGCACCGCGCCGATCCAACCACCAACGAGCCGCGTCAGAATACGCAGCACGAAATAGGCCACACCGATTACGCCCACCTCGAACAGCGCGTCAGGCTCCAGCGCAGCACCCGCGAGGATGAAGAAGAGGATCATAAAGGGCCACTGAATATGCTCGATCTCGTGGAAGGCGCGTGTGTGGTGGCGGGCGTTGTTGACGATGATTGCGCCCACCGTCATGCCCGCGAGCAGGTAAGACAGTTCGAGCCAGATCGCGGCACCGGCAGTGAAGAACACAAGCGCCAGCGCTTCTGTCATCAACGGCTCGCCGTCCGAAAGCCGCCCGGTGAGATAGGCAGCGGGCAGCCCGATCGCGAGGCCCAGAAGGATCGAGCCGCCGATCTCACGCACCGCACCCCACAGAAAGCCTGCCTCGCCGCTGCCACCCATTTGGTGGACGACAACAACCACAACGGCGAAAACCATGAGGCCCCACGCATCGTCAATCGCGGTGATGCCCTTTAGCGTGTCGGTAAATCCATTCTCGATGCCCGATTGGCGGATCACATCCTGCATCGCCGCCGGGGCCGTAGCGGTGGCGATTGCCCCGAGGATGAAGGCCAGGCCCGGATCGACGCCCATGGCCCAGAGCCCTGCTGTCACGCCGGCAAGGGTGATCAGCACAATGGCGAGAGAGATCGATAGGATTTCGCGCCCGTGGGCCGCAAGGGTGCGGCCCTCCAGCGCGCCGCCGAGGAGGAATGCCACCATCGTCAGCGCTACAATCGACAGTGGCTCGTACCAATCTGCCACGGCCTCTGGCAATAACCCTAGGCCCGCTTCGCCAACGATCAGACCGCAGGCCAGAAGCAACGTCACCCGCGGCAGACGCGTGCGGCGGCCCAGCATATCTGCGGCAAGCCCGGCGGCGAAGAGCCCGCCCAGGGTAAAGAAGGCCACGGCAAGATCCATTGCCGAAACGTAGGGCCGGCGGTGCGCTCTGCCTAGAGTGATTTACGAATTGCGTTCAGCGTCATGCGTTACTTAATGCGTTGAAATCTTTGATTTCAGGCAGCGTTGCGTAATTCGTATGCTTCTCAATAAGCGTCCCGGGCGGTGGCCCGGAACGCGCGCCGGTCAAGGCTTTAGCCAGCGTCTTTGTAGCTGACCGTTTTGATATCACTATCGGGGTCGGATTTCTCGCGCCGCACGAGCAGGCGGTTGAGCGCGTTCACATAGGCCTTGGCCGAGGCCACCACTGTATCGGTATCGGCTGCCTGCCCGGTGGCGATGCGCCCCTCCTCCTCCATCCGCACGCTTACGGTGGCCTGGGCATCGGTGCCCTCTGTCACCGCATGCACCTGGTAGAGCTGCAGATTGGCTTCATGGGGAAAAAGCGCTTTCACCGCGTTGAAGGTGGCGTCCACCGGCCCGTCGCCCTGGGCTGTGATCTGCTTGTCTTCGCCATCGATGGAAAGCGTCAGATCCGCCGATTGCGGCGCCTCGGTCCCGCAGATCACGCGCAGGAATTTCACCTGGATCCGGTCATGCACCTCGCCGGAGGCCTGATCGCGCATGAGCGCCACCAGGTCATCCTCGAACACTTCCTTCTTGCGGTCGGCCAGCGCCTTGAAGCGCACGAACACATCATTGAGCTGGTTGTCGGCCAACTCAAAGCCCAGTTCCTTCAGCTTCGAGCGCAGCGCGGCGCGGCCCGAATGCTTGCCCATGACGATTGCGGTTTCCTTCAGCCCGACATCCTCGGGCCGCATGATCTCAAACGTATCGGCGCTTTTCAGCATCCCGTCCTGATGGATGCCGCTTTCATGGGCGAAGGCATTCTTGCCCACGATGGCCTTGTTGTATTGCACGGCGAAGCCCGAAACGGTCGCCACCCGGCGCGAGATGTTCATGATCTTCGTGGTATCCACGCCGGTGGTGTAAGGCATGATATCGCCCCGCACCCGCATCGCCATCACCACCTCTTCAAGCGCAGTGTTGCCAGCCCGCTCGCCCAAACCGTTGATGGTGCATTCGATCTGGCGCGCGCCGCCTTCCACAGCGGCAAGCGCATTGGCTGTCGCCATGCCCAGATCGTTGTGGCAGTGGGTGGCAAAGATCACCGCATCGGCCCCCGGCACCTCGGCAATCAGGCGGCGGATCAGATCGGCGCTTTCCACCGGCGCGGTGTAGCCCACGGTATCGGGGATGTTGATGGTGGTCGCGCCCGCTTTGATCGCGATTTCTACGACGCGGGCAAGATAGTCCCACTCCGTCCGCGTGGCATCCATGGGCGACCATTGCACGTTGTCGCAATAGTTGCGCGCGTGGGTCACGGTTTCATGGATCCGCTCGGCCATCTCATCCTGGGTGAGGTTCGGGATCGCGCGGTGTTGCGGCGAGGTGCCGATGAAGGTGTGGATACGCGGGCGCTTGGCGTGGCGCACGGCCTCCCAGCACCTGTCGATATCCTTGAAATTCGCGCGCGCGAGCCCACAGATCACCGCATCCTTGGAGCGGGCCGCGATCTCAGAGACGGCGCGAAAATCACCCTCGGAGGCGATCGGAAACCCGGCCTCAATGATATCGACACCCATCTCGTCG
>JBCCRC010000047.1:0-26495 GCA_039208375.1 Pseudomonadota bacterium | reverse complement strand
TTCGGCCTTTTCGGCTTGCCAAAGGCGAACATCCTCGTCGGCCCGGGCAACCAGTTTGTGGCAGAGGCCAAGCGCATCCTGTTCGGCCGCGTCGGGATCGATATGATTGCAGGCCCGACAGACAGCCTGATCCTGGCCGACAGTACCGCGGATCCGATGATTGTGGCCGCCGATCTCGTAGGCCAGGCGGAACATGGCTACAACTCCCCGGTTTGGCTGGTCACCGATGATCGCGCGCTCGCCGAAGAGGTGATGCGTCTCGTCCCGCTTCTGATCGAGGATCTGCCGGACGTGAACCGTGAAAACGCGACAGCGGCCTGGCGTGACTATGCCGAGGTCATCCTCTGCGCGGATCGGGAGGCTATGGCGGCCACGTCCGATGCCTATGCGCCCGAGCACCTGACGGTGCAGGCTGCCGATCTCGATTGGTGGCTCAGCCGGCTTTCCTGCTACGGCTCGCTGTTTCTTGGGGAAGAGACAACTGTCGCCTTTGGCGACAAGGCATCCGGCACCAATCACGTTTTGCCCACGTCGGGCGCGGCCAGCTATACCGGCGGCCTCTCCGTGCACAAGTACATGAAGATCGTGACATGGCAGCGCTCCACCAAAGAAGGCGCGAAGCCGATCGCCGAAGCCACCGCACGGATCGCGCGTTTGGAAGGTATGGAAGGCCATGCCCGCACCGCCGACATCCGCCTGAAAAAGTATTTCCCTGATGAGACATTTGATCTGACAGCCGATGGCTAGCCTTACCGCCCCAGCCCAGCTTTTCGATCTTACCGGCCATGTCGCTTGCGTGACCGGTGCAAGTGCCGGACTGGGGCGCCGCGCGGCGGAAGTTCTGACGGCGGCCGGTGCGAAAGTTGTGGGCGTGGCGCGGCGGATCGCTGCGCTGGAAGATCTGGCCTCAGGTGCCGCGGGCAGGATCGCAGCGGTGCCGTGCGATCTGGCGGATCGCGCGCAGCTTCCGGAGCTTGCGCGCGACGTTGCTGTACCCTTTGGCGCACCGGATATTCTGGTGCATGCCGCGGGGCTCAACACCCGAGAAGCCGCACCAGATGTGACGGCGAAAGGTTGGGACGATACGCTTGCGATCAACCTCGCCGCGCCATTCTTTCTGACCCAGGCGCTTGCACCGGCGATGGTTGCGCAGGGCTGGGGCCGCGTCGTTACCTTCGCCTCCCTGCAAGCGACCCGCGCATTTCCAGGCGGGATGGCCTACGGCGCGTCGAAGGGCGGCGTGGTCCAGCTAACCCGTGCGATGGCCGAAGCCTGGTCGCCCAATGGCATTACGGTCAACGCGATTGGCCCGGGCTTTTTCCGTACGGAGCTTACGGCGCCCGTCTTCGCCGATCCCGCCCGTGCCGCGCGGAATGCCGCGCAAACCTGCATCGGGCGGAATGGTGAACCGGAAGATATTGACGGCCCGCTTCTGTTCCTGTGTTCGGATGCCTCGGCCTATGTGACGGGCCAGCTTCTGATGGTTGACGGGGGGTTCACCGCAAAATGAGGGCGCTGGTTTACAAAGGGCCCGAGAGGCTGGATTACATCGATTATGCCGATCCCGCGCCGCAGCAGGGCGAACACCTGATCTCGGTTGAAAGCGTGGGGATCTGCGGATCCGACATGCATGCTTTCCTGGGTCATGATGACCGGCGCCCGGCGCCGCTGATCCTTGGCCACGAGGTGGCCGGTACGGTGCGGGCGGATGGCACGCGCGTTACCGTCAATCCGTTGGTCACCTGCGGGACCTGTGCCTATTGCCTTGAGGGCCGCGATAACCTGTGCGCCACGCGGCAGATCATTTCGATGCCGCCCCGCGAAGGGGGATTTGCCGAGGCTGTGGTGCTGCCAGAGCGTAATCTCATCGATTTGCCCGATCATATCCATGCCGATCAGGCCGCGCTGGCCGAGCCGATTGCCTGCGGCTGGCATGGAACGCGGCTGGCCCGCCAATTGGCCGACGGGCGCGCGCTGGTGATCGGCGGTGGCGCGATCGGAGTGGGCGCGGCGCTCAGCCTCGCGGCGCAGGGGGTGGGGGATGTGCGCATCGCAGAACCCAACATGGGGCGGCAGGACTATCTGCGGCGCACCTGCGGCTTTGATACACTCGATCCGGGGCGCCTTGCACCGGAGGATCAGTTTCCGATCGTGGTTGATGCCGTGGGGTTCGACGCAACGCGTGCCCTTGCCTCGGCCCATGCCGCCCCCGGCGGGGTGATCCTGCACATTGGGCTTGGCAGCCCTGAAGGTGGGCTCGACATCCGCCGGATGACCTTGCAAGAAATAACCTTTATCGGCACCTATACGTATACTGCGCAAGATTTCCGAGATACGGCGCAAGCGATGTTCGAAGGCAGGCTTGGCGCGCTTGACTGGATTGAAACGCGCCCGCTTGCAGAGGGCGCGCGCGCCTTCGCAGATATCCGCGCCGGCCGCGTGGCCGCCCCGAAGATCATACTCAAGCCTTGAACGTCAGGAGACACCGATGGCTGAAATCCCGCACCTTCTTGTTCACGAACACGCCGATAATGTGGGCGTCGTGGTGATCGAAGGGCTTACCGCCGGCACCGACATGCTGTGCTGCGTTACGCATGATAACTCGACCTTCCGTCTTACGGCCGGGTCAGATGTTCCTATTGGCCACAAGATTGCGCTGAAGGATCTCTCCGAAGGGGACACGGCAATCAAGTACGGTGAAGACATCGGCAAGATCATCGCCAACATTCCGCAGGGCGGGCACGTGCACACCCATAATTGCAAAACCAAGCGCTGGTAAGGATCGCTTCAATGGCATCAAAATACTCCAATATGACCGTCAAGGCATACCGGCGCGAAAACGGCCGTGTGGGCGTGCGCAATCACGTTGTTATCCTGCCCGTCGACGATATCTCGAACGCGGCGTGCGAGGCGGTGGCCAACAACGTAAAAGGCACGCTTGCAATTCCCCATGCCTATGGCCGCCTGCAGTTTGGCGAGGATCTGGAGCTACACTTCCGCACGATGATCGGCACGGGGGCAAACCCCAACGTGGCCGCCGTGGTGGTGATTGGGATCGAACCGGGCTGGACGAAACGCATCGCCGACGGCATTCGCGAAACGGGCAAGCCCGTTGCGGAGTTTTCCATCGAACAGAACGGGGATTTCGAGACGATCCGCGCGGCAAGCTGGAAGGCGAAGGAGTTCGTTCACCAAACCACGGAGTATCAGCGGGAAGAGTGCAACATTTCCGAACTCTGGGTTTCCACCAAGTGCGGGGAAAGCGATACCACCACCGGCCTGGGTTCCTGCCCCACCGTGGGCAACATGTATGACAAGCTCTTGCCCGAAGGCATAACGGGTTTCTTCGGCGAAACGTCCGAGATCACGGGCGCCGAACACATCTGCCAGAAACGCGCGATCAACGAAGAGGTGGGCGAGCGCTGGTACAAGATGTGGAAGGCCTATCAGGACGATGTGATCTTCGCGCACCAAACGGATGATCTTTCCGACAGCCAGCCCACGAAGGGCAATATCGAAGGCGGGCTGACGACGATCGAGGAAAAGGCGCTGGGCAATCTCGAAAAGATCGGCCGCACTTCGCAGTACATCGATATTTTAGAGCCTGCGGAGGCGCCAAACTCCGGCAACGGGCTATACTTCATGGATAGCTCATCTGCCGCCGCGGAATGCGTAACGCTGATGGCGGCCGGCGGGGCAGTGATCCACACCTTCCCCACGGGGCAGGGCAATGTGGTCGGCAATCCGATTGTGCCGGTGATCAAGATCACTGCCAATCCGCGCACCGTCCGCACCATGGGGGAGCATGTGGATGTGGACGTGTCCGGCATCCTGCGGCGGGAGATGACGATAGATGAAGCCGGCGATGAGTTGATCGACATGATCTGCCGCACCGCGAATGGACGTAATACGGCCGCAGAGGCGTTGGGCCACCGCGAGTTTTCGATGACGAAGCTCTATCGTAGCGCATAAGCTGCCCTCGGGGCCGCGCCATTCGTGGCCCCAAATTCAAATGGCCGAAACCGAACGCCTTTCTCTTGCCGATGCACGGGCTGTGATCGCCGGCGCCTTCACGGCCATCGGCGTGCCCGCCGCCACGGCGCAATCCGTTGCACAGGCGCTGGTGGCGGCCGAGGCAGAGGGGCAAGTGGGCCATGGCTTCTCCCGCGTTGCCGATTACGCCGCGCAGGTCAAAAGCGGCAAGGTGAACGCAGGGGCGGTTCCTGCATTGAGCGCGCCCACTCCGGCCGCGCTTGTGATTGATGCATGCGATGGCTTTGCCTATCCCGCGCTCGATCTGGCGCATTCGGCGCTGATCGAGGCGGCGGGGGCCTATGGAACGGCCACTGCTGCAATTCGTCGATCGCACCATTGCGGCGCGCTTTCAGTGCAAGTGGATCGGATCGCGCGCGCCGGGTTCGTCGGGCTGATGGTGGCCAACGCCCCGGCTGCGATTGCGCCCTGGGGCGCGAAAACCGCCGTATTCGGCACGAATCCAATCGCCTTTTCGGCTCCCCGCGCGTACCAACCTCCGCTCGTGATCGATCTCTCTCTCTCGCGTGTCGCGCGGGGGAAGGTGATGCACGCGAGGAAATCCGGCACGCAGATCCCAGAAGGTTGGGCGCTCGACGCAAGTGGCGCGCCGACGACCGATCCCGAGGCCGCCCTTGCGGGCACGATGGTGCCCATCGGTGAGGCCAAGGGCACCGCGCTGGCGCTGATGGTGGAAATTCTCGCCGCCGTCGCCACAGGCGCACACACAAGCCGCGAGATGAGCTCGTTCTTCACCGCCGATGGCCCGCCTACGGGCGCTGGGCAATTCCTGATGGCGCTAAAACCGGCATCCGATGGGTTCGCGCAACGGCTTGAGGGCCTTCTGGGGGCCATCGAGGCCCTTGAGGGCGCGCGCCTTCCCGGTGCCCGCCGTGCCGCCGCCATCGCAGTGGCAGAGGCGGATGGTATCAAAGTATCAAAGGCTTATCTTGAAGCCGCGCGCGCCATGGCCGCCGGCTGAAAAAAATCCAAAAAAAGTTTTGTCGGCTGTCGATTGGGGGGATCCCCGCCCGTCATGGAGGTGAAGACGCAGTTTCGCGCTTCACAGCATGAACGAGGATATGAGACATGACCATCGCAACAATCGCCACCTACACCGCACTGGGCCTTGCCGCCCTGACCGCTGCCACCTACGCCCTGCCGCGCCATGTGAGCGTCGAGCGCAGCGCCACCGTCGCGGCCACGCCCGAGGCGGTTCTCGCACTCGCAGCCTCAAACAGCGGGTTTCAGACGTTCAATCCTTACAAATCGCGCGATCCCGAGCTTAAGATCGGCCTCTACGGCCCCGAAGCGGGTGTTGGATCGGGCTTTACCTTCGATGGCAAGGACGGCAAGGGCCGCCAGACGGTCTCCGAAGTCACGCCCGAGCGCGTGGTCTTTGCCATCGACATGGGCCCCATGGGCAAGCCCACACAACTGATCGAGGCCAAGCCGACTGCGGAGGGTACGCATGTCATCTGGCGTGTAGAGAGCGACATGGGCCTGAATCCCGTCTTCCGTGTTTTTGGCCTGTTCATGGATGGAATGATGGGCCCGACGTTCGAGTTGGGGCTTGAGAACATCGCAAAAGCCACGGCCTAATACCCTCAGCGAACAGGAGAATTCCAATGCGTTACACGTTCCTTCTTTACTCGAACCCAGCCGACTTCGCCCATATGACGCCCGAGGACTGGGCGAAGGAGAAAGAGGTCTATGGCGCCTACATCGGCGCGCTTCAGGAGGCCGGCGTTTTTGTCGATACCGACTGGCTGCACCCGGCGGATACCGCCACCACAATCAGCCTCAAAGACGGCGAGCGGCGGGTTCAAGATGGCCCTTTTGCGGAGACGAGGGAAACGCTCGGCGGCTTTTTCGCGATCGATGTGCCCGATCTTGATGCCGCGCTTGCCTGGGCCGAGAAATGCCCGGCGGCGAAAACCGGCAAGATCGAGATCCGTGCCTCGGCCATGGGCGACTATTGAGCGGCACGCCAAGCCCCGCAGCGCGCGCCGAAGACGTGGCGCGCGCCGCATACGGCAAGCTCATCGCAATTCTTGCCAGCCGGTCTGGCGATATCATGGCCGCAGAAGACGCTCTCGCCGATGCCTTCGTTGCCGCGCTCACCACATGGCCCGAGCGCGGCATCCCCGATAACCCGCAAGCGTGGCTTCTCACCGTCGCGCGCAACCGCCGCACCGATGCGGCCCGCCGGGATGCCCGGCTTGTGATCACCGACGAGGTGCCCGAAATGGCCGATACAGCCGAAATTGCCGACGACGGGATCGATGAGCGCCTAAAGCTACTGTTTGTTTGCGCCCATCCGGCGATTGACGAAAGCCTGCATACGCCCCTGATGCTGCAGACCGTGCTGGGGCTCGAGGCGGAGGAGATCGCGCGCGCCTTTCTTGTCTCGCCTACCGCGATGGCGCAGCGCCTGGTGCGCGCCAAGCGCAAAATCAAGGCCGCCGGTATCCCATTCAGTTTGCCCGATGCTGCGCAGTACCCCATCCGGATGGGCGCTGTTCTCGAGGCAGTCTATGGCGCCTATGCAGTGGATTGGATGGCAGGGGCCGGGGATCTTTCCCACGAAGCCTTCTTTCTCAGTACGGTTTTGGCCGATCTCGCGCCCGGCAACCCAGAGGCCTTGGGCCTCACAGCGCTGATTGGGTTTATTGAGGCGCGCCGAGATGCGCGGATCAATGGCGGCGTGCTGGTGCCAGTGCCGGATCAGGATACAGAGCTTTGGGATCGGGCCATGATTGATCGCTCTGCCCGCCTTTTGGGGCAGGCCGCGAAGATGGGGCGTATCGGGCGTTTTCAGCTGGAGGCGGCGATTCAATCGGTTCACGCCGCGCGCGCCGTGACGGGGCAAACGGACTGGCGCGCCCTCTCCAAGCTCTACACCGGCCTCATGCGGGCCTACCCCACCATCGGTGGCGCGGTTTCCCATGCCTCTGTGGTGGCGGAGGATGCCGGGCCCGCCGAAGCGCTTGCGATGCTCGAGAGGATCTCATTCGACGGGTGCGAGACCTACCAGCCCGCACACGCCGTGCGCGCCCATTGCCTGTCTTCTCTCGGCCGCGTGGCCGAGGCAGCGTTGGCGTATGATCGTGCGATCGCGCTTTGCACCGATGTTCCCAGCCGGCGGTTGCTCGAAACGCGCTATGCGGCGATCAAGCGCCAATCAAGTTGACGCGACTTATCCCCGATTTTTTCATTTTCTCGCCGAAACTTTCTGGAGCCTATATACAAACGGTCACACACCTGAATCATCCGTGGGCGCACCATGACGGCGCGGTGACAGAGTTAGTTGCGGCTTGAGCAGAGCTGCAGGAGGCAATGGAACGTGGCACAAGCCCTAGGGCAGCAAACAGCGGCACTTCCGCTGACATGGGATCGCTCTGGGCAGATCCAGGTTCTCATGGTCACGTCGCGGGATACGGGCCGCTGGGTCATGCCGAAAGGCTGGCTCATCGACGGCAAAAAGCCGTGGGCGGCCGCCGAGATCGAAGCGTTGGAAGAGGCCGGCGCGCGTGGCTACATCTCATCTGAGAAGATTGGCGAATACCACTACGCGAAGCGCCTGGATACTGGAAAAACCCTTCAATGCCGGGTGCGGGTCTATCCAATGGTTGTCGAAAGACTGAACCGCAACTGGAAAGAACGGGGCGAGCGCAAGCGCCGCTGGTTTACCCCGAAGGCTGCCGCAAAGCGGGTGAATGAACCTGAACTGGCGGCGCTTCTGCGCCAGATCGCGAAGAAGCCGCAAAAGCAGCCGATCATTCAGGAGCTTCTCAAAGCGTCGTAACCCCGCCGCAGCGGCTGGCAAATTCGGCACGGTGCCGGCCTACCGGGTTGACCGTCAGATGCCACGCCGCCTTCATGGCTCGGTAGCGTGCGATGGAAGGCTGGAATGCGGGGGCCCGATCCACAGAAAATCGATGCCGTAGTGGACCTCGTGCTGGCCCTGCCCGAAGCGCAGTTGCGGCATCGTGTATGCGTGGTTGGGGCGCCCGGATCGGGGAAATCAACGTTTGCAGCGGCCCTCGTGCGGCGGCTCGCGCAGCGGAGGGCGACAGCGGCGCTTGTTCCGATGGACGGCTTTCACCTCGACAATGCCATTCTTGCCGCGCGCGGGCTTCTAGCCCGAAAAGGCGCGCCCGAAACATTCGACGCCCATGGCTTTATTGCAATGGTGGAGCGTTTGGGGCGCGATGAGGAAGTGTTCGTTCCTGTTTTTGACCGGGCGCGTGATATCGCCATTGCGGGGGCCAGCGCCATAACCGCCGACACCGGCATCGCGGTGATCGAAGGCAACTATCTGCTATTGAAGGAAGCGCCCTGGTCGGCGTTGCATGATATGTGGGATTTTTCAGTTTACCTCGATGAGAGCGAAGACATTCTGCGCCGCCGCCTGATCCAGCGTTGGCTTGACCATGGCCTAAGCATCGATGCAGCCCGGCGGCGAGCCGAAACCAACGATCTGCCAAATGCGCGTCGGGTTCTGGAAAACAGCCAGCAGGCTGCATTCACCGTCTAGCATGGTGTGCCGTTTTGGGTGCCGCAATAGGTGAATGTGCGAAGAACGCATCGAGTTCCGCTGGTAGATCCGTCATGATGCCACCGATCCCTGCCCCCTGCAGCGCACCCCAAACCGTCTCTGGATGCACCCTTGCGCGCGCATCCGAAAGCCCGGCGCAATGGGCAATCTCAAGTGTGTATGTCGTCAAAACCGGCCCCACGGCAGATGCGGCGCGCACAAGCTCAAGATCAGAGAACCAGATTTCGGCCGCAGCCACGTTTGCCTGCGCTATCGCGCGCAAAAGCTCAATGTCTTCGGGCTTCTGGGCCAGCGCCTTGGCGAGCACGGTGATCCCATAGCGTGCCTCTATTGCTAGAAGCCGTTCAATGTCCTCCGTGCGGTGCACATCGATCTTGAGTGTCGCGCGCGTTCGAGCCGCGTGCCGCTCCACCCAAGCCGCGACACGCGGAAGATCTTCATCACGCTTCACATCGAGATCGAAGATCGCGTGACTGCCGCCGGCCGATAGTGCGTCTTCGAGCGTTGGAACGGGAATGTCGGTTTCATCGGCTCCGGGGCCGCCCGCTCCTGCGAGAAGGCGGGCTGTTCGGAGTTGGTCCTGCGACAACCCATCGGCGGCAACGGGCGATCCGGCCGTGCGGTCAAGGGTATCGTCGTGAAGCAGATAGGGTGTGCCATCCGCCGCCAGCCGCACGTCGATCTCGATTACATCAAACCTCGCGGCGGCGTCGATGGCCGGTACCGAATTCTCAGGCAGAAGGCCCCAAGCGCCGCGATGGGCGATCACGAGCGGCCGCTCAGCGGCAGACGCAAAGCGCGCCCGCGCCCGCGTCGGCGCAATCACGGCTAAACCCGGACGCCGGTTTCGGGATCGAATAGATGGGTGTCCTGTTCGCTAAAGGCGAGCATCATGCGGCCGTCTGGGGGCGGCAACTCGGAATCCTGCGCCACCGTCACCTCGTGATCCCCCACACGGCCGTGGATCAGACGGTGCGCGCCGAGTTCCTCTATCACGCCGATATCCACGGCCAGCCCGCTATCAGCGCCATTCATATGCGCGCGCTCGGGCCGGAACCCGAAGGTGACCGGGCCGGCATGGGCGGATTGCATCGGCATTGTGTGCCCACCGATCCGTAGGCTGCCGTTCGACAGTTCACCGGGGATCAGGTTCATCGGCGGCGCGCCAATGAAGCTCGCCACAAAGGTCGTCGCCGGGCGCGAGTAAACCTCCGTTGGCGTTCCGATCTGTTCGACCATGCCGTTATTCAGCACGACGATCCGATCCGCGAGCGTCATCGCTTCCACCTGATCGTGGGTCACATAGATCGCAGCGGTGTCGAGCCGGCGCTGCAGCTTCTTGATCTCAAGCCGCATCTGGTTGCGCAGCTTGGCGTCTAGGTTCGAAAGAGGCTCATCGAAAAGAAAGATCGCGGGGTTCCGTACGATGGCACGGCCCATGGCCACGCGCTGGCGCTGGCCGCCCGAAAGCTGCGAGGGCTTGCGATCCAGAAACTCAGAGATCTGAAGCAAAGCGCCTGCTTCTTCGACTTTCCGGTTAATCTCTTCGGCGGGTGTGCCGCGGTTCTTCAGCCCGTAAGCCAGGTTCTTGCGCACGCTCATATGCGGGTAAAGCGCGTAGTTCTGGAATACCATCGCGATGTTGCGATCCGCCGGTTCGAGATTGTTCACCACACGGCCATTGAGCTCGATATCACCATCGGTGACTTCCTCAAGCCCCGCCACCATGCGCAGGAGAGTGGATTTCCCGCAGCCCGAGGGGCCCACGAAGACGACAAGCTCGCCATCTTCCACATCCACCGAGACGCCCTTCACCGCCTGGGCGCCATTTGGATACTGCTTTATTGCGTTTTTGATGCGCAGCGTCGTCATTTTTCCTGCTCCACCAATCCTTTGATGAACATACGCTGGAAGATGATGATCACCAGCGCGGGCGGCAGCATGGCGAGAATCGCCATGGCCAGTGCTTCGTTGTATTCGGGGATGTCGGCGCCGATCATCTGTTGCATGATGTTGCGGATGCCGCGGACGAGAGTGAAGTAGCCCTCTTCGGTCGTCATCAGAGTGGGCCACAGATACTGGTTCCACCCGACCACAAACATGATGATGAAGATCGCCGCCATCATCGTTTTCGACAGTGGCACGAGGATATCCCAGAAGAATTGTACGGGCCCGGCGCCATCGATGCGCGCGGCCTCCATCAGTTCGTTCGGAACGGATTTGAAGAACTGGCGGAAGAAAAACGTGCCGGTGGCCGAAGCGATCAGCGGGATGATCAGGCCTGAATAAGTGTTCAGCATTCCGAGTTGCTGCACCACCTCGTAGGAGGGCAGGATCCGAACCTCCAGCGGCAGAAGGAGCGTGGTGAAGATCACCCAGAACGAAAACGTGGCCAGCGGGAAGCGAAAGTAGACGATCGCGTAAGCGGCGAGCATCGAGACCACAATCTTTCCGATCGCAAAGCCGAGGCCGAGGATAAGGCTGTTCTGCGTCATCAAAAGGCCCGTCACCTCTCCGGTGAAGCCGCCTTCCTGATAGAGCACGTTTTTGTAGGTCTCCAGGAACTCGCCCCCCCAGCCGAACTGCATCCCCTGGCGGTGGATGGTGACGTGATCGAAGGTAGACGTCGTGAACGCCACGATGATGGGGCCCATCATCAGAAGTACGCCGAGCAGGAGGACCACGTGATCGAAGACTCTTGTCTTGCGGCGCGGGCGCTTGTCGGCCGATGCGACTTTCGTTGTGCTCGGGCTTTCGGTGGAACTGTCGATTTCTGTAACGGCCATCGCGCTGCCCCCTTACGTGTAATGAATCCGGCGCTCAATCAGGCGGAACTGGGCCACCGTGAGCGCGAGGACGAGGATCATCAGGATCACCGATTGAGCCGAAGATCCGCCGATATCGTTGCCGCGAAAACCATCGCGGAACACTTTATAGACAAGCGTGACCGGGCTGTTGCCGGGCTGATCCTTAACAATTTGATCGATCATCCCGAAGGTTTCGAACATTGCGTAAGTGATGTTGAGGATCAGCAAGAAGAAAGTCGTGGGCGCCAGCAGAGGGAAGGTGATCGTCCAGAACCGCCGGGTTTCGGACCGGCAATCGATAGCAGAGGCCTCCTTCACCGATGTTGGGATCGATTGCAGCCCCGAGAGGAAGAAGATGAAGCAGTAGGGTACCTGCTTCCAGGTGGCCACGACGATCATCGCAAACCCGGTATCCCAGTAATCAACGCCCACCTGAAGATCCCAGCCGAAGTAGGCCACAAATTCCACCAGCGGGCCGATATGCTGGTCAAAAAGCATCACGCCGATAAGGCCGGCAACCGGCGGCGCGATGGCGTAGACCCACATCAGGAGCGTTTTGTAGCTGCCTTTACCGCGCAGCACCCGGTCGGCCGACACCGCCAGCATCATGCCGATCCCCAGCGAGATTAGCGAAACGAGAACGACGAAGACGAAGGTGAACCAAGCCGTGCGCTGATAATCCGATGCGGCGAAGGCGTCGGAGTAGTTCTGCAGGCCCACGAAGGTTGCGGTGCCGAAGAACGGGTCTTCCAGGAAGAAAGAGGCCCGAATGGCTTCCGCCGCGGGCCAGAGAAAGAAGATGGCGATAATGATCATCTGCGGCGCGAGCAGCAGATAGGGCAGCCACGGTGAAGTGAACTGGGCCTTTTCCATACGTCTTCCCCCGAAACGTCGAACGAGGGCGCGCCGGGCGCGCCCTCGTGATCTTGTTCAGACCGGCTTAGTTGGTGGTCTGCGCGAAGCGCTCCAGAAGGCGGTTGCCTTCTTCTTCGATCACCGCGAATGCGCTTTCGACGTCTGTTTCGCCGGCGAAAATGCGACCGTATTCCCGGTTCATCACATCGCGGATCTGCACGTAGAAGCCCATGCGGTAGCCTTTGTTCCAGTCAGCCGCCGCTTGCGTCAGCTGCAGGGTGCCGACTTCGGCCTGGGGCGTTTCTTCGTAGTAGCCCGACTCTTTCGTCAGGTCGTATGCGGCTTGGGTGATCGGCACATAGCCAGTTTCCATATGCCAGAACTTCTGGGTTTCGGCAGAGGCGAGGAAATCGAAAAACGCCGCAACGCCTGCGTTCTCGGTGTCATCATGGCCCGACATCGCAAAGAGCGCGGCACCACCGATGAAGGTGGAAACGGGCTCGGGCGTGATCGACTCCCAATAGGGCAGGAACGTGGCAGAAAACTCAAAGTCGGTTGAGTTCCGGAGGCCACCGAACGACGCCGAGGAGCCGAGCCACATGGCCACATCACCGTTCTCGAACGGCGTTTGGTTGTCGCCCCAGCCGGCACCGTAATAGCCGTACCAACCGGCATCGAGCCATTCCTTGAGCTTGGTGAAGTGCGTCTTGATGGCATCGTTGTTGACGAGGATCTCGGTTCCGTCTGCGCCATCGAACCCGTTGTTGTTCGTTGCGAACTGAAGGTTGTGACGGGAGTGGAAGTTCTCCGTCATGATCCAGGGGCTGTGCGATTGGGCAAGCGGCACGTAGCCCGCTTCAACAAGCGCTGGCGCAATTTCCTCGAATTGTTCCCATGTGACCGGAGGTTCGACGCCCGCTTCGTTCAATGCTTCGACGTTGTAGTAGAGGATCGGGGTGGAAGAGTTGAATGGCATGCCCACCATCTTGTCGCTCGAGTCGGCATAGAAGTAGCGCACGCCGGGGATGTAATCATCGGCATTGAACGCAAGGCCTGCCCCCGTGATCAGATCTTCAGCGGGAATAACAGCGCCTTCCGCGCCGATGATCGTGGCAGCGCCCGCATCGAACACCTGCACCACGTTGGGCTGTTCACCCGCACGGAACGCCGCGATCGTAGCTGTCAGCGTATCCTCGTATCCGCCTTTGTAGACGGGCGTGATCGCGAAATCGGATTGTGCCTCGTTGAACTGCGTGGCAAGTGCGTTCACCGTTTCGCCGAGTTGTCCCCCCATCGCGTGCCACAGCACGATTTCGGTTTGCGCGTTCGCGGTACCGGCGACGAGGGCCGCCGTGGCCGCTGACATAAGAGTTGTTCGAAGCATAGTGTCTCCCCAGTTTGCTTATTCTTGTGGCGCGATAATGGCGCTGTGTAACAGGTTTGTGAAGGTTTTATGAAAGCTTTAACGGCCTCGTGAAACCGTTATCCGCTGCGAAAACTGTCCTTCTCACACGCTCTCTCCCCAACCGGTAATCTCGTGTTGAGATTGTTGCGCGAGGCTTCGACTTGAGACACGGGCCATTGGAGAAATGCCTATGTGGAACCGTCTGGCGGGGGCTTGCGCAATCTTATGCACCGCGCCCAATGACGCGCCAGCCACAACTGTGTGTTATCCCCGCGAGGAGATGCTGAGCTTCATTGCGCGCGATTATGCCGCGGCGAAGGAGGCCGTGGGGATCATCCGGCCTTACTCAGTGATGGAGGTCTGGGTTTCGCGCCGTTCCGACGACTGGTTGATCGTGTCTACCGATATCAACGGATCGAGTTGCATCATTGCATACGGCGAGGATTTCGCCATCGCTCCACCCAACTCGTCGGCGGTGGCAGGAGATGACAAGAGCTAATCGGCGCCCGCTTGCCCGAGGCCCCAATGCATCGCAATAAGGGAGTGCCTTCGGGAATAGGGATACGCGCCATGGCGGATGGTTTCGTTGAGCTTATCGACAGCTCGAATGCGTTTTTCGGCGAGCTTTTGCAGAACAACACCAAAGAGTGGTTCGAGCCCCAAAAGCCACGCTACACCGATGAGATCAAAAAGCCGGGTGAGCTGCTGGCGTCTCTTTTGGCGGAGGATCTGTCTCGCCTGTGCGGGGTAAGCTTCAAACCAAAGCTATTTCGCATCTACCGAGACGTGCGTTTTTCGAAAGACAAGACGCCGTACAATGCCCATCTGCACATCTCCTGCATGCAGGGGGGTGAGGGGGCTAAGCCCGGATGGTTCTTCGGATCGGCACCAGATTACCTTTTCCTGTGTACCGGTGTGATGGGCCTCCAGGGCGCCGGGCTCACAAGGTTTCGGGCATTGGTTGATCAAGACGGCGACGCATTGCAAAGCGCCATCGATGCTGCGGTTGCCGGCGCAGGGGCAGAGATCTCGTCTTGGGGGCCTGAGCCGCTCAAGCGCGTGCCGAAGCCTTATGATGCGGACCATCCTCATGCCGAGCTTCTCAAGCGCAAGAATCTGGTGCTTGTCGCCGCGCCCGCCGGCGGTTGGAGGGAGCACGGCCTGCTGAAAGGGCTGGGCGAAACAGCAAAAGCTCTTTTGCCCGTGTGGCAGGTGCTTGAAAGCGGGTTGAGCTAAGCGCTGTGGGCAGCGAGCGCTTCAACCACGGCCTCTGCCCAATCCGGGCACTGCGCGACATAGGCATCTCGGCGGTTGCGGATCTCTTCGGGAGGCACCGACAGCGCCGCATCGGCGGCCGTGAGCACAGCCTCCGTTCCGGCCGCCCGTACCTCGCTCAGAAGGCCAGCGCGTGCGAGATCGCCGAGATACCCTGGAAAATCGCGGCCCGCGTAAAGCCCTGGCACGCCGAGGATCGCGGCCTCTGATGCCATAGTGGCGCTTTCGCCCAGCACCATGCGGCAATGGCCCATAACATGATGCACATCTGTAATCGGCCCACGATAGCGGTACGCCTCGAATGCCTCAGGCAACGGGCGTTCGCTGGATAGGATGACGCGGCCGCGGGCGCTGAGATGCCGGATCACATCTTGGAGCATCTCACCGCTCCACCCCGCCTTTCCGATATCGTGGTTTGCGCGCCAGTCGACGACGCGCAAAAAAAATGTCTCACCCGTTTCTGCCACGCCGTGGGACAGTGCGATGTCGTGGTTGGGCTGAAAGGACGTAGGGTGGAGGAACGAGAGCTCCTTTGTGCCGGGCCAGCGCGTTGTGCGGCCTCTAGGCACTGGCCCGCCATATGCTTCGGGCACATAGAGGTGCGTGATAAACGGCCAGGTGATGCGGGTTTGAAGCGTGGCATTCTCACTATCGTACACGCTCAGCGCGGGTACACCCGTCAGGCGCCCGGCGTGGGCAATCGCCACGCCACCGAACCCGATCATCACATGCGGTTGAAACCGTCGGATCGCCCGCCACACCGCCAGATCACGGCGCGCCAGCTCCAACGCGAGCGGAACAGTGCCCGTTGCGGCGCGTGAAATCGGATAGTGCGGAATGCCGAACCCATCGAGCAGTTCGCAGGCCACGTCTTTTTTGCGGGACAGCACCAATATTTCGTCACCCCGCGCGAGAAGCACGTCCATCGGGCGCTTGAAAAACAAAACATCCGCGGGATGAACGATATCGAAAAGAACGCGCACGTATCCGGGGGGAAGCAAGGATCGGGCCCCAGCCTTACGCCATCCCGCCGCCGCGCGCCAGCGGCGGCACTGGACAGGCTAACGCCCACCTGCGAAAGAGCGCGCGCAGCACCAGAGGGCCGGCATAAGTGACCACCGTTTCCGTTATCATTCCTGCCTACGGGCCGATGCCTTTCCTGGATGCTGTGCTGACCGCGCTTGAAGCGGGAACGCGTAGACCGGATGAAATCATTGTCTTTCACACCGGTCCGGAAGACCCCAGCGAAACCATCGCAAAAAGCCATCCTGGCGTGACGGTGCGCCATGCGGAAGATCGGTTGCGCGGCGGGGCGGCCCGCAACAAAGGTGCGGAGATCGCGACTGGTAACATCCTTGCCTTTTGCGATGGCGATGTACGGCCCGTGCCCGGCTGGCTAGAGGCGATCGTAGAACACATGACCGCCAAACCGGACGATTTCATCGTTGGCTCCGTTGGCGTGGCGGAGCATGGTGGTTACTGGGGCATGGTGAACTGGCTCAGCGAGTTCTCCGAACAAGCCCCCTGGCATTTGGCGAAAGAACAGCTTGGTGGCGCCTCGTGCAGCATGGCGGTGCGGGCGGAGGATTTTCGGGCGATCGGCGGCTTCGATCCCGAGATTCAGCCGGGGGAGGATACCAAGCTCATGGCTGCCCTGCGCGAACGGGGGCGCCGACAATGGTTTCTGCCCACCGCGCAGGTGGATCACTTCAACCTGCCGGGTTATGCCAACCTCAAGAAGCACCAGTTCAGGCTTGGCTACCATAGTGCACAGGTGCGCGAGGCACTGAACCTTCCGGGGGCCATCGCGGTGCGATTCAAGCCGCTGGCATTTATTCTCTTCGTGCCGCGTGCGCTGCGAGTGTTCTCCCGCACGCTCGCGGGCGATCCGAAGGATTGGGCGATGGGCCTTGGGCTTCTGCCCGGTGTCTTGATCGGCGCTGTTGTCTGGAACGCTGGTTTTCTTGCGCGCGCGTTTGGCCGCCCGCTCGATTAAGGCCCATCGTAGGTCCACCGATAGCCGGGAGGCGTGGGCCCCTTGTTGCGTCCGCCCTGCTGCATCTGTTCCCAAGCATGGGCGAGGATGCCGACGGAGCGGGAGATGCAGAAAAGGCCACGCGCCAGGGGCGGTGGGAAGCCAAGCTCGGCAAAGATTACAGCGGTTGCGCCATCGATGTTCATCGGCACTGGCTTTCCTGCGGCGGACGACAGATGCGCCTCAACTGCGCGCCCGATTGCAGCGAAACGTCCGCTGCAGGTTCCCTCCTCCGCAGCCTCGTCGGTGAGCGCCAGTAGCCGCGGTGCGCGTGGATCCGTCGGTGTATGGAAGCGGTGCCCAAAGCCTGGAACGTATTTGCCGCGTTCGGCCTGCCAGTGATCCACCGTGGCCGCAACGGCGGTTGGACCGCCCGCGCCGTCGATGGCGTGGTAGAGTTCCACGGCCTGTTCGCCCGCGCCGCCATGCACGTCGCCCAACATGTTCACTGCGCTGGCCATCGCGTTGTTCAGCGGCAGTCCGCAGGTGACAGCCATGCGCGCGGCGGCGATGGAGGGCGCCTGCGGGCCGTGATCCACGCCGGCCACGAGCGCCGCTTCGAGAAGCTGGGCTTCGGCTTCTGACGGCATCGTGCCGCGAGTCATCAGCCAGATCGTTTGTGTAAAGCTGGATGTGCCGATGAGCTCTTCGATCCGATGGCCTCGAAGGGTGATGCGCCCGGGCTCCATATCAACAATGGCAGTGCGCCACCAATCTGCCACATCGCTCATATCACGCCCTCTGCGTTCAATATTTCCAACTCTTCATCGCCAACTCCAAGCGCGCCCCAAACCTTGGCATTGTCCTGTCCAAGCAACGGCGGTGGGTTGCCGACCGCCGGGGCGGCTCTGTCAACCTTGATGCCGGTGCGCAGCACTCTGATGTCTCGCCCAACGCCGGGTACGCCGGGGAAGTCTGCAAGCATGCCCCGGTCTGCGACCTGCGGATGGGCTAAGATGTCTGGCACCGTCATGACTGCCCCCGCTGGCACACCGATCGCGTTCAATTCCGCCGCCCAATCCCTCGCGGAGCGCTGGGCAAGGGCGGTTTCCAGTTCCGCTTTCAGGGCGAGCCGATTTCGCTTGCGATCCTCGCGGTTTGCATAGTCGGGGTTGCCCAGAAGGTCGTCGCGCCCCAGATGGCGCGCGAGCGCGCGCCACTGCTCGTCTTTATTGGCGGCAATGTTTAGAAGCCCCTCGGCGGTTTGAAACGTGCCGGATGGCGCGGAGGTGAGGTTTTCATTGCCTGCGGGCACGGGATCGATCCCGGCGATCAGGTGGTTCGAAACCGCCCAGCCCATCGTGGCGATAACCGACTCGAGCATTGAGATATCGAGAAACGCGCCCCGTTCAGGCGCGTTGAGCGCGGCGCAAATCGCCATTGCGGCGGTGAGCCCGCCCACGGTATCGGCCACCGGGTAGCCCACACGCATTGGCGCGCTTTCCGTATCGCCAGTGATCGACATCACGCCGGAGACGCCCTGAATGATCTGATCATATGCGGGGCGATCGACCCAAGGGCCGTCCTGTCCGAAGCCGGAGATTGCGCAGTAGATTAGGTGCGGCTGCTCTTCTTTCAGTGCGGCGTATCCCAGACCAAGCCGATCCATCACGCCGGGGCGGAAGTTTTCAACGACAACATCAGCCGTCGCCACAAGCCGCTTGGCAAGCGCCACGCCGCGCGGATCCTTGAGGTTGACCGTGACAGACTGCTTGCCGGCGTTCTGGGCGAGAAACGAAACACCCATGCCCGTGGCGTTCAGTTGAGGGTCCGCGCCAAGATTTCGCGCGAGATCGCCGCGCCCGATCGATTCAACCTTGATCACTTCTGCGCCCAGATGAGCGAGCTGGTGGCACGCAAAGGGCCCGGCAAGCACGTTTGTAAAATCCAGAACTCGCGTTCCCGCCAATGGACCTTGCACCAGCCCCTCCCACCTAGCGTTGTGCCGGCACGCTACAGGCGCGCACCCGGGAAGCGCAAACCGTAAGAAGCGTTGACGCCCGCCTGCGTGCCCGTGAAACTTGGACCAACCTTTGGGAGGAGGGGCCGATGAAACGCAAGGTGATCACCGCTGCAGCGGCGGCGGAGCTCGTGGCGGATGGCGATACCGTCACCACTTCTGGCTTCGTCGGCATCGGCGTGCCCGAAGCGCTGCTAATCGCGCTTGAAGAGCGGTTTGTGAACACCGGCCATCCCAGGGATCTGACGCTCTTCTTTGCGGCGGGGCAGGGGGATGGCAAGGATCGCGGGCTCAATCACCTAGGCCATGACGGGCTTCTGAAATGCGTGATCGGCGGGCATTGGGGGCTGATCCCGAAAGTGGCAGCGCTCGCCGTGGAAGGCCGGATCGAAGGGTATAACCTGCCCCAAGGTGTAATCAGCCACCTTTATCGCGATATCGCTGCCGGGCGGCCGGGTGCGCTTACGAAAGTGGGGCTCGGCACATTCGTTGACCCCCGCTTTGATGGCGGCAAGATCAACGCGGCCTGCACGCAAGACCTTGTCGAACGGATGGAGATCGGCGGCGAGGAACACCTCTTCTATAAGGCGCGGCCCATCAACGTCGCGCTCTTGCGCGGCACCACGGCAGATCAGGCCGGGAACGTCACGATGGAGCGTGAGGCGCTGGTTATCGACAATCTCGCCCAGGCAATGGCGGTTAAGAACTCGGGTGGCGTGGTGATCGTGCAGGTGGAGCGCACCGTCGCCCGCGGCGGGCTGAACCCGCGGGATGTAGAGATCCCCTCGGCGCTGGTAGATGCGGTCGTGGTGGCCGCGCCCGCGCAGCATATGCAAACCTTCGCCACCCCCTACAGCCACACGTTTTCGGGCCGCTACCGGGCTGATATCGGCGATATGCCCGCAATGCCGCTTGATGCGCGCAAGGTGATCGCGCGGCGGGCGGCGTTTGAACTGCCCGTGAATGGCGTGATCAACCTCGGGATCGGGATGCCGGAAGGCGTTGCGGCCGTTGTTGGCGAAGAGGGGCTTCTGGAGCATTTTACGCTGACCGCGGAACCGGGCGTGATCGGCGGCCAGCCCGCCTCGGGCCTTGATTTCGGCGCGGCGGTCAACACCGATGCGATCATCCCGCAAAATGCACAGTTCGATTTCTATGATGGCGGCGGTCTGGATCTGGCCGTGTTGGGGATGGCTGAGCTAGATCGCGCCGGCAACGTCAATGTGTCCCGCTTCGGGCCCCGGCTTGCTGGGGCCGGCGGCTTTATCAACATCAGCCAAAACGCGCGCCGCGTGGTGTTCACCGGTACGCTCACGGCTGGCGGCCTTGGTTTTGAAGCCGGGGGCGGCATGGCTCGGATCACCCAAGAGGGGCGGATGCGCAAATGCGTGGCCAAGGTTGGCCAGATCACCTTTTCCGGCGCCCAGGCCACCCAGATGTGGCAACCGGTAGTTTACATCACCGAGCGCTGCGTTTTCCGGCTCACGCCCGATGGCATCGCGCTTACAGAGGTGGCACCTGGTATCGAGATCGAACGCGATGTGCTGGCCCATCTCGATTTCACGCCGATTGTGGGCGAGGTGGCGGAGATGGATGCGCGCCTTTTCATGGATCAGCCCATGGATCTCAAATCCGAGCTTTTGCACCGCGATCTGCCGGATCGCATTGCGCTGAACGAAGAGGGCACAACGCTGTTTTTGAACTTCGAGAAACTGCGCGTGCGCGGCACGGCCGATATTGAAGCGATCCGTGCACGGGTGGAAGAGGTGCTTGGGCCCCTCGACCAGCGAGTAGATGTGGTGGCCAATTACGATGGCACGCATATAGATGAAGAGATCGAGCGCGATTATTTCGCGATGGTCGATGCGATGACCGAGCGGTTTTACAACACCGTGACGCGATACTCCGGCTCTGCTTTTATGCGCCGCAAGCTTGGCCAGGCGGTGGCCCGGGGGCAGGCGGATCACGTGTTTGAGACGCGAGAAGAAGCGCGGGCTTATCTGCAACGTGGCGTTCGGTAGCACCGCGGCTGACCTCATTGGGCGCCCATCGGGCCATAATTTCGTGACAATCCACCTCTAGGTCTTGTGCCTGAACACGCATCTGTGCACCATCGGATCAAGCACCCGAAGACGGAGCATTATTTGGCCATCAGCGCGCTGACCCAGACGCCCCTCACCGAAGACGTTCAAGAAACGCTTCTGGAATTTCCCGACAACCGCCTTTTGATCGATCTCTGCGGAGAGTTCGATCGCAACCTCGCGCAGATCGAACACGCGCTATCGGTGCAGATCCTGCGCCGCGGCAACCAACTGGCCGTAATTGGCGAAGACGGTGCCCGGGAACGGGCGATTTCCGTGCTCGAAGGGCTTTACCAGAAGCTTGAAGCGGGGCGCGAACTTGAAGCCGGTGACATTGATGGTGAAATCCGCATGGGCGGTTCAGATACCGGAACAGGCGCGCGCCAGGGCGACCAGATGGAGCTTTTCAAGGGCGGGCGCGTGGAAATCAAAACGCGTAAGAAGCTGGTTGAGCCGCGCACGGAGGCGCAGAAGGCCTATGTCCGCGCCTTGTTTGCCAATGAGCTCGCGTTTGGCATAGGGCCTGCGGGCACGGGGAAGACCTATCTTGCCGTAGCGGTCGGCGTTTCGATGTTCATCGAAGGGCATGTGGACCGGATCATCCTGTCGCGCCCCGCCGTGGAGGCCGGTGAAAGGCTGGGCTTCTTGCCGGGCGACATGAAAGACAAGGTCGATCCCTACATGCAGCCGCTTTACGATGCGCTGAATGACTTCCTGCCCGGCAAGCAGGTGGCCAAGCTGATCGAAGAGAAGCGGATCGAGATTGCGCCATTGGCCTTCATGCGCGGTCGCACCCTTTCCAATGCCTTCGTGGTGCTCGACGAGGCGCAAAACGCCACCGCGATGCAGATGAAGATGTTTCTCACCCGCCTCGGTGAGGGCAGCCGCATGGTAATCACCGGGGATCGCAGCCAGGTTGATTTGCCGCGCGGCGTTACAAGCGGGTTGCATGATGCAGAGCGGCTTCTTGGCCATATCGACAGCATCGCCTTCAACTATTTCACCGCGAAGGATGTCGTGCGCCACCCGCTGGTTGCGAAGATCATCGAAGCCTACGACGCTGATGTGACTTGACCGTCGAAGTGCTACTTGAAGATCCGCGTTGGGACGAGGCAGGCTTCACGCGTGTTGCGCCAGCGGCGGGAGACGCGGCGCTTGAACATCTGGGCCTTCAACCGTCGGAGTGGGACATCACTGTTCTGGCCTGCGACGATGCGCGGATTGTGGATCTGAACGCCACATTTCGCGGCAAACCCCAGCCAACAAACGTGCTCTCATGGCCGAGTGTGGACCGGAGAGCCGGAGAGCCCGGCACCCATCCTACGGCGCCTCGTGGAGCGGATCCCGAGCTGGGCGACCTCGCGCTCGCGTTTGAAACATGCGCCGCAGAGGCGGATCGGGCCGGGATTACGCTTGCCGTTCACGCCACACATCTGGTGGTGCACGGAACCCTGCATCTTCTGGGGTATGACCACGAAAGCGACGGCGATGCCGCGCTTATGGAACAGTTGGAGATTGAGATACTTGCCAGTCTTGGTATTGCAAACCCATATTAGAGCACGGCGCCACGATGGCGCGTATTTTGGATAGGATTGATGGGCGACGCGCAAGACGGGTCTTCTAGCGCAGCGCACAGCGCGCAAGACGGCGGCAAAGGGCCGGCAGATACCGAAACGGCAGAGGAGCAGACATCGGGCGGGGGCCTTTTTGGCCGCCTCATCTCTGCGATCACTGGGAACGATCCACCTGAAGAGACGGATCTGGAGGCCGAGGATCGGCCCGTGAATGGGTCTGCGCAACCCCCGGGTCTGCGCAACCTTCGGCTCATGCGCGTAGAAGACGTGATGCTGCCCAAGGCCGAAATCGTGGCGGTTCCTTCCGATATCAAGAAAGATGATCTGGTCGAGGTGTTCCGCGAAAGCGGGCTCACGCGGCTTCCGGTGTATTCCAGCACGCTCGACAGCCCCAAAGGTATGGTGCACCTGAAGGATTTCGCCCTGCGCCACGGGTTCAACGGTGGTGGCGGGCGGTTCAACCTTTCGAATATGACGCGCGATTTGCTCTATGCCCCGCCATCCATGCCGATAGGTGTTCTGCTTCAGAAGATGCAAAGTGATCGCATTCACATGGCGCTCGTGATCGATGAGTATGGCGGTGTCGACGGGTTGGTTACGATCGAGGATCTGATCGAACAGGTGCTGGGCGAGATCGAGGATGAACACGACATCGCCGAGGGCCTCTACTGGACCCAGGAAAAACCCGGATGTTACCTTGCCCAGGCACGCACCCCGCTTGAGGAGTTTGAAGCCGAGATCGGGCACAAGCTCGTAAACGGGGAGGATGAGGAAGAGATCGATACGCTTGGCGGCCTTGTCTTCATGCTCGCCGGCCGGGTTCCGGCCCGGGGCGAAATGATCCACCATCCTGATGGGCCGGACTTTGAAGTGGTCGATGCTGATCCACGCCGTATCAAGCGGCTGCGCGTTCGGCTCAGCGCAACGGCTGCGGAATAGGCCAGATGGCTGACACCGCCGCCCACGCGCGACCCGGCCTTCGCGGGCGGTACGGGTTGGCGGCTGTTGCCGGTGTTGCCGCAGGGTTAGGGCAGGTACCGTTTTCGCTTGAGGTTCTGGGGCTCATGGGCCTCGCCGGTGGATTTATGCTGGCGGCGACGGCAGATAATCCGCGCGCTGCGTTCAAAATCGGTTGGGCGTTCGGGACAGCTTATTTTGCCCTTACTCTGCACTGGATCGTCGAGCCCTTCTTTGTGGATGTGGCGCGCCACGGCTGGATGGCGCCCTTCGCGATTGTTTTACTCTCGGGCGGCCTTGCGCTGTTCTGGGGCGCGGCCACGGCCCTAGCGCGTTGGCTGGGGTCGGGCTTGCCCGCGTTCGCATTGGCATGGCCTGTCGCAATGGCCGGAGCCGAGATGCTGCGTGGTTACGTCTTCACGGGGTTTCCGTGGGCGCTGCCCAGCTATCTCTGGATCGAAACGCCCGCCGCGTTTTTAGCACGGCTGACTGGCCCCTACGGCCTGACGTTTCTTACCTTTGCCCTCGCCGGGCTGACCGGCTTGGCGCTTTCCCGTTCGGTGCCCCGGAGCACAATGATTGCGCCATTGGCAGCGGCGGCTTTGCTCGTGGGCGGCGGAGCGGCCCTTCGCCCCACTGTCGTGCCGCCGGGGCCGGACGCACCGATCGTACGGCTGATCCAGCCGAACGCGCCGCAGCATGAAAAGTGGGATCCCGAACGCATCCCGGTTTTCTTTCGCCGGCAGCTTGAGTTCACGGCTGCTCCGGCAGAACGAGCACCGGATCTCATTCTCTGGTCCGAATCCTCGATCCCTTGGATGCTTGGGAATGCCGAGCCGGCGTTTGAGCAGATGTCGCGTGCTGCCGGGCCAGCGCAGATCGTCGTCGGTCTTCAGCGTCGCGACGGATTGCTGGCCTATAACTCGCTGGCCGCGCTTGATGGAACAGGGCGGGTCACGGACGTTTACGACAAGCACCACCTTGTGCCTTTCGGAGAATACGTTCCGCTTGGAAACCTCATGGGCCGGCTTGGAATAACCGGCATCGCATCGCGTACAGGTTTTGGGTACTCTGCCGGGCCCGGCCCGCAGATTATCGATTTGGGGCCCCTCGGCCGCGCCTTGCCGCTGATCTGCTATGAAGCGATTTTTCCGCACAACATAACAGCGGCCTCGGAACGGCCCGACTGGCTGATGCACCTGACGAATGATGCGTGGTTTGGCGAAATTGCGGGCCCTTATCAGCACCTTGCCAAGGCGCGGGCCCGCGCCATCGAGACGGGCTTGCCGCTACTTCGATCTGCAAACACCGGCGTGTCTGCCGCGATTGATCCAGCCGGTGACGTCATCGCCAGCCTTCCGCTCAATGAGGCGGGCTATCTGGACGTGGCCCTGCCGCCGCCTGGGGCGCCGACGCTCTACAGCCAGATGGGTGACAGGCCGTGGGCGATCGCCTTCTTCGCGGCGCTCGCTGCGTTCGGCATCGCGCGGCGGCGATTTGGGATTGACCGGGGCGCACCCCGGGCGTAACCAGCCCCACCCGGCCACAACGGCTTCCTGACGTGGCGCGGCAGATGGCTACTGGAGCACCTTCATGTCCCGAAAAAGTTATGTGTTTACCTCCGAAAGCGTGTCGGAGGGTCATCCCGATAAGGTGTGCGACCGAATATCGGATGCGGTGCTCGATGCCTTCCTGGAAGAAGAGCCGCAGGCACGTGTGGCCTGTGAAACGTTGGCAACGTCTGGCATGGTTGTTATTGGCGGCGAAGTTGGTCTGTCGGACAAGGATCGGCTTAAGAACTTCATGGGCCGGATCGGTGAAATCGCCCGGGATTGCATCCGCGATATTGGCTATGAGCAGGAACAGTTTCATTGGAACACCTGCCGGGTACTGAACTTTCTCCACGAGCAATCGGCGCACATAGCGCAAGGGGTGGATGCACGCGACAACAAGGATGAGGGCGCCGGCGATCAGGGTATAATGTTCGGCTATGCCGTGAATGAAACGCCGGAGCTTATGCCGGCTCCTATCCAGTATTCCCACGCGGTGCTGCGCCGGCTTGCTCAGGCGCGCAAGGCCGGTGATGCCCCTACGCTCCGCCCCGATGCGAAATCACAGATCTCGCTTCGTTACGAAGACGGCAAGCCAGTGGAAGTCACCTCGATTGTGCTTTCCACCCAGCACGAGAGCGAAGATCAGAGTTCGGATGACATTCGCGCGATTGTGGAGCCGTATATTCGAGAGGTGCTGCCGGATGGCTGGCTGACAGCGGCCACTGAATGGTGGGTGAACCCCACGGGCACCTTTGTGATCGGCGGCCCGGATGGCGATGCGGGGCTCACGGGCCGCAAGATTATCGTGGATACCTATGGCGGTGCGGCGCCCCATGGCGGGGGCGCGTTTTCGGGAAAGGACCCCACGAAGGTGGATCGCTCCGCGGCCTATGCCGCACGGTATCTGGCGAAGAACGTGGTGGCGGCGGGCCTTGCGGAGCGCTGCCTGATCCAACTCTCCTACGCCATCGGCGTGTCAAAGCCGCTTTCAATCTATGCCGATACCTATGGCACTGGGGTGGTTGAGGCCGCGGCGATTGAAGCCGCCATCCCGAAGGTGATGGATCTGAGCCCACGCGGCATTCGCGAGCATCTTGCGCTGAACAAACCAATCTATCAGCGCACCGCGGCCTACGGGCATTTTGGCCGCGAGCCCGATGCCGATGGCGGTTTTAGCTGGGAGCAAACCGATCTGGCTGAAGCGCTGAAGCGCGAGGTTTGAGGGCGGCGGGTGTTGACCGCAGTCTGCGCCCCCGCCAAAACCGCTCCGCCATGCCCGATCCAACCCGTCCGACCGGTGCGCCCTGGCGCAACTTCTACGGCCGCCGCCATGGGAAAACCTTGCGCGACAGCCAGCGCGATTACCTGGCCTCCGATCTTGACGCACTGTCACCCGGCCC
>JBCCRC010000046.1:0-26970 GCA_039208375.1 Pseudomonadota bacterium | reverse complement strand
CCGCTGCGTTTCATGTGAAAAGGCCCGACATACCGAAATTCGAGGGGGCTTGGGGTGATTGAGACCATCGGCTTTGATGCCGACGACACGCTTTGGCAGAACGAGCAGTTCTTCCGCATCACCCAGGATCGCTTTGGGGCGCTTCTGGCCGATTACGCCGAAGCCGACCATCTGAACGAGCGGCTGCTGGCCGCGGAGCGGCGCAACATTGGCCATTATGGATTCGGCATCAAAGGCTTTGTGCTGTCGATGATAGAAACCGCAATCGAGATTACGGAGGATCGTGTGCCCGCCGCCGTTATCCGCGAACTGATCGAGGCCGGGCAGGATATGCTGCAGCATCCGATCGAACTTCTGCCTCATGCCCGCGCAGCGGTTGAGGCGCTAGCCAGCGATCATACGATCCTTCTGATCACCAAGGGCGATCTGCTCGACCAGGAGCGCAAACTTGCGCAATCGGGGCTGGGTGATCTGTTCGACGGCGTGGAAATCGTCTCGCACAAGACCTCTGCGATCTATTCCGAGATCTTTGGCCGTGCCGCACCCGCGCCCGAACGCGCCATGATGGTGGGCAATTCCATGCGGTCTGACGTGGTTCCGGCGATCGAGGCGGGGGCCTGGGGCGTCTACGTGCCCCACGATCTGACATGGGATCTTGAGCGCGACACGCCGCCCGTGGGCCATGCGCGTTACCGCGAGCTTGCCGATCTCGGCGCGCTTCCCGCGCTGATCGCAACCCTCGCTTAATCGGCGATATTGTGCGTGTTCGGCGAGGAACCGCCAAATCTAGGGGAGTGCCCCGAAAAACCCCAGAAGATGCTGAATTAAAGCTGTTTTCGCATGGTTAATGCCGTGTTAGATTAGCGAAAATTAAGGGCATTGGGCGCAGACCCGGGCCGAGAGGCAAAAAGGCAGGCATCGTGGCATCCGTATTGGGGCAGTTCGCGCGCGTATGCGCGTTCGTCATTCTCAGTTTCTCCTTCCTTCACCCCCAGGCCGCCCTGGCCGCGCCATATGCGGCGATGGTCATGGATGCGCGATCGGGCGAAGTGCTTCACTCCCGGAATGCCGATACCCGGCTGCACCCAGCCTCCCTGACAAAGATGATGACGCTCTATGTGGCGTTTGAAGCTGTCGAGAACGGTGAGATTTCTCTCGACACAAAAGTGCGGATCTCCAAAAAAGCTGCCGCAGAACCACCCTCAAAACTGGGCCTTAAGCCGGGCCAGCGCATCGCGTTGCGGTATCTGATCCGCGCCGCGGCGATCAAATCCGCCAACGATGCCGCAACGGCGATTGCCGAGGCGGTTTCGGGCTCCGAGGCCGCCTTTGCCCGCCGAATGAACCGCACGGCGAAGGCGCTGGGGATGAGCCGCACGACCTTCAAGAATGCCCATGGCCTTACCGAAAACGGCCATCTTTCTACCGCGCGGGATATGACGGTGATGGGGCGCCACCTGTTTTTCGACTATCCTGAATACTACAACATCTTCAAACGCCGCTCGACAGATGCGGGCATGGCGACCGTGCGCAACACAAATCGCCGTCTTCTCAACGCCTATGAGGGCGCCGACGGGATCAAGACGGGCTATACCCGCGCCGCCGGTTTCAACCTTGTCGCCTCTGCCCGCCGCGGGCAAGAACGGATCATCGCAACCGTCTTCGGCGGCCGGTCCACCGCCACGCGGAACGCGCGGGTCGCAGAGTTGCTCGACATGGGCTTCCGCCGTGCGCCCAGCCAGGTCGCGGTGCGCAAGCCCCAGCGCCCGGCCTACAACCCCGAAGGCGTTCCCGGCGCGGCAGGCAAGACGATCCGGACGCAGCTTGCCGTGGCAAAGAGCATTCGCCCATTTGCTCGACCCGGATCTGAACCTGCCGACGAAACGCTTGTTGCGATGCAGGAAGGGATCACCGAAACCCTCGCCCTGATCGATCTCGAATCTGAACGCATGACCCCTGTGATCGACCTGTCGGATACCGCCGCACCGCTCGTGCCGACAACAGCGCCGGCGCCCCGCCCCGAACGCACTGTGGCTATGGCCAGCGCCGCAGCAGCGGTTGTTCCGCCACAAACGGCTGAGACAGAGGCCGAAGTCGTCACCCGCATGTCCACCTCCGGCGGGCGCCATTTCGGCATTACGGTGGGCCGATATGGATCGCGCCACCAGGCCGAACGTATTCTGCTGCAAACCGCCCTATTGGAACTTGGAACGCTTGACGAGGCTCTGCGGAAGGTCGTTCAACGGTCTGATGGGTACGAGGCCAACTTTATGGGGCTGAGCGCAGAGCAGGCCGACCTGGCGTGCCGCCGGCTTTCGGCCCGAAACGTGGATTGCGCCACGATCGGGCCAAGTTAGGCCTCAGGCCACGGCCCCGAACGCGCCGTCGGCAAAAGCAGCCGCCATGAGCTCACGCGTGTAATCGCTCTTCGGGGTTGAGAAGATCTCGTCTGCCGGCCCCTCTTCCACCACGTCGCCGCGCTTCATCACCATCACCTTATGCGCCAGCGCGCGCACGACTTTCAGGTCATGGCTGATGAAAAGGTAGGCAAGGCGATGCTTCTTCTGCAGCTCACGCAGAAGCTGCACGATCTGAACCTGCACTGTCATGTCCAGAGCCGACGTGGGCTCATCGAGCACAAGAAGGCGCGGTTGCAGGATCATCGCGCGCGCAATCGCGATCCGTTGGCGCTGGCCACCGGAAAACTCATGCGGGTAGCGATGCATCGTCATCGGGTCCAGCCCGACCTCGGCCATGATGTCCGCCACCATCTGCCGCGCGTCCTGCCCCGGCGCGGTGCCATGCACCGTGAGCCCCTCGGCAATGATCTCTTCCACGGTCATTCGCGGGCTCAGCGATCCGTAGGGATCCTGGAACACGATCTGCATGTCGCGCCTAAGCCGTCGCAACTTGCGCGACTTCCAGCCCTGGATGTCTTCGCCCATGAACACCACCGGCCCGTCGGATGACAGAAGCCGCATGATGGCCAGTGCGAGCGTCGTCTTCCCAGAGCCGCTTTCCCCGACGATTCCGATGGTTTCGCCCGCACGCACGCTGAGCGTCGCGGCGTTCACGGCCTTCACGTGACCCACGGTCGTTTTCAGAAGGCCGCGCTGGATCGGGAACCAGATGCGCAGGCGATCGGTCTCCGCCACAACCTCCGCACCGTCGGGAACTGGTTCTGGCCGCCCGGCTGCCTCAGCGCTCAAAAGTTTCTGCGTGTAGGGGTGCCGCGGATTGCCGAAGATATCTGCAACCGTACCCGTTTCTACGATCTCGCCATCTTTCATCACGCAAACCCGGTCGGCAAACCGCCGCACGATCCCAAGATCGTGGGTGATGAAGAGCATGCTCATGCCTTCCGATGCCTTGAGCTCGGCCAAAAGCTCCAGGATCTGGGCCTGAATGGTGACGTCGAGCGCCGTTGTGGGCTCATCGGCAATCAAAAGCTCAGGCCCGTTGGCCAGCGCCATGGCGATCATCACGCGCTGACGCTGCCCGCCCGAGAGCTGATGCGGGTAGGCGCCCAAGCGGCTTTCGGCATCCGGGATGCCAACTTTGTCGAGCAGTTCCAGGATCCGGGCGCGGGCCTCAGCACCCTGCAGGCCCTGATGCAGGGCGATGCTTTCGGCCAGCTGCTTTTCAAGGGTGTGGAGCGGGTTGAGTGACGTCATCGGCTCCTGAAAGATGAAGCTGATATCGTTGCCGCGGATGGCGCGCAGGCGGGCTTCGGGCGCACCCACCATTTCTTCCCCCTTGTAAGTGATCGAACCGTCGATCTCGGCGCTTTCCGCCAGAAGCGAAACCGACGAAAGCGCTGTGACCGACTTGCCGGATCCGCTTTCGCCGACGAGCGCAAGTGTTTCACCCGTCTTCAGCTCAAACGACACGCCGCGCACCGCCTCCGTGCGCTGGCCGTCCTGCCGAAAGCCCACGCGAAGCCCGTCTACCTTAAGAATTGCCTGACTCACTGGAATGTCTTTCTCGGATCGAACGCATCCCGAATGCCCTCGAAGATGAACACCAGCAGCGATAGCATAATCGCGAAGGTGAAGAAGGCGGTGAACGCCAGCCACGGCGCCTGCAAGTTGTTCTTAGCCTGCAGGGTCAGTTCGCCAAGCGAGGGGGCAGACGACGGCAGACCGAACCCGAGGAAATCGAGCGCAGCGAGCGTTGAGATCGTACCGGCAATGATGAAGGGCAGCATCGTCAGCGTGGCCACCATGGCGTTTGGAAGCATGTGGCGGAACATGATCGTCCAGTTTGAGACGCCCAGCGCGCGGGCCGCGCGCACATATTCGAAGTTGCGCGCGCGAAGGAACTCGGCCCGCACCACGCCAACGAGCGCCGGCCATCCGAAGAGCGCCGTCAGGAAGACAAGCAGCCAGAAACTTCGCCCGAAGATCGCGAACATGATGATGATCACGTAGAGCGACGGCGTCGAAGCCCAGATCTCGATAATCCGCTGGAAGATAAGATCGAGCCAGCCGCCGAAATAGCCTTGCGCGGCCCCGGCCAGGATGCCGATGAGGGAGGCTACGCCGGTCACAATGATCGTGAAGATTATCGATAGGCGGAAGCCATAGATCACCCGCGCCAAAACATCCCTCGCGGTATCGTCCGTTCCCAGCAGGTGATCGCCGTCCGGCGCTGATGGAGCAGCCCCATCGATATCGTTCACGGTGTCATAGCTGTAGGGGATCGGCGGCCAAAGCAGCCAGCCCTTTTCGATATCGGTGCCGTCGACCACTCCGTCTTCGGCATCGGCGATGATGGCTTCGGGATCGTCGAAGCATGCGTCAACGCCCCCCGATATGATCAGGCATTGTACTTCGATGTCGGTGTAAACGGCTTCGGTGCGGAAATCGCCGCCGAATGCTGTTTCGGGATAAAAGTTATAGAGCGGCATGAAGAGCTCGCCCTGAAAGCGCACGAGGATCGGTTTGTCGTTGGCGAGAAACTCCGCAAAAAGCGACAGGCCGAAAAGGAGGCCGAAGATCCACATGCTCCAATAGGCGCGGCGGTTCCTGGTGAAGTTCCGCCAGCGCCGCTGGTTCAGGGGCGATAGCCGGAACCATCCTTTGCGCCGGGGCGGAAGGGCGATGCCGGTCTCTTCCGGCTCATTGGGCGGGATCGGTTCGGCAATCGCCATCTCAGGTCTCCCGCGTCTCGAAATCGATCCGGGGATCAACGAACACGTACATCAGGTCAGACAAGATGCCGACAAGCAGGCCGACAAGCCCGAAGAAGAAGAGTGTGCCGAAGATCACCGGGTAATCGCGCTGCAGCGCCGCCTCGAAGCCCAGGCGCCCGAGGCCATCGAGCGAAAAGATGGTTTCGATGATCAGCGAGCCGCCGAAGAATACACCGATGAACACGGCCGGGAAGCCGGCGATTACGATCAGCATCGCGTTGCGGAAGACATGGCCGTACAGAACGCGACGCTCCGAAAGCCCCTTGGCCTTAGCGGTCACGACATACTGCTTTTTGATCTCATCGAGAAAGGAGTTCTTTGTAAGAAGCGTCAGCGTTGCGAATCCCGAAATCGATGAGGCCAAAACGGGCAGCGTGATGTGCCAGAAGTAGTCACCGATCTTGCCGAGAAGCGAAAGATCTTCCCAGTTATCCGACGTCAGGCCGCGCAGTGGGAACCATTGCAAGTATGACCCGCCGGCAAAAAGCACCAGAAGCAGGATCGCGAACAGAAAGCCCGGGATCGCATAAGCGACGATGATCGCCCCCGATGTCCAGGTATCGAAGCGTGATCCATCGCGCACAGCCTTTCGGATGCCAAGCGGGATAGACACAAGATAGGCGATGAGGGTCGACCAGAGGCCAAGAGTGATCGACACAGGCATCTTTTCGATCACCAGATCCATCACGCTGATCGATCGGAAGTAGCTTTCCCCGAAATCGAACCGAACGTAGTTCCACATCATATCGAGAAAGCGCTGCAGGGGCGGCTTGTCGAAGCCGAACTCGCGTTCGAGTTCTTCGATGAAATCCGCCGGCAGGCCCCGCGCGCCCACGTAGTTTTCGTTGTCTCCGCCATCGAGCGTTTCGCTGCCGCCGCCGGCGATCCCTTCGAACACATCGCCGCCGCCCTCGATCTGGGCGATGATTTGCTGGATCGGGCCGCCGGGAACGAACTGAGTGAGCGTGAAGTTGATGATCATGATCCCCAAAAGCGTGGGGATCACCAAAAGCAACCGTCTTAAGATATACGCGCCCATCCAGTCGCTTCCGCCTGTTGCCCTAGTTCAGTGCGCCGGCCGCGCGAAGCTCGGCGGCTTTGTCAGCGTTGTACCACCAAAAATCGAGCTCTCCGCGCGCGAAGGGCGGCAGTGGCTCAGGGTATTCGTACATATCGTAATAGGCCATCCAGTGGGTGGGCTTGAACCATTGCGGAACCCAGAAACCTTTCGCACGCAGCACTCTGTCGAGCACCCGCACCCCCTGCTCAAGCTCTTCCTTGCTCTCGGCGGCAACGATCAGATCGATTAAACGATCCACCGCAGGGTCTTCGAGCCCCATGAGGTTGCGGCTGGATTCGTTCACAGCCTCGCTTCCGAACCACTGTTTCAGCCCGGTGGACGGCTCAAACGTCATCGCGAACTGGTGCGTTGTCATATCAAAATCATAGCGGCGCGAACGTTCGGTCTCTTGCGCTGGATCCACCCGTTCAAGCTTTGCGTCCACCCCGATTGCGCGCAGGTTCTGCACGTAAGGATTGATCACGCGATCGAATGTGGGAGAGCTTTCGAGAAATTCGACGGTCAGCAACTCACCGTCTTTCCGCCGCATGCCATCATCGCCCACAATCCAGCCCGCCTCATCAAGAAGGGCCGACGCTCTGCGGCTATTGCGGCGGTCAAGCTGCCGCTCGCCGGATGTGGCGGGCATCCGCACCTCATCGGTCAGGATCGCAGCATCGAGCAGCCCCTCGTCCACCAACGGCTGCAGAAGCTCAACGTCGCTTGCATCCGGCACGCCCGTGGCCTCAAGCGGGCTGTTGCCCCAGAATGAGGTTGTGCGATCATAAAGCCCGAAGAACAGAGTTTCGTTCGACCATTCGAAATTGAACATCAGGCCGATCGCCTCGCGCACCCGCGGATCCTGAAACTTCTCGCGACGAAGGTTGAAAATGAAGCTCTGCCCCGAAGAAATCCCGCCATCGGGCAGTTCCGCCTTGACGGCATGGCCGCGTGCGATGGCCGGAAACTCATACTGCGTGGCCCACGATTTTGACGAGTTTTCGATCCTCATCGTGTACGTGCCGGCCTTAAAGGCTTCGAACGCTGCATTGCTGTCGGCGAAATATTCAACGCGGATACGATCGAAGTTTCCGCGTCCCACATTGATCGGAAGGTCACGGCCCCAATAGTCCGGGTTCTTGGCGTAAATGACCCGCCGGTTCACATCGAAGCTCTCAAGCTGATACTCACCCGTGCCGAGAAAAGGCGTAAGTGTTGTTTCATCAAGCCGCGCGCCGGTTTCCTCGAACCACGATTGCGAGAAGGCGGGGAAAAGGCCCGCAAGCTCTATCACATCCCGGCGGGGCGCCTCTGGCGTGAAGGTGAACTTTACGCGGTGGGGGCCCAACGCCTCCACACTTTCGATCTGCGCTCCAAAGGCCGCGCGAAACGAGGGCAGGCCCTGCTCCATGAAAAGCGCATGCGTAAAGACGAGATCGTCAGCCGTCCACGGCCGCCCATCTGAAAATCGCACGTCCTCGCGCAAATTGAAGATCACCCAATCCTTGCTGTCTGGGTATTCCATTGTTGTGCACAGCAGACAGTAGCTTGCGTTGATATCATCGGCTGCAGTGGTGAGAATGCGTTCGTGGCCGATCGACCCAAGCGCGCCGGCGCGCCCCTTGCGGGTATAGGGGTTGAAGCTGTCGAACGTTCCTTGCGCCCATTGTGAAATCTCACCGCCCTGGGGCGCGTCGGGGTTCACGTACTCGAAGTGTTCGAAATCCGCCGGGTATTTCAGATCGCCGAAGAAGGAGTAGCCGTGGGAAATTGTCACCCCATCTTCCCCGCGCGCCTCGCTCCACGCCAGAAGCGCCGCCACGGTGCCCGCCGCGAGCCCGGCCCAGCGTAGGCGCGCCCGTTGCGTCGCGTTCGCGTCTGCCACCGCCGCTGTCGTCTTCCTTTGGGGATTACGCTCCATCGAAACCTCCAACCTGCACATAAAGCGCATCATCTGCCTTAAATTAGGCTAATGACGGGGAAGTCGACTGTGCAAGACGATATTGGTTGAAGTTTCGGTGAGGCGCGCGTGTGTGGGCAAAACCGCGCGCCTAATGCCCAGTTCGGCGCGCTTTACCCGCTTGGCGCTCAGTTGAACGTGGCGAGATAGGCGATCAGGTTCGCGCGATCCTCGATATCGCGCATTCCGTTATAGGCCATCTTGGTGCCCGGAGTGTATTCGCGCGGATTTTCGAGGAATGCCTGCAGGTTTTCGGGCGACCATTCACCCCCCTGCGACGCCATCGCATCGGAATACTCATAGCCTTGCGCGGCGCCCTTCGCCCGGCCCACAACGCCGTGCAGGTACGGCCCGGTCCCGTTCTGCCCCGCTTCAAGCGCGTGGCACGAGCGGCATCCCCGCCACAGCCCTTCTCCGTCTGCCGCACTGGCAGACGCGAAAACTGTAGCAAAATCTACTTCTGCAACCTCTTCAGCAGGCGCATCCTCGTCTCCGCCGGTATCAATCGAATAGGCCTGTTCGGCATGCTTGCCGTGGCCGCCGACGTGGAACAGAACCTCCCCCGCCCAGCTGCCCAAAAGCAGCACCAGCCAAGCCGCGCATATCGAGGCGACGGCTTTCGTCAGGGTCATCGTATTGAACATAACAAGTTCCGCTTCCCATGGGGCGCTCAAGCGCAGCAATCAGCCGCGTATGTATCGGCTTCACCTTGGGCCTTTCAAGGGATATCAGGCGCGACCAAACGCCCTGCGCATCCCGCATCGAGGCCCGGAATGAAACAGAAAATTGCCTTTCAGGGGGAGCTCGGCGCTTACTCGCATCAAGCCTGTCGGCAGACATACCCTGATCTTGACGCAACGGCATGCCGTACCTTTGAGGATGTGATTGAAGAAGTCCGCAGCGGCCGGGCCGAACTGGCAATGCTGCCCGTGGAAAACTCCACTTATGGGCGGGTTGCTGACATTCATCATCTATTGCCCCAAAGCGGCCTGCATATCGTGGGCGAGGCCTTCGTGCGGGTGAATATCAATCTCCTCGTTCTGCCCGGCACGGAAGTTGCCGCCGTCAAAACCGCGATGAGCCATACCATGCTTCTGGGGCAATGCCGCGCGTTTCTGACGAAGCACGGCATTCACCGCATCTCCGGCGCGGATACCGCGGGATCGGCACGTGCCGTCGCCGCAGCTGGCGATCCATCGCAAGCGGCGCTGGCCAGCGAACTGGCGGGCGAAATCTACGGGCTCGAGATCGCGGCCCGCAACATCGAAGACAACGACAAGAATACCACGCGGTTTCTTGTGATGTCGCGTACGCCCGACCATAGCCGCCGGGGCGGGGCAAAGATGCTCACCTCTTTCGTCTTCCGCGTGCGCAACATTCCCGCTGCCCTCTATAAGGCGATGGGTGGCTTTGCCACGAATGGCGTGAACATGACGAAGCTTGAAAGCTACATGGTGGATGGCTCGTTTTCGGCCACCCAGTTTTACGCCGATATTGAGGGCCATCCCGAAGATCGCAATGTCGAACTGGCGCTTGAGGAACTGGCGTACTTCACATCCGAGATGAAGGTGCTTGGCGTTTACCCGTCTGATCCGAATCGCCCTTAGGCCGCCGCGCGCCGCCACGCATCGTTCAGATAGGCCGCCACGATTTCGGAGAACTGGCGGTCGAGCCGGGCCTTGGCAAGCTTGACGGTTTGCAGAAGCATCTTGTCGCGAAACCCGGCCCCCGTAATCGTCATGCCGATCCTAACGCGGGTGGAGCCGCGCGACAGCGGGGTGAATCGGGCCTGAAGCCCGCCGCGCAAACCGCCGGATTGCGCGCTGAGGCTTGCCATTTCAGAAGGGGCCCATTCCACCACCTCTGCAACAACCGGAAAGGTCTGGCCGCGCCAGAAAAGATCGCCGGCCCACCCCATCCCGGTGCCAGGCAGCTCACGGGCGTCTGTGCGGACAACTTCAATACCCCGGCGCAAGAGCTGCCTCTCAAGGTAATCGAGATCCGCCACCGCCGCGAAAGCGGCTTCTAATGGGGCGTCGATATCCTGTTGGCAGGAAAACTTCATCGCATCATCCTCAGTCCAGCCGGTCGGCCAACCAGTGGCCCAGCAGGAAGTTCGCAATCGATCCGGGCCGCGCGGGCCACATATCCTCGCGTTCCCCCGAAAACACCGCCGCCATCTCTTCCCGCGAGACCCAGCGCGCATCGTCTAGCTCTACGGGATCAAGCGTGATCTTGCGCGCTTTGGCCAACCCGTGGCACCCGATCATCAGGGACGACGGGAACGGCCACGGTTGCGACGCGAGATAGTGCACGGGGCCGACGGGGACACCCGCCTCCTCCATCGTTTCGCGTCGCACGGCGGCCTCGATCGTTTCCCCCGGCTCAACGAAACCGGCAAGAAGCGAGTACATCGCATCCGGCCAGCCCGGCGAGCGGCCCACGAGCACATCGTTGCCAAGGGTGATGAGCATGATCACCACGGGATCGGTGCGCGGGAAATGATGCGCGCCGCAAGCCGGGCAAACGCGCTGCCAGCCCGCCATGGCCACTTCGGAGGCCGCGCCGCAGCGGGCGCAAAAGGGATGCGTGCTGTGCCATGAGAAAACCGCCCGCGCAGTGGCGGCAAGCTCGGCATCGCGTGGCGTGATCAACGTCATCGCGCCGCGCAATTCGGCAAAGACGTGCGCTTCGCCCAGCGCAGGATGGGTCTGCATCGAAGGGTCAAAGAACGCGCCGAGGCTTTCGGGTATATCCTCAGGTTCCCAGCCCGAAACATCGGCGGCAAAGCGGCCCGCGCCGCCATCGCGGCCAAGCAGGATCGTCTCGGTGGCCGAGGCGATAACGGGGTGATCGGTGGGCAACCACGTCAGCATCCTACGATCGGCAGAAAAGCAGGGCTTGCCGCGCCAGATCGGCACCACACGCGCGTCGGGCGCGGCCCAAAGCGCGCCAACTTCGTGCGGATCGTTCCGGACCTCCCCCGCACGGTCAAGCCCCGAGCCCCCAAACGTGACCGTTTCCGCCAATTTCATGCCTGCCCCCTTTTTCAGAGGCCTTTCGCACGAAGCGGCGCGGCAAAGCAATGTCGGGCACTCCGTGGGCTTTCGCGTTCGAGCGTGCGCAGTTTTATGCGCGGCACCGCCCCGCGTCACAGCGCCACCCCCCGCGTAACATCGTGCCGCTGTAATCTGGGGCCATTATCCGTCACACCAATTTTCTAAGGGGCCCCCACCATGCCAACAAACCGCTCTCCGATGACCCGCCGCACCTTCCTCAACACCACAGCAGCCGGTGCCGCACTTACCTTAGTGCATCCGTTCTCCGCCCATGCCGCCGCAGGCCAGGCACATTTGCGGATCATGGAAACCACCGATCTGCACGTACACGTCTACCCATACGATTATTATTCGGATCGCGAGATCGATACCGTTGGCCTAGCGCGCACTGCCGCGCATGTTGCCGACATTCGCGCCGAGGCCACCAACAGCCTTCTGGTCGACAACGGCGATTTCCTGCAGGGCAACCCGATGGGCGACTACATCGCCTATGAGCGCGGGATGAAGGAGGGCGATATGCACCCAGTCATCACCGCGATGAACACGCTGGGCTTCGATGCCTCCACCCTCGGCAACCACGAATTCAACTACGGGCTCGATTTCCTGATGAAATCCTTGGCAGGCGCCAGTTTCCCGGTGATCTCTGCCAACGTGGCCAAAACCCTGGGCGCCGATCCAACCGGCGATACCACGCTCGTACCACCGTATGTGATCCTTGACCGTGAACTGACCGATGGCGCGGGCAAAACGCACCCGATCCGCATCGGGCTGATCGGCTTCGTGCCCCCGCAGATCATGAATTGGGACAGGCGGCATCTTGAAGGCAACGTCTCTGCCCGCGACATCCTTGAGACCGCGCAGGCCTATGTACCGCAGATGCGCGAAGAAGGCGCCGATATCATCATCGCGCTCTCGCATTCCGGGATCGGATCGGCTGACGCCAGCGATGGCATGGAGAACGCCTCCGTACCCTTGGCCGCCATCGACGGAATCGATGCGCTGATGACGGGCCATAGCCACCTCGTGTTCCCCTCGCCCACCTATGAGGGCTTTGCCGCCGTCGATGCCGCCACAGGAACGATTCACGGCAAGCCCGCCACGATGGGTGGCTTCTGGGGCTCGCATCTTGGCGTGATCGATCTGATGCTGGAGCGGGAGGGCGGCGCCTGGCGCGTAGCCGGTCAAAGCGTGGAAACGCGCCCGATCTCGCGCCGCGAAGAGGATCGCTCCGTCACCGCGCTGGTGGAAAGCGATAGCTCGATCCTCGATGCCGTGGCCGAGGATCATGCCGAAACGCTGGCCTATGTGCGCCGCGCCGTGGGCAAAACCGACGCGCCGCTTCACAGCTACTTCGCGCTGGTGGCCGATGATCCTTCGGTGCAGATCGTCTCGATCGCGCAGAAATGGTATGTGGAGCAGATGCTGGCGGGCTCCGAGCATGAGGGCCTGCCGATCCTTTCCGCCGCTGCCCCGTTCAAGGCCGGTGGCCGTGGGGGGCCGGAATACTACACCGATGTGCCCGCGGGCGACGTGGCGATCAAGAACGTGGCCGATCTTTACCTCTACCCCAACACCGTGCGCGCGGTTCGGGTCACAGGGGCAGAGCTACGCGATTGGCTCGAACGCTCTGTGGGCATCTTCAATCAGGTGGAGCCCGGAGGCACCGATCAGGTGCTCCTGAACCCCGAGTTTCCAAGCTACAATTTCGATGTGATTGACGGGGTGACTTACGAGGTTGATCTCTCGCAGCCCTCAAAATTCACGCCCAAGGGCGAATTGGCCAACGCCGACGCCCAGCGCATCGTCAATCTTGCCTACGATGGCGAGGCGGTGACGGACGACATGGAGTTCGTGATCGCCACCAACAACTACCGCGCCTCGGGCGGCGGCGATTTCCCCGGTGCCAAAGGCGATACGATTATCCTCGAAGCGCCCGACACCAACCGCGATGTGATCGTGCGCTACATCGTGGAACAGGGCACGATCGATCCGAAGGCGGATGCCAACTGGCGCTTCGCCCCGCTCCCCGGCACGACAGTTCTCTTCGATACCGGCCCGGCGGCGGAGAAGTACATCGAGGATGTGAAGGGAGTGGAAATCGAGCCGGCGGGCGAAGGGCCGGACGGCTTCGCGCGCTTCCGCATCGGCCTTTGAGGCACGGGGCCGCGAACCGCCCCCATCACCGAACTGATCTCTGTGCCCCGGGATTGGCCTGGGCGCAGAGATGCGCCTAGCGTGCGAAGGTCGGCTGGGAGCAGAAGCTGCCACCGAAATCGCTCCCGTTGACCTAGCAATAAAGTGTCTATCGGCTGTGTCTCTCAATTCTGTAGAGGGCGTGGCGCATGGCGAAAGAGAAGAAGTCCTATGATCTGGTTTTGAGCCTTACCGAAAAGGTCGCCAAGGATGAAATGATGGGTGTGGTCGAGCGCGCGGCGGCAGCGACTGGACTGTATATATCTCACATCGGGCAGTACTCGCGTCTAAAGTATCCCAACTCTGTCCATTGGCATTTCAAGAGGGACAAGAAAGAACCCGGATTAATCGACGCCACTTTTTGGCAGGAAGGTATGCGCCTTTGGCTAATCGTTAGAAACAGCGAACCGCAATGGGTTCATGATACCGCACCGCTGCTTCAGGAAGCGCTCAAGCGCGAATTGGCGTCGCTAACGGAACAGAGTTGAACGGCAGCTTCGTCCGCATCGTTGCCCACCCCGAACGGTTTCTCCACCGTGGCGCGATACGCCGGCTGGTGCCGGCGATCTTCCGGGGGTGTTCGCGCGTCTGACGGTGTTTCCCGTTTGAGCGATCGAAGATTGGGAGACTTGGGAAAGCCAAGGGCGCCCCGGCGGGCATGTCCCGAAGAAAGCGTGGGGAACGTTGCCGAACCTCTCATCGTCAGCCAGCCAAAGCTGCCCCGCCCGGTTTTTCAGCACCGCAAAGCGCCTTGCCTAATAAACCGGCAGAGGTAACTATTGGGCGTCTGCCGTGGGTGCCCGGCCATGGCATCGCGCCGTGACGCCCCCTAACCATACGCGCCGGACAACGACGCATCGCCAACAGAGGAGAGTTCCCTTGTTTCACCGTGCCATTGCCGCTGCCGCCGGCCTCGCGTTCGCGACCGCGGCGCATGCGCAAACCGAAGTGCCCTTCGCGCTTGATTGGAAATTCGAAGGCCCGTCCGCGGCCTACTTTGCCGCCATCGACAATGGCCACTTCGCCGAAGAAGGGCTTGAGGTGACGATCGAGGCCGGCTCAGGCTCCGTTCAGACGATCCCGAAGATCGCCACAGGCGCCTTTCCGATCGGATTTGGCGATATCAACTCGGTCATCAAGTTTCTCGATCAAAACCCAGGCGCGCCCGTGACCGCGGTGATGATGGTGTACGACAAGCCGCCTTTCGCCATCGTTGGCCGGAAAAGCCGCGGGGTTTCGGAACCCAAGGATCTTGAAGGCAAGATCCTTGGCGCCCCGCCGCCGGATGGTGCCTGGGCCCAGTTCCCTGCATTCGCAAGCGCCAACGGCCTCGATACCGAAAGCATCACGGTGGAGCCCGTGGGCTTCCCGACCCGCGAGCCGATGCTGGCCGAGGGCGCGGTCGACGCGATCACAGGATTTTCCTTCTCGTCGGTTCTGAACCTCAAGCGCCTCGGCATCGACGAATCCGACATCTCCAACATCCTGATGGCCGATCACGGGCTGGATCTCTACGGCAACGCGATCCTCGTGAACACCGATTGGGCTGCGGAGAATGGCGAAACGATCGAGGCGTTCCTGCGCGCGGTGGCCAAGGGCTGGGCCGATGTGATCGCCGATCCCGCGGCGGGCATCGACTCGCTCTTGGAGCGCAACCCGGCAGCGGACAAAGACCTTGAAACCGAGCGCCTGCAAATGGCGATCGACCAAAACGTCGTAACGGAATTCGTTCAGGCGAACGGGATGGGCACGATCGATCCAGCGCGGATGGAACAGGCGCTCGCCCAGCTTGCGGAAACCTATGAGTTCCAGAACGAGCCCGACGCATCGCTGTACTTCACCGATGCCTACCTGCCTGAGGGCGGGTTCGCGCTGAACTAAGCAGACCGGGGCGCGGACCAACCCCGCGCCCCTGACACTCATGTCGCGCCCCTTGATCGATATTGTCGGCGTTACCCACGCCTACCAAACCCAAACCGGCCCGCTGCCGGTGCTGGACGGGCTCGATGTCTCTGTGCCCGAAGGCGGGTTTGCGGCAGTGGTCGGGCCTTCGGGATGCGGGAAATCCACTCTCACCAAGCTTGTTGCCGGGTTGATGAAACCCGATCATGGCGAGGTCTGGCTCCATGGTGAACGGGTGAAAGGCCCCCGCTCCACCGTTGGAATGGCATTTCAAAACCCGGTGCTTCTGGAATGGCGCACGATCCTGAAAAACGTGCTTCTGCCGCTTGAAATCGTGCCCACCAAACTGTCGCGCAGGGAAGCCGAGGATCGCGCCCGCCACTTGCTTGCGCTCGTGGGGCTAGAAGGTTTCGAAGAAAAACGTCCCTCCGAGCTTTCGGGCGGGATGCGCCAGCGTGCCTCACTGTGCCGCGCGCTGATCCATCAGCCCGAAGTGCTTATCCTTGACGAACCCTTCGGCGCTCTTGATGCCTTCACCCGGGAAGATCTGTGGCAGATCATGCACAAGGTGAAAGAGGAAGAGCCCTTCACCGGCGTTCTCATTACCCATGATCTGCGGGAATCGATCTTTCTGGCCGATGAGGTTTTCGTGTTGTCGGGCCGCCCGGCGCATACACAGTTTCGCATGAAAGTTCCCTCAGACGGGCCGCGCGATCTCGACCACCTCTATACACCCGAGGCGGCGGAGATGCTGAACACCCTGCGCCATCAGATTGAAATCGCCCAAGGCCGCTCGGCAGAGCCGGCGCCGGCGTAAGGAGACCGCCTTGGCCTACGTTCCCACCTCGCTCACCAGCCCCGAAAGCACCGCGCCTGCGCGCGGGGCCGGGGTCGCGAAGGCCCTGATAAGCCGCGCGGTGATCGCGCCCATCGCGGCGGTGATCGTTTTTCTTCTGCTCTGGGAACTTCTCGTTTGGGCCAATGGCTGGCCGAATTACATCATGGCCTCGCCATCAGACCTTCCCGCCGCCTACGCCCGGTTCTGGGAATTGTTTCTGGTCATGGGTTGGCAAACGCTCTGGCGTACGGTTGTGGGCCTCGTTCTGGCAGTGATCGTGGGCGTTGGGATCGGCATGGTGATGGGCTTTAGCCGGGTGATGCGCGATGCGCTTTATCCCCTGCTCGTGGGCTTCAACGCGATCCCGAAGGCCACTGTTGTGCCGATCGTGGCGCTGCTCTTCGTGGGCGCGCATGATTTCAACACGATCCTTATCGCATTCATGATCTCGTTCTTCCCGATCGCCGTTTCCGTCTCCATCGGCCTTTCAACACTTGAGCCCGAATATCGCGATATCCTGCGCTCGCTCGGCGCCTCGCGGATGACGATCTTCTGGAAGATCGCGCTGCCGAAAACGCTGCCGGAGTTCTTCGGGGCGTTGAAGGTGGCCGTCACTCTGGCCTTTATCGGCACGAACCTGATGGAGATCGTTTCCCCGCACGGGCGCGGGCTTGGGGCGCTGTTCGACTCAGGAAAAACGAACTCTGATTACCCGCTGATGTTCGCGGTTCTTATCGCGCTCGCGTTCCTCGGGATCGTCCTTTACTACGTGGTGGTCGTACTCGAGAAAATCTTCGCCGGCTGGGCGGAACGGTCGCCGACCTGACGCGCGCTACCCCGCGCTGCCCTCCCCGCCCCCGCGCACCATCACGCGAATTCGGCTGTCCAGATCCTGCCGATCCACATAGAAGCCGTGCAGATGCCGGAAGCCCGTTCTGGGATCGAACCGCGCGCGCCCGTGCAGGACGCGGCGATTGTCAAAAACCACCATCTCGCCAGCTGCGAGCCGAAGAGTTAGTGCATAGGCCGGATCGTTGAGGCGCACGAGCCACCGGCGGAACACCCTGTAGAAGGCGGCCATCTCAACCGCAGGCATGTCAAAGACGTCGGCGATGTGCGGGGAGTGGGTCACTTCAACAAGTTGCCCATCGTGATCAAGCCGAAGAATCGGGCGGCGGGCACGCAGATCAACCTCGCGATCATGGAAGCGAAAGGGCACGGGCGTGTGAGCGAGAACATCGTAATCGTCGGGCGCCTCACGTGCCAGATCCTCGGCTGCCGCAAACCCGTCGGCAAAGACCGAGCCTCCGCCTTCGGCCTCGTTCGCCAGACATTGCAGAAACTGGTAGCCCGGCGGCAACTCCTGGTTCGGCAAATCTGTATGCAGCGGGAGCGCTTCTGCGGTGTAGGCCAGATTGTTGGGATCGGGCTTTGAGACCACCTCGAAGGTGGTGCCGAAGTTCGTCTCCCGCAAAAAGCTGATGCGGCGGCCGATCAAAACGCCGGCCTCGGCGCTCTGGGGCATCCCATCCACGATCGAAAGCCCGTAGGCTTTGGTCTCGCGCAACCAGGCCAGAAGCGCATCATCACTCTCCAGGATAGCGTCGGCCTGATGCCGGGGAACCCCCGCAGCGCCCAGATCCGCGCGCCAGGTCACAGGGGGAACGGCAGCCGGATCGCGACTGCGCTGCCCCGGCGCATGCGCCAGAAGCCAATCTAGCTGAAAGCGGCTGTCATGCCCGTCCGCCCAGGTCAGTTCCAGCGCCCCGCCTTCTGCCGTGGCATGGGTGAGCTCCGGTACATCGGGCAGATCGAGAAGATCGAGCACCCGCTCCTGCGTTTGCGGGTGAAAGGCGGAGGGGCAGTTGTGGCGCAGCCAGATCAAAGGAAAGGTCGCTTCCCCGATCTTCACGGCATCGCCATTCGCTAAAATCTCAACCGTTTGCATCGCGCGGGCCTCCTGTTGCGTTTTTCTCAGGATGCACGGCCGCCGGCATCCCGGTCGAACGGAAACGCGACGCCCCGCCTGTCGCATTCGAGCGTGCTCGCTCGGTTGCATCTGGGCGCGGGCCCACCTATTTTGCGCGGTGAGAGGTTGGCGCGGGCAGGCGCCTCGCCAACCCGGTCAGGTCCGGAAGGAAGCAGCCGTAACGAGCCCCGCTTGGGTCGTTGTCCAGCCTCTCACCTTTGGCCAAAAAGGCTAAAAGTACGCTCCCCAAACCACGAAAAGTGCGATTGCGGTGATAACCAGCACCGTAAACCCGATCGGAATGGCTGCGATCCTGCGCGTGGCGCTGCCCCGGGGCCAGTTGCGCGCAACACCCCAAAGGGCAAGGGCGAACATGCCTGCCAGCCCTTGCCAGCCCAGGAAGTTCAGCACCCGGTTCATGCCGCGCAAAAACCCCTCACCAGACGGCTCTGCCAGCCAATAGGCAAGGAAGGAGGTGGCCCATGTGAGACACCAGCCTGTGCCGAGAACCATCAGCCACAGCCGTTGGCGATCGCGTGCCCGTTCGTCCATCGCCGACAGACTAGCCGGGCGGGCGCCGCCGGGCCACCTGTGCGGGGTGGTCTTCGGCCCAGTCGCGCAGCCATTCCGCAATATCCTCCACGCCGCAGCCTTCGATATCCTCCCGGTTCACCGGCGCCCCGGCCCCAAGCGCCAGCTGCAACGTGCGCATGTGATCCTGCCCCGTAACCTTCGGCGCAAACTCGGCGCCATGGATGATCGTATCGGTCAGGTTGCCTCCATACATGTTCTCCACAGTGAAATCGGGGGCGTGGCCAAGAAGAAATTCCACGGGCTCAGGGAAGCCATGCCACCCGGCGATGTGGATCGCTGGCATATCCTGTTCATCTACGTCGTTGGGGTCGATCCCGGCGGCAACGAGGCGCCGGGCGTGATCGAGTGTTCCGGGGAAGGCCACAATCCGGTGCAGAACGCGCCGCGCCTCGGGGGAAAAGCGCGCGGTTTCGAAGGGCGCTGGCGTTTCGCCATCAGCGATCGCGGCCAGCTGCGCCTCTTCGGGCGCAAGCGGCGGCGCCTGCCCTGCCTCTTCCAAAACTCGCGCAACGGCGTGATTGCCGCGCATCCGGGCAAGTGCGTAAGCCGTGTGGCCGCAATGAAGCCCCGTGCCGTCAGCGCCGTGGGCGATCAAAAGGCGCGCAATATCGGCGCCACACATGCGCCGCGCTGCCTGGTGCAGCCCCGACACCATTGCGAACGGCTGACCTGAGGGGTGCGGCGCAATCCCAGCATTCGGGCTGGCCCCGGCGTCGAGGAGAATGCGCACCATTTCAACATTGTCGAAATCCATTGCGCGGGCCAGCGCATTGGTTCCGTCCGTTTTCGCGCCATGGGCCAGCAGCATTTCGAGCCCCTTGGGGTGGCCCAGTTCGGTGGAATGGTAGAGGGACTCGTTATCGTTCGGATCGGCGCCATTCTCCAAAAGCCAGCGCGCGAGGGTGAGGTTGCCCGCATGGCCAAGCGCGCCGTAAAGCGCCGAGAGCTCATGTTCCGATCCCGGTTCGGCGGGAAAGCTGGCGTTCACGTCGGCCCCGTGGGCCACGAGACGTCGCGCCATCTCAACCGACCGATCCGCAAGCACCGGATCACGCCGCCAGAATTGCGAAAACGCCAGATGCAGGATCGGGGCGCGCACGCCGATGATGCGGGTTGCAGCATCGGGATCACGCTCCAGGCGCGCCCGCACCGCATCAAGATCGAGCAGTGCAATCTGAAGGCCAAGATTGTGCTGCGGCAGCGTCGGATCGGCCTCCAACAGACGATCCACCAGCCAGCCCTGCCCAAAGTATAGCGCGATCTTCAGCCGCTCGGCCCGCGCGTCCCTGTCCATCCGGGCAATATCAGCGGCCATCTTCAGCTTGGGCCAGCTGTCATGCCCTTCCTCACGCGCAATGACGTGAAGCGCATCGGCGTGCCGCAGTTTGCCTATATCCGGCAGCACCGCCAATACGCGGGCGCGCGCGGCTGCGTCGCCGGCGTTAAACGCCGTGCGCAAGGTTTTGGCCTGACGGCGCAAATGATCGAGGATCGGTGACATCGGTTTCTCCTTCGCAGGCCCGTTGATCCGCCGTTCGGGCAAGGAAAACCGAAAGAAGTGAGTCGTTCGGTGAAGGAGGTGCCGATACGGCTGTCCGCGGATCAGGGTGCCGCCTCCGTGCGGCCCCGCCACGCTATGCGGGCGCGGCGATTCACGCAAGCCCACGGCGTGAGTGGTGGACGTTCGCGGGCCGCGACCTTAGGTTTGGCGCTACCGCCACGCCCGGAGAAGCGATGCCAGACGCACCCACCCCCGCCTATCAGGTTCTTGCGCGCAAATACCGCCCCGCGCGGTTTGCCGACCTGATCGGGCAAGAGGCGATGGTGCGGACGCTGAAAAACGCCTTCGAGGCCGATCGCATCGCGCAGGCGTTCATCATGACGGGCATCCGCGGCACCGGCAAAACCACCACGGCGCGGATTATCGCAAAGGGGATGAACTGCATCGGCCCCGATGGCACGGGCGGGCCGACAACAGAGCCCTGCGGTGTGTGCGAGCATTGCGTCGCCATCGCTGAGGGCCGGCATGTGGATGTGCTGGAGATGGATGCGGCCAGCCGAACCGGTGTGGACGATATACGGGAGATCATCGAAAGCGTCGCCTATCGCGCGGCCTCGGCCCGCTACAAGATCTACATCATTGACGAAGTGCACATGCTTTCCAAAAGCGCCTTCAACGCGCTTTTGAAAACACTGGAAGAGCCGCCAGAGCATGTGAAATTCATCTTCGCCACAACCGAGATCGGCAAGGTGCCCGTCACTGTGCTTTCCCGCTGCCAACGCTTTGACCTGCGGCGGATCGAGCCGGAGGCGATGATCGCCCATCTGCAGGACATCGCACGCCGGGAAGGGGCGGAGATCGCCGAGGATGCACTGGCGCTGATCGCGCGGGCCGCCGAAGGATCGGTGCGCGACGCGATGAGCCTTCTCGATCAAGCAATTGCCCATGGCGCGGGCGAAACCACGGCCGATCAAGTGCGCGCGATGCTTGGGCTGGCCGATCGCGGGCGGGTGCTTGACCTGTTTAACTTTGTGATGTCGGGCGATGCGGCTGGGGCGTTGGCAGAACTGTCGGCCCAATATGCCGACGGCGCCGATCCGGCCGCCGTGCTGCGCGATCTGGCCGAGATCACCCATTGGATCAGTGTGACGAAGATCACGCCCGACGCCGCCGATGACCCCACTGTTTCGCCCGACGAACGCGCCCGCGGGCAAGCCTTCGCCGAAAAGCTTCCGATGCGGGTGATGACCCGGATGTGGCAGATGCTTCTGAAGGCGCTGGAGGAGGTGGCGGCGGCGCCAAACGCGATGATGGCGGCGGAGATGGCGATCATCCGTCTGACACATGTGGCCGATCTGCCAACGCCCGAAGAGCTGGTGCGCAAACTCGGCGATGCGCCACCCTCCGCTCCACGGCACGACGGTGGAGGCCATGCGCCTGCCAGCCAGCCCGCGGCCACCGAAGCCCGCGCGCCCGCCCAGATATCAAGCGGCCCGGGCCCGGGCGGCACCGCCACGGCGCTGGCAGCCGCGCCTGAGACCGCCCTCGCGCGCTACCCCACGTTTGAAAGCGTGGTGGCGCTGATCCGCAAAAATCGGGACGTGAAGCTGCTGGTGGAAATCGAGGGCTATGTGCGGCTTGTCAGCTACGCACCGGGCCGCATCGCTTTTGTTCCGGCCGAGGGCGCGCCGCGCGATCTGGCCCAGCGCCTTGGTAGCCGCCTGCAATCCTATACCGGCGTGCGCTGGGCAGTGAGCGTTGAATCACAGGGCGGCGGCGAAACGATTGTCGAGGCGCGCGATGCCAAGAACCGCGCCTTGGAGGAAGATGCCAAAGCGCACCCGATGGTGGCCGCCGTCTTCGCGGCTTTCCCCGGCGCGCGCATCACCGAAATCAGATCCCGCGAAACGCTCGAAGCGCAGGCGGCCGAAGAGGCACTGCCGGAGGTGGATGGCGAATGGGATCCCTTTGAGGAAGAGTAGGAGAGCACGATGTTCAAAGGATTAGGCGGCCTGGGCGACATGGGCAAAATGATGAAGGCGGCCCAGGAAATGCAGGGCAAGATGGCCGAGATGCAGGAAAGCCTGGGCTCGATCATGGTTGTGGGCGAGAGCGGCGCCGGGATGGTCAAGGCCACCGCCACTGCGAAGGGCGAACTAACCGCGCTCGACATCGATCCCTCGATCTTCAACTCCGACGACAAGGAAGTTGTCGAAGACCTGATCCTTGCGGCCATCAAGGATGCCCAGGCCAAGGCGCAGGAACGCAGTGCAGAGGAAATGCAGAAGCTCACCGAGGGGCTTGGCCTTCCGGCCGATATGAAGCTGCCCTTCTAGCGCGGTGGCCGACGGCCCTGAAGATATCGAGGCGCTGATCGAGTTGATGGCGAAGCTGCCAGGGCTTGGCCCCCGCTCGGCCCGCCGTGCCGTTTTGCACCTCGTCAAGAAGCGCAGCCTGCTTCTTTTGCCGCTGTCCGATGCCATGCAATCGGTCGCAGCCACCGCGCGCGAATGCCTCAACTGCGGCAATATCTCTACGTCAGAGATCTGCGATATCTGCCGCTCCGAGGCGCGCGCCACGGGCGAGATCTGCGTGGTGGAGGATGTGGCCGATCTCTGGGCGATGGAGCGCTCGGCCGTTTTCAAGGGCCGCTACCATGTTCTGGGCGGCACGCTTTCGGCGCTTGATGCGGTGGGGCCCGACGATCTGCGCATCCCGCAACTCATGCGCCGGGTGCGCGAGGAGGGGGTGCGCGAGGTGATCCTCGCGTTGAACGCCACGGTCGATGGCCAGACCACCGCCCATTACATCGCCGATCAGCTTGGGCCGGAGATCGCGGTCACCTCCCTTGCCCAAGGCGTGCCGATCGGGGGCGAGCTTGATTACCTCGACGATGGCACGATTTCTGCGGCGATGCGGGCGCGCAAGGCGTTTTAGCGGGCCGGCTCAGCCGTCACAGCCACGGGGCTCGGCAATCTGCTGAAAATACGGCTCGCCCGCTTCGAAGAGTTTATCGAAGAACCCAAGCCGTTCGGGCATCGTCGCGCGCACGTTTCGTTCAACCGCGCGTGGCAAGCGGCCCGGATGGTAATGCATCGCGAATGCGAAGATCGCGGATTCCGCCAAATCCTCCCGCTGCGGAAAATCCGCGGCGTATTGCGTTACGAACGCATCATCCTCTGCCTGCGCCCGCTGCCATATCCCGCTGCGCGCATGGGGCTCGTCGAGCGTGGCATGCACTGCCTCGTGGAACACGGTCTCTTCGATATCGCGTGTGCGCACGCGATCGTCGATGTTTTCGGAATACATCACGAAGAAACGGCCGAGATCTTCGGCAAACGCCGTTTCATCGCCCACATGCAGCACGACGTGAGACAGGTTGCGCCGCATGAACGTCGGCAGTTTGCCAAGGGGTCGTGTGATCTTCTCCGCCGTCGCAAGCGCGGTTTCGGGCGATCTGAAATCGGGGTGCGCCCAGAGCCCCACACGGGTGCCATCGGCAAACCGCGCCGTGAAGACGAACGCATCGTTTGCAAAGAGCTCATCTCTGCGCTTGTCGGGCATCTCGCGCCGGTCGCGGCCGTTGTATTCGATGCATTCGAACACGTGCGGGTCATCGGCGTTGATGAAATCGATGTCGGTGGAAACGATGGAGTTGAGGAAAAGCGGTTCCGCGTGGCCGGCGGCCGGCCCGGCGAGGGCCGCGGCAAGGATAAGGGGTGCGGTCGCTTTCATAGGCTTCTCCAGACGCCCTCCCCGCCAATAGCTTAGTCCGCGCAGGCTCTGCCACAAACAACAAACCCCCGGGCAATGCCGCGGGGGTCGTCGTCGCGGGCAAGAACCCGCCAGTGTAGAAGCTTGCTTACAGCAAACCTTCGCGCTGCGCCTTTTTCCGCGCCAGCTTGCGCGCCCGGCGAATGGCCTCGGCCTTTTCGCGCGCGCGCTTTTCGGACGGCTTCTCGAAATGCTGCCGAAGCTTCATTTCGCGGAAGACGCCTTCACGCTGCAGCTTCTTCTTCAGGGCACGTAGCGCCTGATCGACATTGTTGTCGCGAACACTGACCTGCATGGTAGGTGTCACCACCTTTCTAAGTTAGAGTTTCCGAAATCGCAGGAGGTGGCCGTATAGCAAGGCGGCCTTAGCTTGTCTACTGCGCTGGATGAAAAGGAAAACACGCGATGCAAGACGCTGCCGATGACGTGAAAACAAGGCTTCTCGAGGCCGCGCTGCCCCATGTGCCGTTCGATGGTTGGTCAGACGCCGCATTCAGGGCGGCAATCGCCGACAGTGGTGTGGATGCGGCTGTCGCCCGCACCGCCTGCCCGCGGGGGGCGGTGGATCTTGCGCTGGCGTTCCACGAGGCTGGCGATGCGGAAATGGTGCGGCGGATCGGCGAGGCCGATCTTGAGGCCATGCGCTTTCGCGATCGTGTGGCCCATGCCGTGCGGCTTCGGATCGAAGCGATCCCGGATCGCGAGGCCGTGCGCCGTGGATCTGCGCTCTTCGCCCTGCCGCAATACGCCCCCCTCGGTGCGCAGGCGATCTGGGGCACGGCAGACGCGATCTGGACGGCGCTTGGAGACAGCTCTGCCGATTACAACTGGTATACGAAGCGTGCGACTCTTTCGGGCGTCTATGCCTCAGTCGTGCTCTATTGGCTGGGCGACGACAGCCCCGAACACCTGGGCACCTGGGCGTTTCTGGACAGGCGCATCGAAGATGTGATGCGGATCGAGAAGGCGAAGGGTGCGGTCCAAGGCAATCCTCTCTTTAAGGCCGTGTTCGCACTGCCGAACTGGACGCTGTCGCAGGTGCGCGCACCCTCGGGCGCGGGACGACGAGACGTACCGGGCGTCTTCAACACCCCCAGCGAAAGCTGACGACATATGGTACCTAACACGATGCGCGCTGTGGAGATTTCGGCTCCCGGCGGGCCCGAAGTTCTGCGCGTGACAGAGCGGCCGGTGCCCGCGCCCCGACCCGGAGAAATCCTGCTAGAATTGGCCTATGCCGGCGTGAATCGCCCCGACGCATTGCAACGGGCAGGCAGTTATGCACCGCCGCCGACGGCTAGCGATCTGCCGGGGCTTGAGGCGGCAGGGCGCGTGGTGGCTGTCGGCCCCAATGTCGCCTGGCCTGTGGTGGGCGAGACCGTCTGCGCTCTTCTCCCCGGCGGCGGCTATGCCGAATATGCCACAACCCCAGCGGCCCATTGCCTGCCTGTGCCTGCGCCCCTTGGCCTTGCCGAGGCCGCCTGTTTGCCGGAGACGTTCTTCACCGTTTGGTCGAACGTCTTCCAGCGCGGGGGCTTGCGCGCAGGCGAGGTTTTCCTCGTACACGGCGGCAGTTCGGGGATCGGAACCACGGCGATCCAACTTGCCCACACCTTTGGCGCGCGCGTCTTTGCAACAGCTGGATCGGCCGAGAAGTGCGCGGCCTGCGAGGGCCTCGGCGCAGAACGGGCCATTAATTACCGAGACGAAGATTTCGTCGAGGTGATGAAGGGCGCGGGCCGGGCAGACCTGATCCTTGATATGGTCGGCGGCGACTACATCCCGCGTAATGTCCGCGCGCTGAAAGAGGATGGCCGCCTCGTTCAGATCGCCTTCCTACAGGGCCCCAAGGTGGAGTTAAACTTTGCCCAGGTGATGGCGCGCCGCCTTACAATCACCGGCTCAACCCTGCGCCCGCAATCCGATGTTGCCAAGGCGGCAATTGCAGAGGCCCTGCAGGCCGAGGTGTGGCCGCTGCTAAAGGCTGGGCGGATCGCGCCAGTGATGGATCAAACCTTTCCGCTTGAGGCCGCAGCAAAAGCCCATACGCGGATGGAAAGCTCCGCCCATGTGGGCAAGATCGTCTTGCAGGTGCGCTAAGGGATCGGGTGGAAGAGCGCGTCGCTTTGCGTGCAATCCCGCCGCACATCGCGCCCGCAGCGTCTGGGGGCCAGATCGCGCGTCAGGCAAATACGCACCTCCTGTATCTGACGGTTCTTGCACGTCACGGTCAGCATATCGGCCGAAAGCGCGGGATTGGCCTCAAGAAACGCCTCTTCCACCACGCGTGCGGGCAGTTTCACCGTGTCTCCGAGCCGGCGGAACACGTCGGGCCGCTCCACGCGCCCATAGGCCTCGCGAGACAGAGCAAAATAATCGTTTGATGAAAGGCCGCTGCAGCGCCCGTGCTTGTTCCATTGGTGCCGGGCCAGCCCGCTTGTGCCCATGATATCGGCCATCGCGGCAGTATCGGCGCGGGACGGGTTGCGCGCATTGGTGTGGCAATCGCGCGGCCAGCCCACTTCGTGCTGAGGCCACAGGCCATGCAGGATCCACCCAAGATCTCGCTCAGGCGCACATTGCGGGGAACCACCGCCCTCGCGTTCACACCAATTGGGCGACCAGCTCAGCGCCATTACATAGTAATCGAACACGCCCGCGCGATCCCCATCGGCCCACGCGGCCACGGGCAGGAAGAGGGCGATGAGAAGACTGCGCATTTGGTGCTTTTCTCCGGGCCGGAGGGCGACTATATTCCTCGCAACTTCCCCGAAAACGAGGATGTGTTCCAGCCGGAACAGCCGTTTTCCCGGCGCGGGAAAGATTTGCCTAAAGGAGTGGGCGCATGAACAAACCGATCATGGCGAAAGCCACCGCCGTCTGGCTGGTTGATAACACGACGCTGACGTTCAAGCAGATCGCCGAT
>JBCCRC010000045.1:0-28400 GCA_039208375.1 Pseudomonadota bacterium | reverse complement strand
TAGGCCAGAAGCCATCGTTTTGTCGCCCGGCCCCGGCGTACCGCAAAGCGCGGGGATCTGTCTGGCATTGATCGCGGCCGCAGCGGAAACGCAGACTCCGCTTATGGGCGTGTGCCTCGGCCATCAGGCGATTGGCGAGGCGTTTGGCGGCACCGTGGGCCAGGCGGGAGAGATCGTACATGGCAAGATGGGCGTGATCCACCACCAGGGCACGGGCGTCTTTGAGGGCCTGCCCTCGCCCTTCAAAGCCACGCGCTACCATTCGCTGATCGTGGGTCGCGAAAGCGTGCCGGACGCTCTTGAGGTCACAGCCGAGCTGGAAGATGGCACCGTGATGGGGCTCCGCCACCGCGAGCTGCCGATCGAAGGGGTGCAGTTCCACCCCGAGTCGATCGCCTCGGAACATGGGCATCAGCTTCTGAAAAACTTTCTCTCCCGCGTACCGGTGCCCGCATGAGCGATGCGCTGAAACCTCTGATAGCCGCCGCGGTTGACCGGGCACTCACGCGGGCTGAGGCCGAAGAGGCGTTCGGCATCCTTTTCGAGGGCGATGCCACGCCCAGCCAGATCGGCGGCTTTCTCATGACGCTGCGCACCCGCGGTGAAACGGTGGAGGAGTACGCCGCTGCTGCTGCCGCGATGCGCGCCCGCTGCCGCCCGGTGCAGGCGCCCGCAGGCGCGATGGATATCGTTGGCACGGGGGGCGACGGAAAAGGCACGCTCAACATCTCTACGGCAACCGCCTTTGTTGTGGCCGGCGCGGGCGTGCCGGTAGCCAAGCACGGCAATCGCAACCTCAGCTCCAAATCCGGCGCGGCGGATGCGCTGGGGCAGATGGGCGTGGACGTGATGGTTGGCCCCGAGGTGGTGGAGCGCGCCCTAAACGAGGCTGGGATCGGCTTCATGATGGCGCCCATGCACCACCCTGCAATTGCCCATGTGATGCCCACGCGGGCGGAACTGGGCACGCGCACGATCTTCAACATCCTGGGGCCGCTCACGAACCCAGCAGGCGTGGCCCGGCAACTGACCGGCGCATTTTCTCTGGAGATGATCCGCCCGATGGCGGAGACGCTGGGTACGCTTGGCTCCGAAGCCGCTTGGCTCGTACACGGGGTGGATGGCACCGACGAGATCACGATCACCGGTGTCACCCATGTGGCGGCGCTGGAAAATGGCGTGGTGCGCGAGTTCGAAGTGCATCCCGAACAGGCAGGCCTGCCCGTGCACCCGTTCGAGGCGATCCTCGGCGGCACGCCGGAGGAGAACGGCGCGGCTTTCCGCGCGCTTTTGGATGGTGAGGCCTCGGCCTATCGCGATGCGGCGCTGCTGAACGCCGCGGCTGCGCTGAAGATCGCGGGCAAGGCCGACAATCTTCCCGAAGGCGCAGAGCTTGCGCGCGAGAGTATCGACAGCGGGGCAGCAAAGCGAGCGGTTGAGGCCCTGGCGCGAGTGACACAGGCCGAGTGACATCAGCAGGGTGACATCAGCAGGGTGACTGAGGCCACCTGACCTGCCATGCATTCGCATGCCGGTAGAATTGCGTACCGGCCATGTCGCATGAAGGATTTCAGATGTCCCTTTCCGTGTTTTGGAGGCCCGAGGGCTTCACGCTCGACACCATTCGCCAAAAGCGCTTCATCAAAACGGTTGATGGTGACTCCATCGATATCCGGATGCCGATCCGGATGCTGTCCATCGACACACCCGAAAAAAGCGTTACCAAAACCTCGAGCGGCCTGCGCCGGGTGGATATGGAAACGCTTATGGATCCGCTGGCGGACTGGATCGAGAGCGGCGAAAGCCCTGTCGTGCCAGCCCTTGCCAACCACCTGCTGCCCCGACTGCGCCGCCCCAATGCAGCGCAGGCGCAATGGGATGCGGGCGCGGCGGCAACGGCAGCCCATGACGCCATCGTCGAAAAACGGCTGACCCGCCCCACCGGCAGCAAACGCGCCATGTTCGTTCGGGTGGCCGATGAGCGCTTTGAGAAGTTCGGGCGGCTTCTGGCCTATCTCGCCCCAAGCTACACCTCTGACGAACTGGCCACGATGACGCGGCGGGAGCGGGCTACCTTCAACTTCTCTTTCCTCGCTTCGGGATGGGCTGCCTCGTTCATCATCTACCCCTCGGTGCCGGGGGAACGCGATCTGCCGATGGTGCAGGCCGAGGCGAAGGCGGCGATTGACGAGGGTCGCGGACAATGGGCCGACCCGCTCGCGCTAGCGGGCTATGAATACCGCATGGTCGAGGGGCTGACGGTGCTCTTCAAGAAGGTTCAGGCAGGCAACCGGGTGAGTGACAGCGATCGCACCGGATGGATCTCGCGCTACTGCGCAGATATCGAAACGGGTCTCCTATACCCGCCGCAGCTTTACGTGCTGGTGCCGCCCTGGAACCGCCTGTTCCTCTGGCCCGAAGATGTGGGAACGGCGGTGGGGCGGCTGAACCTCACGCCCGCGCCGGAGATGGGCGCGGTTATGTAAGCTGCCCGTCTTTCAGGGTCACGGTACGGTCCATCCGCGCGGCCAAGGCCGGGTTGTGCGTGGCGATCAGCGCGCTGAGGCCGGTCTCGCGCACAAGGCCCAGGAGCACTTCGAACACAATGTCGGAGGTGGCGGGATCAAGGTTGCCCGTTGGCTCATCGGCCAGAAGCAGGCGCGGGGCATTGGCGAGCGCGCGGCAGAAGGCAACGCGCTGCTGCTCGCCGCCCGAAAGCTCCGCCGGACGGTGGCGGGCGCGTTCAGCCAGCCCCACGCGGCTCAGGAGATCCGCGGCCCGCTCAGTGGCGGCGCCCGCAGAGGCGCCGTTGGCCAGCTGCGGCAGGGCTATGTTTTCGAGCGCCGTAAACTCCGGCAACAGGTGATGGAACTGGTAGACGAAGCCCACCTCGGCGCGGCGCACCTCGGTGCGGCGCTTGTCGGAACGGTGGGTGAGATCCTCGCCACCGATTTCAACCGTGCCGCTATCGGCGGTATCGAGCAGGCCCGCGATGTGCAGAAGGGTGGATTTTCCCGCGCCCGAGGGGGCGACAAGCGCCACCACCTCCCCCGCCGCGAGCGTGAGTTCCGCGCCGCGCAGCACCGGCACCTCCGAGGGCTTGTCGCGATTGTATGTTTTCGCGATCCCTGCAAGCCGAAGCGCGGTCTCACTCATAGCGCAGCGCCTCAACGGGGTTGAGCCGTGCTGCGCGGCGCGCGGGCAGGATGGTGACAAGGAAGGACAGGCTGAGCGACAAGCCGATCGCGCTCAGCACATCGAAGAACTTCAGTTCGGCCGGCAGCCGGTAGATGCCACGGACCGAGGCATCCCAGACCTCGCCACCTGAAAGCCCGTTCACAAAGGCCAGAATCTGATCGAAATAGATCGCGAAGAGGCAACCAAGTATCGTGCCAAAAATCGTACCCAAAAGGCCGACAAGTGCACCGCAGATGAAAAAGACCCGCATCACCGCGCCTTCGGTGAGCCCCATGGTGCGCAGGATCCCGATATCGCGGCCCTTGTTCTTCACCAGCATCACGAGGCCCGAGATGATGTTCATCGCGGCGATCAGCACCAGAACGCTCATCAGCACGAACATCACCGTATCCTCAATTTCCAGCGCGCGGAGGAAGGCACCGGCGCTGTCGCGCCATGTCCAGAGCAGCATACGTTCGCCCGCAGCCTCGATCAGCGCAGGCGCATAGCGGTCAAGCGCCTCCGGATCTTCCACCATGACCTCGATCTCATCGGCCACGCCATCGCGGTTGAAGAACAGCTGCGCCTCCTCAAACGGCATGTAGAGGCGCGTGCGATCGATATCGAAGCGCCCGGCGGTGAAGATATAGACCACTTCGTAGTTTGAGACCCGCGGGCTGGTGCCGAAGGCCGTGCGCACGCCGTTGGGCGAGATCACCCGCACCACATCGCCGATCCGCGCGCCAAGTTCATTGGCCAGCGCCGATCCCAGGGCGACCCCCTCGCCCAGCCGGTTCACATCACCAATGGAGGATTGCGGGTTTTGCAAGCCAGGCAGTGACTTCAGGTCTTCCGTGCGGATCCCGAAGATCTCCGCGCCCGCATTCTCATCGCCCTTGTTGAGCATCGCCTGGGCGCGCACCAGCGGCGCGGCGCGGGTGACACCGGGCACCGCGCGCAGCCGCTCGGCCACCGCATCGAACTCGGGCACCACCCGCGTCGTCTGCCCCGTTTCCGTCTGGAACGTGGCAGAATAGACGGTGACATGGGCATTGGCGCCCAGGATTGTATCCACAAACTCGGTTCGAAACCCCGCGCGCACTGCAAGCACGATGATCAGCGCGGCCACAGCCAGGGTGATGCCGATGAGGCTGATCCATGTCATCACGCTGACACCCCCGTCGGCACGGCGCGCGCGCAGGTATCGCCAGGCAATCAGCCATTCGTAGCGGGAAAACGGGGCGGGCTGCGACACGGGCGGGCCTCGGGCTGCTCTTTTGCCGCTCTCGTACAGCGTTAATGAGGTGAGAACAACGGGCGCAGGCGTGACCTAGGCAATGCGACAGGCACGGCTGGAGACTTGCACGTAGTTGCCGGAGGGATCCTTGAGATTTGCGAACTGATAGCCGTCCGCCCCGTGGAGCGCGCCGACCGCAACACCCGCTGCGATAAGGCGTGCGCGCTCGGCAGCCACATCGGCAACATCAAAGGCTAGCTTCACAAGCGCCTGCCCCATCTTCTGCGCCTTCCCGGCCGGATGGAGCAGGATCGCCGCACCGCCGGCCGTAGGCACAAGTTCAACAATCCGGTCCCCTTTCGTGCGGCGCACCGTGAAGCCGAAGCGGGCGCTGTAGAAAGCAGCCATTTCATCGATCTTTCGGGTGTAGATCACGATCCGGCCGAGCGGCGCGCTCATGTGAAATCCGCAGCCATAAGGCGGCCATCGGACAGGAGGTGGCGCAGCGCATGTGCCACAGAGAGGGCATCATCGAGCCCGTCATGGGCGCGCAGGCCCTCGATTTCCATCCCGAAATAGGCGGCAAGCCCATTGCTGCGGGTGCGCTTGACGTCGTCGTAGGGCATCCCGGCTTTCAGAACGAGCGCCGCCGCATTGCCGAACCGTTCTATCGGGATGGGCGGGGCAAGACCGGCAACGTAGCAACTTATGGCAACCATGTTGAACTCGTCTTTGCCCCATGACCACAGGCGCGCGCCGCCCGAGAACGCATCGAACGCTGCAAGCGCCGCGCCCAACGGCTGGCCCTTTTCAGCGATCTCAGCCTCGCTGATCCCTGTGAGCCGAGTGAAGAATGGGTCGATCGCCTGGGGCGTACCACCGCGGCCCGGGGGTGTGACGTAGGCGCGGAAGGTATCGATCATCTCGAACGTGCCAGTCAGGTCCAGCTTTACGGCGCCAATTTGGGCGATAACCGGATCGGGATCGTAAGGCCCACACCAGAAACGCGTCGTGGAATCTTCGAGCGTCAAAAACTCGACATCGTAAATGATCGCCGTGTCGGCCATGACGGCACTCTGCGCCATTCGGGCCACGGCCCCAAGCTGCTTTCAGCCGGGAAATGGCACGTGGGCCAGGGGCCGCCTATATCGGGGCGGCAGGAAAGGGAGCCGTCGATAATGCTGAACATGCTGAAACTCTTCTGGGGCATCGTGCTCGCACTCAGCCTAGTGGCAAACCTTGCCCTGGGCGCCCTGAATTTCGTGCTTCAGCCAATATGGCGCGCGGCAGCGGTTTCGAGTGCGGTCGCCAGCGCAGTTGCCGCCACAAAAGCGCAGGCCGAAGTGGCCGAGCGGGCCGCCGTAGCGAAGGCGCGTTCAAAGGAGAAAGCGAAGGCGCGGATGCGGCGCGCGGTTGTGGCGGTGCCAGTCGTCGGTGTGGGGGCCGCATCTGCCTTTGAGTATGCCGACTACCTTGCGTGGCAAGCCGAGCACCCTGGCAGTACGGCGAACGACTACATCGACGAAGCGATGGCGCTTACCCGCGAAGTCTCTTCAGAGGTGCTGGCGGATCTACCCGAAGCGCTCAGGCCGGATCCCGAAACGGTGACCGCCTACCTTGAAGGCGTGGGCCGCGTTGTTACTGCGGCCGAGTAACCGCTAATGCAACGTCACCTCGCCCGTCACATGGCGCCATTCACCCGGTGAGATCATTTTGCGGTGCACAAATCGCACCGAGTGCAGCGGACCCTCGATTTCATCCTGCCAGTATTCGATGAAGTTGAAGAGCTTGGGGTGATCGGGCGCCAGATCGTAATCCTGCCAGACGAAGGTGTTCAGCACGTTCTGATAATCGGGCATCCGGTAGAAGAACTCGGCTGTCGTGAGCCCGTATCCCGTTAGCATCAACTCGGTCTCGGATTTCTCCATAATGGCCTCATATGTGGTTTCTACCCATGTATTGAGCCGAGTCGATTATGGCTTTTCAATGAAAACAGTCTGTTAGCACTCATGGCCGGTGGCTGCGCACATCGCGTGAAACCGCCCGTTGCGCCCCATATCAATGGTCTGATACATATTGAGCAACAAGATATAGAGCAGCGCACGAAAGACGCACTTTGACGTGAGCGATACGCCCGAACCGCCTGAAAACACAGGCGAAACACCTCCGCCCGAACGCCCGCCCCATGATGGGCCGACGATTTCGATCTCCGACGAGATGCGCAATTCGTATCTTGATTACGCGATGTCGGTCATTGTGTCGCGCGCGATCCCCGATCTGCGAGACGGCTTAAAACCTGTGCACCGTAGAATCCTCTACGCGATGCATGAGACGGGGAACACGCACGACAAGTCCTACCGCAAGTCGGCCCGGCCCGTGGGCGACGTAATGGGCAAGTATCATCCCCATGGCGATGGCGCGATCTACGATGCGCTGGTGCGCATGGCGCAGGATTTCTCGATGTCGCTGCCGCTTCTGGATGGGCAGGGCAATTTTGGTTCGATGGACGGCGATAACCCGGCGGCCATGCGCTACACCGAAGTGCGGATGGACAAGCCCGCCGCCGCGCTTTTAGCCGATATCGAAAAAGATACGGTCGATTTTCAGGACAACTACGATGGCAAGGATCAGGAACCCACGGTGCTTCCGGCGCGGTTCCCCAACATGCTGGTCAACGGCGCAGGCGGCATTGCGGTGGGTATGGCCACAAACATCCCGCCCCACAACTTGGGCGAGGTTGTCGATGCCACGCTGGCGCTGATCGAAAACCCCGATCTTTCCACCGAACAGCTGATCGAGATCGTGCCGGCCCCCGATTTCCCGACCGGCGGGGTGATCCTGGGGCGCTCCGGTGCGCGCAAGGCCTATCTGGAGGGGCGCGGCAGCGTGATCATCCGCGCCAAGGCGCGGGTCGAGGAGATCCGCAAGGAACGCTACGCCATCGTGCTCGACGAAATCCCCTACCAGGTGAACAAGGCGGCGATGATCGAGAAGATCGCCGATCTGGTACGCGAGAAGAAACTCGAAGGCATCTCCGGCGTGGCCGACGAATCCGATCGCGTGGGCGTGCGGGTGGTGATCGAGCTCAAGCGCGATGCCACGCCCGATGTTGTGCTGAACCAGCTTTGGCGCTTTACGCAGATGCAAACCTCTTTCGGCTGCAACATGCTGGCGTTGAACGGCGGGCGGCCCGAGCAACTCACACTTCGGGATTTTCTGACGTCTTTCATAAGCTTCCGGGAAGAGGTTGTTGCCCGCCGTACCGCGTTTGACCTGCGCAAGGCGCGCGAGCGAAGCCATATCCTGTGCGGCCTCGCAGTGGCGGTATCAAACGTGGATGAGGTGGTGGCGACGATCCGCGCCTCCGCCGATGCCGCCGAGGCGCGCGCGAAACTGATGGAGCGGCGCTGGCCCGCCGCGGATATCGCGGATTACATCCGGCTGATCGACGATCCGAGCCACACGATGAACGAGGACGGCACCTACTACCTTTCGGAAATCCAAGCCCGCGCGATCCTCGATCTTCGCCTGCAGCGCCTCACGCAAATCGGCGTGAAAGAGGTTACGGACGAACTTGAAGAACTGGCCGCCAAGATCAAGGAGTACCTCGATATCCTGCGCTCGCGAGAACGGATCATGGCGATCATCTCTGATGAGCTACGAGACGTGAAAGATCAGTTCGCCGTGCCGCGCCGCACCGAGATCGTCGAATGGTCCGGCGATATGGAGGATGAAGACCTTATCGAACGCGAGGATATGGTCGTCACCGTCACCCAATCGGGCTGGATCAAGCGCACGCCCCTTGCCGAATTCCGCGCCCAGAGGCGGGGCGGCAAGGGCCTATCGGGCATGTCCACCAAGGATGAGGATGTGGTCACCACGCTTTTCGTGGCCAACACCCACACCCAGCTTTTGTTCTTCACCACCGATGGCATGGCTTACAAGCTGAAGACCTGGCGCCTGCCCCAGGGCGGGCGCACAGCCAAGGGCAAGGCGATCGTGAACATCCTGCCGATTCCCACCGGGGTTTCGATCGCCGCGATCATGCCGGTGGATCGCGATGAGGCGGACTGGGATCAGCTTCAGATCTTCTTCGCCACGTCCGATGGCGATGTGCGGCGCAACGCGCTTTCCGATTTCACCAACGTGAAATCCAACGGCAAGATCGCGATGAAGCTGCCCGAAGGCACGAGCCTCGTGAACGCGCGGATCTCCACCGAAGACGACGATGTGATGCTGGTAACGGCCATGGGCCGCGCCATCCGCTTCCCCACCACCGAGGTGCGCGTCTTCAAAGGCCGCGACTCCACAGGTGTGCGGGGTATCAAGCTGGCAGAGGGCGATCGCGTCGTCTCGATGTCGATCATCCGGCACTTCGCCGCCACACCGGCGGAGCGCGTGGCCTATCTCAAGATGCGCCGCGCCATGGCAGGACTGACAGATGAAGCCGAGGCGGACGATGAGGACGAGGTCGATGCTTCGGGCGTGGAGATCGATTACCCTGGAATGTCAGCCGCCGAAGACCTGATCTTGACGATCTCCGCAGGCGGCTCCGGCAAGCTCTCCTCCAGCCACGACTACCCCGTGCGCGGGCGCGGCGGCCAGGGCGTGATGGCGATGGATAAAGCGATGCGCGGTGGCGCGCTTGTGGCCTCTTTCCCCGTTCAGATCGACGATCAGATCATGCTGGCAACCTCGAACGGCCAGTCGATCCGAGTGCCGGTGGATGGGATTTCCTTCCGCTCGCGCAGCGCCGGCGGCGTGAAGGTATTCGATACGGCCGAGGGTGAAGAAGTCGTGTCGGTCGCGTGGATCGCCGAACAGGGGGATGACGAGGGTAGTGAGGCTGCCGAAGAATGAGCGTGCCCCGTCATTGCGGCGGTGCCTGAGGCGCGGCTCGCCCTCGTGGCCTATCTCGCGGCGGAGTATGACGAGGCCGTCGCGTGGCTGGAAACCGCGCTTGGCTTCACGCTTCTGGAAGACACCGACCAAGGTGGCGGAAAGCGCTGGGTTCGGATGGCACCTTATGCCGGTGCGGAGACGCAATTCCTCATTGCCCGCGCCGTCGGCGACCAGCGCGCGGCCCTTGGGCAAGCGGCGGGCGGACGGGTGGCCTACTTCCTCCATTGCGATGATTTTGATAGGATGGCGGCGCGGATGCGTGCCGCCGGGGTGATCTTCGAGGAAGATCCGCGGGACGAACCCTATGGCCGCGTTGCGGTTTTTCACGATCTCTATGGCAATCGCTGGGATCTCATCCAACCTGTGAGATTCGTGCGTTAATCATATATTAAGATTTAACTTTTCCGATTCTCTCTGCTCCTTGTATCAAACATGCGATGCCGCCGGGGGCGCGGCAGGTGTGTTGCGTAACGAGTATTTCCGGAGCCCAGCCATGTTGCGCCTGATCTTCAAGACTGCACTGCTTGCGATCGCTGCCTCGATTGGCTGCGGGGCCGTTATGACCAACGCCGCACCCACGTTTGGTGCGGATATCGAAGCGGGCCGCCTCGGGGGCTCCGGTTACCTTGCAGCGCGGATCGTTCAGATAGGGGACGATCCGCGCGGCCTTCAGTTTGATCTCGAACTGACGGAAGCCAATGAGGCGGCCGAGGCGCGCGCTGCGCTGCACCTCTTCGCGCTAGGTGCGCAGGGCCTGCGGTACGGTGCATTCGTGCTGGCCTCCGATCTTGCCGAACGCACCTTTGCCGCTGCTGGGCCCGAAGTGCTCTTGCCGCTAAGGACCGATACGCTGGCCGAGCTGCGCGCGGGCCTCGGCGGCATGGCCGGCGCCGGGCCGGATATCGTGTTTGCTGAAATTAGCTTGCGTCACACCTTCGCCTCTGGCCTTTTCAGCGAGGTCGGCGGAGTTCTGGCAGATGTCGATGACCCGGTGCGCTCCGGCACTGCCAGACAGGCACGCCTCGGGCTTTCCTATGCCATACCGGGAGCACCTGTGGGCGTGTTCGCAGAACTGTCGGAGGCCCGCTTTGACGGGCATGACGACACCACGCTCCGCATCGGCCTCAGCATCGCACTCGGGGCAGACCGCACGGGCCTTTTCCGCACTCCGCGACCGATCGCGGCGCTCGCGCGCTGACCCTTCCCTAGCCGCCCGCGATGGCCTAAATCGCGGGCTATGACAGAGCTTCACATCATCGGCGGCGGCATGGCGGGCGCGGAGGCTGCTTGGCAGGCTGCGGAACTGGGCGTGGGCGTGGTGATCCACGAAATGCGCCCCGAGGTTGGCACATTCGCTCATAAGACGGGCCATCTGGCTGAAATGGTGTGCTCAAACTCCTTTCGGTCGGACGATGACGAACAGAATGCTGTGGGCCTGCTCCATTGGGAAATGCGCGCGGCGGGCGGGCTGATCATCTCCATGGCCGATCGCCATCGCCTGCCGGCCGGCGGCGCGCTTGCGGTGGATCGTGATCCCTTCGCCGAAGCGGTCACCGCCCGACTGACAGCGCACCCCAACATTCAAGTGGAGCCGGGCGAAATCACGGAGTTGCCGCGAGACGGGCATTGGATCATCGCCACCGGGCCGCTTACCTCCAGCGCCCTCGCCGAGGCCATTCGCGGCGCCACAAGCGAGGATGCGCTCGCATTTTTCGATGCAATCGCGCCCATCGTCTATGCCGACAGCATCGATATGGGGTTGGCGTGGCGGCAATCGCGCTACGATAAAGGCGAAACCGAGGAGGAGCGCACCGCCTACCTTAATTGCCCGATGACGCGAGATGAGTACGAGGCGTTCATTGACGCGCTTCTGGCAGCCGATAAGACCGAATTCAAACCGGGCGAAACGGCAGGCTATTTTGATGGCTGCCTGCCCATTGAGGTGATGGCCGAACGCGGGCGGGAAACGCTGCGCTTCGGGCCGATGAAACCTGTTGGGCTGACAAACCCGCACAGGCTTGAAGAAAAGCCCTACGCCGTTGTGCAGCTTCGCCGCGACAACAAGCTGGGCACACTCTACAACATCGTGGGCTTTCAGACTAAGATGAAGTACGGAGCGCAAACAGATGTTTTCCGGATGATTCCGGGGCTGGAACAGGCGCGCTTTGCCCGGCTCGGCGGCATTCACCGCAACACGTTTCTGAACAGCCCGCGCCTGCTTGACAGCCAGATGCGCTTGCGCACCCACCCCCATATCCGCTTCGCCGGCCAGATCACCGGCGTGGAGGGCTATGTGGAAAGTGCCGCGATGGGCCTTCTGGCGGGCCGCCTCGCAGCTGCCGAGATTCTCGGTGAATCGCTGGCTCCCGTTCCGCCCACCACCGCAACGGGCGCGCTTGTCACGCATATCTCGGGGGGCGCAGAGGCCAAGACTTTTCAGCCCATGAACGTCAACTTCGGGCTCTTCCCGCCTGTGGATGCCAAGGGCGGGCGCCGGGGACGGAAGACACGCTACAAGGCCTATACCGACCGCGCCAAGGCGGATTGGGCGGCCTGGCTCGCGCCAGAACGGGTAGACGCCGCGCCGGCCCCCGCCTAGCCTCGCCGCCATGAGCGACACAACACCCGACAAACTATGGACAGCCCGCAGCGTGGACGAGACGCTTGATCTCTACCGCGACTGGGCTGGGGACTACGACGCCGATATTACAGGTATGGGCTACGCCACACCCGCGCGCAGCGCTTTGGCGTTGCGCCAGACCGGGGCCAACGTGGCCAAGCCCGTGCTCGATTTCGGGTGCGGTACAGGGCTATCGGGGCTTGCGCTGAAGGCAGCAGGGTTTGACGTGGTCGATGGCATGGACATCTCGCCCGAAATGCTGGCGAAAGCCGAAGCGAAGGGCGCCTACCGCCAACTGTATCAAGCCGAACCGGGAACCCTCGCCCATGTGCGCCGGGGCGATTATGCGATCATTGCAGCCGTTGGTGTGGTAAGCCTCGGTGCGGCACCGCCGGACACATTGGAGATGCTGGCGATCGCGCTCGCGCCCGGCGGCCTGCTCACCTTCTCCTACAATGATGCCACGCTCGCGGATGCGCGCTATGGCGATGCGCTGACCGCGCTTCTGGCCACGGGCGGCTTCGAGGTGGCGTTTGAAGACTATGGCCCGCATCTGCCGGGAAAAGAGATGGGCTCCACCGTTTGGGTGCTGCGCGCCACGTGATCACCCGTTTCGCGCCCTCGCCCACGGGGCCGCTGCATCTGGGCCATGCTTTTTCGGCAATCACCGCTCATGATCGCGCCCGGGCCGAAGGCGGATGCTTTCTTTTGCGCCTCGAGGATATCGACCAATCTCGCGCACGGCCCGAATGGGAGGCGCTGATCTACGAAGATCTGCAATGGCTCGGCTTGTCTTGGGAAACGCAAGTCCTGCGGCAATCGGATCGCCTGGCGGCCTACGGCGCGGCGCTCGACCGGCTTTGGGCGGACGGTCTGCTCTTCCCCTGCTCTTGCACGCGCCGCGACATCGCTGAGGCGCTCAGCGCGCCGCAAGAAGGTGTGGCGCCGGCGGAAGGGCCCGATGGCCCTGTGTACCCGGGCACCTGCAGGCCAGACGCGCCGCCCGCAGGCCCACGGCCGAACGATGCAGTTCTGCGGCTTAATATGGCCCGCGCGGCGCGAAACGTTGCCTTCCGCGAAGAAACCCGCGGGAGCGAGATCGAGATTTCCCGCTCCAATCTCATCGAAAAGGTGGGGGATATCGTGCTCGCCCGCCGAGGTATGGGCACCTCATATCACCTGGCCGTCACCGTGGATGACGCCGCACAGGGCATCACCCATGTGATCCGCGGCGAAGATCTTTTCGAAGCGACGCAGATACACGTCCTGCTGCAGCGCCTTCTGGGGCTGCCGACCCCAGAATACCACCATCACCGCCTGATCCGTGACGCCGCGGGCAAGCGCCTGGCCAAGCGCGACGATGCGCGCGCCCTACGCGCCTATCGCGCGGCCGGGGCCACGCCGGACGCGCTACGCGCAGAGCTTAGCCTGCCCCCTACTTCGTCCTTTCAGAAATCCGCCTGCCGGTGAGATCCGCAGCTCGCGGCGAGGGGGCAGGCGCTCCCCTGCCCCTGCCAACCGCTGGTCCGCGCGCCTATTCGGGCGCCATAAGCTCCACTTCACCGCCCTCGCGAACCGCCGTGAAAAAACACGTGCGCCGCCCCGTGTGGCAGGCGGGGCCTGTTTGCCGCACGAGCACCAGAACGCAATCGCGGTCGCAATCTACGCGAAAATCGACAAGCTCCTGAATATGGCCTGAGGTTTCGCCCTTTACCCAGAAGGATTGGCGCGAGCGCGACCAATAGGTCACCCGCCCCGTTTCGAGCGTTTTCACAACGGCCTCGGCATTCATCCAGGCCATCATCAGAACCTCGCCGCTGGCATGATCTTGCGCGATCGCAGGGATCAGGCCTTTTGCGTCATATCGCAGGGTCGCGGGATCGAAGGACATGGGATAGGCTTTCCTCGGGAACCGGTTCGGCCTATCTAGGCGGGGCGCGGGCAAAGGAAAACCCATGGCCGAGACCGATCTGATCAAACTCTATTCAGGGCGCATTCTGGAACTGGCCGCGGATATCCCGCGCACCGGCCAACTTGATGCGCCGCAAGCCCGGGCAACGCGGCGCTCGCCCCTTTGCGGCTCGAACGTCACAGTGGATGTGGTTCTGCATCAGGGCCGGATTGCCGCGTTTGCGCAAGATGTGCGGGCCTGCGCGCTAGGCCAGGCGGCTGCCTCGGTGGTGGGCGCCCATGCGATCGGGCGCACCCGGGGTGAGATCGAGCGCGCGCGCGATGAGCTTGCGGCGATGCTTCAGGGAGAGGGCCCTGCGCCCGCAGCACCGTTTGAGGAGCTTGAAGTGCTTATTCCGGCGCAGGCGTTCACAAACCGTCACCGCTCGATCTTGCTGGCGCTTGAAGCGACAGCGGAGGCGATGGCCGAGGCAGAGCGGGCGGCTTGCGCTTAGGCGATGTGCGTGTCTTTTGCAGCGACGGGGCCCATGATCTGAAAATCGGCGCTAAGCCGCGCAATTGGCGGGCCCAGGCAAGGCGATCCGACATTTGAACGGGTCGGATTCTCCCGGAACTGCCGCAGAACGCGGAGACTGCGCCTCAGCCCACCCAATTGCCGGGCCGCGGGTGCCCCCGTCGCGCCCGAAGGTGCCGCGACGGCGAGCTACAGCCCCACCACGAAATCAATCTCCACCAACGCGCCCACCGCCAGCCCCGTCACCCCGATACATGTGCGGGCGGGCAGTTTGGCGGGCGGGAAATAGCTGGCATAGACCGCGTTCATCCGGTCAAAATCCTGGAAATTGACCAGGTAGACCCGGGCAAACACCACTCGGTCGAGCGTGGTGCCTGCCTCTGCCAGTACCAGCTTCAGGTTTTCCATGACGGCGCTGGTCTGGCCCTCGATCTCACCGCTGGCCAGGGCGCCAGGATTATCGGGCAGGGTGGGCATCTGGCCTGTAACGAACAGAAAGTCGCCCGCCCGCACCGCATGGCTGAACGGCCCCACCCGTTCGGGCGCGGCGCCGAAGACGAGATGTTCGATCTCCATCAGCCTGGCGTGATCCGGTAGGCCGCGCCCTGCCCCACGGAAAGGATCCAAAGCGCCCCGTCTGGCGCCTCGACGATATCGCGCACGCGCGCGGTTTCGTCGCCCTCGATGCGCTCAACCTCCTGAACGGAATTTCCATTGCGCTCGAGCCGCGAAATCAGCCCGAACTTCAGCGAGCCGACGAAGAAGTCGCCCTCCCATTCCGGCCAAAGCCGCCCGGAATAGATCGCCATGCCCGACGGCGCGATCGAGGGATCCCAATAGAAGGCGGGCTGTTCCATGCCCTCTTTTGCGGTACCTTCGCCAATCTTGGTGCCGTTGTAGTTGACGCCGTAGGAAATGACGGGCCAGCCGTAATTGGCCCCTCGGGCGATACGGTTCACCTCGTCACCGCCCCGCGCGCCGTGCTCGTTGATCCAAAGCGTGCCATCGGCATCAAGCGCTGCCCCTTGCGGGTTGCGATGCCCGTAGCTCCAGATCTCTGCCTGGGCGCCAGACGTGCCCACGAAGGGGTTGTCGGACGGCACCGAACCGTCGCGATTGACCCGCACGATCGAGCCCGCCTCAATGCCGAGGTTTTGCGACGTGTTCCAATCGCCCCGGTCGCCGATGGTCAGGAAGAGCGTGCCGTCGGGCGCCTCTACAATGCGGCTGCCGAAGTGCTGCCCGCCGTTCGTGCCGCGCTCCATCTCGAAAATCACGCGCACGCTTTCCAGCTGGCCGCTATCAGCGCTCAGGCGGCCCACGGCAAGCGCCGTGCCTTCACCCCGACCCTGGGGCATAGCGAAACTTAGGAACACCTCGCGGCTTTCGGCGAAATCGCGCGGGACCATCACGTCAAGCAACCCGCCCTGGCCGTCATCGCGCACGTCCGGCACACCGCCAACACTGCGCTGCGATCCGTCAGCGCCGAAATGCAAAAGACGCCCGCTGCGCTCGGTGATCAAATATCCGCCACCGGGCAGGAAGGCGATGCCCCACGGCTCATCAAGCCCTGTCACCATAGCCTGGACGTTGAGCGATCCTGCGGAGCTCTGCAGGGCTGCTGCGGGTTGGGACAGTGCCAAAGCGGCGGCGAGTGCGGTGGTGAGGGACAGGGCAATACGCATGGGGACTCCGGAAAATACAAAACCTCTTCCACGCAGATAGGGTCAAACGCGCGCCGGTTCCACCGGCAGATGCCGCCGCAGGGGCTCACGCTTCCGTCAAGGGAGCGCGCATCGCATCTTTTCAATTACCCACAAGCACTCTAACTTGCTTGCCAGACATAAAAACCATGTCAGGGAGACATCTATGAAACACCTTCTCGCGGCCACGGCCGCTTCTGCTCTTATGGCGTCCGCAGCCTACGCGGAAGACGTCAAACTCGGGGTATTCCTCGGCTTCACGGGCCCGATTGAATCGCTTGTGGCCGAGATGGGGCCAGCGGCGGAATTTGCTATCGAAGAGGCCAATGCGAGCGACAAGTTCCTCGGCGGTTCGTCGGTCACCGCGGTGCGCGCAGATACGACTTGCGTTGACGCAAGTGCGGCCACAGCGGCGGCGGAACGCCTGATCACGGCTGACGGCGTGGCCGGCATCGTGGGGGGCGATTGCTCGGGCGTCACCGGCGCGGCGCTTCAGAACGTGGCTCTGCCCAACGGAATGGTGATGATCTCGCCTTCAGCCACCTCGCCCGGCCTCAGCCACAATAACAACGAAGACAACGGGCTGTTTTTCCGCACCGCGCCTTCCGATGCGCGGCAGGGCGTTGTGATGACCGAAGTCCTTATGGATCAGGACATCATGGAAGTGGCGCTGACCTACACGAACAACGACTACGGCAAGGGCCTTGCGGACAGCTTCCAGGCGGCGTTTGAAGAAGCCGGTGGTACGGTGACAATCAGTGCCGCGCACGAGGACGGCAAGGCTGACTATTCGGCCGAAGTCGGAGCGCTTGCGGCCGCAGGCGGCCAGCGCCTCGTGGTAGCCGGCTATGTCGATCAGGGCGGCGCGGGCATCGTGCGCTCGGCGCTCGACACGGGCGCGTTTGACACCTTCCACTTCCCCGACGGGATGATCGGCACGGCGCTGTCGGACACGTTTGGCGATGAGATTGACGGCTCTTCGGGCCAGCATCCCAGCCCGTCGGACGAACTGGCTGCGGCCTTTACCGAGCTGGTGGACGGCGCGTTTGACGCCACGTCGCCCTTCGCGCCGGAGAGCTACGATGCAGCGGCGCTGCTTCTGCTCGCCATGCAGGCCGCGGGCTCTGCAGATCCGGCTGAGTATGCTGGCAAGGTGATGGAAGTCGCCAATGCTCCCGGTGAACCGATTGGTGTAGGCGAGCTGGACAAGGCGTTCGAGATCCTCGCCGGCGGCGGTGACATCGATTACGTTGGCGCCTCGGGCGTTGAACTGATCGGCCCCGGTGAAGCCGCCGGGAACTACCGCGAGATCACCGTCGAAGGCGGTTCGATCGAAACCGTTCAGTTCCGCTGATCGATCCACACATTCGGGCGGCCCGGCGCAGGCTGGGCCGCCCTGCACCGCGGGGCTTCAACGATGATTGAGGTTAGGGATCTGCACAAGCATTTCGGCGGATTCCACGCCGTCGACGGGGCCAGCCTGCGGATTGAGGAAGGCAGCATTACCGGCCTGATCGGCCCCAACGGGGCTGGAAAAACAACTCTTTTCAATGTAATCGCGGGCGTTCTTGAGCCAACACAGGGCCAGGTGATGATGGCGGGTGAGGATATCACCGGCCTGCCGCCGCATGATCTGTTCCACAAGGGCCTCCTGCGGACCTTCCAGATCGCCCACGAATTCACCTCGATGACCGTGCGCGAGAACCTGATGATGGTGCCCGCCGGCCAATCAGGGGAAACACTCTGGAATGCGTGGTTCGGGCGTGGCCGGATCGCGGAAGAAGAGCGCGTGCTGATGCGCAAGGCCGACGAGGTGCTCGAGTTCCTCACCATCGACCATTTGAAGGAAGAGAAGGCCGGCAACCTTTCGGGCGGGCAGAAGAAGCTGCTCGAGCTTGGCCGCACTATGATGGTCGATGCGCGCATCGTGTTTCTTGATGAGGTGGGCGCGGGAGTGAACCGCACGCTGCTGAACACCATTGGCGACGCCATCCTGCGGCTGAACAAAGAGCGTGGATATACCTTCTGCATGATCGAGCATGACATGGATTTCATCTCACGCCTCTGCGATCCGGTAATCGTCATGGCCGAGGGCAAGGTGCTGGCCGAGGGTGGGGCGCAGGAGATCATGCAGAACGAGGCGGTGATTGAGGCCTATCTGGGCACCGGCCTGAAAAACAAAGCGAAAGCAGACGCATGAGCGGCGGCGCCTATCAGGATAGTCGCGGCAACAAGGATCGCTCGATCACCAACCCTGCTGGTCAGGGCACGCTCACCGCTTACGGCAAGAGCACTGAGGCGAAGACAGCCGCGGGAGAGGCCCCGTTCCTAATTGGCGACAGTATGACGGGCGGCTACGGCTCTGGCGCCGATATCCTTCACAACTGCACGATTGCAGTAGAGGAAGGGCAGATCGCTGTGATCGTGGGCCCGAACGGGGCAGGTAAATCGACGGCCATGAAAGCCGTCTTCGGGATGCTCAACCTGCGCGAAGGCCATGTTCGGATCGACGGCAAGGATATCACCGATCTTACACCCCAGGCACGGGTCGCCGAAGGCATGGCCTTTGTGCCGCAAACATCCAACATCTTCACCTCGCTCACGGTCGAGGAAAACCTCGAAATGGGTGCGTTCCTGCGCCGCGACGATATCCGCACCACGATTGAACAGGTCTACGATCTCTTCCCGATCCTGAAGGACAAGCGCCGACAGGCCGCGGGGGAGCTTTCGGGCGGCCAGCGCCAGCAGGTGGCCGTAGGCCGGGCGCTGATGACGCAACCGCAAGTTTTGATGCTAGATGAGCCCACTGCAGGCGTCTCGCCCATCGTTATGGACGAGCTTTTTGACAGGATCATCGAAGTGGCGCGCACCGGCATATCGATCCTTATGGTGGAACAAAACGCCCGCCAAGCGCTCGAAATCGCCGATCGCGGCTATGTTCTTGTGCAAGGCAGCAACGCCTATACGGGCACCGGAAAAGAACTCTTGGCGGACGAAGAAGTGCGCCGTAGCTTCCTTGGGGGATGACGGGATTACTAAGCGCAGCCGTGGTGACGGCCCTCTTGGAAACACTTGGCTTCGGTGCACAGCCGTTGCAATGCCGCTTTCCGCCGGACACGCCCGGGGACGCGGCGATCCGCGTGACGATCGCGCCCAATCCGAGCTTGCGGGACATTCCCGGCCTCTTCCGCGTGCGGGTTACCATGAACGGGGTTGATGAGCTTCCGGGCGCTGCGCAGCCGATCACGCACACGCCGCAGCGCGACGCAATGGTGCGTGCCAAAGGCGATAACGAGACGTTCTATACGCTGGGCTTTGATGAAAGCGGGGCGGCTGCGCTGAACGTACTGTGGGCCCTGCCTGCCGATGCCCCGCCGCGGCAGATGACGCGCACAGGCATGTGCCGAAACCACGAAAGGTACATCTCGCAATGGGTGGAGTGATGGGGCGGCTTGCATTGACAGTTCTGCTTGTCCCCGTCGCAGCCACCGCCCAAAGCCCGGAACTTGGTATTTCCGAGGCGCCTATACAGCGCGAGATCGCGCTGACCTGCACCTTCACCACCGAATGCATGGATACCGAGGGCTGCGCCGACACCGCCTATTCGGTCAAAATCGAGGGCCAGGCGGGCGGGACGAGCGAAGACAGCCTCGTTGTTGGGGCGAACATGATCTCGGACGCCGAAACTGTGGCCGTGATCGGCACGCTTCAGGATGGCACTCTTCACCTCACCGCGCCTGACCCAGCGATGCCGCAACTTCTGACATCCACGGCCGACGGCGCACGGCTGACGGCGCATATTGCCAGCGCCACGCTCGCCATAACTTATGCGGGAACTTGCGAATGATCGACTTTCTGAACGCCTTCGTCGCGCTTTCGAATTTCGTGTTGATCCCTGCAATATCCTACGGCAGCCAGCTTGCGCTCGGCGCGCTGGGGGTGACGCTGATCTACGGCATCTTACGGTTTTCGAATTTCGCCCATGGCGACACGATGGCCTTCGGCGCCATGGCCACCATCCTTTTCACATGGTGGTTGCAGGGCCTCGGCGTAAGCCTCGGGCCCCTGCCCACGGCGTTACTAGCTTTGCCTATCGGGATCGCGATCACCGCGCTTTTCTTGTTGGGCACAGATAAGCTTGTCTACAAGTTCTACCGAAGGCAGAAGGCCGCGCCTGTGATCCTGGTGATCGTGTCGATGGGCGTGATGTTTGTGATGAACGGCGTCGTGCGCTTCATCATCGGGGTAGACGATCAGCGCTTCGCAGATGGCGAACGCTTTATCATTTCAGCGCGTGATTTTCGGGAGATCACGGGGCTCGCCGAGGGGCTGGCCCTGCGCACCTCAACGGTGATCACGGTGATCACCGCCGTTTTCGTGGTAGCGCTGCTCTTCTGGTTTCTCAACAAAACCCGCACCGGCAAGTCGATGCGCGCGTTCAGTGACAATGAGGATCTTGCGCTTTTGTCGGGCATCAACCCCGAACGGGTGGTGGCGATCACCTGGATCATCGTGGCGGCGCTGGCCACCGTGGCGGGCGTGCTTTACGGGCTCGACAAATCCTTCAAGCCCTTCACTTACTTCCAGTTGCTGCTGCCGATCTTCGCCGCCGCCATCGTGGGCGGGCTCGGAAGCCCTATTGGCGCAATCGCCGGTGGCTTCGTGATCGCCTTTTCCGAGGTCACCGTCACCTACGCGTTCCGCAAAGTGCTGGGGTACTTGTTGCCCGAGAGCCTTGAGCCCGACGGGCTTGTCCAGCTTCTCTCCACTGATTACAAATTCGCGGTTTCCTTCGCGATCCTGATCATCGTGCTGCTGATACGGCCCACGGGCCTTTTCCGGGGGAAAGCGGTATGACCGAACGCACCAAGAATGGCCTGCTCTTCGTGCTGGTGTTCTCGCTGATCGCTTCCACTGGCTTCACCAACAGCTGGAACGTGGCGCTTGGGATTTTCAACATGGGCCTCATCAGCGCGATCATGGCGCTGGGGGTGAACATGCAATGGGGCTACGCGGGCCTCTTCAACGTGGGCGTGATGGGGTTTGTGGCGCTCGGGGGCCTAGGCGCTGTGATCGTGTCGATGCCGCCGGTGGGCGAGGCGTGGGCCGCCGGCGGAATTGGCATCCTTATTGGCCTCGCCCTTGGCGCGCTCACGATCGTGGGGGCCATCAAGTATTTCAATTGGGCTAAGCCCGGCTTCGGGCGAACGCTCGGGGTGATCGCGATCCTGATCGTGGGCTTTGCGCTATACCGCACGTTCTTTGATCCCGCGAAGGCGGCGGTTGAGGGCGTGTCCCCCGCCACCACCGGCTATCTTGGCGGCCTTGGCCTTCCGATCATCCTGTCATGGCCCGTAGGCGGCGCGCTCGCGGCCGGGGCAGCGTGGATTGTGGGGAAAACAGCGCTGGGCCTTCGCTCCGACTACCTTGCCATTGCCACGCTCGGGATTGCGGAAATCATCATCGCGATCCTGAAGAACGAAGACTGGCTCGCGCGGGGCGTTAAGAACGTGATCGGCCTGCCCCGCCCGGTTCCTTACGAGATCGATTTGCAGAACGATCCGGCTTTCGTCGAACGGGTGACCAACCTTGGCTATGATCCGGTGATCGCCTCGTCGATCACCGTGAAACTTGCCTATAGCGCGTTGTTCCTGGCCGTTCTGCTGGCGCTTCTTTGGGCCGCGCAGGCCGCGCTGAGATCGCCCTGGGGCCGGATGATGCGCGCGATCCGCGATAATGAGACGGCCGCGGAGGCAATGGGGAAGGACGTCACGAAACGGCACCTGCAGATTTTCATCCTGGGCAGTTTCGTCTGCGGGCTTGCGGGCGCGATGATGACAACGCTTGATGGCCAGCTGACCCCAGGCACTTACCAGCCGCTGCGCTTTACCTTCCTCGTGTGGGTGATGGTGATCGTCGGCGGATCAGGGAATAATTTCGGTGCGATCCTCGGTGGATTCCTGATCTGGTTTCTGTGGGTGATGGTAGAGCCCTATGGGCTGGCGTTGATCGAGCTGATCACATCGGGCATGCCGGACGGCTCGGCGCTGAAAGACCATCTGCTCGACAGCGCCGCGCATATGCGGCTGCTGACGATGGGGGTCATCTTGCTTCTGGTTCTCCGCTTCAGCCCGCGCGGCCTGATCCCGGAACGTTAGGGACGCACCGGGCCGGCGGTTTCGCCCAAGGGCAAATCTCTCTAGCCTGCACGCCATGGCTGGCTATTGCCTCTTTTCCACGCCAATCGGCGCTTGCGGGATCGCTTGGCGGGGGGACGCCGCGATCTCCACGCGCTTGCCCGACGACACGCCAGACCAGACGGCCCGTTGGCTCGCGTCACGAACAGGCGCCTGCAGGGGCACGGCCCCAGGTGCCGTTCGATCTGCAATCGACGCTATGATCGCGCTGCTTGAGGGCGAAAAGACGGATCTTTCGGATATCGAATGCGACTTCGGGAATACCGATCCCTTGTCCCTTGAGATCTACGCACACACCCGGGCGATTGCCGCGGGCGAAACGGCGACATACGGGGACATCGCGATTGCGTTGGGAGGCAAACACCTTGCCCAGCGCGTGGGCCAGGCTCTCGGCCGCAACCCGTTGCCGATCATCGTCCCCTGCCACCGCATTCTGGGCGCGAATGGCAGGCTTGTGGGTTTTTCGGCCCATGGCGGCGTTGAGACAAAACTGCGGATGCTGCGGATCGAAGGGGCGAAGATTGGCCCAGGCCCGGGCCTGTTTGATGACCTGCCGCTCGCGACAAGGCCCCGGCACTAGCACGCCATAAAAAGGCGGGCGCTTTGGCCCTCAAGCGAAGTGTTTCCGACGGCTCTGCGCGACCGCGTTGATGCCTCACGCAGGGCCCGCCCGTTGAGCCGCACGCCGTTCTGGCTTACCCAAAGGCAAAGGCTTGATGGCTACAAGGAGGGCGCATGGCATGATTTCCTATGTCACAGTCGGCGCCGATGACATTGCGCGGGCGCGACGGTTCTATTCCGCGTTCCTTCCGGCGCTTGGCTACGGGCTTGAGGAAGGCCCCGAGGGCCTGAGCTACGCGCTGCCTCAGGATCCCGGCCAAACGCCTGCGCTGCCGGAATTCTACGTCAAACCGCCCTTCGATGGGCAGCCGGCATCAACCGGGAACGGCGCGATGGTTGCCTTCGAGGCGAGAAACCAGGCGCAGGTGCGGGCGCTGCATGCCGCCGCCGTCGCGGCCGGCGGTTCAGATGAGGGCGCGCCGGGCTTTCGGGCGTCTTACGGGCCACGGTTCTATGTCGGTTATCTGCGTGACCCGCAGGGCAACAAGATTGCGCTGTTTTCCAGCAACCCCGATGAGCCCGGGCGCGACGGATAGCGCGCTATCGAGGTTAGGCGATCTCGCCCTTTGCGTGCAGCCAGCGAGCATAGAGCCAGATCGCGATACCTACCACAGTTGCCCCAACCATGATCCCATCGCCGAGCGCCCCTGTCACGCTGCGCATTGGCGGGCTGGCAAGCACGGTAAGCCACAGCGTGAGATAGCCCATAGCCAGCGCCGCGACCGCCAGCGCGACCGCCGACAGGCGCCAATCGAGCAATAGCGCAAGCGCCCCCATAAGCCCGGCGCCCACGGCAAGGCCCCAGGCCCCGTCGGCATGGGCGGGCAGGCTGGTAAAGTAGGCCACCATTTCGGGGCCAAAAAGCTCTGGGTACGGCGGAAGCTGGTATTGGGTGAAAACGTAATCCGCCAGCGCGACCACGTACCAGAGCAACGCCAGGACAGCGACAGGCCAGAAATGCCAGGGGCGCGGCGCAGATCTTGGCATTTGCGAGGCTCTCCTTAACGCAGGGCGTCTGATTTCAGAGTGCCCGTTGCACCCAAGCCCGTCGAGCAGATTCTAAGGATCACCTCTGTTCCGCGCGCGTCCAGAACGGGCCTAGGGCCCACATATGCGGCCGCGAAAGCCGCGTACCCTGCGCGGGGAAGCCCGGCAAAGAGCGCCGTACACGCCAGGTCCCCGCGGGACGAGACGCCCGCAGCATCGGGCCGAAAGCCCTCGATAGCGGAGCGGCCGACGACAATGGCGCCGTCATGATCCAAATCGGATCGGGCGCGCCGTTGGGCAACGTAGTGGCGGCGGCCAACCTCGCTGGGGCTCGGTGGATCGGGGCGCGCAACTGGCCGCATCCACCGCCACGAAGCCGCACTGCCGTGCCCGTGCACGGGTCGCACAGGCAGCTTCGGCCAGGCTGCGGCATTACCTCCACCGTACCTAACACACCCTAAATGTGCGCCGTTTGCCCAAACCCGCCGCGACAGTCCCTCGGGGCAGCCCGTATCGGTTCTGGCTTGGGGAAGGCATTGCCCGGCGAAGGTTCGACGTGCCGCTTTTTTTTTGGCTGCGCCCTAATCGAAATATGCGCTGCCCCGGGGCCGCTTCAGCGACGGAAAAAGCTCATAGAGTTCCGCGCGCTGGGCGTTAGTGGCAGGCGCAACCTCGTCCCCCGGCTGGTAGCATTCCGCCCAAATCCCGTTGATCAACACGGATTGCGGCTGGTCAAACATCAGCCGCACATAGGTTACCCCCATCGCATCCACTTCGTAGACGCCGCGGTTATCAACAAGGTGTTTGGCGGCAACGAGCACGATTTTCTCATCGCTCTCTATCCGGCTCAGCTCCGGGCGCACCCACAGCCTGTGGTTCGGGCTGACCTGCATGTCGCGCAGTGGCAAACCATCGCCCAGCGCGCCCCGTCGGATCAGAATCGGGCGCAGATGGGCGTTGGCGCGCAGCGTTGGCCAATCGAGCGTCGAGTGCCCGACCCAGCGCAGTGGGCGCACCCCGTTGTCGCGCGTGTGGATCGCATCCCCCGACCGCAGCCGCTCCACCCGGCGTGGGCCGTCTGGCGTCGACACGTCTGTGCCAAACGTGAAGGAGGGCACAATGCGCGCGGGATCTTCTATGGGAACCGTAACCGGGCGATTGGCCGAGGTTCGGTCCACGTAGCCCGGCGCGTCGCGATCGGCGGGAAAGCGCACTTGAAACGGCCCCTGCCCGCTCAAATCCAGCACGTCGTTGCGGGTTGCCGGGCGGGTGGCGCCGGGTGACGCCCAGAGCGTGATCTTGTGCACCCTGCCATGAAAATGCGGCGCGCGGCCCCCTGGGCCGGCGCCCACCACCAGCCGCCCGCCACCCGGGCGGTGCAGCACAAGCCCTTCGGGTAGCGCCACCTCATGGCGCATCCCCTGTTGCCCGGCGCGCCGCAAACTCATCCGGTCTGGCGCATCGCTTTTGCCCCATGCCAGGGTTATCTCTGTTGGCTCCCCGGCCCGGAATGCGCCCTTAGCGCTTTCGGCATAGATACCGCCGCTTGCCACATAGGCCGCGCCCGCCTCGGTGAGGCCGATCTCCAACTCTCCGGCATCGGCGCTATGGGCGAGGAGCACCGAAGCACCGGTTGAAAGCGGGGTGGCCCAGATCACCAACCGCCCGGTGGCCCGGGCAAACACCGACGCACTTTCAATTTCTGCAAAATCGCGCTCTCCGTCGAAAACCGTTTCAACGTCGAACTCCCACTGCGCGAGTTTCCCCATCGCATACCCCCTACTCGTCCGGCCACAGCCTGGCCGGTTACGTGTTACCCGCGCGCCGATGGGATGTGCCGCGCGCACAATACTTCGGGGATACACCGCTCTTGGCAGAGTGCCGCGCCGGGTTGCAGCCCAACCCGACGCGGCGAGACGGAAACGCGGCCCCCACCGGCGCGAATTCCGCCTATCTGATGCCGAAGCCCCCCGGCTCCGGATGTGCCCCCACACGAGAAAAAACTTATCCCCAGCCGTGCTGCGGCGGAAGGAAAACCGGCAAGAATGTGGCGGTGACGGGGCAAAATCGTGCCGAAAGTCGGGGGTTACGGGGAAGCCGGGTGGCACGGGGCGGGTGGGATTGTTCCCGCTGATGCAACAAGCAGACCGCGAAAGCCTCCCCCAGGCGCCCCTTTCGGGCATGGATGGCTTAATGCGTTTCTGAATTGGCAACAGTTGCGCCCTTCGGCGTTGCACGGACCACCCGCCCAATTTGGCGATGCAGCATTGTTCGGCACGACCGGGCAATTTTCGGCGCACTTCGCGATTGGGAGAGCGGCGGCGCACAATACGCCTCGTTCGGCGATTCGAGCCGGGGGGAGCTGCCATGAATCAATCGTGGCGCGAACTACGGTTTTGTCGGACCCGTGCCAGCGCGGCGCGAACCTTCGCCGCCTCTACCGCAACACTGCCGACAGTATCGTCAACCAAATGTCTTCGCCTACCCGAAGTTCCCGCTCAGCCAGCGCCGTGCCCGGGTCGGCATGGCGGGTCAGCGGCTGGCCCGCCACGGTCAGGGCAATCTCGGCGCCCGCTCCGACGCGGCGCCATGCCAGGACCCGGGCCGGCAGAACGGCAAGCCCAGCGGTTTCGCCCGGATGCTGGCGGCTGAGAAGCGTAGCCGCGGGCGGCAGCACGATCCGCCGGGCATCCCCCGGTTGACCCGCGCCCGGCAGCACGAACTCCGCGCCGCCAAGCTCCACCGCCACAGCCCCCGGCCGCGCGCTCCCCCGCAGGCTGACGGCCAGCGACGCAGGCGGAACACCCCATCCCCTGACCCGCCCATTGGCGACCAGAAGCACGCGGTCGGCCAGCGCCGTCACCTCGGCCTGGGCATGAGTGACGTAAAGCGCAGGGATCCCGGAGCCTGCGACGGCTTGCGCGATGTAGGGCAGGAGCTGCGCTTTGGCGGCCTCGTCGAGGCCTGAGAGCGGTTCATCGAGAAACAGCATATCGGGGCCCGAGGCGAGTGCGCGCGCCAGAGCCACCCGCCGCGCCTCCCCCCCAGAAAGCGTCGCCGGTCGCCGTTCCAGAAGCGGCGCAAGGCCAAGCGCCTCGCCAATGCCCGCAGCAACTGCCGGGGCCACGCCCCGCCGCCGCGCGCCGTAGCGAATGTTTTCGGCCACGCTCAGATGCGGAAAAAGCCGGTTATCCTGGAATACATAACCGACGCGCCGCTCCCGTGGGGACAGGCCAACGCCGCCATCCATCCAGATCCGCCCCGCAAGGCTTGCGCGCCCCATGGTCTTAGGTTCGAGCCCAGCCAAAGCCGACAACAACGTGGTTTTTCCGCTGCCGCTTGGGCCCATGATCGCGGTGACCCCCTGCGCCGGGATCGTCGCGGCCATCTCAACACGGAAACCGGGCCTGTCGAGCGCGATATCAAAGGCCAACTCAGCCAAGCGTCCGCGCCCCACGACCATTCAGGATGTAGACCGCCAGCAGTACAAGGAACGAAAACGCCAGAAGCCCCGCCGAAAGGATGTGCGCTGTGCGATAATCAAGCGTCTCCACCGCCGTGAAGATCTCAATCGCGATCACCCGGGTTTCGCCGGGAATATTGCCACCCACCATCAGGATCACACCGAACTCGCCCATCGTGTGGGCAAAGCTCAGCACGGCGGCCGTGAGCACACCACGCCGCGCCGCAGGCAGCGCTATGGACCGGAACGCATCAAGCCGCGTGGCGCCTAGCGTTTCCGCCGCCGCCATCGCCGGGCGCCCCACCGCGGCAAAAGCCGTCTGCATCGGCTGCACCGCAAACGGCAGCGAATAGAGGCAAGAGGCGATCACGAGACCGGTGAATGAGAAGGTCAGTGTCTCGCCTGTCAGCCGCAGCCAGAGCCCGCCAAGGGGCGCATCGGGGCGCATCAGGATCAGCAGGTAGAAGCCCAGAACGGTGGGGGGCAGTACGAGGGGCAACGTGGTGATCGCCTCGATAGCCGGGCGGATCCGCGCCCGCGTCATCGCCAGCCACCAGGCCAGCGGCAGGCCAATCACAATCAGGATCACGGTGGTGATCGCCGCCAATTGCAGCGTCAGGACGACGGCAGGCAGCGCGCTCATTCGGGAAGGCCGTAGCCATCGGACGCGATAATGGCGCGGGCTTCATCCCCGAAAAGCCAGCCAAAGAACCCCTCTGCCGCCGGGTTGCCCATGGCGCGGGGCAACAGAACAGCCTCTTGCCGGATCGGAGAATAAAACCCCTCAAGGCCGAAAACATCGACCGCCCCGACGCGCGCAGTAAGGGACGCGGTTTGAGCCGCGGATAGGAAGGCTGCATCGGCATTTCCCGTGGCAAAGATCGCCGCCACCTGCCCAACGCTATCGCCGTAGACGGCGCGGAAGCCCAGGCCATCGCCCCCGAGCGCCGCAAGCGCCTCCTCCGCTGCCGCGCCGTAAGGCGCAACGCGGGGTTCGGCCAGCACAACAGTGTGGCCTGCCAGCGCATCCACGCCCGACAACACACCTGCGCGGGCCACGAGCACGAG
>JBCCRC010000044.1:0-28888 GCA_039208375.1 Pseudomonadota bacterium | reverse complement strand
GTTCGATATGCCCCATCTCTCCGGCTACGTAAGCCAGGGCACGAACCTCGCCGTGTCTGTCGGCGAGTATTTCTCAACGATGCTTGACCAGTCGATGAACTGGAAGGATGCCGAAGACCTTTGCAGGAAATGGGATGGCCAGTTCGCGCTCAAAGGCATCATGAGTGTTGAGGATGCCAAGCGCGCCGTCGATATCGGTTGCACCGGCATCATGGTCTCCAACCACGGCGGGCGGCAACTTGACGGCTCTCGCGCGCCTTTCGACCAGTTGGCCGAGATCTGCGATGCGGTGGGCGACAAGATCGACGTAATCTGCGAAGGCGGCATCCAGCGCGGGACCCACATCCTCAAGGCGCTCTCGGTGGGCGCTAAGGCGTGTTCGGGCGGACGGCTCTACCTCTATGCGCTCGCGGCGGCGGGCCAGCCGGGTGTGGAAAAGGCGCTTGGCAATCTAAAGGTAGAGATCGAGCGCGATATGAAACTGATGGGAATCACCTCGCTCGATCAACTCAGCCGCGACAATCTGCGGTTTCACAACAGGGCCGCGTAACCGCTAGGCACATAAGGCAGGGAGGCCCGGCGCCATGGCAGACGTTCAGCTCATCGAGACGTTCCAAAAGATCGTCGGTTCCCGCTATGTGATCACCAACCCCCGCTCGATGGAGCGGTTTTGCAAAGGCTTCCGTTCCGGCGGCGGCACTGCGTTGGCGGTCGTACGCCCCGGCACGCTTCTCGAACAATGGCGGGTGCTGAAGGCCTGCGTCGAAGCCGACAAGATCGTGATCATGCAGGCCGCCAATACCGGGCTCACCGAAGGCTCTACCCCGAGCGGAAGCTATGATCGCGATGCCGTGGTGATCTCCACCAATCGGATGGATCAAATCCAGCTTCTGCGCGAGGGCAAACAGATCGTCAGCTTCCCCGGCGCCACGCTCTTCGCACTTGAAAAACTGCTCGCGCCGTTGGAGCGACAACCGCATTCAGTGATCGGCTCGTCCTGCATCGGCGCCTCAATCATCGGCGGCGTATGTAACAATTCGGGCGGCGCATTGATCGAGCGGGGGCCGTCCTACACAGAGCTTTCGCTTCATGCGCGGATTTCGGAGGACGGCACGCTCGAACTCGTAAACCACCTTGGGCTGGCACTCGGTGACGATCCCGAAACCATCCTTACCCGGCTGGAGAACGGCGATTACACTGCGGCCGATGTGGAAGAGACAAACCTCAAGGCATCCGACACAGAGTATCACCGACGGGTGCGCGAGGTGGATGAAGACACGCCGGCCCGCTTCAACGCTGATACGCGGCGGCTCTACGAAGCTGCGGGCTGCGCCGGTAAGCTCGCTGTTTTCGCGGTGCGGCTCGACACCTACCCCAAGAATACTCAGGAACAGGTGTTCTATCTGGGCACGTCAGATCCGAATGCTTTCACCAAGTTACGCCGCGATATCCTGCAGGATTTCAAGCATTTGCCCGTTTCCGGCGAATACATGCATGCAGAATGCTACGACATCTCAAAAACCTACGGCAAAGACACCCTGGTGATGATCGACAAGCTGGGAACCGATCGGCTGCCGACGATTTTCGCGCTCAAGGGCTGGGTCGACGCACGGCTGAACAAGCTTCCGATCCTGCCCAAAAACCTCAGCGACCGATTCATGCAGGTGGTCAGCCGCCTTTGGCCGAACCCGCTGCCCCGGCGGATGGAGATGTTTCGCAAGCGCTTCGACCATCACCTTATCCTGAAGATGCACGATGACGGGATCGCCGAGGCCGAACGCTACCTCAGCCGAAACTTCGATGAGGCGACATCTGACTGGTTTGCCTGCACCCCGCGCGAGGGCAAAATCGCGGGGCTGCACCGCTTTGCAGCAGCCGGCGCAGCCATCCGGTATCAGGCCGTAAATACCGGGCGGGTGTCGGACATTCTGGCCCTCGATATCGCACTGCGCCGCAATGATCGCGAATGGTTCGAAGTACTGCCGCCCGAGATTGAGCAGGCGATCAGCCACAAGCTCTATTACGGCCACTTCTTTTGCCATGTCCTGCACCAGGATTACGTGGTGAAGGCGGGCTATGACCCGAAGGAAATCAAGGCCAAGATGCTGGATTTGCTCGACAAACGCGGGGCGCGCTACCCCGCCGAGCATAATGTAGGCCATCTGTACAACGCCAGCGGCGGGTTGGCGGCGTTTTACAAGGCGTGCGATCCCACCAACAGCCTCAACCCCGGGATCGGCAAGACGTCAAAGAAAAAACACTACGCCTGAGCGGGGCCCTCGGCCTGCCCCTCCAGCCCTTCGGTGGAAAGGTCCTCCAAACGCGGCATCAGATCGAGCAGCTCTTTCGCATAGGCCGTCTGGGGGTTGGCGAATAGATCGTCTGTCTTTTGCAGTTCGACCATCTTGCCGCCTTTAAGAACCGCCACACGATCGCACATCTGACGCACGACGGGCAGATCATGGCTAATGAACAGCATCGTCAGCCCAAGATGCTCCTGAATATCCTTCAAAATATTTAGGATCTGCGCTTGGATCGAGACGTCAAGCGCGCTTGTCGGTTCGTCGCAGATTAGGAACCGAGGCTGCGTGGCCAACGCGCGAGCGATGGAGATCCGCTGGCGCTGCCCGCCGGAGAATTCATGAGGATACTTGCGCCCCGCCTCCGCGCCAAGGCCCACACGCTCCAAGAGCTCATCCACCCGGCGGGTGACAGCTGCACCTTCGAGCAGTTTATGATGGCGGATCGGTTCGGCAACGATCGAATCGACCCGCATCCGCGGGTTCAACGATGAAAACGGATCCTGAAAGATCATCTGGATCTTGCGGCGATACTCTTCTTGCGCTGCAGTGTCCGCAGTATTGCTCACCACCGTGCCCTCGAAACGCACACTGCCGCCGTCCACGCCGTAAAGACCGCTGATCATCCGTGCGATCGTCGATTTGCCGGAACCGGATTCGCCCACGAGGCCAAACACCTCGCCTGGCCAGATATCGAAGCTCACATCATCAACGGCCGTCAAATCCTTGCGCAGCCACGGCAAAATGCTCTGCCGCAGGCGGAAGCGCTTCGAAATCCCGCGCACCTCCACAAGCGCGTTCGCGGGATCGCTTTTCACGGCGGGCCAGTCACGGCTCAGATCCTCGATGGCAAAGCGCGTCTCCCGACCGCCATAGCTGATCTGGGGAAAGCGCTTGAGTTTGATCGTGGGCCGCGGCACCGCCGCGATCAGGGATTTGGTATACGGATGCTCGGGCGCGCCCATCACCTGCGCAGTCGGCCCAGTTTCCACAACCTTGCCCATGTACATGACAGTCACGCGATCCGTTGTATCCGCGATCACGCCAATATCGTGGGTGATCAGGATCACGCCCACCTGCCGTTCACGCGCCAGTTCCTTGATCAGATCGAGGATCTGCGCCTGCACCGAAACATCTAGCGCCGTAGTGGGCTCATCTGCGATAATCACCTCTGGTTCGGAACAGAGCGCCAGTGCGATAACCACGCGCTGGCGCATCCCGCCGGAAAACTGGTGCGGATATTGATCAAGGCGCGTTTCGGGATCGGGGATGCCCACGCGCGCGATCAGATCGCGGGCACGGGTATTGGCCTCGGCGCGGCTGACTTCAAGATGGGCAAGGATCGTCTCAACGATCTGATCCCGCACCGTGAGAAGCGGGTTCAGCGAAGTGAGCGGATCCTGAAAGATCATGCTGATCCGCCGGCCCCTGAGCCCGCGCATCGCCTCGGCATCAAGCCCGCTGATCGCGGCGCCCTCAAGATCAATCTCGCCGCCGGCAATGCGGCCAGGACGATCAAGTAGCCCCATCACCGCCGCCCCGATGGTGGATTTCCCGGCCCCGGATTCGCCCACAAGCCCGTGAATTTCGCCCGGGCCCACGGTGAGGTCCGCACCATTGACGGCAACGAACGTTTCATGACGGGTGGGAAACTCCACCGTGAGGTTCTTGATGTCGAGCAGGCTCATCGGCGGCGCGTGTCCTATTGGCTACCCAAAAGGTACATCACTTGGCGGAGTGGGGAAAGCATCGGGCCCCAATCCGTGCCTTGCCAGCGATTGCGCCACGCCATACCTCCCCGCCATGAACGCGACACAGATGACCATCGCAGATTTCAGCAAGGGCCCCGCGCCGGGCTGGGTCTTCGTGGCAGATGGGGTGATGGGCGGTGTCTCCGACGGCGGGGCCATGCAAGCCGGCACGCTGCGCCTCTCGGGCCGCGTAAGCACCGAAAACAACGGCGGCTTTCTTCAAGTCCGGCACCGGTTCGATGCACCCTGGCCCGGCGCGGCGGACGGGGTGGAGCTGACGGTGCGCGGCAATGGCGAGCTCTACTACGTGTTCCTCAAAACGTGGCAGCTCACGCGTCCCTGGCAGTCCTACCGCGCGGCATTCGGCACCGGGCCCGATTGGCTCACACATCGCCTTCCCTTCGCAGGCTTCACCCGCTCCCATGCCGAGATCGCGGACGCGTTCCGCCACACCGATGTGCGTAGCCTCGCCTTTGTGGCCTACGGGCGCGATCACGAGGCCGATCTGTCCGTGGCGCGCGTGGCGCTTTACGGGCCGGACGCACGCTAAGGTTACCATTTGATGACGCCGCGCCGTTAGAACCGCCCGCGATGCATCCCTGCGTGATCGGCCAGAACAGCCGGGGCGCTTGATCCCGTGGCAGCTGGCCCCTGACTTGGGGCGATCCGCCCAGCGCGAGGCGCCGAATTCCGCCGAATCCCACTCTGCCGTCGCCGGGCCCGCCCTTACACCGTGATCCCCCCGTCAATCGACAGCGCCTGCCCCGTTATCAACGCCGACTCATCGGCCAGCAGATATGCGCAAAGCCCCGCAATCTCGGCAGCTGTGCCCATCCGCCCGGTGGGCTGACGGTCGAGAAAGAACGCCATCGCCTTCTCCCGGCTACCGAACTCTTCGGCCAGCGCATCAATGCGTTCGTGCAGCGAGGGTGTTTCGACCGTTCCGGGGCACACCGCGTTCGCGCGAATACCGTGGCGCAGGTAATCTGCCGCAACCGATTTTGTCAGACCGATGACCCCCGCCTTGGCCGCGCCATAGGCCGCGCGCTTCGGCAGGCCTTTGATGGATGAGACGACCGAAGCGATGGTTACAATGCTGCCGCCCTGCGCCATCAGTCTTGGCAGTGCCGCATGCAGCAGGTGATAGGCGCTATCGAGTGTGATGGTCATCGTGCGGCGCCAGTCTTCGGGCCCACATTCCATAAGCGTGCCCTGGTGCACATAGCCCACCGCATGTACCACCCCATCGAGGCCCGGAAGCCCTGCGATATAGGCGGCGACAGCGTCGTGATCGGTTCCGTCAAGCTTGGCACATAGAGCGCCGTCAAGGCCCGCAAGCCCCGCTTCGTTCAGATCCGAGGCATACACTTCGGCCCCCTCCTCAAGGGCCCGCTCGGCCACGGCCCGGCCGATACCCTGCGCCGCCGCGGTGACCACCACGCGCTTACCCGTAAGTCGTTTTCCCATATCGCCCCTCCTTACGCCCCGTCATATCGAAGAGCAGCCGCGCCGCCCAGAGCCAGGTCCCCGGTGGATTTCCGCCGCTTGCGCCGGGCCCGCTGGCCAAGCGCGCGGACGCGCGCCACGTTAGCGTCAATGGCAGATCCCTTTCCCTTTCCCGAACTCGAAAATGACGCGCAGGCCGCCGCAGCGTTTTCCGCCCGCGAGGCCGCGCGCGCCGAAGCCGCGTTTTGCGACGCCGCCTACGAGGCCGATGCAGCCCGCGCGCGCGAGATCCTCGAAGATGACAGCTACCTGCCCGGCCTGCGCCGCCGGGGCCGCTGGATCTACAGCTACCTGCGCAACGCCGAAGCGCCAAAGGGCGTTTGGCGCCGTGTGCCAGAGGGAACGCCACTTTCGGTTGATGCGCCTTGGGACGTGGTCTTCGATCTTGATGCCTTCTGCGCGGAAACCGGCGAAGATTGGCACTGGCGCGGGGCAGAAACCGCCTTCTTCGATCCTGAAAAGCTTCTGCTCGCGCTTGCCTGGCAAGGATCTGACCAGCAGCGCTACCTCGAATGGGATCCCGCGCGCCGCGCGCCGGTTCCGGGTGGGTTCGATCTTGGGCCCGAGCGCAACAGCGCCTCCTGGATCGACGACAACACGATATTCTATGCCACATCCTCGGGCCAAGGTGGTGGCACGCGCTCGGGCTGGCCCCGTCGCGTGCTGCGCCTCAGCCGCGGCATGGCACTTGAAGACGCGCCATGCGCGTTTGAGGTGCGCCATGACGATCTGCTCGGCTTCGGTCATGCTTTTCGCGCGCCGGGTGGTCGCACGATTGAAGCCCATGCGCGAGTGCGGGTGATCGGCGATGATGACGTGACGCTTTTCCCCAGCGGCCCGACAGGTAAGGCCGTACTGTTGGCCACCCCGAAGAACGCCCACGCCACGTATTCGAGCACTCACTACGCCTATGTCGCCGCCGATCATGGGCCTGATCCGGCGGGCACGCTGGTTTTGTGCCGAGTGGGCGAAGAGGGTCGTAGGGTGCTGTTCTCGCCCGCACCCTACCGATCCGTCGCGACAGATCAGATCTATGTGGGCCACCAGTGGATGATTTGGGTGGAGCTTGATCGCACCGTGCCTACGGTGCGGCTCTTGAACCTTGAAGATCCGAGCGCGCAGCCCGAAACGGTGCCTCTGCCCTGCGATGCGCAGACTGTCTGGATCTTTCCCCACGATGCAGAGCCCACTGAGGATGGGCCGTTACAGATGGTCACGGCTGGTTTCCTGACGCCTGCCACAACCTGGCTTTTGGACGTGCGCGAAGGCGCGACGGCCGTGCAGTATGAAAAGCTTTCGGCAGAGCCCGAAACCTTCGACGCCTCCGGGATGGAAGTTCAGCTTCTGAGCGCCACCTCAGACGATGGCACGGAAGTGCCGTATCACATCGTGTTGCCAAAGGATCGGACCGGCCCGCTTCCGGTGCTGCAGTATGCCTATGGCGGCTTCGGCGCGTCGATGTCGCCGGCGTATCCAATGCTGAAAGGGCCGCTCTGGCTGGAACGCGGCGGTGCGTACGTTCTGGCTTATATTCGCGGCGGTGGGGAATTCGGAAAAAGCTGGCACCTCGCCGCGAAGGGCCGCAACCGCATGCGGGCGTTTGAGGATTTCGCCGCCGTCGCCGCCGATCTTGTTGAGCGCGGCCTTACGGAGCCGCAGCGCATAGGCTGTCACGGCGGCTCGAACGGCGGGCTGCTCTGCGCGGTAATGGCAACTCGGTTCCCCGAGCATTTTGGCGCGATCTGGTCCGACGTGCCGGTGGCCGACATGCTGCGCTTCCCGCTCTTTCCTGCGGGCGCGGGCTGGATCGACGAATACGGCGATCCTGACGATGCGGATGACCGCGCAGCATTGCTGAGCTACTCACCCGTTCACAACGTGGCCCCCGCGGCGGAGCGCCCCTACCCGCCGATCTTCGTCAGCACAAATGACAGCGATGATCGGGTCGACCCCTCTCATTCCCGCCGTTTTGCCGCGGCGCTGATCGCGGCCGGCCAACCCGCCTATTTCCATACCCGCGCTGGCGGTCATGGCGGCGGCGGCGCCACGTGGGAAACCGCGCAGGAACAGTCACTCGGCATCGCCTTTCTGCGCCATGCGCTGAAGCTAGCGTAAATCCGAAGCGATCCTGAATCTCCGTTTTCCAAGTAAAAACAGAGCTTTGCAAAAATACTAAACTTTTAGTTTGACAACTCACGAATCCGTTACGCATCCTGAGGGGGCAAATCGGCAAAAGCCGGATGCAGCCTAATTCCAGGGAGGAAACTCATGCGGAAATATCTGCTTTCCGCAGTGGCGGCGAGTGCCGTCATTGCTGGGTCCACGCACGCGTGGGCGGACGAAGCCGCCGCCCAGCGGTGGATCGACGACGAATTTCAGCCATCGGTGCTGAGTAAAGAAGAACAGCTTGCCGAGATGCAGTGGTTTATCCAGGCGGCCGAGCCGTTCTCGGGGATGGAGATCAACGTGCTCTCCGAAGGCATACCCACCCATTCCTACGAGTCCGAGGTGCTGACTCAGGCGTTCGAGGAAATCACCGGCATCAAAGTGAACCACCAGATCCTCGGCGAGGGAGAAGTGGTGCAGGCCGTCCAAACGCAGATGCAGACGGGCCGAAACCTTTATGATGGCTACGTCAACGACAGCGATCTGATCGGCACCCATTCGCGCCTGCAACTGGCCTATAACCTCACCGAGCAAATGGCGGGCGAGTGGGCCGATACCACCTCTCCAACCCTGGATCTCGATGATTTCATGGGCATCCAGTTCACCACCGGACCCGATGGCAACCTCTACCAACTGCCCGATCAGCAGTTCGCCAACCTCTACTGGTTCCGCAAGGATTGGTTCGATGACGAGGCCAACAAGGCGGCGTTCAAGGAGAAGTACGGCTACGACCTCGGCGTGCCCGTAAACTGGTCGGCCTATGAGGATATCGCCGAGTTCTTCACCAATGACGTGCAGGAAATCGACGGTGTGCGCATCTATGGCCACATGGATTACGGCAAGCGTGCGCCGGATCTGGGTTGGCGAATGACCGATGCCTGGCTTTCGATGGCCGGCGCGGGCGATGTGGGCGAACCCAATGGCGTGCCCGTAGATGAGTGGGGCATCCGGATGGAGCCGGGCACCTGTAACCCGGTGGGCGCGAGCGTTACCCGTGGCGGTGCGGCCAACGGCCCCGCAGCCGTTTACGCGATCCGCAAATGGGACGAATGGCTCCGCAACTACGCCCCTCCGGGCGCGGCGAGCTACGATTTCTACCAATCGCTTCCGGCGCTCAGCCAGGGCAACGTGGCCCAGCAGATCTTCTGGTACACCGCCTTCACTGCCGACATGGTGAAGCCCCAATCCGAAGGCAACAACACCGTAGATGCCGATGGCAACCCGCTCTGGCGGATGGCGCCCTCACCCCACGGCCCCTATTGGGAAGAAGGCCAGAAGGTGGGCTACCAGGATGTGGGGTCATGGACCTTCCTGAAATCCACGCCATCGGATCGGGCGCAGGCCGCCTGGCTTTATGCCCAGTTCGTCACGTCGAAAACCGTCGATGTGAAGAAATCGCATGTTGGCCTTACTTTCATCCGCGACAGCTCGGTCAACCACGAAAGCTTCACCGAACGCGCGCCGAAGCTTGGCGGTCTGGTTGAATTCTACCGCTCGCCCGATCGCGTGGCGTGGTCGCCCACCGGCATTAACGTGCCCGATTACCCCAAGCTCGCCCAGATCTGGTGGCAACAGATCGGGGACGTGAACTCGGGCGCCTTCTCCCCGCAGGAAGCGATGGACCGTCTCGCCGAAGAGATGGACATCACCATGGCGCGGATGCAGGCGGCGGATGAGGGCGCCAATGTCTACGGCGGCTGCGGCCCACGGCTGAACGAAGAGCAGGATGCTGCATTCTGGCTCAGCCAGCCCGGCGCGCCCAAGGCCAAGCTCGAAAACGAGAAGCCGCAGGGCGAGACGGTGAACTACGACGATCTCGTCGCGCGCTGGCAGCAGTAGGCGCCAAAACCTTCGGGCCGCCGTGCATCTGCCTCGGCGGCTCGTTCCCACGGGGGATGGTCCCCGGGCACAGGCCCCGGGCGGTTTGGGAAAGCGTTCCGAATGATCGAACTTCAGGTTGTGACGAAGCGTGTCGGCACCGTCACGCATATCAAGCCGACGAGCCTGAAGCTGAAGGCAGGCGAGTTCAACGTGCTTCTTGGCGCCACCGGCGCGGGCAAGACCTCTCTCATCAAGCTGATGGCAGGGCTCGATCCGTTGGCCAGCGGCAAGATCTTCTTCGATGGCGAAGACGTCACGCGTATGAACACGCAAAAGCGCCGCATCAGCCTGGTGCACCAGTTCTTCGTCAACTACCCGCATATGAGCGTGTTCGAAAACATCGCCTCGCCCCTGCGGGTGGCGGGCGTGCCAAAATCCGAGATTGCGGGCCGGGTGGAGGAAGCTGCGGATCTCCTTCAACTCCGCCCGATGCTGAACCGCAAGCCCGATGAGCTTTCGGGCGGCCAGCAGCAGCGCACCGCCCTTGCCCGGGCTATTGCGAAAGACAGCCGCGCGGTATTGCTCGATGAGCCGCTGGCGAACCTCGATTACAAACTTCGCGAGGAACTGCGCGAACAGTTGCCAGAGCTTTTCGCGGGCCGGGGCGCCGTTGTCGTCTACGCCACGTCGGAGCCCGAAGAGGCGCTGATGCTGGGCGGGCACACGGCGCTGATGGACAATGGCGCCGTCACCCAGTTCGGCGCCACGGCAGAAATCTACCGCCACCCGGCCAACCTCACTGCGGCGCGGGTGTTTTCAGACCCGCCGATCAACGCCGCCGAGATCACCAAGGCGGGGGCCGAGGCCGCCCTGCCCTCCGGTGCACGCTGGGCCCTTGAGGGCGATGCCGCCAAGCTGCCCGACGGGCGCTACACGTTAGCGGTGCGCCCACATCGCGTTTTGCCCACCCGCGTGGGAGAACGGGATGTGGCGCTAAAGGGCAAGGTGCTGGTCACCGAGCTTTCAGGCTCCGATTCCAGCGCGCATTTCCGGTTGGGAGATGTGGACTGGGTGTCGCTCTCCTCAGGCGTACACCCCTATGAGGTGGGCGAGGATCACACCTTTTTCATGGATCCCACTCACTGCCGCTACTTTGGCGCAGACGGCGCGCGGGTGGCCTGAGATGGCGGAGATCACGCTTTCGCACCTGCGGCACAGCTACTACCCGAACCCCGCGGGCCCCGATGACTATGCGCTGAAGGAAATTGACGTAACCTGGCGCGATGGCGGCGCCTACGCGCTGCTCGGCCCCTCAGGCTGCGGCAAATCCACCTTGCTCAACATCATCTCGGGCCTCGTCACCCCCTCCGAAGGCAAGGTGCTCTTCGGCGATCGCGATGTGACCCACCTGCCGCCCAACGAACGCAACATCGCGCAGGTGTTCCAGTTCCCGGTGATTTACGACACGATGACGGTGCGCGAAAACCTGGCCTTCCCGCTAAAGAACCGCGGCGTCGATCCCGCCAAGATCGAAGCCCGTGTCTCGGCCATCGCCGAGATGCTGGAGGTCACAGCGATGCTGGAGACCCGCGCGGCCGGGCTCAGCCCCGACAACAAGCAGAAGATCTCCATGGGCCGCGGCCTCGTGCGCGATGATGTGAACGTGGTGATGTTCGACGAACCGCTGACCGTGATCGACCCGCATCTGAAGTGGAAGCTGCGCTCAAAGCTGAAAGAGCTGCACCAACGGGTGCGGGCCACGATGATCTACGTCACCCACGATCAGACCGAGGCGCTGACCTTCGCCGATGAGGTGGTGGTGATGCAGGAGGGCGTGGTGGTGCAGACCGGCACGCCGGTGGAGCTGTTCGAACGCCCCCAGCATACCTTTGTCGGACATTTTATCGGATCGCCGGGCATGAACGTCTTGCCATGCGACATCCGGGGCGACCGCGCCGTGTTCGAAGGCCATGAGGTGGCGCTGGAAGGCCCGGTCACGGGCGGGGATGGCACACCGATGCTGGGCATCCGGCCCGAGTACATCTCCGTCGCGCCGACCGGGTTGCCGGCAACGGTGACGAAAGTGGCCGATGTGGGCCGGCATTTCGTGATCGATGCGGTGGTGGGCAACACGGCGCTGAAGGCCGTCAGCGAGCACGGCGCCCCAAATCCGGGCCAAAACGTTCACCTCGCCTTCCGCCCCGAGCAAACCCGCGTCTACCGCAACGGCTGGATCGCCACCGAAGCCCGCGCACCGGAGGCCCGCCCATGAGAACAGAAAACCAGAAGGCATGGTTCTTCGTTCTGCCCGTGCTGATCCTCGTGGCGTTCAACGCGCTCGTGCCGATGATGACGGTCGTCAACTATTCGGTGCAGGAAACCTTCGGCAACAACCAGTTCTTCTGGCAGGGGCTCGACTGGTTCGAGCAGATCCTGCGCTCGGAACGCTTTCAGGCGGCCCTCGGGCGCCAGTTTCTCTTCACCGCGATCATCCTCGCCATCGAGGTGCCGCTTGGCATCATCATCGCGTTGTCTATGCCGCGGAAGGGCATCTGGGTTTCGGTGTGCCTGGTGCTGATGGCGCTGCCGATGCTGATCCCGTGGAACGTGGTGGGCGCGATGTGGAACATCTTCGCGCTGCCGAAAATCGGAATGCTGGGCTACTTCATGAACGATGTTCTAGGCATCCGTTATGACATGACCCAGGATCCGCTCGCCGCCTGGATCACCATCATCGTGATGGATGTGTGGCACTGGACCTCGCTGGTGGTGCTTTTGTGCTACGCGGGCCTCGTCTCCATCCCCGATGCCTATTACCAGGCGGCAAAGATCGATGGGGCCTCGCCCTGGGCCGTGTTCCGCTACATCCAACTGCCGAAGATGAAAACGGTGCTTACGATCGCGATCCTTCTGCGGTTCATGGACAGCTTCAATATCTACACCGAACCCTTTGTTCTCACAGGCGGGGGGCCGGGGAACTCCACCACACTTCTTTCCATCGACCTAGTTAAGATCGCGCTGGGGCAGTTCGATCTTGGCCCCGCGGCGGCGATGAGCCTGATTTACTTTGCGATCACTCTTCTGGTCAGCTGGGTGTTCTACGTGGTGATGACGAAGGATGACCCGCGATGAACGACTTTCTGGCGGCCATAGGCCAATGGATCGATGCGCGGATCACCTCGCGCGGCCCGCTTTACAAGATCGCCGTGGGCTTGGCCTTCGTGATCGTTATCGGCCTTTTTGCAAGTGACATCACCCAGACGGTGCGGGGAACGGAATGAAAAAACGCGCTATCATCCCAATTGTCTACATCATCTTCTTGATGTTGCCGATCTACTGGCTCGTCACGATGAGCTTCAAGACGACAAATGATATTCTCGCGGGATTTTCCCTGTTTCCTGAAACCTTTACGGTGGATAGTTACGTCGCAATCTTCACTGATCCCACTTGGTATTGGGGATACATCAATTCGATCCTCTATGTTTCTCTGAATACAGTGCTTTCAGTGGCCGTGGCGCTGCCCGCCGCCTACGCGTTTTCGCGCTATAGGTTTCTGGGCGACAAGCAGCTTTTCTTCTGGCTTTTGACGAACCGGATGGCGCCTGCCGCCGTGTTCGCGCTGCCTTTCTTCCAGCTCTATTCCTCCATCCAGATTTTCGACACGCATCTGGCGGTGGCGCTGGCGCACACGCTCTTCAACGTGCCGCTTGCCGTCTGGATTCTGGAAGGCTTCATGCGCTCGATCCCCAAGGAGCTGGACGAGACGGCCTATGTGGACGGCTATTCCTTCCCCCGCTTCTTCATCAAGATCTTCCTGCCCAACATTGGCGCGGGGGTAGGTGTGGCTGCGTTCTTCTGCTTCATGTTCTCGTGGGTCGAGATGCTGCTTGCCAAAACGCTCACCGCCGTCGAGGCGAAACCGATTGCGGCGGTCATGACCCGCACCGCATCCTCGGCAGGCTATGAATTGGGCCTTTTGGCGGCCGCAGGCACGCTCACGATCATTCCGGGCGCGATCGTGATTTGGTTCGTGCGTAACTACATCGCCCGCGGATTCGCGATGGGGAGGGTCTGAGACATGCGTAAGGTGCTTCTTCCCCTACTTCTTCTCCCGGGCGCCGCATTCGCGCAGCAGGCCGGCTGGGGCAATGTGGGCCAGCAGGAGGAAACAGGGTTTTCCTGGACCGATCCTCTGTGGCCGAACTTCTGGATGGCGTGGACCCCGGCCACCTTCGCCGTCTTCGTTGGCATCTTCTCGGCGATCGCCGTGATCGGCCTCCTCGAAGGCTTCCGCTACCGCGACGGGATCGAACGCAAGGGCATCCTCGGGCTCACAACCACCTTGGGCGACCGGCTCTTCATCTCCCTTCTCGGCGCGGTGTGGATTTTTCTGGCGTGGCTCGGCCTTGTGGGCCAACCGATCTGGATCCCGCTCTTCATTGCACTGGGATGGGGCTTTTTCGTTTTCTGGAAGGTTTAGCTTGCCCTGCCCCATGCGGCCGGGCTTCACTGAACGCGGTCAGCGGACCAAAAACACCACAACGGCACAGCCCCATGCGAAAAAAGAAAAGCCGGCACCTGCTTACCGAAGTTGAACTGGAGTTCATGAACGAACTCTGGGCACTTCGCGAAGGTTCGGTGCGCGATGTTCTGGCCCGTCTCCCGGAGGAGAGAGACCTGGCCTATACGTCCGGCGCCACGATCCTTCGGATCCTTGAAGACAAGGGGTTTGTCAAAAGCCGCAAGGAAGGAAAGTCGCTGATCTACACGCCGCTTCTGGGCAAGGATCAGTATCAAACCCGATCCTTGCAGAACCTGTCCCGGACGCTCTTCGATGACACGCCCGCCACGCTGGTGGCACGGCTCGTCGATGATGCGGGGCTGACCGAAGCGGATCTCGAGGACATTCGGGCGCTGGTGGAGAGGAGGCTCCAGGATGACAGCGATGAAACCGGTTCTTGATGTAATCATTGACGCCAACGTTGTATTCTTGCTGGCGTTTGGCCTGTGGTGGCTGGTTCAGACGGCCATGGCCCGCAGCCCTCTGGCCACGGACTTCATGACGCAACTTCGGCTTTTGCGCGTGGTGCTTTTCGTCGTTCTGCTCAGCCCATTGCTTTCGTTTCTCGCCGTGGCAGCGGGCCAGTTCCTTTGGCCCAAGACGCCGATCACGGTGGCCGATCTCGCAGTGGCCGCCTATCTGCGGGGCGAGATCTCGATCCCCGCGCTTCAATTCGAGGCACTGCTGAACACCCGCAGCCGGGTGATCGACATGGTGCTTTCGGGCGAGATGCCGCTTTTGACCACGCTCTTTGCAGTTCTCGCAGCAGGGGTGATCTTGCAGGCCACGCTCACCCTTCGGGCGGCGCGCCGGGTGTCTGGCGTGATCGCGGGCAGCTATCTTTGGCGTCGCACGCCAACCACGGATATCCGCCTCTCTGATACGGTCGCGATCCCTTTCGCCGCCCGGGGGCTGTTCCGGCGCCACGTTGTTTTGCCTTCAAGCATCCTGACAAACCGCAACGATCTGCGAGTTGTGCTCGCCCACGAGTTTCAGCATCTGCGCCAGGGAGATGTTGAATGGGAGCTGGCGTTTGAGCTTCTGCGCCCGCTTCTGTTCTGGAACCCCGTCTATCGGCTGTGGAAGCAGGCGTTTGACCGGTTGCGCGAACTCAGCTGCGATCAGGCGGTGATCGCCGCACGACGGATCACGCCGCGGGCCTATGCCGAATGCCTTCTATCGTTCTGCGAACGGCGGGTTACGCGCCGCTGGCCGAGGGTGATGAATGTGGCGTTTGTGCGCAGCGGGTCGCGCGCGGCGCGGCGGGCGCTCGAAACCCGCGTTCTGGCGCTGGAGCACGGTCGGGGCCTGGGCCAAGCGCAACGCATTGTGCCACTGCTGGCGCTTCTGCTTGCCGTTGGCATCGTGCTGGCCGCAGCATCGGTGCGGCAGCCAGGGGATTGGAGCCAGGATAGGCTGATGCTGTCGACGATCGTGAATCTCGAACGGCTGGACGCGATCAATCGCGGGTATTGAGGCGCCTTTCGCCAAAAGCCAGACATGACACAAGAAAGGGCGCCCTAGTCGCTTGCAGGCAGCGGCCCGGCGCCTAGGTTACATCGGGAGAGGCGAGAGGACCAATGACCAAAACCGAACCCATCCTAGTGGTAGTGCCGAGGCGCGTGGTGCGATAACGGAGCCATATCCGTTTCCGCGCGCCCCCGCTTTCCGCCGGGGGCTTTTTTTTATCCATAGACCAAGCTTCAAGATGCCCCGAACCCTATCGCCCCCTAGCCTGACCACGCTGATCCTGCTCACGGCCGTCTCCACTCTGTCGCTGCAGATGTTCCTGCCCTCACTGGCCAACATCGCGCGCGACTTTGAGGTAAGCTATGCCCAGGCGAGCCTTGCCATCGGGGGTTATCTGGCGATTACCGCCGTGATCCAGCTGATCATCGGCCCATTGTCCGATCGCTTGGGGCGACGCCCGGTGATGATCGGCTCGCTTGTCGTCTTCACCCTGGCGTCTATCGGCTGCGCGCTGGCACAGAACATCTGGGCGTTTCTCGCCTTCCGTATGCTACAGGGTGGCATCACCTCGGGCTACGTGCTGTCGCTTGCCATCGTGCGCGACACCCGGGGCGAGCAAGCGGCGGCAGGGTTGATCGGCTATATAAGCATGGTGATGGCGATTGCGCCGCTGGTCGGGCCGATGTTCGGCGGGTTTCTCGATGCGGCATTCGGCTGGCGCGCGAACTTCTTCCTCTATGCAGGTGCCGGTCTGACGCTCCTCGCGCTTTGCTGGTTCGATCTGGGCGAAACGCGGCCAGAACACGGGCGGGCGCCGGATCAGCGCCGCGCGCTCGCGGCCCTGTTGAGGGCGCCACGGTTTTGGGCCTTCGCCCTCTGCGAGGCGTTTTCGCGCGGGGCGTTCTACATCTTCATCACCGGCGCACCGCTGGTCGCGCAAGTGCAGTTCGGCGTGTCGACGGCCGCGCTTGGCATCTATATCGGTATTATTACAGCGGGGTTCATCCTCGGCACCTTCCTTTCCGGCCGGTTTGCTCCGCGCACCCAACCGATCACGATGATGATCGCGGGCCGGATTGTGGCCTGCGGCGGGCTCTTGGCAGGGATCACAATTATCCTTTTCGGCAATGTCTCCCCCGCCCTGTTCTTTGGCGCAACGATCGCGGTGGGCGTTGGGAACGGGATTACGACGCCGAGCAGCAGCGCGGCGGCGATGTCAGTGCACCCTGAAAGCGCGGGCAGCGCGGCGGGGCTTGCAGGTGCACTCTCAGTGGCCGGCGGGGCTGTTTTGACAACGCTGACGGGTGCGCTTTTGCCAGACGAGGCCCCTGCCCTCGCGCTGCTTGTGCTGATGCTGGCCTCATCGGCCCTCGCCTTCGCCGCAGTGCTGGCCGCAATCGTCCTCCAGGCAGATCGAGGCGCGCGCGGCGCGCCGATGGGATAGCTTGTGGCCCTAAAGATCGCGGTAGCTGATCAGCTCGACCCCATGATCCGAGATGGCGCGCAGCGCCGTCTCGGACGTAAGTGCCATAAGGCAAGACGTGCGATCGGCGGCTACATCGCGATAGCCCTCATGTCCGGTCGCCAAGAGTTCTGGCGACAAAACGGCGGGATGGTCGATGAGGATATAGGTTCCGGGCTCTAGCGCTGCGAGGTGCCGCGCCAGTTCTGCGGCGCGCAGCGCGCCATCGCGGGGAAGCTTCGGATACCCCTCGATCCGCGGCAGCCCGTGGCCAAACGCATCATCCGCCAGCCCAAATTCACCGCAAATATCGGCAACGACCTCGCCCACACGCGCATCGAATTCGCGCAAGTGACGGAGCATATGCGTGCTTACGTGCGACACGTGTTTAAACATCGCTACGCCGAGCGCCACTTGTGCGCGCAGCTCACATGCGACTTCGTCGAGCGACCACGCGGCTTGGGCAAGACAGGGCCGCCTGTCGCCAGCACGGGGCGAAAGGAGGGGTAGGAAATACCCGGCCTCATCAGTCAGGCTTGGCGCGTGGGTCAATGGCCGCCACTTCACCGCGTCCCATTCACTGGTCAGGGTGAGATGGATGCCAACGTCAATCCTGGGCGCTGCGTTGAAAAGCTCTGCTGCGTGGGGCACCCATGCCCCCGGCATCATCACCTCAACGCCGCGGGCAATGCCCTCGGCGCAAGCGCGATAGCAGCCCATGTTGGAAGACCAGCTCGATCCGGCGTCGTCTGCGCGCACGAGCAATCGAATAGCGTCGCTCATCGCCCGACCTAATTGCCTATTGCCAGCCAAACCCTCGCACAGAAGAAGGCTGAGATCACCCGCACCGTGAGCCTCGAATGGCAGCTTTACTCACAGCACGGCCCTAACCGGCCAAATCTCCTTCAAGTCTGATGCCGCCCACACGCCAAAAGTGTAAATCTTAATTTACTGTTGACGGTGTCATTAATAATTGACACATTTTTAGGCGCGGCGCCAATTTCGGGTGCCGTTGCGGGTGCAGGTGGGTGGCCCTTTTACTCCGTTCGGTCGCTTCCTGCTCCTGAATTCAACTAAGGAGGAGATCGGACATGTCCGACGATCCAGATAAGGTTTGGCCAACCGGCCTAAACCTGAAAGAAGCTGAGGAAGTGCATAGCTACCTCATCGACGGCACCCGCGTTTTCGGTGCCATCGCGCTTCTTGCCCACATCCTTGTGGCGTTCTCGACGCCCTGGCTCGGCTAGGGAAGGTGACGTCATGAACAACGCAAAGATGTGGCTTGTCGTTCCACCGGCAGTCGGGGTTCCCCTGTTTCTCGGTGCGGTTGCCGTGGGCTCGTTTTCAGTCCATGTCGCCGTGCTCAGCAACACCTCGTGGGTATCGGACTTTCTGTCCGGTCAGCCGCTGGGAACGGGCGACGAAATGGCTGCCGCGGCGGTATCGCCAAACGCGGAAGCGGCACAGGCAAGCTATGCGCTCGACCTCGATGCCGGCGGGCAGGAACTCACAGTCATCTTGCCTGACGGAACTGTGGCACGGGCGGTGCTGCAACCTAACGAGGTTTTGGCAAAAGCCTCAACGCCCCCTTTGATCGCAAGCGATTAGCGATCCTGGCCCCGGGCGGCATTCGCCCATGGGCACCACCTCCGGATTCCTGAGACCGCCTTGGCAACGGGGCGGTCAAGGGGCCGGCGGATTTGAGAATACGATGTTTGATTATCGCACCTTTGCCCTGCGCCGACTGACCTCGCTTGCGCCGCGTTACCTGCCCTTCGCAGACGTCGCGACGAAAGAGGTTCCCTTGTCGCGCTTGCTGCGCCTGTCGCTCTTCCAGGTAACCGTCGGGATGGCGCTGGTGCTGCTTGTGGGCACCCTGAACCGCGTGATGATCGTCGAACTGGCCGTACCGGCCACGTTGGTTGCCGGGATGCTGGCCCTGCCCCTGCTTTTTGCGCCCTTCCGCACACTTATCGGCTTTAAGTCAGACACTTACCGCTCTGCCCTCGGGCTGCGCCGCGTGCCTTATATCTGGAAGGGCACGATGTATCAGTTTGGCGGTTTCGCGATCATGCCCTTCGCGCTTCTGGTGCTGTCGGGCTATGGCGAAGCGGTCGATGCACCCCGTTGGGTGGGGCTGTCCTCGGCCGCCCTTGCGTTCTTGCTCGTGGGCGCCGGGCTGCACATGGTGCAGACCGTTGGCCTGGCTCTCGCCACAGACCTTGTGAAACAGGAAGACCAGCCGAAAGTTGTTGGCCTAATGTATGTCATGCTGCTGTTCGGCATGGTGATCAGCGCCCTGATCTACGGTGCGCTTTTGTCGGATTATACGCCCGGGCGACTGATCCAGGTGATCCAGGGCTCAGCAGTTGTGACCGTCGCGCTGAACCTTCTGGCCCTTTGGAAACAGGAAGGGCGTAATCGCGAACGGGCGCGCCAGATGGAACTGGCACCTCATATCCGTTTTCGTGATGCCTGGCGCGAATTGGTCGCGCGCCCCGGCACGATGCGACTTCTGACGGTGATTGGCCTCGGCACGTTCGGCTTTGGGATGGCTGACGTTTTGCTGGAGCCCTATGGCGGCCAGGCGCTTGGGTTTTCGGTGGCCGAAACCACACGACTGACCGCTGTTCTGGCGGGCGGAACGCTTCTTGGCTTCGCTGTCGCGTCTAAAGCGCTGTCATCGGGGGGCTCTCCGGCACGGCTTGCCGGTTGTGGCGCGTTGATCGGCATTCCGGGGTTTATCGCGATCATCCTGTCGTCTGCTGCGATTGGGCCGGCCCTGTTTGTTTTGGGAACGCTCGCAACCGGGCTAGGCGCGGGGCTTTTCGGACACGCTACGCTGACGGCTACGATCCGCTTTGCCCCCAGCGAGCAGATCGGGCTGTCGCTTGGGGCCTGGGGCGCGGTGCAAGCCACCTGCGCTGGAATCGGCGTGGCGCTTGGCGGGATCGTACGGGATATTCTTGTTGCACTTCCGGCGTTTTCCGAGCTTCCGGTGCATATGCCATATAATGCGGTATTCCTGATCGAAATCCTGTTTCTTGCCCTGGCGATCGTGGTGGCCATCCCGCTCTTCAGCCGAAAAGAGCAGACATCGGGCGTTGCCGCCCCACATACAAATCCAGTGGAGGTATCATGACCAATATCATCACGCGGTATTTTGACAGTGCGAAACAAGCCCGCGCTGCCAAGCATGAGCTAATCCACCGCAGGGGCCTTTCGGTTCGGATCATCGATCTTTTCGACAGTGCCGATGGGCTTGCGGAAACGCTGACCGATGCGCATGTGGAGCCTGAAACGGCCCGGGCCTACGCAGAACGAGTAGCACAGGGCGGCGCCGTTTTACTGGTGCGCGCTACGTACAAGCCCCTTGGCGTTGCCCAGACCACGCGCGACGTGATGCGCGAGATGGGCGCAGCAAATCTCGGCCCGTTGACCGAAGAGGTCTACGTGAAAGATGAGCGGGGCACTGGCCTCAGCATTCTTAGCGACCATCCGCACATGCTGACACGGCGCAGGGACCCCGACAGCACCACCTTCCACATGGCCGACTGGCCGTTTCCCCTGATCATTCGGCGCAAGCCTTTCGTGGCTTCGGACGTACCGGGCCACCGACATATGACAAGCGCGTTCTATCCGCTGCTGATGGAATATACGCCCTACGTCAAATCCATATTCCCGCGGCATGCGCGCATGGCAAACTGGCCGATCCCGCTTTTGAGCAAACGAAAACCCTATACGCGGTCGATTTTCCCGCGCCACGCAAGAATGGCCAACTGGCCGATCCCCTTGATCAGTCGGCGGAAACCCTACACGGGCTCGATCATTGCGCGCCATGCACGCATGGCGAACTGGCCGTTCCCGCACCTAATCAACAGTAAGACGGGAACGAACTCGCTCATGCCGGGCGGGCCGCGCATGGCAAACTTCCCGATCCCTCTGCTGAGCCGCCGCAAGCCCTACACCGGCTCGATCATCGGCCGCCACGCGCGGATGGCGAGCTTTCCGATCCCGCTTCTTAGCCGCCGCAAGCCCTTTACGGGTTCCGTGATCCCTCGGCATGGCCGCATGGCAAACATGTTCCTCCCTCTGGTCATCCGCCGATCGGAAACAGCATCGCGGGGCGGCGGAAAAGGGTTCTCGTTTTCAAAGATGATGGGCTGGCCGACGGTCATCCGGCGCTAGCCGCCGATCGCGCCAGGGTGGTGGCGTTTTGCGGGGGTGACGAACGCGCGAAGACCGTCGCGCTTTCCCACCTAAGACTGCGTCTGGGGTTTCCTGTTTGACAGCCACACCCAGAAGCTTAGCGCCACGGCGGTTGCTGAAACCAGCGTCATCAGCGTACCCGGGAAGAAGTTCACGTATCCGGGGAAATCGACAAACAGAAGATAGCCCACATCGGCGAGCCCGCCGATGAGCCTGGTGACCCAAATCGCCGTCATGTTCCCACGCCAGATGAAACCGGCTCCGATAATGGTGGCGATGCCGAACTAGCCCAGGTTCCAACCATGCTGATTGAGAATGCCGCCCACCGCTGGCGCATAGTCGTTCTCGAGAAGCGCAGGGTCGACGGCATCAGCAATCGCCTAAAATCCACCGCTTGCGTCGCTTGTCAGCACGATCACCCCGGCGAATGTATGCACGAGGCCCCAGATCATCCAAAGCACTGCGGAAGTCTTCAGAAACATCATGTTGGCGGACGACATCTGCGCACCTCCTGGACAAAAGCACCCGACCTGCGGGGCATAGGAATCAGTGGACTTTATCGACTATTCTCGACGCCTCGACCAAAGCCAACTAAGCCGGGCCCATGGCGGATAGTGAACTCGCGCTTTTTGTCGATCGCTTCACGCGGCGTATCCACACGTCGCTTCAGGCCAGGGCGGCGGAGTTCGATACAGAGAATGTGGGGCCTGCCGGGGGTATGCTTCTGCTAACGCTGGCAGAGATGGGCCAGCCTGAGCTTCACGCACGTACCGAGCGTTTTGCGCGCGACAAATCGCAGATGACGCGGGTTGTGCGCACGCTAGAGGCCAAGGGGCTTGTCGCGCGCCACCCCTCGCCCCGCGATCAGCGGGCCAGCGTTGTGTTTCTCACAGAGAAGGGCCGCGCCGTCGTCGCAACGTTAGAGGCGGTGCTGGCGGACACGATTGGCGAGCTTGTCGCGCCGTTGCCAGAGGCGGACGTTCGAACCCTCAAAGAACTCATGCGCCAGATCGCAGCGTAGGGCGTGGTTGTCAGGGCGCGCGCCGCAGCTCAAATCGGCAACAGCCGTTTTCGCGCTGCGCGCCGCACTTCGTTTCCGTGCAGATACAGTCGCCGGCCACAAGGGTTTGGTAGAGACGGGTGAAAACCCCCGCATGCCAGTGGCAGAGGCACCCCTCGCTTGCCTCCCCTGCAATCAGCGGATTGTCGGTGATCTCGAAGGCCCACGGGCTGACCACGCGAAAGGCGCCGGATCCCACGAACGTCCACGCATGGCGTTCGATGGCGCGGGAGAGCAGCCGCGCCGCCGCCCATGGCGGCAATGCCCTAAGCAACCTTTGCGCCAGAGGCGGAATACGGTGGGCAAGGATGTAGTGGGCGGTTTCAACCCCAGCCTCGTGGGCAAGGCGCGGCGCGGCCTCGGGTGCAACGCGGCGCAGGTGGCGGTGAAGGCGGGCGGCCTCACGCTCGGGAATCATGCCGCTACCGTCGGGCAGCGTTTTGATCCCGGCCTCGGCCAGCACCGCCATGCGCCAGTCATGGCCTCCGAAACGGTCAAGAACAGGTATAAGTTGCAGGATTGCGTTGGGGCCGATCAGGCCGCTTTGAAAGGGGCCGCTGTCAGAAGGATCGGCGTCAAACATCCTCTATCTGCTGATCGCCACCACCGCAGGCCCGCACTTCCGCCCCGTTCGGCATCTTGAAGGATTGGTTGCGCACAATCGCCCGCTCTTTGCCTTGCGCGCGCAGGGCCTCACGCCGTTCGGCCGCCTTGGCGGCCTTGTCCGCCGCGGCCTCCCAATCCGCCATCTGCGCCTCGGCGATCTGACGGGTTTCATCGTCGTGGAAATCGACCGAATCCTTGGTTTGCGGGCCCCAATAGCCCGCCTTGCCAAGATCATAAAACGTGCGCTGGAAGCCGGCCTTGAGGAAGGCATAAAGGCAGCCCAAGAGGTAGCGCCTGCGAAACCCGGTGCCGCGCCAGGGGTAATGAAAGAGGGCCTTCTTGCTGTAGAAGCGGCGGTAATTGTTCATCACGCCATCGAGCAATTCGCCCCGCTCCATCGCCGCGGGCTTCATGATCGGGGTGACAAAGTTGTATTTCGAGAAGTCGTAGATCTCGACCTGATCCTTCAGTTCTTGAAAGAGCGGCGTGAATGGCCAGGGGGTATACATCGACCAGTTCGCAAGATCGGGCTGCCAATCCCACGCCATGCGGTAGGTTTCTTCTAGCGTTTGAGGCGTTTCGTTATCGAGCCCCACGATGAACTGGGCTTCCACAAGGATATCGGCCTCGCGCAGAAGCCGGATCGCGGTTTTGTTTTCCTCGACTTTGGTTTCCTTGTTGAAAATATCGAGCTTCATCTGTGCCGCGGCTTCGGTGCCTAGGCTCACATGCACCAGCCCCGCCTTTCGGTAGAACTTCAGAAGGTCTCTATCGCGGTAGATATCGGTGACGCGGGTGTTAATGCCCCACTTCACGCGCCTTGGCAGGCCGCGGTCGATCAGCTCCTGGCAGAAGGCCACGAATTTCTTCTTGTTAATCGTGGGCTCTTCATCGGCGAGGATGAAGAAACCGACACCATGGTTTTCCACAAGATCCTCGATCTCATCGACCACATCCTTGGGGTCGCGCACTCGGTAATCGCGCCAGAATTTCCACTGGCTGCAGAACGAACAGGTGAAGGGGCAGCCGCGCGCAAGGTTCGGGATCGCCACGCGCGTGCCAAGCGGGATGTAGATGTATTTCGCCCAGTCAAGCACCGTCCAGTCCGGACGGATCTTACTGAGATCTTTAACGGTGGAGGCGGCTTGGGTGGCGACGATCTGATCGCCCTCTGCGAAAGCGATGCCCTTTATTTTGTGCCGGTCGGCCGGGAAGCGACCGTCTTCGATGGCCAGCATCAGTTCGGTGCAGATCTCCTCGCCCTCGCCCCGCACGATCACATCGATCCACGGTGCCTCTGAGAGAACTTGTTTGTACATGAATGTGGCATGCACCCCACCCATGACGCGAACCGCATTCGGCACCACGTCGCGTGCAATCTTCAGCACATCTTCGGCGCGGTAAATTGATGGGGTGATCGCCGTGACCCCCACCACATCTGGCGCCAAGTCTTCCATTCGCTTGGCAAGGTCTGCATCCGTCATCTCATCGGTCATCGCGTCGATAAAATGGATGTCATCGAAACCCGATTGGCGCAGATGCCCAGTGAGGTAGGCCACCCAAGCGGGAGGCCAGGTTCCAGCAATCTCTGCGCCGCCAGAGCGGTAGTTGGGATGAACAAACAGAATGCGCATGGGAACCCCGCCTTTGGTGTCAGCCTTTCCTGACACCTTTAGCGCTATGCGACGTTGACATGGGTCAACTGCGTGCTGGTACTCTCATATGCCTTTAACCGAACGTGTCCTCATCTGACCCGGCGCGGAGCGAAGCTCTGACCAAGTACCGTCCGCTTCGCTTTAGGCCTAAAGTGTTTTCTAAATATTATCTTTTAGGATATTGATAATAAATGGGTAGTGCCCGATCAATTCAGTCGATCCGAAGGGTAAAGGGCGCCGCACCGTTCTTCGACACCTGCACGCTTTCGGTTCCGATCTTGAGTATGCGCCACGCTCCGACGGTATCGCCCGCACCCACACTGTAAAGTGCAGCACCAGTAGAAATCCGTACGAATGCGATCTTCTCGCCGCCGTCACTGATAACGCCAAGAAGGCTGAGCACAGGCTCTGGCGCGGCGGGGGCCGCCGCGGACTGCACCGGGCGGCGCGAGCCGTGGAAGACCGGGCGCGTATCGGTGTCTTGGATCAGGGCCGAGAGGCGCTCTGATCGCGCGGCCAGCCGGCTGTCGATCGTGGTGGTTTGCGGCACCGCCGCTTGGCCGTGATCGGCACTACCTGGAAGCCAGATCGCGAAAGCAGCAGTGGTAAAGGCCACAATGATCGCCGCAGGCGCAAGGCCACGAACGCCGGAAAGGCTGCTTGGAAGAGAAAGCTGCCTCATGGCCGTTGTGCCCCGTAGAGGCTGGCCGAAAACGCGATCCGACGCTCCGGGTTGCTGCGGCTTGCACGGGCGGGGCGCAGGCTAAGGTCTTCAACGATCACGATAGGTGTCATGGCCGCAAGGCCGTGGAGAAAGCTGCCAAGCTCAATCTCTGGCGCGACACCGTTTATCGTAAGGTTGAGCCGCACCAGCCCATCGATTTGTTCGATCTCGTCGGCGCGTATCATCTCCACATCGATCCGATGCGCGTCGGCCAAGCCTTGCAGGCTGGTTTGTAGCGCGGCCTGGGCCAGTTGCGGGGTATCACCCGTAAAGAAGTTGTCGCCGGAAAGCCCAATCGCGGCCCCTGTGCCCATCGCATCGGCACGCGCGATCAGACCTTGCTTGTCGGCGACCGATGCGCGCCGTTCGCCGGCGGCGGAAACCAAAAAGAGCGCCAGCAGGCCAAGGGCGAGCGCAACGGCACAAACGGCACCAAGGCCCACCTTGCGGGGAAGATCCGGGGTTGCGAAATGAAACGTGCTCATTGTGCCGCCCCTGGCGACAGGGTTGCCGATATCCGAAACCGCTCGATCGATTGGGAATTGTCCCGCACGACCGGCGAGGCAAACTGCACATCGCCTAGCGTGGGCACCGTGGCGAGAAGCCTGGTGACGTCAGCGGCGGACGGGCCGAAGCCCACCAGCGTTACGGCGTCACCATCGACAAGGATCTGATCTAGCCACACTCCATCCGGCAAGAGTGCGCTCATGGTCCCGGTCAGCGCGAGCACTTCGGTGGATTGGGCGATGGCGCTTTCCAATCCCCGCATGCGCGCCGACGCCTGGGCACCAGCGCTGAGCGTGGCGCGCGCGGCATCGGCTTCGTCCGCGAGCGACCAGTCGCGCAGCGTGACCTGACCCCAGAGCAGTGCCGAGGACAGCAAGAAAACGCCCGCCCCCAGAAACGCGGCACGCGCCGTTGCGCCAAGGTTGCGGAAGGCCGCGAGCGCGGGCGGCCCAGGCTTGGTAGACGGCTCAGCCCAGGGCGGAACGGCCCTCAGCTCACCACCGGCATGCTCCCGCACCAGCGCGTTCACCGTCAGATCCGCCTGCTGCATCGTCTCGGCCACGTTCAGCACGCGGTCTTTCAGCGTAATCGCTGCGCGCACCCACCAGCCACCATCATCGGCCTCGCGCGCCTCCCAGAATGAAAGCGTGGCTTCTTCAGAGAATGGCGATTTGAAGCTGATTTCCGAGGCGATCATTCCACGCACTTCCGAAAGCGGCCCCGGCGGCAAACGAAAGCTCAGATCGATACAGCTCTCATCGGCAAGAACCAGATCCGCCGCGCCGTCTTCAACAAGAGAGGCAACGATTTCAAGCCCTTCCTCATCGGCCGGCAGGCTATCGGGGTCACCCACAGCCCGGATGCTGAGGCTGTTGCCGCCAAGCTCCACGTAGAAACGCGTCGGCCCTTTCGGCTTCTGTTCGGGCGAGACAAGCTCGGCGATGCTTTGCGTCAGCACGGCACGCGCCCAGGTCAAACGCTGAAGGAGCGGCAAAGATTGCCGCTCCAAACCAATGTCGCCGGTCTGTTCCGTCACCGTCGGAGCACCCTACCTAACCTCACGCGTCGCCGCGAACCTGCCTGCAAACTGTGGCGTTACCTAGGCAGAGGCATTGAAAAGTTGGTAGTTCTCGAAGCTATGGTTCGGAAACACTGTCGATACCAGCTGATCGGACATGCCCATGTGCCGCACCATGATTTCGCCAACGATGTTGCGGTAGTTGGTGACGGTTGGCAGCCAATTGCGGTTAACTACGGTGTCATCGATTGTCGAGACATCGGGCGCGATCGAACGCACGGTGGGCCCGCCGAAGGCAAACCACGCGCCACCCTCGCCATGGTCTGTCCCGTCCGATCCGTTTTCCTTCTTGGTGCGGCCGAACTCGCTGCCCACCAGCACGACGACATCGTTCATTTCGGCGCCCATATCGCGGTAGAAGCATAGGAAATCGGAGGCCCCTTCCACCATGCGGCTGTGGTAGCGCTTGCTTTGATCGGTAAAGCGGTTGGTGCCTGTGGCAATCTGATCGGAGTGCGTATCCCAGCCGATGTTCCAATCGAGCGCCGCCACCTCTAGCGGCACCCCTGCCTTGAGAAGCTGCGCGCAAAGGCGCAGGCCGCGCCCAAGGCTGGAGTTTGAGTAATCCAGCCCGCCCGCACTTGGGGTGTAGTCCATGCCCGCTGCCTGAACCTCGGCAATCGAGTCAAGCATCACAAGCTGGCTGTCGCGCACCTGGCCTTCGACGGCTGACAGGTCGACGTCATGCGAATTGATCTCGCGCATAATCTCGGTCAGCTGGTTGTCGGCGCAGCCGCTGCCTGAACAGAAATCACCATTCTCCAACTCAAACCCGTTGGCAGAACTGATCGCAGGCACACGGATTTCGCCGCGGATCTCGGTGCTGATCGAGGTTTTGCCGGCCACAAGACCGCGGAGCGGGTGATCCGGCCCGGCGGTGTTCTGCATATAGCGGTTGAGATACCCGTCGATCAGATTGTTGCGCGCGCCCGTCCCGATCCACCGTTGGCAATCGAAGTGCGAGCGGTTGTTGGGGTTGAACGAGTTTGAGGGCGCGATCATCATGTTGCCGGCGTCCCAAATCTCCATAAGCAGTTCGAGATTGGGGTTCATGCCGCGCATGTTGTCGCCCAGATCGAGGGCGCTGTTTATGTCATTCGACGGCGGCTCGATCGCAAGATCGGGGCGATATTGATAGTAAAAAGGATCCCCGAAGAGCGGGAACAGGTGCAGCCCGTCGGCCCCACCCCGCATGAAGACCTTGATGAAGGTCTTGCCCCCAGCCTGTTGCGCGAAGGAGAACTTGGGCGCCCCGGCGGCGCCGACCATGGCGGCGGCAGCTGTGAGCGAGCTCAGAAATTCACGGCGATTTTGCATGATAGCACCTTTCTCGGCGTATGCCTGGAGGGGCAGTTATTGGATCTGGAAGCTGGGCAGAACGGCGATCAGGCCCATCGCCCGCTCAAGGGCGCGGGTTTCATCCTGAACGCGAGGCTCGAAGATGCCGTCATCGCCCTTGAGAATGGCGATTACGGCTTCGTATTCCTCGCGGGTGAACTGGTCTGCCGTTGCGACGGTGAGCAAGTAGCCGGCCACTTCCTCGGCCGTCTCGATGCCTGCCGCTGCGATATCCGCGGCCAGATCGATCCCGTATTCCTGCCGGCGCTCGGCCACATCAGCGATCTGGTTATAGCTCGCCACCATGGTGGCCGAATTCAGCCAGGCGGCTGCGTATTCCGGCAGGCCCGTGGGCACCGGGAAACGCAGGTAGCTTTCACCGGCGCGCTCAAACGCATTGCGGAAGCGGGTGTAAAAATCGCTGTCGTCCGAGTTTTCTGGCCGAGCCCCAAAGGCACGGATCGTCGACACGGCGTATTCGAACGGCGTTTTGGCCTTATTGCGCTGGTAACTCGCGTTGGTGATGTAGGCCGGGTGAAGCAGGATCGCCCGCAGCATCGGCTCGATCTCGCCACCCGTGGCCGCCCAGGAGGCGACGCAGGCATCTACGAAAGCCTGGGGCGGCGTATCAGCCACCAGAAGCTGAACCATTTTCCCGCAGGTGCGCCTTTGGG